>NZ_JBEBMR010000002.1:0-558773 GCF_043196685.1 Halobacteriovorax sp. RZ-2
GCCCGCTTGCGCCGAAGGTAGTGCCAGGGTAACTTGGTGTGAGACTAGGAAGATGCACCTTCTATATAAAAAGCCAGATCTTATGATCTGGCTTTTTTTGTTTGTGGCCATAAAATTTCTATTTTTAATAGTCTATTTGTTTTTATCTTGCCTCTAGAAGGGTTTTCGGCCTTTTCTTTTGCCTTTACTTACATTTCATATACAATAGATGTATGAAGAAAAATATCCTTAAAACTCAACTAGTTATCCTATTTATCTTAACATTATTCTCTTTTATCTCTTTCTATTTTGGAAATGATTTACCGGATAATTACTTTACGATTACATCTGATAACTCGGGTAATATTTTAAGCTATTATTTCTTCTCAATGGTTAAGTTTGGTTCTTATTTCAGTGGCCCTTGGATTTTGATTCCATTTTTTGTTTTTTCGCTTTGCCATACTTTTATTTACGACAAACGTGAGTATATGGTTGATGTCTTAAACTTTTTTCCTCTAGTCTTTTTTTCTGGGGCCGTATCATTTTTCTTTTTTCAAGATGCACTAGGAATTGGTCTTCAATATATTTTACAGAATGCTTTCACATCACTTTGGTTAGGCATCTATACAAGTGTAGCTTTTGGACTATTTTTGTTTGGAACATTTAGAGGTGGATTTAAGGAAAGTATTGTTAAGGCTTTTAATTTTACTAAGGCCGTTCCATCTAAAGCTATACAAGCAAAGCAAGCGCTTGCTGCTCCATTTGAGAAGAAAAAGCCTGTTGCTCAGATTGAACATGATAATAGCCTTCGTAAAAGAATGGATAGTATCCTTAAAGATGACAAGAAAGAAGAGGAAGATAAGAAAGAGAGTTCATTATTTGCCTCACTTAATAAAATTAAGCCTCAGAATATTTTAAAAGCAAAGACTACTGTTGAAGAAAGGGCAGTAGTTGAAGAAGATAAAGACGAAGAAATTGAAGAGGCCGTAATTAAACCACAGATTACACGTCCTGCTTTTGATGAATCAAATACAATCGTTCGTAGTACACAAGAAAGCATTGAAGCTTCTAAAGCCAATGATGAGAGTAGCGATCAATCTGAAGAAGGCGCAGAAAGAGGGCCACAAGTTAAAAAGATTCTTGTTACCGCTCCTCTTAATCGTATGGCCGATACATCTACCGATAATCAATATTTTAATATTGTTGATACAGCTACTGAGGCTACAATTGAAAAGGTTTCAAATGAACCTGATAAAGCATACTTTGAACAAATTATTACTCTCTTAGAATCAAAACTTACAGAATTTAAGATTGAGGGTGAAATTGTAAACGTATTAAAAGGTCCAGTCGTTGATACTTTCGAATTTAGACCTGGAGCTGGTGTTAAGGTTTCTAAGATTGCAGGTCTTGCTGATGACTTATCTTTAGCGCTTTATGGTGCTCCAATTCGTGTTGTTCCTGCAATGATGGGTAAAGATACTGTTGGTGTTGAAGTTCCAAGAAACCCACGTGATATTATATATTTAGATGAAGTATTGAGCTCTAAAGAGTTTCAGAATGCTAAGTACTCACTTCCAATTGCTATGGGGAAGAATGCTTTTGGTGAATCTTTTGTTATTGATTTAGCTACGTGTCCACACATGCTTGTTGCTGGTGCAACTGGTGCTGGTAAGTCGGTATTTATTAACTCACTTCTAGTTTCACTACTTGTTAAGAAGTCACCAAAGAAAATGAAATTAATTCTTATTGACCCTAAGCAACTTGAGATGGCCCTTTATGCAAAACTTCCACACCTACTAATGCCTGTTGTAACTGATGCAAAAACTGCATCAATTGCACTTCTTTGGGCCTGTCAGGAAATGGATCGTCGTTATGGAATTCTTGCTGACTTTGGTGTTCGTAATATTTCTGGTTTCAATGAGAAGCTTAAGAGAGCGACTCCTGAAATGCTTGCTAAGATTCACCACCATTATGAAGACACAACAGCTGAAGACTACGAACTTCCATATATTGTAATCATTGTCGATGAGTTTGCTGACCTTGTTCTTACTAAGGCCGGAAAAGAAATTGAAAATAATATTGCTCGTATTGCAGCTAAGGCCCGTGCTGCCGGTATCCACCTTGTTCTTGCAACACAAAGACCTTCTGTTGATGTTATTACAGGTGTTATTAAGTCAAACTTCCCAACACGTGTTGCCTTCAGGGTATCTTCACGTACCGACTCGAGTACGATTCTTGATAAAATCGGTGCTGAAAGACTACTTGGTAAAGGGGATATGCTTTATAAACATGGTATTAACACACAACGTGTTCACTCTTCATATGTTGATGAAGTAGAAATCGAGGCCCTAACGCAGAAATTAGAGGCCCTAGAGTCAGGTTTCGATGAGAAAGCAATGGAATTTCTTGAGAATGGTGGAGAAGTAGAAACAGATGAATACTCATATGGTTCACATATCACGCCAGCAGCTTCATCAAACTCAGGTGATGCTCTTTATGATGAAGCCGTAAAAGTTGTCATGGAATCTCGCTCAGCGTCAGCGTCTATGCTACAGAGAAGATTAAGAATTGGTTACAACAGAGCAGCAAATCTTATTGAGGAGCTTGAAAAACGTGGAGTCGTAGGTCCTGCTCAGGGTGCTAAGCCGCGTCGCGTTCTCGTTGATGGAAACTCACCAACTCTATAATTAAAAGGCCCTTTCTTTCGGTAAGTTAGGGCCAATAATTCCTCTAAAAATATTACAAAAAAATATTGAATCCGCAGAGTCATCGTGTTAAAAATGCACCATCGCAATATCGCGAAATAAACAGCTACTCGAAGGGTTGGTCCATTCGGTTCGAGTTAGTGTATTTAACCAACTGCGGAGTTCGTATGTCAGAATTAAACATTAATGATCTTTTAAAAGCAGGTGCACACTTTGGTCACCAGACTCACAAGTGGAATCCAAAAATGAAGCCATATGTATTTGGTGAAAGAAACGGGATCTATATTGTTGACCTTGCTAAAACTATTCCTTTAGCAAAAAAAGCTTATGACTTCCTAAAGAAGACTTCTTCTGAAGGTAAGCCAATTCTTTTCGTAGCTACAAAAAGACAAGCTTCTGAAACTGTTAAGACTGCTGCTAAGTCATGTGGTGCATATTATGTAACTAACAGATGGCTAGGTGGGATGCTTACAAACTACAAAACAATCAACCTTTCAATCGATAAACTAAGAAAAGTTGAAAAAATGAAAGAAACAGGTGACTTCGAGTTACTAACTAAGAAAGAAAGAATCAAAGTTGGTAAAGAAGTTGAAAAGCTAGAGAAAAACCTTGGTGGTATCAAGGATATGAGAAAGCTTCCAGGTGCAATCGTAGTTGTTGATCCAAACAATGAAAGAATTGCTGTAAAAGAAGCTAACAAGCTAGGTATTCCTGTTGTTGCAATCGTTGATACTAACTGTGACCCAGAAGGTGTTGACTACGTTGTTCCAGGTAACGACGATGCAATCAAGTCGATCACTCTTTTCTCTGATTACTTCGCAGGTGCTATCGCAGGTAGTGCAAGCAAAGCTAAAGCAGCTGGTAACCAAGTTACTGATAAAGCTCTAGAAGAAGAAATTCTATCTAAGTATGAGAAGGACATCGATTTAGCTGGTGAAGAAGAATAATTAATAATTAATTAGCGAGGTAAAAAATGGCTATTACGGCAAGTGCTGTTAAAGAATTAAGAGAAAAAACTGGTGCAGGTATGATGGACTGTAAGAAAGCTCTTACAGAAACTAATGGTGACCTAGAGGCAGCAGTAGATTTCCTAAGAACTAAAGGTCTAGCAAAAGCTGCTAAGAAAGCAAGCCGTGTTGCTGCTGAAGGTACAGTTGTATCTGTAGTAGAAGGTAACAAGGGTGTTATTCTTGAAGTTAACTGTGAAACTGACTTTGTTGCTAAAGGTGACGATTTCCAAGGTTTCGCAAGTAATGTTGCTGCTTGGACTCTTTCAAATAAGCCAGCTTCTATTGAAGAACTTAAAGATGCTAAGAATGCTGAAACAACTGAACTTACTATGAAATGTGGTGAGAAAATCGACCTAAGAAGATTTGCTGCAGTTGAAACAACAGGTGTTCTTGGTTCATATAACCACGGTGGAAAAATCGGTGTTCTAGTTGAACTAGGAACTGATAAGACTGATGCTCCAGAAGTTGCGGAACTTGCAAAAGATATCGCAATGCACGTTGCAGCGGCTAACCCATCTTTCTTAACTTCAGATGATATTGATGAAGACTACAAAAAGAGAGAAGAAGAAGTTTACCGTGCACAACTTAAAGAAGAAGGTAAACCTGAAAACATGATCGATCAGATCGTTAAAGGTAAACTTGGAAAACTTGCTAAAGAAGTATGTCTTGTTGAGCAAGTATTCATTAAGAACCCAGACTTTACTATCAAGAAGCTTGTTGCTGACGTAGCTGGTAAAGTTGGTGGTGATATTACTGTTAAAGCTTTCCACAAAATCAACCTTGGTGAAGGGATTGAGAAGAAAGAAGACAACTTAGCTGAAGAAGTTGCTAAGATGACTCAACAGTAAAATTAATTACTAAATATAAGAAAGGGCTTTTTTAAGCCCTTTTTTTTTGCAATTTGATTGTAGTGTTATTGGGGACATATGAAATATAAAAGAATTCTATTAAAACTTTCTGGTGAGGCCTTAGCTGGTGAAGCTGGTTATGGTGTAACTCACGATGTTCTTAACCAAATTTCTGAAGAGGTTAAAGAACTGGTAGCAATGGGTGTAGAAGTTGCTATCGTTGTTGGTGGTGGAAATATCCACCGTGGTGTAGCGGGAGCGACAAGAGGTATGGATCGTACTTCTTCAGACCATATGGGAATGTTGGCGACTGTCATAAATGCACTTGCAATGCAAGATTCACTTGAGCAAAAAGGTGTATTTACGAGAGTAATGTCGGCTATTAATATGCAAGAGGTATGTGAGCCATATATTAGACGTCGTGCTGAGAGACACCTTGAAAAGAAGCGTGTTGTTATCTTCGCAGCAGGTACAGGAAACCCTTACTTTACGACAGATACGGCAGCTGCCCTAAGAGCAAATGAAATTGACGCACAGGTAATTTTTAAAGCGACAAAAGTTGACGGAATCTATGATAAAGATCCTATGAAATATGATGACGCAGTCAAGTTTGATCAATTAAAATATATCGACGTATTAAATAAAGGAATCAAGGTAATGGATTCTGCTGCTATCTCACTTTGTATGGATAATGAGATGGAAATTGTGGTATTTAATATGTTTGAAAAAGGTAATATTGCTAAGGCCGTAGCAGGCGAGAGCATTGGAACTAAAGTACTTAAATAATTTATAAGAGGTATATTATGATTAATGAAATTAAATCATCATTAGAAACTGGTATGTCAAAGTCAATTGATTCTCTAAAGCATCAATTAACAAAAATCAGAACTGGTCGTGCATCAGCTTCTGTATTAGATGGTGTTACTGTAGACTACTATGGTTCTCCAACTCCTGTTAACCAAGTTGGACAGGTTTCAACTCCAGAAGCGAGACTTCTTCAAATTCAACCATTTGATAAAACTCTTATCAGTGAAATTGAAAAATCAATCATCAATGCAAACTTAGGACTTAACCCATCAAATGACGGTAACCTAATTAGAATTGCATTCCCTGCACTTACTGAGCAAACAAGAAAAGAGCAGGTAAAAGAAATTAAAAAGATTGGTGAAGATAGCAAAATCGCAATTCGTAACGCTCGTCGTGACGGAAATGAACTTGTGAAAAAAGCTGAAAAAGCTAAAGAGATTTCTGAAGATGATTCAAAGAAGTTTCAAACTGAAATTCAGACTGTAACAGATAAGTATACAAAACAAGTAGACGAGATCATTGCAGCAAAAGAGAAAGAGCTTCTAACTCTTTAATCTTTACTTGAATAAATGATGAACTTTCAAACGTCTAAATTAAAACATGTTGCAATTATAATGGATGGCAATGGGCGCTGGGCACAGAACCGCGCTCATCGTCGTGTATGGGGACATGTGCGTGGAAGTTCTGTTGTTAGTGATGTTGTTGAAAAAGCTGACGACATGGGAATTAAGGCCCTGACTCTTTATGCGTTCTCTACTGAGAACTGGGGCCGCCCACCTTCTGAAATTAGAACTCTTTTTCTTCTTTTAAAGAAATTTCTTATCAAAGAGAGAACGAGGGTTTTAAAAAATAATATTAAGTTTAATATTATTGGTGATATTTCAAAACTTCCAAAAGATACAATTGAAATTATTAATCGACTAAAAGACGAGTCGAAAGATAATACTGGTTTAAAGCTTACTTTTGCATTTGGTTATGGTGGACGCGCTGAAATTATTAGTGCTGTAAACAAACTAATTGCTGAAGATATTGAAGTTACTGAGGAGAATATTTCTCAGGCCCTTCACGCCCCTGAGTTAGGTGATGTTGACCTAATGATTAGAACTGGGGGAGATCAAAGAATCTCAAACTTTCTATTATGGCAAATTGCATACGGTGAATTATATTTCACTGAAACGATGTGGCCAAATTTCACATGTAAAGAATTTGAAAATATTATTTATGAAGTCGAAAAACGCGAAAGACGTTTTGGACAAGTTTGTGAAACTGAATCACTGGCCGCTTCAAAAAATAAGATTAGAAAGAATATTAGATTAATAAATTAAACGGAATTAAAATGACAAATACTCAAAAAAGAGTCCTATCTGCCATTGTAATGATAGGTATCGTCGCATTAGCATATTCTATTGGCGTTGTCGGTATTGAAGCACTCCTTATCGTTGTTAGTGCTGCCTGCTTTTATGAATTCGCGAAGAATTTTCTCTCTCTCAAAGTAACAGGTATTTTCACACTCATTAACTTTGTTCTTTTACTTGGAATTCAGTTTTGGGCAATGAACAATAATCATGTATTTGATGGACTTCTTATTCCTTCAATTGGTTGTTTATTAAATCTTGTTCTAATAGGTTACTTGTTCATTTCTCCAATGGAGTCGATGAATTTTGTTAATTTTTTAAAGCGAGTAACAATTTTAAGTATGGTGATATTTTTGATTCCATTTCTTAATCTTCATTCACTTCTTAATCATGCTAATTGGCAAGCTCTTGTAATTATTCTACTTGTATTTAACTTCGGTATGGATACTGGGGCTTGGTTCTTTGGAAAGAATTTTGGAAAGACTAAATTATGGGCCACTGTAAGTCCTAATAAGACTGTTGAAGGTTTAATTGGCGGGGCCGCAACATCTGGTCTATTGGGAACTTTAGTATGGTATTATTTAATAGGTGATTTTGCGGTAAAATATATACTGATCTTTTTTATTTTAGGTATTTTGAGTCAAGTCGGTGACTTGATTCAGTCTAAGTTGAAAAGACAAATAGGTGTAAAGGATAGCTCGAACTTAATTCCTGGGCATGGTGGGGTTTACGATCGAATCGATAGTCTTCTCTTTGTTATACCGTTTTACACACTATTGTTGAGTTATAAGATTTTATAAGGGTTAGTATGTTAGAGAAAATTGTTATATTTATTTTATTTTTAGGTCCACTTGTATTTTTTCATGAGCTAGGGCATTTCCTATTTGCAAGACTCTTTGGTGTAAGAGTTGAAGTTTTTTCAATTGGTTTTGGTCCAAAACTATTTAGATGGAAAAAAGGTGACACGGAATACGCCATCTCTTTAATTCCACTTGGTGGATATGTGAAGATGTTTGGAGATGATCCATTTAACAAAGATGGTATTTCTGAAGAAGAAAAGAAATTTTCTTTTATTCATAAGAAAAAGTGGCAAAGATTTTGGATTGTTTTTGGAGGTCCACTTGCTAACTTTATTCTTGCCTTCTTTATCTTCTTTGCACTTTTCTTAACAGGTGAAAAAGTTCCAGAAATAAAAATTGGTAGTGTTGCCAAAGAAACGCGCTTTTATAAGCTAGGCTTTAGAAGTGGAGATATTGTTAATAAAGTTAATGAGCACCTGGTAACTTCTCCAAGTGATATTGTTTTGGAGAGTGATGGCCACATTAATTCTTTAACTGTTGAGCGTCTAGGTCGAAAAGAAGTTGTGAAGGTTGATATGAAGCCTGAGCAATTCTTTGAAGAAATGGTAAAGTATCCACCTTTCTTACTACTGCCAATTGTTAAATCTGCAGATGGAAATCTATTCATTGTTTCTAAAGGTAATAAACCAAATACTGACTATAGTTTAGAAGAGCTTGCCATTGAGGCAGGACATCTCGATCTTTTTCCTGTTAAGTCTATTGATAGTGAAACGAGTCAGCCGATATTTGATAAGGAAGCTAAGGCCGTTGCTCATCTCGATGTAACGAATGGTCTTAAACACGCTCTTTTTACAAATAACTACTTTCCTATGGATCTAGTTGTTAAGAGTGTTCAGATGAAGTCTCCTGCGGATAAAGCAGGACTGTTGGCCGGTGATATTATTACTTCAGTTAATGGAAAAGAAGTTAATTCATTTGACGAGCTTAGAGGTGAAATCCAAGAAAATGAAGGTCAGGCTTCACTGAAAGTTATTAGAAAGGGTGAGAGTAAAGAGTTTAATATTACTCCTGACGTTAGAACTGAAAATGGTAAAACAGTTAAGTTAATTGGGGTTTACAGCCATGGTATTTATGCCGCTGGTAAGTATGTCACAACTGAGCCAATGAATTTTTTCAAAGCAATTCCAAGAAGTTTATATCGTACATGGGATGGAGTTGTTAAAACATTTGAAGGCTTTAAAAAACTAATTACAGCGGAAGTTTCATTAAAGAATATTGGTGGGCCACTTACGATTGGAAAAGTTGCTTCCGATTCTTTCAATACTTCAATTTCATATTTCTTCCAGTTGATGGCGTTAATTTCTATCAACCTTGGTGTTATTAACTTATTCCCAATTCCTGTATTAGATGGTGGGCATATTGTTTTTCTAATTTTAGAAGCAATTAACGGTGGGCCACTATCAAGAAGAAAGTTAGAGATTGCCCAGCAATTTGGTCTTTCTATTCTATTACTACTAATGATTGGGGCGTTGTTTAACGATTTTACGCGATTCTTCTAATGATTTACTTATTTATTGATACATCACATCTTCTACACTTTGGAATTTTAGACGAAAACTTCTCTTGGGTTGAAGATGTTGTTGTTGAAACAAAGAAGACTTCTGAAGTTCTTCATGAAAATATACACGCTTTACTTTCAAAGCATGGCCTTGATGTGAGTAATATTAAAGGTCTTATCTCAATTGCTGGCCCAGGTTCTTACACTGGCATGAGAGTAGGAGAAGGCCTTGCTCAAGTTTTTGAGTTAGATGATATTGAAGTTTTCTCATTTTATAGCTCTGATATTCCAAGTATTCTTGGACAAGACTCGACTCACTGGATGTTTCCGGCATTTAAGAAAGAGTATTATATTCGTACAAATGATGAGGAGAAGCTCCTAACACAAGCTGAATTTGAAGCATTTTGCTCGGGTATTGTGGATAAGTCACAATTATATACTCATGGTGTAAATGAGCTTTCAGAGCATTGTGAAGGGGATACTCGAGAGGTGCTACGTAAGAACCCCGCACCGGTTTTTAGTAAGGTTGTAAGTGAAAGAATGAGACAGAGGCCTTATTATTTCCGTCCACTTCACGTCGAATTTAAAAAGTCTTAGTATGACATGTCAGTTGAATATTGATAAATTATTAAAGTGAAAATATTTTATCTATCTAAGTCCACAATCAACTTTATTATAGTAGTAGCATTTCTATTATTACTATTATTCGGCTTTTATTTATTTTCAATCTACTTTGTTATCGTAGGTATATTTCTATTCCTATTTAGAAGGAAGTTGAGTTCATTCAAAGAAGATCAAGTAACAACTCGTGGATCGATTTATGCTCCTGTAACAGGGAAAGTTGTTGGTATTAATAAAATATCGAATAACGTTTCTGAGCTATCAATTAGAATGGGACTATTGAGCGGATATGGGATATATTTACCAATTTCGGCGAGAGTAAATAACGTTATTTTTAATGACAAGGACTTTGGAACAAAAGTTACTTTAGAAGACTCTAACGATAGAAAGATTAGACTATTTTTTATAAATTCATTTTTTAAACGTGACCCAGAACTAATTGTATTACCAGGGGACCTTGGAAGAAGACAAGTTGATATTGGTTTCTATCCATTAGGTGCTACTGTAAAAATGCAAGTCGAAAACTCTGAACTCCTTGTGGCCATGAATGAAAAGGTTAGGGGCGGGGAAACAATCGTAGGTCGCTATATAGAAGAATAAGAAGGAAATTCAAATGACAAGATATGACGGACAACCACATAAGCTAACTTTTTTCTTACCGAATGTTTTTACAGCGTTAAATATGGGGTGTGGATTTGCTTCAATTATCATGGCCATGAAGGGTATGTTTTATCCTGCATGTATGATTCTACTACTGGGTGCAATTTTTGATAGTGTTGATGGAAGAGTTGCACGTTTGACAGGGACACAGTCTCAATTTGGTGAACAATTTGACTCTATTAGTGATGTTATCTCTTTTGGAATGGCCCCAGCTTTAATTGTCTACTTTAAGTTCTTTCAGGGTCTAGGAAGACCTGGAATGGTTATTTCATTCTTGTACTTACTATGTGGTGCTCTAAGACTTGCAAGATTTAATGCGAATATAAATAAAGTTCCATCTAATTACTTCCAAGGCCTACCAATTCCTGGTGGAGCGTTGGCAATTATTGGCTTTATTATGGTGACACTGGAGTTTAACTTTGGTGACTATCAGAGTTACTATGCCGCCGCATATGTGATTTTCTATTCCCTACTAATGATCTCAAATATTCCGTTTAATTCTTTTAAAAACTCGGATTATGTAAGAAAAAATCGCCGCAAGGTTCTTGCAATGATTCTTCTCATTCTAGTATTAATCCTTATTTACGAGCAACTGATGATTTTTGTGCTGATTACGGCCTATGTTGTTGGATGTTTAGTGTATAATATTTTTAGTAAGGATACTAAAGTTGAACTATTCGACTGGGAAGATAAAGATGAAGAAAGCGAATCTTAAAAACCTCTTAATTTGTACGCTATTAATTTCAAGTACAAATGTTTTTTCTATAGACTTTAATCAGCCTCTGCCTGGAGAGTTAGATTCAAAAGATTCTCCGTATGAAAATGATCAAGGTTCTAGTGAAGAGGAGGATAAGAATTCGATTCCTGATATCTTTGGTTCAATACCTCAGCAATATACAGATGAAGAACTTAAAAATGCTGTAATGAGTTCACAAGATAAGGAGTGGTTGAAAACGGCCACTGATGAAGATTCAATCTTAAGAGATCCAAGTCCAAATTCATATGTTGAGTATAAGACTGAAGATTTATTAAAAAATACGTATCAGAAAGCAAATACTCAAATTGGTTTTACTTATATCTACGATACTTATGATTATTCAGATAGTACGGGGACTTTCGAATCAACATTTCAAAACGATAACTCTGAAGCTGACTCGATTCAAGCAGGTTATCTTACGTTCAATTATAGAAGTTATTTTCAAAGAAATATTGTCTCGACATTCTTTCAGGGAAATCTTGGTGTTTCATTTAACTCAGGAAAAGGAAAGTTTGGGAACGGAACAATTTCACGAACAACATTTAATCTATGGTTATTTCCAATTGATTTAAACCTTGGTGCGAAGTTAAACCTTGGAAAGAAAGTTTCGATTACTGCTCAAGGTGGGCCAGTAATCGCTCCTATTTGGCAAAATAGAGATGATCGTGAACAAGGTGATGACGATAAGGATATTCGCCAAGTAGGTTACGGTTATAATGCTTCAGCTTCGATTGATTTTTCGATTTATAATATCTTTCCAAATTTCGGAATGGACCTAAAAAAGTTCAGTGACATTAGCGAAATGAGCATTAGTCTCATGGCCAAGACAATGGATATTTCAGGATTTAAAAGAGATGACTTTAGCGTAAGCGGAATGTCTTTTGGTATAGGCTTTAACTTTGAGTATCTATAAAGTTACTTTTTCGTACGATGGAACGAATTACTTTGGATGGCAGAAGCAAATAGGCCAGCAAAGTATTCAGGGTGAAATTGAAAAAGTTTTAAAACAATTATCTAAATCTGAAGAGATACAAGTTGTAGGTTGCGGAAGAACTGATACAGGTGTTCATGCAATTTTTCAGGTCACTCGAATAACTCTTCCCATTGATATTAATCCAAAAGCACTTATGCGTGCACTTAATAGTCAATTACCAGATGCAATAAAGGTTGTGGACTCCGAATATGCTCCTGATGATTTTCAACCGGTCTTTAATGCAAAGAGTAAAACTTATCGTTACGTATTTTCAGAAAAAAAACAGCCTAATCCATTCTTGAGAAATTATGTGACTTACCTGGGCAAGGATTTAGATTTGGGCAAGCTAAATGAAGCATGTCAGCTATTTATCGGCGAGCATGACTTTGAGGGGTTTTCTACCAAGGGAACACCTGTTAAGTCGACAATTCGAAAAATAACAAGCTGCAATGTCTTTGAGAGTGAGATGAGTTACGGGCCAGGGCTTAAAGAAAGTGTCTTTATCATGGAAATCACTGGTAATGGCTTCTTGAAGCAGATGGTTCGCTTAATTGTTTCGAGTATCTGGTCGTGTGCTCAAGGAAAGATTTCAAGAGAAGTTATTGTGGGGCAGTTGACCAATCCAAGTGCTGAAAAGGTTGCTCCGACAGCACCACCGCAGGGCCTATTTTTGGTTAAGGTTGAGTATTAGGCCAATTGAAACCCCTTATATTCATTGACTTTTTGCCATATTCTAGCTAATTTCGGCTATTCATAATGTTAATATTGTCGCATAGCGAAGTGAGGATTTATTCATGACTTATAAAGTAGAACAAGTTAATGACTGCACAAAAAAATTATCTTTTTCATTCGATAACCTAGATCTATCTGAGCAAATTACTGTTGCTCTTAAAGAGAAACAAAAATCAGTTTCAATCAAAGGTTTCAGAAAAGGTAAAGCGCCAATCGCTATGGTTGAAAAACTATACCGTCCACAAGTTGAAGGTGATGCTCTAAATCGTTTCGTTCAAAAGGAACTTTTTGAAGCAATCAATAAAGAAGATCTTAAAGTAGTTGGTTACCCTAACTTTGAAAATATGGATTACAAAGATGGAAAGTCTGTATCATTTGATGCTGTTGTTGAAATCTTCCCAACTGTAGAACTTAAAGATTTCTCAAAACTATCTTTCACAAAAGATACAGTTGAAGTAACTGAAGAAGATGTTGAAAAAGTACGTAAGAACTACCTTGCTCCAAGAGCTGAAATGGTTGAAGCTGCTGAAGGTACAGCACTTGCTAACGGACTATTCGCTGTTATGAACTTCGAAGGTGAAAAAGCTGATGGTGAAAAACCTGAAAATATGAAAGGTGAAGAATACCTACTAGAAATCGGTTCTGGTCAATTTATCCCAGGATTCGAAGAGCAAATGATTGGTATGAAAGCAGGTGAAAAGAAGACTTTAGAAGTTACTTTCCCATCTGAGTATCACGTAGAAGAACTTAAAGAAGCAAAAGTTAAGTTCCACGTTGAACTTCTTGAAATCAAAGAAAGAAAGCTTCCAGACTTTACTGATGAAGTAGCAAAAGAGCTAGGTTTTGAATCAGTAGAAGATTTCAAAGCAAAAACTCAAGAGAACCTAACTAAGCAAAACGAAAGACAAGCAGCTGAAAAGTTAAATCAAGAAATTCTTGAAAAACTAATCTCTGAAAATAGCTTTGACGTTCCATCAACTATGATTGCTCAACAAAAAGAGCACTTAAAGAACGATCTTGCAAACAACCTTAAGCAACAAGGTTTCACTGAAGATATGCTAGGTGAGTACTTTGAGAAGTGGGCAGGTGACTTAGATGAAAAAGCTCTTTTCCAAGTTAAGTCAGGACTAATTCTAGACCACCTTGCAAATAAGTACGAAGTTGAATCAACTGATGCAGACTTTGATGCAAAAATCGAAGAAAGCGCAAGCCTTTCGGGTCTAACTGCTGACCAAGTAAAAGAATTCTACACAAAAGATGAGCGTATGAAAGCAAACCTTATGTATGCAATCCGTGAAGAAAAAACTTTTGCAAAACTTCACTCAGAATTAAAAATTAAATAATACTAAGGGCCCGCTTTCTGCGGGCCTTTTTTTTTCCTTCTTTAAATTATCTTAAACTCCAATATAATTTAATAAATTAATTATTGGAGAGTTCATGAGATTTCTTAGTTTCTTATTAGTATTAGTTACATTCGTAAGTTGCGCTCAGCTTGATTACAATATTCCTACTGCTCGTATGGATAGTCCTGAAACAACGGGTGGTTTAGGTAAGGTCGATGTCGCAATAGGTGTTGCAAGCGGCTATGATGTCGATCTTGCTGAAGGGTATGACTTTATTATTAGTGGTACAACAACAGAGGAGTCTGTTAGTGGGCCTGAGCCTCTTTTAACATTTAAAGGTGATCTAGGGCTACTTCCAAGACTTGATATTGGGCTTCAAACATATCCGGATACTTCTGACCTTTTAAAAATTAAGTATCAATTTATTGGTGGTGATAGAAAGACAGTTGGTCTCAAGATGTCTCTTCAGGGTGAGTTCGGCTTTGGCTATCACGAAGATGGCTCACTGAATACTGATTCGACTGTATATACAACAGATCTAAAAGCTAAGTCCCTAGGAGCTTCGCTTAATGTTGGTTATCGTGTAAGTCCTTCGACTCTATTCTATTTAAATACTGTTTTTATGGAATATAAAGTTGATGGTGTTCTTAAAGATGGTGCAACTGTATCTTATGATGGACAACAGTCACCAGAGGTTTTTTTAGTGCTTCCTGGTGTAAGGTTTGATTTTGATGGGGTATATATTCAGATGGAGACAGGTTATTCATTTTTGAATTCTTCTTATGATGATAAGAACTCTGATGATTTCACTTATGGGCTAAGTTTAGGTTATATGTTTTAGATAAAGAAAAAGCCGCTTGAAGCGGCTTTTTTATTTTTAAATTTCATTCATTTCGTAAATTACTTCAAATCTTTTGCCTGTAAAGTCTGTCTTTACAATATTCTCTCCTTCGCAGAAGAGGTTGGATGCCGTTGCTTTATATTTCTTCTTTGTATTTGCATCAATTGCATTTAGGGCCAGATCTACTTTACGACATTCTTTATTTCCAACTATTACTTTTGATACATTCTCAATATCCATGTAGCTTGAGCAATAGTAATCAAGATGAGGAGCATCTTTTGCAGAAGTTGTGCTATTAAATCTAATACTATCTAGATTCGTAATCCCTCTCATAAGAGTACGCCCAAACTTACTAATATCTTCATTTTTGTTATGGAATTGTTGATAGTCACCTTCAATAACATTTGAATAAAAATTTCCAGTCGCATATCCAGATTTGATAAAGTCTTTGTCACTTCTAATCTGTTCTTTTTTTGCTTCTCTTAACATTTCAAAACATTTATTAAAGCTTAGTTTTTCAGCTTCTCTCACTGAGGGACTTCCACTGCCACTTAGGATTGAAGAAAGTCCATTTCTTAAGTTGTTAGACTGAGAAGGTGAAAGGTTTAAATTTGCCGTTAGGTTATCAAATAGATCTGCTTGGGCCGTAGCACCTGTTAGGATCATAGCTGTTATCAGTAGTCTTTTCATAAATATTCCTCTTCTTTATTAATGTGTGTTCGAGGAAATATTAGCGAAAAATGGCCGTGAGATGGGCAAAAATGGAAAATTTACTAGGGGTGTATAGATAGTATTCAAGCCCCTAAGGGCTTGAAATTATTAATTATTTTTGAATTTGTGCCTTCATGAGACGCTCGATTTGAACCCTGTGATCACAGACAATCCAGTCATTTCCTGCGCCTCTTCCAATAGGGGCATACTTATCTTGATCGATTCTACCGCTATCAAGCAGTTCGTCTTCCACGTGAACACGAACAACTTCACCTGTCACAAAAGTACCTGTTCCAGGAACATCACCATAGCTTAATGTATCTCTAAGCTTACACTCAAAGTGGATTGGTGACTCTTTCATTCTCTTTGGTGTTACAACTTCAGAATCTAATTCAGTAAGCTTAGCAAAGTCGAACTCCGATTCACCATGAGGAAGCTCTGTTGAGCAGAGGTTAACTTTTTCGTAGTTGTGTTGAGTTACAAAGTTTACGACGAATTCTTTTTGACGAAGAATATTTTTAAGAGTGTCTTTTTGTTCCCCATCGCTTGAACGAATCATTGGAGTGAAGCCGATGATCATTGGGTTTGCACTTACCACAGTAAAAAATGAGAAAGGTGCAATATTACTTGTACCATCTTCATTAACAGTTGAAACAACTGCGATTGGTCTTGGAACAACTGATCCGATTAATAATTTATAATTGTCTTTAAAATCTTGTTTTGTTGTATCAAAAATTGCCATAATTACATCCAGCTTTTCCAGTAGTCTTTGTTTTCATTTTCTTCAAACCATTTAGTTGGTTTTAAAGGATAGCGAGTATCAACCATGACAGCGTACTCATCCGTGTATAATTTGTCTTCACCTGCTTCAAAGGCTTTTGGGTGTGGCCCATGGTGAACACCTTGAGGGTGAAAAGTTAAAGCTCCTGCATCGATATTATCACGAGAGAAGAAATTTCCTTGGTGATAGAAAAGAACCTCATCAAAATCAATATTTGAATGGTAGAAAGGAACTTTTAAAACCTTGTGCTTCTTATCCTCAAGAGGTCTTTCAACAAAAGAACAAACAACGAAGTTTCTTGCTACAAAAGTTGTGTGTCCTGATGGAGGAATATGATAACGGTGGCTCATGATTGGACAGATATCATAAATTGAAATCTTCCATGGATAGACAGAGCCTTTCCAGCCTTTAGCTGTTAGAGGATTAAATGGATAGGTGATTGTTGTGATTTCTCCAAGTCTTTTTACTCTTACGTCATACTGTTGCCAGTCTTGATCACTGCCAAGAGCTGCTTCAGGTGTGAACTTTGCTGTTTGATCATAAAGAGCGTTAGGTCCAAGAAGCCCACGTGAAGGTTCTTCAAATTCAGAGTTCGATTCGACTTGAAAGAACTTTGAAGCTTGTGAAATCTTCACTGTATAAGTTGTTCCACGAGGTATCAGGATGTAGTCACCTTTTACAAATGGTACATGGCCATAGATTGTTTCAAAAGTACCACTACCTTCATGAACAAAATAGAGCTCATCAAAGTCAGCATTTCTTAAAAAATAATCTAGTGACTTTGTTAATGTACCAAGACTAAGTTCACAATCATTATTCGTTAAGATTGTACGGAAGTCATCTTGTAAGTCTTTATGACTAAAAAGTGATGGAAGGTTTTTTGGTTTTAAATCTCCCGAAATATTAGTCCAGTTAACCGGTGGCTGTGTATGATAGAGTTGGCTTACACGACCGAAGAAACCATTGCGTCCATGTTCTTCTTCGTATAGACCTTCTGGGATATCAACGTGAGCTTGCTTTGTATAAACACCACTTGCTTTAAAGCTTTCCATTTTATTATCTGTTGCCATTATTTAGTCCCTCTTTGTGGCCCTATTTTATTTGTTAGCTTTCCGATGCCTTCTACTTCAAGAGTGATTTCGTCTCCAGGCTTTAACCATCTATCAATCTCAAGACCACAGCCTGTGCCAACAGTTCCTGAACCAAAAAGGTCTCCAGATAAGACCCATTCATCTTGAGAGACGTGAGCAATCATTTGGGCCCAGCTATAGTGAGAGTCACCAGAGAATCCTTCTGACCACTTTTCACCGTTTACTGTTGCCGTCATTTTTAGATTTGGCTCTCTAAAATCGAATTCATCAAAAGTTGTAATAACTGGTCCAATCACTGAACAAAAATCTTTCCCTTTTGCAGGGCCTAGACGGACGGCCATTTCTTTCTTTTGAATATCGCGAGCAGAAATATCATTTAGGATTGTAAATCCAAAGATATGATCTTTTGCATCTTCTTCGCGGATATTAATTCCATCTTTTGCAATAACCATTCCTAACTCTAGCTCGTAATCGAGGATATTTGTGTAGTGTGGCCATAGAACTTCTTGGTTATGTCCAATGAATCCATGAGTTGGCCCTTTGTAGTAAGCCGGGATTTCATACCAAGCTTCCGGAATTGGCTCATTTCTTTTTTTGAAACCAGCAGCGACATGTTTTTCATGTGCGTAGAAGTCGCGGTAGTTTGGGATTTTATCAATTGGTGCTTTTAGATTAATCTCATCAGATTTAAATGCGATTGGTGTTCCATCTCTAAGAGTAAGGTCACCAACTTTTTCTAAAAATAGGTAAAGGCCATAACATTCACCTAGGAAGTCGATAGGATCATCTTTCGTTTGTAAAATTTCTAAAAGAGATGGAGGGCAAGTGTGGTTTGCTCTTTGCCAAAAGTTGAAATATCCTTCTCTTTCATAATCACATGCCCAAACATTATTAGGGTCAATTACGAGTCCATTATCTAATAAGATACCTAGACGAGGCTCTGGGCGATGAGTTCCATGATTTACATATTGGCAAATTTTCATGCAAGTTCCTTTCTAAATCTTTTGTTATATGCTGGTAGGATGCGATCGAATGCTTCATAGAAGTGATACATTTCATCCTTCGTTCCAATACTGATACGAACAAATTCTGGCATCTCGTTAGCAACAAGTTTTCTAATAATGACACCTTCATTAAGAAGCTCTTCAAACATGAAGTCACTTGCTTCACTGCTACCTGTTTTAATTGTAACGAAATTTGTCACTGATTTTATTGGAGCAAAATGTCTCGCTGTTAAATACTCCATAAGCTCATCATAGCGCTTACGATTATTTCTAAGTGTACGCTCAAGGTGTGGCCTATCTTCAAGTGCACCTACAGCTCCTAGTTGTCCAATTAGATTTGGTTCAAAAGGTAGCTTTACTCTTGTAAGGTAGCCGATTAATTCAGTGTGACCAAAGCCATAGCCGACACGGATTCCTGAAAGCCCATAGGCCTTAGAGAATGTTCTAAGCGTAAGAACATTGTCATAGCGGTAATTCATCGAATCTGGGTAATCATCAAACTCTTGAGCAAATTCAAAATAAGCTTCATCTAGAATGACAAGAACATGAGGAGGTACGAACTTCATAAGGTAATCGAACTCTTCTTTTGTAATATAAGTTCCCGTTGGATTATTAGGATTCGCAATATAAATGATCTTAGTTTTATCAGAAATATTTTCTGCAAGTGCTTTTACATCGAAACGGTAGTCTTCTGTTAGTGGAACTTTATTAAGTTTTGCTCCAACACTTCTGGCAAGAATATAGAAGCCAATGAAAGTATTGTCACAAGTTAGAACTTCATCATCTGGCTTAAGGAAGGCGCGAGCAATATAGGCCATGATTCCTTCTGAACCATTTCCAAGAATAATATTATCTAGTTGTAGGTCATACATCTTTGCTAGTTTTGATTTTAGTGCATAGGCATGCATATCTGGATAGCGGTGGAGATCCCAAAGTCCACGAGTCATTTCACGAATAGCATATGGAGATGGCCCAAGTGGGTTTTCATTCGAAGCTAGTTTAGAAACTCTTGTTAGTCCCTTTTCTCTAACGACTTCATCGATTGGTTTACCTGCTTGGTAAACTTGTAGATTTTTTAAGTATTCTGGTACGAGATCTTTATGATGCATCACTCTTCCTGTTTCATATTTTAGTTAAATTAAATTTGAGAAATTCTATCGTTTTTAAGGCCGATTGAATAGTTTTGGTCGTTGCATCATGTCTATGAGAATGAGATGAATTAGACTTACACTATTATGAATGATTATCACTTTGGACAATTTACTACTGAGCATCTTGAACTCATCCAAGAGGGGCTTAACTTATTTAATACAGGTCATTACTGGATGTGTCATGAGGTCGTTGAGGACCTTTGGATGGATGCCATAGGAGACAATGCGCGTTATGTGTATTGGGTTGTGATTCAACTGGCAACTGCTCTTTACCACCATGAAGATGACAATCTTAATGGAGCGAGTGGGATGGTCAATAAGGCCAAAGGTAAAATTGACTTCATTGAAAAAAATCATGTGGAGTCGGATATAATGGATAGATACTTAGACTGGCAGAATTTGAAAAGTATTGTGAAGTCCATTCCGGCAAAACCGACTTTAAGAGACTTTTCAAAATTAAAAACTTTTAAATTCCCAGTTCAAAATTAATGGAGTCAAAATGATTGGAAAACTTCCATATTTCTTTTTTCGTTCAATGAATATTCTTAAGTCAGATAAGAAAATTATCTTAATCGCTCTTTGTCCGGTTTTAATTGGTTTTATTCTTTATTACTCATTAGGACACTATGCCTTTAGTGAAGTCTCAACATGGGGACATGGTTATATCAATGAGAAGTATCCAGATCAGGGGTGGGTTAGCACTGTCTTTTCTGGAGTTTTAATTATTCTTCTAGGAGTCATTATCAACTGGACATTTTTTATTGTGGTCTCAGTTATTGCCTCTCCTTTTAATGATATGCTTAGTTCACGAGTTGAGATGATTTACAAATTACAAAAAGAAACAAGTGATACACTTGCCCAGACATTAAAGAGGCTACCAAGTATCCTCATGAATGAACTTAAAAAGATTGGTGTGATTGTTGTTCTATCAATTATCAATATTGGTATTGGGTTTTTCTTCCCGCCTATTACATTTGTTCTAGGTGGACTAATTCTTGCGATTTCATTTATTGATTATTCTTGGTCAAGAAATAACCTAACTTTTTCAGAATGTGTAGGGGATGTAAAATCAGGCTTTCTTCCTTATTTACTAGGGGGAGTTGCTTTTATGATTCTTATTTCAATACCTTTACTAAATCTATTCTTTCTTCCACTTGCTGTTGTTTTCTTTACAGTAATTTATTGTGAATTAAGAGTTAAGGAAAGGGCTCCAAGTGAAGAAGTTCCTACTCAGGGTTAAAGGTGATGAAGCTGAAATCGCTTCAATCCTACCCGTAGTAAATGCCATTCTTAAAGAGCATGAGGACAATCAGGTTGCAATTGTTTATACCGATGCAACTCGAATTGATGACTTTTGGTTACCTGAAAGATGTTGGGCCTATTCGATTTCAAAGAAAGAAACGGAGTCAATGTTTGCGGCACATAAGTTTGCAGCAAACCTACACGAAGTTTTTAATACTGATTACTATATTGATTATGTGAATGATATGTATTCCGCAGTTCTTGGGCTAGCTTTTAGAGCAAATGTGAAGATCGGTTTACAAGGTGGACCAAAAAGTTTCTTTTATCAAGTATCTTTACCAGAGTATAGTGGAGAGTACTTAGATGAAAAGAAAGTTAGTGCTTTAAAGGCAGTGGAAGGGAACTTCAAATATGCGAATATTGACCATGCCTTCACTCATAAGAAAATCTCAAATATATTTATCAATTATCCACATAAGTATGATGTTGAATTTGTAGAAAGGATGAACTTTCTAGCGGAATGTTTACCGACTTTGAAACTTCATGGTTATATTCCAAGTGAAGCAGTAGAGAGTTATGATGGGGTAAAGGTAAGTAAAAGAATAAGTTTATTTAGTGAATCTTCAAATATTCTCCGTCGTCGTATTGATGAGTTTGATGTTGTTATAACAAAGTCGCTAGCAACCGCACAAATGGGCCGTAACCGTGGCCAGGTCGTCTTCTTAGTAGGTGATGAAGAGCTGACTATTCCTGAATGGAAGCATATGCCTGAGACAATTGGTCGTCTTTGTTTTAGTGGAGAAACGCTTTTAGCATACGGAATTAGCGAGTTAATTCAGCTAAAAACTTTTCCAGATTTAGAAGACTATATAGTTAATTATCAGTCACTTAGACTCGTTCCATAGCTCTAAAAAAGACTTGTTTGCGAGGCCGGCATAATATTGCTAAAATATTTCTATGGTGGCCGCAAAAGATCTCACATTTGCACCTTTTGAAATCGTTCCAGTGGAAGTGGACGATATCAAGTCATTGGCCAGGATCTATGTTGATTGCTTTTGGGAAAATTACAAAGGCATTCTCTCTAAAGATTATCTCTACTCATTGAAGTATTCAGATGTACAACATGGATGGGAAAGAAAAATTCCTCGCAGGCCCACTGAAGGTGGAACTCTCGTCTTTCACGCACCAGATGGTGATGTGGTTGGCTTTATCGATTATGGGCCAGCTCGTGAACATGAGCACGGTATACCTGGTGAAATCTACGATTTTTATATTTTAAAAAAGTATCAGAAGTCCGGTATGGGACAAAAGCTATTTGAAGCAGCAATTAAAGACTTTAAAAATCGAGGATATGATTGTTTTTATCTTTGTACTTTTAAGGATAATCCTTCAAAAGGATTCTTTACTAAAAATGGAGGAAGAGTGTTAAAAGAATCTCCATTTGAGTTTAATGGAGAAATCTATCAAGAAGAATATTTTTATTTTGAGATATAAAAAAGGCCCTTGTTGAAAGGGCCTTACTTTTTTTATGATTTGAATTGTTCGATTTGTTCTTTAAGTGAGTTTAGTTTTTCTTCAAAGTCACTTGCTTTTTGTCTTACTTCAACAACAACTTCTTCAGGCGCGTTTGCCATGAATTTTTCGTTATTAAGTTTTTTTCCAATCTTATCAAACTCTCTTTGAGTTTTATCAAAGTCTTTCTCTAAGCGCTTAATTTGTGCATCAAGATCAATCACGCCATCAAGTTTTAAGAAGATATCAGTGTGAGTCGTTGCCTTCATGATACACTTCTTAGGGTTCTCACTAGACTTTGCTGCAATTGCTACATCTTTTGCACGAGCTAGATCTTGCATACCTGCCATATTATCCGCAAAGTAAGAAGATGCTTCTTCATCGTCAGTTAGAAGAACTACCTCAACTTCATCCTTAGGTTTGATATTTACTGATTGCCTTAGGAAGCGAATTCCTGAAACAACTTCAATAAATTTATTCATCTTAACTTGCTCACTTGGGTAGTTAAGAGCAGCATCATACTCAGGGTAGTCTGCTGAGATTAATAGGTCTTCACTATCTTCTTTTAAGTAACCCCAAAGCTCTTCTGTAATGAAAGGAGTTATTGGGTGGAGAAGGGCCGTGATTTTTCTAAAACAATATTTAAGAACTGTTGCTCTTTGTACTTTAGATGCTTCGTCTTCACCGTTAAGAGTATTCTTTGAAAGTTCGATAAACCAAGAACAGAACTTATCGTAAACAAAAGAGTAAACTTCAGAACAAGCATCATCGTAGCGGAAAGCATCGAGGGACTCATTGACAACTTTTGTTGCATCGTTAAGCTCCGATAGAATCCATTTCTCTTGATCATCAAGGTTAGTTGGAAGTTCTTTTTGAGCAAGATCTAAGAATGGAGAGATGAAACGGAAAGCGTTCCAAATCTTATTAATGAAGTTTCTGTAACCTGCAATTCTTTCTGGGTCGAGGTTGATGGCACGGTTGTAACCAGAACCAGCAGCAAGAGTAAAGCGGAAAGCATCTGCTCCGTATTGCTCAACCATCTCAAGTGGATCAATTCCGTTACCTAGAGATTTACTCATTTTGCGACCTAGTTTATCTCTAACGATTGCGTGGATATAAACCTTATCGAATGGAACTTGGTTAGAAAACTTAGTTCCCATCATCATCATTCTAGCAACCCAGAAGAAGATAATATCAAAACCAGTGATTAAAACTGAAGTTGGATAGAACTTATCAAAACCGCGCTCTTCCATTCTTTGCTCATTTGGCCAACCAAGTGTCGACATTGGCCATAGACCTGAAGAGAACCATGTATCAAGAACGTCTGGATCTTGTGTGTAATCTTTTGCACTACACTTTGGACATGATTCAGGCTCAAGAGCTTCATCGGCCCATTGGTGTTCACATGAAGTACATGTGAATACTGGAATTCTGTGTCCCCATAAAAGTTGACGAGAAACACACCAGTTCTTTGGCTCGCGAAGCCAAGCAAAGTAAGTATTCTCCCATCCTTTTGGATAGAAACGAGTTGTATCATCTTCCACTTTTGCAACAGCTTCAGCTGCCATATCGTGAACATTTACAAACCATTGCTTTGAGATCATTGGTTCAATAACAACACCTGATCTCTCACCGTGACCAACTTGGTGCACGTGCTTTTCTTCTTTAACGAATAGTTCAAGCTCTTTAAGCTTTTCAATAACACCCTTACGAGCTTTCTTGCAAGGTAGGCCTTGCCACTCAAGACCGTGCTCATTTAGAGTTCCATCTAGATTAAGGATATTGATGATTTCAAGATTATGTCTCTTTCCAATTTCAAAGTCATTGAAGTCGTGACCTGGAGTAACTTTTAGGCAACCAGTTCCTTTTTCAATATCAACGTGTTCGTCACCAACAATTGGAACTTCACGGTTACAAAGTGGAACGATTGCTTTCTTACCAATTAGGTGAGCAAATCTTTCATCGTTTGGATTAACTGCAACGGCCGTATCACCAAGAAGTGTCTCAGGTCTAGTTGTTGCAACTTCTAATTTAATATCACTATCTTTAACAGAGTAGAGGATATGGTAGAAGGCACCATTAACTTCTTTGTGATCAACTTCTGCATCTGAGATTGCCGATTGAAGTTTTGGGTCCCAGTTAACAATATAGTCCGATTGGTAAATTAGACCTTCATTATAAAGAGTTACGAAAGCGCGTCGAACGGCCTCGTTTGCTTCAGGATCCATCGTGAACATTGAGTAATCCCAATCACAACTTGCACCCATTACTCTTTGTTGGTTAGCGATGACACCACCATATTGTTCTTTCCACTCCCAGATCTTCTTTAGAAAATCTTCACGAGAGTAGTCGTGCTTAGTTTTCTTTTCTTCATTCCAAATTAGCTCTTCAACTTTTGATTGAGTTGCAATACCTGCGTGATCCATTCCTGGAAGGAATAAGGTTTCATAACCTTTCATTCTTTTAAAACGAATAAGGGCATCTTGAGTTGTGATATCAAGTGCGTGACCTGCGTGAAGAATTCCTGTGACGTTTGGAGGTGGCATGATGACGCAAAAAGACTCACCAGTCTTTCCTGCTTTAGGAGTAAAATACTTTTCATTTTCCCATTTCTGGTACCACTTCTTTTCTACATCATTAGAGCTATATGTTTTAGGTAGCTCATCGAAATTTTTTGTCACAATTTCTTCCTTTTTTCGATTTAACTAATTGAAATTATATATCATAGGATACACGTTATTTCTTTTAAAAATAGATGGGTAAATAGTTGAAATCCCCAAAAAGTACACGCCACCTTTAACCTTACTCCCAGTTTTCGACGGGCTCTGGCAGCTCTTGAGGGGCCTTGTAATCAGGGTCTTTGTCGGGCGCGTTATTAAAGAGAAGCTTATCAACTTGTCTTCTGGCCTTGATCAGATCAATGTCATTTATCGAGATATAAGAGATATCATTATCTTTTTTGTAAGTCGCGGCCGTAATGCTTAAATTACGATTTAGCGAGTTGAGAATTTCTAGGTTTGTCTTTAATAGTGTTACATTACGAACAGAGTTTGGCTTTCTTAGCGTATCAATCCAATATTGTAGATAGCTGATTCGGTTCATGAAGGCCTTTAACTCTGGTGAAACTTTTAAATCTCTATTCTTAATATAGGCGTTGTACTCTCTTAAATTTCTATTTGTTAATAACTCACCAATATCTTTTAAAATCTTCGCAGATATTGTTTTTGAAAATGGTAGATTAACTTCGATGGATTTAATATTCTGATCAAGCTCGTTGTAGAGTGCTTGAGAGATATTTACGTGTTCATACTGCTTATTTAACTTTGTATTTAAGATGGAATTTAAAATCATTAGCTCGATAAAATCATTATCAAGTGGTGAGGTCAGATTCTTACTAAGGCCTATAATATATTCTTGGTTTATCTTACTATTGAGATAAAGCTCTGTTACTAAATTCTTAAGCATCGGACTAAGGCTTGGTGAAAACTTTAGCTCTTGTTGTGTTGGTTCAGATGCAAAAATTTTGAATGTGATAAGTAATATGATTAGTAATCTCATAGTTTTGACTTAATCTCTTTATTGATACTAAATTTCCCTTCTTTATTCTTTAATAAGTAGATCTTGTCCTTATAAGGAACTAAGATTGATTTATTATGAAGAACAATATTTGAAATATAGTTCAAATCAGTTCTTTGGTAGAGCTTCTTATCTTCTAGGTTGAAAGAGACAATCTCTCTTTGATTAAAGAGGTTAGAGTTCTCACTTTTTAACGTCAGAATAAAAAATAGCTCATTATTTAAAATATTTAAATTAAAGGCCGGTCCAGATTGCGTGTTAATGAGTGGAGTTCTTTTCGTAAAATCAACCCTTCCTTTTTCTAACTCTGTTAAATCCATATATGGATTTTGACCACCAGATGACTCAAGGATAAATACTTTCTTGTCGGAACTGGCGAGGCTGACAACCTTATTCGCCTTATCAAACTGATGAAGAAGATATTTCTTCTTAGAACGATTATTAAAGATATTAAGATTGATTTTGAATTCTAGACTCTTATCTGTGTAATAGATGAGACTATCATCAAAAATTTCTACTTCACTCTGGTGAAGTATGTCTTTTGTTACTAGTGGAATTGAGAAGCGATCGAGATTGTTCTTTATATTTACGACCTGAAGAAATAGCTTACTTTCGTCTTCTTTTGTGTAAGAGATATAATTACTTTTATGATGGAATTTGGGGTAGCTACCTTTTCCAACGAAGTCTAATTGATTCTTTTTGATATGATAAAAATATATTTCTGATTCAGAGATGTATGAAAAGTCTTTGTAGTGTCCACCTTTAACGCTAATAATATAGAGATCATCAGATACCTTGATGACATCAAATTCGCTATCAGTCTTCTTTTCTAAAACTGTGTTGGCGCGATTCTTTGCTGAGTAGGCTATTGCATTCTTTCCTTTTAAGTAGAAAGTAATCCCATTTAAATCGTCATATTTTAGATTGTGAACATTTTGTCTCGTGGATAATTCAAGTAGTGCTGATTTTGAAAGCACGCTTGTCGCAAGAAGAGATGAAATAATGATCTTTGTAAATTTAGTAAAGGCCATATAACTCCCAATTCTTCAAAGGGCTCAATGTTGAGTACCTAGAAAGAGCTGTAAAGGCATTCGCCCACAATACGGAACGAGGAGAATTAATATCATCCATGGCACTTCTAAAGCTTAAATAAGTATTGTTATTAATCTCTTTATATCCATCAATAATAAATGGCATTGGTGTACAAATTCCGATCTTTCTTAGTTGGTAATGAGAAGGGTAGATATCCTCTGCACATCCTTGGCCGTGAATAATTCCATTCTTTTTGTTATCTAAAAAGAATTTTAAAGAAGTCAGTGAATTAATTTCTTGTTCTTTAATATTCAAAACAGAAAGAATTCTGCTGTGAATATCAGCATCAGAAGAGTTGTACTTTGTCTTGAAGTAGTCAAAGGCAAGAGAGCCCTCACTCCAGATCTCAAGTGCCTTACGGTTATCAATCATCACATTGTATTTACAACTCTCTGATCGACAGGCCAGCTCTTGAGGAACTATCCAGCACCCTGCCTTATATTTTAATCGAAGTGGATTAAATTGTTTTTTAGAAACTTGTTCACACTTGATTCGGGTTGAGACAATTTTAGTTTGGAATAGCGCATTTGCTACAACCATATTTAAAGCATTGTAATTCTCTTTTGAATTTCCAGGAATAAAAGGTAAGCACTTTTTCCCATTGTTAGAACTATAACAAATACGAAGTGGCCACTTATCTTCTTCATCTGACTCTAGGTATAGGCCATAGATCTTCTCATAAGATGGGAATACGCAATCTTTGCTCTTAATGTCATTAGTTGCAAAATGCTTAATCACTCGTGAACCGTTTACGATAGCATAATTACCAATATTTCTTGGGCAGTCATTGAAGTTGTTCTTTAGTCTTGAGATTTTTAATGTTTCAGAAATCTCATGACAGCTAGGCATAGGGTAAAGTACTGATCCTGTTGCTGGCCCCTGAGTCATACAACGATTTGGTTCTTTTCGTAAAAGTGAAATACATTTTAGATAATCTAGGTCCTTCAAATTATCTTCTTCAGAACTCTTTGCTAGAATATTACGGCAGCGGACTTCAATGTAATCAGGAGACTTTTGTTTATTTATAATTAGTGACCAAAAATCTTGCTTAGAATAGTTTTTACAAAATAACTCTTCACGACTTAAGTTACTGCAAAAATTCTTAAAGTATAAAATGTCTCTGTCGTTAATCTCATCAGTATAGGTCTTAGATTGTCGTCTTAGGGAGTTGATATAGCTTCGCTCTGAAATACTAAGGGAATTATCTCTTAGCTTTTGTGAGAGATTGTCTGCTAACTCAATTGTGTAGGGGGCACTACAGATATGATCAAGATTGATATTGCTCTTTAAATCCTTATATTGATCAAGACACTGAGTTTGATTCCTCGGAAATTTAGGAGTTAGTTTTTTGAATGTATCTTTCAAGAGTCCTTTTTCAAATAGGCGAGACTGCTTAAATGAGAGTCGACAATTGCTCTTATAATAATGTGCTAAGAAGGCATCAATTGGAACGAGGGCCGTTGAAGTCGAGCTTCCTGATGTAATCGTTGTTTCAACATTTAAAAGAGGTCGATTATTGATTCGAATAAGTCGATTTTTTAACAGGGTATATATTGAGCACTTATTCACATGAAATAATTCAGTATAGTCTTGTTCACTATAAAGAATGATTGCATTTAATTGCCTCTTTGATAACTCAATGCTTTCTTCATCTTTAAAATTTTGTCTAAAAGTTACCTTGTCACTTGGTGGATTGAGGATTTTCTCATTCACTTCATTTTGAAAAGAATTTAACTTTTCTTCAAATGTTTCTAATAGACTGGTTTGATTTTCTTGAGTAGTTTGGGCGAGTATTTGATTTTGAAAAAAGCTAGGCCCAGCTAGAACTGAGCCTAGTATAATTGATTTAATCGATAGTTTTTGCAAGGATTGAAGCAACGTCTTCAATCTCAAGGTTTTCTGTACCTGTTTTTTCGCTAATTCCACCCTTAAAGTTTATCATACAGAAAGAGCAGGCCGTAGCTAATTTATCAACTTTCTTTTCACCTACATGCTCAAGGCGTCCAGCAGCTAAATCAGTACCAGCTTCAACTTCGTACCACATATTTCCACCGCCCATTCCGCAGCATAGGGCAGTATCTTCTTTCTTATCCATTTCTTTGATCTCAACACCTGCTGCCTGAAGAATTTCTCTAGGAGCATTGTATTCACCGTGGTGACGACCTAGGTAACATGGATCGTGGAAAGTAAGATTTTCTTCGACTTTCTTTTCTGGCTTTAATTTTCCAGAACGTAGTAGGTCTGCAAGAAGTTCAGTGTGGTGAACTGTTGTAAAGTCACCATCATCAAATTTAGCGTATTCCTTACCAATTGTATGAAGACAGTGTGGACAGTGTGTTACAACTTTATCAAAGTCGTATTGTCTCATATTAGCAATATTCTCAATCGCAATTTCAAAGAATGAGTACTCATCTCCAAAACGTCTGATTGGGTCACCATTACATTTTTCAGTTTTCCCCATAACAGCAAATGAAACACCTGCTTTCTTTAGAAGCTTAACCGTATCTTGAACAACTTTCTGGTTAGAAGCATCGTATGAACCTGCACAACCAACGTAGTAAAGGTAATCAACTTTCTTGCCTGCTTCAATTACAGGAACATCAAGGCCGTCTGCCCATTTGAAACGATCATCTTGAGAGATACCCCAAGGGTTTCCGTTAATTTGAACTTTTTGAACTGCTGTTGCTGCATCCGCTGGAATTTCACCAAGAGTAAGAGTCTTGTATCTCTTAGCACCCATAATGATATCAACGTGCTCAATATTTGCAGGACACTCTTCCATACAAGCACCACATGTCGTACATGAGTCCAGCTCGATTGAAGAGTAAGTTGTATTTTCCCAGAAGTCTGCGTCAGTTTCACCCTTGGCCGCTGTTTTAAAAGCAAGGTCACGAGCTTTTGTAATGATCTTCTTAGGATCTAGAGGTCTCTCCGCAAGATTTGCAGGACATACTTGTGTACAACGTCCACACTCAACACATGCAAGAAGGTCTAGTTTGTTCTTAAGAGTAAGCTCTGAGATTTTACCAAGTCCAAAAGTTTCAGCTGTCTCATCTTCAAAATTCATTGGCTCAAGAACTGCACCACGTCTTGGTGGAGTAACTAGTGCAGCAAACGGAAGTACGAAGATATGTGAGAATTTTGTTGTTCCACATGCAGCAACAAATAACATTGTATTTGCCATGTGAACCATCCACATTCCACGGTAAGTGTATGCCCAAGTTTGTTCTGAAAGTGGGATTGCTGAAAAAATTGTCGCAAGGAACCAACCAACTGGAGACCATGTTGCTTCACCAACTGGCATTCCTGTTCCCATAATTCTAACACCTTCAATTAGGTATCCAAGAACAACAAGACAGATTAGCATAGCGTACATAAATAATTCTTGCTTTGGTCTCGTTGCTTGTAGGTAATCAGGCTTATCAATATATCTTCTTTTGTATGCAAGTCCGATACCTGCAAGAACCATAAGTCCTGCCATATCAGCTAGGAAAGAGATAACGATATAAACAGGTCCTTTATAAATTTTAAAAGGAGTATCAGCGTGAATGGCAACTAGGTCCGTGGCAATCCAAAGGATAACAAATCCCCAAAAGATTAGGCCGTGAAAAATTGCAACATTTCTAAAACGTGGAACTTTACCTGTTAGAAGCATTGTCTTAAAGAATGCTCCCCAGTTTAGTTTCTCTGGTAGAAGGTCTTTTAGGCCTTTGATGGCATCAACACCTTTCTTTCCAGTGATAAATTGAATTTTTTGATACAGGCCTTTGAACATAACAAAGACTGCTGCAAAAAATAGGATGTACATGACAACCTTAAACGAGAATGGAATATTCCAAAATATTTCTCGCGTGGCAGCATCAAGAGTTTGATTCATTTCTTCCCTCGCTTACTTTTTAAACGTGAATATTAATTTTAATAATTTCAATCTTATATATATGATAATATATCATAAGAATCCCTATTTAATGAGTCGGAAATTATGATGTACGATAAAAAAAACTTAATATTTTTATTACTTCTCGGAATATTTTTTTCATGTTCAAGAGTTAATACGATTAACTTAAAGAAACATTCGTTTAATAACTATCCACAAAATCTAATTTTTATTCAAATACCCGGTTTAAGCGAAGAGCACATGGGTTATTTGCATTTTAAAAACCTAAATTATACGGCCAAGACTGAGTTAGAAAATTTCGCGTGCTTTGGAAAAATGTGGTCATATAATATGATGACAATTACTCCAAGTGTTGAGGACCAACTGCTGGCCCAAGTTAATGGTTACGGTTTGGCTAACCAAACATGTGATAAATACCAAAGAAAGAGCCTTTGGGATGTGTTTGTTAATTCTGGATATAGTAACTCGGTCATCTACCGAGGGAAGGCGCCGAACTTAGGAAAGATAAATAAGTGTAATGCAAACTTTTATCAAAATACTCGTTTATTCATTTCTGGAGCAAAAACTGTAAATGAAGCAAAGTCTTTTCACTTTCAAAAGTCAGGAGATTACAAGGTTGGTGAAATTTACAAAGACCAATCTTGTCGCGGTAATAAGTGTTTCTCAAATACGATGAATCTCTTTGAACATATCTTTGATTCAATGAGTGATTCAAATCGTCGCTTTGTAAATATTGTTGATTACGATCTTTATGAAATTTTAAAAAGACAGGATGCAAAAGAATTTGCGAAATATATGTCATACCTAAATAACTTCTTAGTTCAGGTAAGAAAGAAGGTTAGTGCAACAAATGACTACTTGATTGTTGTAAGCTCAGTATCTCCAAAAGCTATTGATTGGCGCAGGGTTAATAAGAAGTGGAAGTCGATTCCAATTGCTTCAAATAAGAAATCACAACTGATGTCTCCTGTTTGGGCCGATGGTGCACTTGCTGAAAATTTTTGTGGGATCTATCTTGAGTCGGACTTAAACGGCCGCTTCTTCTGGAGATCAGAAGAAACGACTCTTCCGTTTTAGTGTAGATTTAAAATACTAGATACTTCTTCTTTTGTGATCAGGTATGCTGTTTTACAGTAATCACACTTCGTTTCAATTGAAGCATCATTATGAAATACATCAGCAAAACCACTAGAGCGTACAACTCCTGCTACTCCTGTGACCATGCGGTCTCTTGAGCAGTTACATTTAAATTTAATTTCTGTTGATTTCAGGAAATCAAAATCGAGTGCTTCAAAAGCTTTTTGAATTTCATTATCTTCATTTAGAGCTTGTTTGAAAATATTATCGAAGTTCTCTTTGTTTTGCTTGATATAATCTTTTAAGCTTACAGACTCAACGACCTCTTCTTTATCAACATTTACTTCAGGAAGCTTTGTGACAAGCATAACCTGGTCACTGTCATCACTGATAATAACTTGAGACTTCATCTGATAAGATTTATCAAAGAAGTCATTCATAAGCTCTTTGATAGAGCGATTATCAACATTGATAATACTCGAATATGGAGTCTTGCTATATGGGAATTGTTTTGCTGTTCTAAGCTTGCCACTAATTTTTTCTGGCACGGCCGGAAGATCTTCTGGAAGAATTAGCGTTCTAAAAAAACCGGCCTGATTCATCTCTAGTTTAAAGCGAAAGTAAGGATTCTCTGAATCAATGAAGATTCCCATATTTTCTTGAGGCTTTAAAAAATTAATTATAGGAAGAATTGAAAGAGTACAATCTCTAAAGAATCCAAAACCCTGATTGTTGACACTGTGAATAAGTGCTAGATCATGGATAACTTTTTGACCTTCTAGAAAAGAAATTGCGAAGGTTTTCTCTTTATTAATGAAGTTGAATAGACGGCTTTCTTTAATCACAGTAAAATTCTCCTTGTAGGCGCTTTTGTATATATCGTTTTTTGCTTAAAGTGTCATTTAAAAAGGGTAATGTTACGTGTTAAACCTCTATTTATATAAAAATCATTTTGATGAGTTATTTGTAGAAAATGAAAATATTGCTAACTGGCAAATTATTTGTCCTTCGCCACAGCGTTCAGACTTGTATCGCGATTATCTTATTCGTAAAGGACATGCAAAGAATAGTGAAACCATCACAGTTGCTAAGTTTCTATCGGATCATATTAGTTTAACTGATGAACAAACTAAACTCTCAAAGTCTGAACTCATGGTTGATCTTTGGACATTTTGGAAATCTGCCGTCAATGATGATTATGAGAAGTTTCACTTTTGTTTTGAGCTATTCACCGAAGTTCGCTCATTTGACTTAAGTGGCGCTCTTATCGAAGAGTTGAGCCAGTTGGCCACACTTGAAAAAGATTGTATTTCAGGTTTAATGAGATTTCATACATACCTTGAAACATTTCATATTGTTGATGAACAAAAGTCTTATCAATTAGTGAGTGAAAGCTTTAGGCCGCAAGAGGATGTGGGTTATATATTTATTGGTTTTGACCACCTTAATGCAAATCAGATTGATATGTTAAAAGGGATGGGGAAAGTGGCCAATGTTTTTGTCCCATTTGAAAAATCTGTTTTTAACCAATGTGATAATAAAATCTTTTGGCCAAATTGGATTGAGCTTGAACAAACAAAAGAGGTAGAAGAGTTAGAGGGGATATCTTGTGATTATATTTCAATCCCTTCCGGAAGAAGTGCTGAATATTTAAGTGATTTAATCTCAGGTGAAAAACAAATTTTAAGTTTTTCTAATGGTTTAGACTTAACTCAAGTGAACTCAATTCTTCTTGCGCAAAAAAGGTTTAAAACTGACTTTGCACTATTCTTTACTAGTGTTGATCAACTTACTTCAAAAGTTCAAGAACAGCTTAATCTAAACAAAGGTCATCTAAGGGCAGAGGAACTAATTACTTTCCTAGATAAGCTTGCTCTTTCTCATATGAATGAAAAGGGCTTTATGCTCTTTAAAACGATTCTAGCTTTCAAGAAAGAAGTGATTAGCTTTAGCGAGAAGGCGACAGTGAATGAAAATATTTATAACGCTGACTTGAAGCTTTTAAAAGAAGTTCTAGGCTTAAATCTTCCAAGAACATCTGTCGTTAATATTTCAATGACTGATACCGGTACAATCGGAACAAGGGACAATTTATTAACTTTTGAGAATGCTGAGCAACAATACCTTTATATTTCTAAAGATGACTTAGGTGCCTTAAGTTCTTCTCAAAGATTTTCAAATGACGTTCTTGTTATTTTTAGTGCGTTTGGCCCACTACAAAGTAAGAACCTTGATATTGTAATTTTAAGAAATCAGCTTAGACGATTTATCAATAGTGGTGGAAATCTAATATTAGAAGAAGGCTTAACTCATGGGAGCTCGATAGCGGAAAACTTATTTGAGGGTGTTGCATTAAACCCGGAACATATGGACGGAAGTGAAAGAAAGAGTTTTGAAACGATCTATGGCAAAAAAGCTACTATCCCTGAAAAACTATCACCATCTTTTATTCAGACATATATTGATTGTCCAAAAAAGTGGCATCTAAAGTACGCACAACGTGTTGATCTCGATGTCTCTTCGTCAGCTTTTATTGATCGTCGCTACATTGGGACAATTAATCACAGTGTTATCGAGTCATATCTAGAACTACACAGTCATTATGATCGAGGAATACTTAAGGAGTTAATTTCTAATACCTTTAAACGATTTATTGATGAGAAGTCACTACTTCCTGAAAAAATTGATATTGAAAGCTTAAAGCTCTCTGTTGAATCTTACTGCAGTGGAATTATTTATAAACTACTAGAAATTAAAAATGAGACAAATGTAGAGTTCTTCTTTGAAAGAGATATCTCAAAAGTAAACGAAAGCTATAAGGGGTCCATCGACTTAGTGATTAAAGATGGAAGTGATTATTATATTTATGACTTCAAGACATCAGGTGGAGCGGTTCCATCAAAAACAGATATTAATGAATTCAGAAAGATTCAGCTTCTTGCCTATTTTGAAGCATGGGGAGTGGAACACCATTTGAAAGGTGGAGGTTACCTCTGTCTGGAAAATTTAAAGGATTCAATATTTGTAGGTGAAGAAAAGTTTTTTAATGAGTTTCATTCAAGAACAAATAGAATAGAGAATTATAAGAAAGAAGAGTTCAACGAGTTTATGAGTGAAACAATGGTTTCAATGAGAGGGGCGGAGTCATGGCCGGCAACTCCTCAAAACTCTAGTATATGTACCTTCTGTGTTGCAAATCCAATTTGTGCAAAAGGTGGAGATAAGTAATGGCCATTCAATTAAATTCAGAACAAGAAAAAGCAGTCATGCATAATGGTGGTGTACTTCTTAATGCTGGAGCAGGATCGGGAAAGACTAGAGTTATTATTGAACACTTAGCTTATTTAATTGAGAAGAAATATGATGCTCTTTTTGAAGCAGGCAATACTGATATTTTAGGACAACTTAAGTCATACCTTTCTAAAATAGTGGTGATGACGTTTACAAAAGAAGCGGCCGGAGAGTTACAGTCTCGTATGTTTGATCGTTTTTCAAATGTAGATGATATCACAAAGAAGAAAATAATTGATGAAGCACTTGAGTCACTTGGGATTTCAACTATTCACAGTTTTTGTCTAAAGTTAATTAAACGTGGTTATATTTTTGGTGCACCTGCAAACCTTGATATTGTTGATCGTTTCAAAATCAATGTGAAAATTGAAGAGCTAACCAAACAGTGGTTCGCTCGTAATTTGAAAGAACAAAAGATTGAGATTTTCTTAAAGAATATCGATGCCCTAATCAGTTCGATGCAATTTGTTTTCGCTAGTCCTGAGCTAAGGTATGAATGGTCTAGTATCGATGTAAATGATGTCTCGTTCAATGAAAGTGAGTATTTCGATAATATATTAGGTTTACTTGGTTGTAACGAAGTCTTCAATAATCACTATTCAAGCGATACATACTCTGATGAGCATAGCAAGAAAGCTTGGTGGAAACACCTTAGTGCGTCTGAATCTTTTTTCTTGTCTAAAAATTATAGCTGGGAAAATATAAAACGTTTTTGTGAAATCTATAAGTCTAACAAACCTCGAAAATCGAAGGGAATACCTTTAGAGGTTGGAGAGCTTATTGATCAATGTAACTCTCTATTGAAGTTCTATGATAAGGAATCTGAAAACTACGATGCTTTCTTTGAAAATAAAGAAATATATCGTGAGTGGCTAACTCTATATAAAGAGTTATTTAATTATATTGAAGAGCATTATTATAATTATCCTGGTTTTGATTTTTCGGATATTGAATACTTAACACTTAAGTCATTAGAAGAGAGCGAAGAGTCACGTAGGCTATGCCAAGAAAACTTTGATTATATTATTGTCGACGAGTATCAGGATACCTCTCCAGGCCAGTATCAAATTATTAAACATGTTATTGGTGAAAATTTTAATCGCTTAATGTGTGTTGGAGATAGAAAACAGGCCATCTATGGATTTAGAGGTGGGGAAATTGCTGTTTTTAATCAAACGGAAAAAGTTATTCCTCAAAATCTTTATATGTCTAATAACTATCGATCTGAAGAAGCTGTTGTAAATTTTAATAACCAGTTCTTTGAAACGATTTTTTGCCTAGGGGAAAAGTATCAAGGTCATGATCAGTATAGTGTAAAAGTGGATTATCAAAACTTTCCAGATGTAAAAGAAGCAGGGCTTGGAACTGTAAAAGGTCACAAGGTAAATTTAGAGCTTGAATTAGAAAAGAAGTCTTCCACTGTATATGACAATATTGAAGCTGCAGCAATTTGTGAGCTAATTAAACGAAAGCAGAGTGAAAACCCTAGTGAAGAGATATGTATTTTGTATCGTACTCTTGCACCCTCAAAACAGCTGATCTCTAATCTTATGTCGGCTTCAATCCCATTCGTGGCCCAAGTTAAAATTCCATATGGTGAAGACCCTCTTGTTATTATTTTTAAGGCCTTTGTGAATTTCTTAATTGAAGGTGTTAAAGAAGGTGCTGACGAAAAGAGGCTTCAGGCAATAGCTCGATACTATAATTTTATTATTGAAGGTGTTTGTAGCCACTACTATGAATCATACCAAAGTGTAGATGTACCAAATTTAATAAAGATGAAAGATACTTATCTCAATAGTAATATTGAATATGCATTTTGGTCATTTGTATTTGATCTAGGTCTATCAAGTTCTGCTTACAAGAATAATTCCGAAAAAATAAATGGAATTATTGGAGGAGCCAAGGGTGATATTGATCAAATATATAAAATTCTTAAATCTTTAGAAAAGGACTCTTACAGTGCGAGCTTTTCTTATCTTTCTCAACCGAAAGTGAGAATTATGACGACTCACGCTTCTAAGGGATTAGAGTTCGATACGATCATCTTAGGTGGTATTCACACAAATGGACGTACTGTTGTGGATAAATCAAAGTTTGGTGCACTACCTGGAGCATTGTCTTGGAGTGCTGATATCAATAGTAAAAAGTTGAATTCATCACCTAATCTGATTTTAGAGAAGTTAATAAAGAAGCAAAAAGAGTTCTCTGAATCGAAAAGACTCTTCTACGTTGCCTGTACAAGGGCCGTCGAAAATATTGAATATTTCGATATTAGTATTAATGGTGATGATGTTAAGCATTCGGATAATAGTTGGATTGTCCCACTTAGAAATTATCAAATGAAGGCAGTTTCTCTTGATAGCTTTGAGTTAGAGTATAAAGTTGCTGAAGCAACGCGACCACCAATTTACTTTATGGATCCTTTAGGAGTTAAGAATATTGAAAACAAAGTGGATATCGGTCTAATTTCTGAGCTTTCAGTTACGAAATTATCAGAACTAGCTCTTTGCTCTAGAAAATTCTACTTAAATCAGGTTTTAAAATTAGAGGATGATCTCAAAGAGTTTGCAAAAGAAAAAGAAATTGAGCTACCACATATTCAAGGTATTTCAGATGTTGATCGTGGAAATCGACTTCACTTTCTTGTTGAAAATTTAATTAAAGGGCGTGATTTAAAATTTAATAATACTGATGAGGTTGAAATTGTCGGTTGGGTAGGTGATGAGATTAAAAAATCATCCCACGATAAAATTTTAAGTGAACACCAAATTAAATTTTCTTTCTTTGGCCAGATGATCACTGGAATTATTGATGGACTCCTTTATCAAAATGGTCAGGTAATAGAAATTTGGGACTTTAAGTCAGGTTTAATTGATGATGATAAGTTACGATCATACTTCTTCCAGTTAAAGACATATGCGCTTGGTCTGGTATTAGTTGGTGAGCAAGTTACTGAAAAAATTAAGTTAAAGGTTCTCGCTCTCGATCAAAAACGTGTGATCGAGGAAGAAGTTTCAGTGGCCGGCCTTGAAGTTGACTTATTTGCGACATGGCGAAACCTTACTGACTTAGTCGGAAAAAGGATTCCACACTGTTCATCATGCACGTATGGAAATTTATGCCACCAATAAGCGACTTAAATTGTAGTTAACATCTTATGTTAAAATAATCTCTGTAAATCCAACTATTTGAAAGGCAGGACGCTAAAATGATTAGGATGATCTTTGTATTATTTTTAACTTTTATGACGATTAAAACTTTCGCAGCAGAAAGTGATCTCTACAATTTTTCATGGCTAGATAAAGATAAAGAAATTTACGTACTTCAAAATCGTAAATTCAAAAAACAGCAACGCTTCTTTGTGAGTGGGGGCTTTGGTAAGACCCTTTCTGGTGCATTCGTTGACTCAACATCAATGCAGTTAAGAGCTGGTTATTTTTTTAGTGAAGAACTTGGTGCCGAATTTATCTATTCTTCAAATTCAGGTGAAGAAAATGATACGGCCGCTTCAGTTAGAAATAGTAACGGTGGAGGAAGTGGTTCCATTCCATTTAGAAGAATTGTAAATGACTATATTGGTGTTATGGCAACTTGGGCACCTTTCTATTCTAAAATTAATACATTCAACACTATTTTATATGTCGATTGGATCTTTGGTCTAGGTTTCGCAAAACTTAACGAAACAAATAACGGTCCAGAGGTTAGGGCCGGATCTCCAAACCCTGGTCTAACGATTGACGAGTCTCACACAGGACTAATGTGGGATGTTTCAACTAAGTTCTATATTAATCAATCTTGGAGTATTAGAGCAGATATAAACGGAATCCTATATCAAGCAGCACCTGCGAGGGAATCTGGTTCAGAGAGTGATCAATTATATTCAAATATTGATCTTACTTTCGCTGTTCAGTTTGACTTATAAAGGAAGCTATTGTGTTTAAGAAAGCGCTTATAACATTTCTAATATTGGGTCAGGCTTACGCTCTTGAGTCAATATGGACTGATTTAACGAAATCAAAGAATCGTATTACTCGTTATCCAAATATCATTAAGCAATTAATTGATAAAGAGATGTATCACACAGCAGTACCTTATGTGAAAGAGTACTTGGTCACATACAAAGGAAGAACGAATAAGAATTTCGAATATCTTTTTGAGCAAGTTGTATCAAAGGTAGGGGATAGACAGTTTATCCTGTTACCGGAGAGCTATCTTAAGAATATTGATTCTCCAACACTAAAGTACTTACTTGCAAAAAAACAACTTAAGAGAAGAAAGTATAAAGAAGCATTACAAACATTAAATGGAACAATCCCATCGGCACACCCGGTTAAACCATTTGCCTTACACCTTGAAGGTGTAGCGTTTACGATGCTAAGAAGTTTTAAAGCAGCAGTCGGTGCATTTGAAAATTGTATTGATCAATCAACAAGTAGTAATGATGAAGTTCGCGCAAGGCAACTACAAATTAATCAAGACTACTGCTTGGCCGGTATTGCTCGAGTAAAGTATGAGCAAAGAAATCTAGAAGCTTCAGAACTTGCCTTTATTGATATTGATAAAAGATCATATATATGGCCTGAATTACTAATTGAAGAGGCTTGGAATAGTTATTACAAGGGAGACTATAACAGGACTCTTGGTAAGCTTGTAACATACAAAGCTCCTGTTCTTAGTTATGTTGTAAATCCTGAGATTAATGTTTTAAAAGCGCTTAGTTATTATAAATTATGTCTTTATGATGATATGTCCAATATCATTGATGATCACTACAAAGAATTTGATAAGTCTAAGCAAGTTATTGATAGGATGCTTGCTAGGAAAAACTCACTTGAGTGGTACTTCAAATTTATCAATAGTTATGTTGATGGAAAGAAGTATTACGATTCATTAACGAATAAACTTCTTGAGAACGTAAGAAAAGATCCAGCATTCATCCAGCTTTATAAGAGTTATAAAGATGGGCTTAGAGAAATTAAATCAATTAAAAAAGTTAGAAATAGAAGACTGAGAAAGATTCTTGCAATCAACCTAAAAGATTCACTGTTTTTACAGCAGAAGCTTATCGGGTCATATGTAAAGAAGGTTTTTAAGTTAACTTCTGCTCAGTTAGAAAAGTCATTTGTTGGTTTGAGTTACTTAAGACTCGAAGCTTTAAATGCAAGAAAAGCGCGTTTATATAGTGGAATTACAGATACGGGTGCAAGGGGTGACATTAAGTACCTTAAGAGAAACTCAAAACAATACTTTTGGTCATTCAATGGTGAGTTTTGGGCCGATGAATTAGGTGATTATGTATTTGCTCTTCGATCGGAGTGTCAGAAATGATTAAGGTTTTATTATTTGCAACTCTTATAAGTTTTAATTCTTTTGGTATCAAACTTAATACCAAAAGAGATCGTATTGTTTCAGTAATCGATATGGAGCTTAAAGAGCTTGTACGTATGAAACGATATTCAAAAAATGATACAATGCTCGATTTACGTATGGCCGAGCTAAACTTAGAAAAAGGGCGTATCATTCGTGAACAAGAGAATGAAAACTTCTTTAATTTAGACATTAAGGATAAGAAGCGTATTGATCGCAAGAAGTTCTTTGCTGAATCTAGCTCATACTATAATCGCGCGCAACAAATTGGTCTTGCAATCTTAAAAAAGAGACCAAATGCAAAGGCCCGCTCACATATCTACTATATCCTTGCCTATAATGAACTTGAGAATGTTCAAATGGATCGTGCAAAGTCATTATTTGTTAAGTCCGTTAAGTCGGCGCCAAAGAATGACCTAATTGGTGTAAAATCACGTCTTGCACTAGGTGATATCTACTATCGAGAAGGGGACTTTAATAAGTCTAAGAGATACTACGATACTGTCATCTATAAAATTAAAGATGATAAATGGTATACAAAGTACTTATACAACCTAGCTTGGTCAAACTTTAGAGTAGGAAAGAAGAATACTGCGATTAAGCAGATGAAAGAAGTTCACAGCCTATCTAAGAGTCCAAAGTATATTGATAAGAAAGATATGGCCGGACGTGATGTAGGTTATTTCTATGCTGATAAAGGCGACACAAAAAGAGCTCTTCAGTTTTATCAGAATGAGAAAGGCACACCTGAGAAAAACTTCTATGATATGGGAATGTTTCTTCTTGATAAACAAAAGTACTCACAAGCCGCTGGCATGTTTAAGTCTGCCTTTAATGGAAAGAATGAAGAATATAAGGCGAAGTCTTTAGTTCAACTTCTACAAATTTACGATAAGTATAATAATAACAAGAACTTTCTTGTTTTCGCTCGAACAATTACTAAAACAAAACTGAATCCCGAACAAAGAAAAGAAGCACTTTTTTATGTAACAAAGAGGGCAGCTCATCTTCAAAAAGAATTAGGGATGTCACACAATAAAAAACGTCCAAAAGTTATGAGGTTTAAAGGGCGTATTGCAGCAGAACTCTACTTCATTTCTCAGGAAGTTGACCCTAGCTTAAGTGAGAGAGCACTCTTCTACGCAGGTGAGTCTTACTATGCAGCAGCTGAGTATAAGCAAGCACTCTTTATGTATGACAAGGTTATTTCTTCGGATAAGACGGATAATGTATACTTTAAACGTTCTCTGGCAGGTATGATTGTCGTACTAAATGATAAGAAAACATCTGCATCAATTAGATCAAAGTACTTTGAAAAAGTTTTTTCAATATATATTAAGCATGAAGACTCAAAGGTAAAAAAGAATAAGGCCGTTGAAAAACTATTCTCTTATTATGTCGATGAACAAAAAGACGCGAAGAAGGCGCAGAACTTATTCTTTGTTTATGCCAAGGAAAATCCAAGAGCAATTTCAAAGAATGAGGCAATGATTGGCCGAATTGTTGACCTACATAAGTCTCAAAAGAATAAATCAGAGCTTATGGGCTTTGTTGGTGAATTAAAGTCAACAGGGATCCCTCTTAGAAGAGGCTTTATTACTCATTTAAATAAAATTATTCTTGTTGCCCAATTCTCAGATATTCAAAAGGCTAACCAAAAGGGTGATAAGGTAACGGCATTAAAAGGTTACTTGTTTATCTATAAAGATAAAGAAAGTACTGCCGAGGCCAAAAGAAATGCTGCTTATAATATTGCGGTTTTATTCTATGAATCAGGTAATGTGGATCTTATGTCTAAATGGTTAGATCGTGCAATTGATGAAATGCTTGTTTCTGAAATTACGAAGTTCTACGAATCATTTAATAGTATTATTAGTGAATTGTTTTTAAGACAAAGAGTTGATGCTGGTATGGGCCTAACTCAGAAATTATTATCGAAAACATGTTCGATTAGAGATAAGAATAAAGAAGGCCTGCTTAAGAACTACATCGTCATGGGACTTGCTACTCGAAAAGATAGTGCTGCTGTTAGCTTTGTTGATGAACAATCTAAGTGTCGATTCAAGAATTCAACTTTGTTAGCATCATATGAGCAAATCTTTGATTACTATATTGATTTTAAATTACTTAGTAAGGCCGATACGATATATCGCCAACGTTTAAGTGCTTATACAAAGAGTCTATATAAGAAGTCGGAGTATGTAGGGAAACTTTCGAAGCTTTCGAGATCACAGAAGAATAACTCACGTTATGCAGGAGAGCTTAGCTATATCTACCGTAAAGTGAAAAAGAAGAAGAGTCTAGCAATTGAAACAATTGATGAAGTCGCACTGATGGAAGTTGATAAGCTAGAAAATGAAGTTAATAACTTTAATTCTATCTCACTTAGTTTTCCAGAGAGTAAGTTTAATAACACGATGAAGTTAAAGTTTAATCGCTTAGATCGTATTCAAGGAAAGGTCGCAGGAATCGTAGCAATGGGATCTGGTGAGGCAATGGTTAAGAGTTACTCTCTTTTAATTAACTCTTTTGATCAATTCTCATCTGATGTTGGTACTTTTTCACCTACAGGTAAGTCTGCTGAATATGTGAAGTCTTTTAAGGCAAGTATGGCCAATGTTTCAGCAAATCTCGCAACTAAGTCACGTCAGTTAAAAAGAGAATTAGATAACCTAATTAATAAGAACGACGTTCTAACACAAAATTTTGGGACGTTGTCGCGACAAGGTCTGGGTCTTCCAACGATGACAGGGCCTGTCTTAATGGATAAGAGGGGGAATCGTTAATGAAGTATTTAGCTATTCTTTCAATGCTACTAATGGTTTCTTGTGCTTCTTCGAAGAAGGGGACAACTCAGCAACTAGAAGATGGTGAGCAGATCGAAAACCTAACAAATGCTGATTTTAAACCAAAGAGTCAAATTCGCTATAATGCAGAAGCTGATTATCATTTAATTAATGACCTAGTTGATGATGTTCTAGAAGATGAGTCTCTGGACAAGGTTAAGTTAGATAAACTAGAAAAAATCGATTCTAAGAAAACGGGACTAGTTGGTCTTTGTTATATGGGAAATACGAAAGAAGGACTAGCTCAACTTGATCAAATGTACGAGAAGTACAAGGCCAATCCATCTTATTGGAATCAACAAGGTATCTGTTCTTATAAGTCTGGCAATAAGAGACTTGCAAAAGTGTACTTTAATAAAGCGGTTGCTTTAGATGATAAGTATATTCCAGCAATTAATAATATTGGTGTCGTCTATGTAGATGAAGATAAGGATGCCAAGGCCATTGCAGCCTTTAAGCAAGTTCTTATTCTAAAAAAGAATAATAAGACGGCAATGTTTAATCTTGCCAATATCTACATTAGATATGGACTGTATTCAAAGTCGATCTCACTACTTAAGCGTCTATACTCAGTGAATAAGAATGATCGTGATGTTATTAACTCGTTAGTATATTCATATTTATTTGATGCTAAACCAAAGTATGCTTATACAATTCTTAAGGAAATGAATTCGGATTATATTGATATTCCAAGTCTTAAAATTGCTCTTTACTACTCTTTGAAGCAATTAAAGAGTGCACATGCAATTACAATACAAAGTGATTTAGATAGTACTGATATGAATGCTAAGGATAAGGCCTTCTATCAACAAGTTAGGAAGATGTAATGATGAAAGTATTAATGTCTGCCATTTTATTACTATTTGCTACTCATGCTTATGGACAAAAGTCTGTTAAGGAAAAAGTAGTTTATAAATATAAGAAGTTTGAACAATTTAATCTTGAAGAGATTAGTGTTGATGGAGAACTTGGAGCGCCAGGCGAGATCACTGTGTCGAGTCGCTACCTTCGTCAATTTAAAAATAAATTACCTTCAAAACCAAATTTTCATCTCGAAATGATGAAAGGTTTGGATCGTATACGCTAGGGAGTAGAAGTGGATCAAGGAAGATCGTTTTATTTAAAAGGTAAAAAAGATATTCGTCTACCTCAGAAGAATCGTATTATTTTAGGAGCAAGTGACTCTTGTGATGTGCGTATGAGAGGTGCTGGGATTGATGATATTCATTGTCTAATTGAATTTGCTGACAAGGTATCAATCTATAGTATGTCTTCTTCAAAACCAGTATTAGTTAATGGTGAAGAAATTGTTACAACTGAACTTAAGGGTGGGGAGTCTATTACAATTGGTAATTACTCATTCACTTTTGATTCGACTGCTCAACTCCCACCACAACAACTAATTCACCCACAAGAGGTTGTGAAGAACTTACCAAAGCAACCTAAGTTTAATGATGAGAGAATAAAAAAAGATGAAGAGTATCAAGTAAATTATCCTCTAAGTATTGATGATAATGTGAAATTCTCTGAGTATATATTTGAAGAACCAGATGAGATTTATCCTATCTTTAAATATAGTATTGATAAGGAAGCAGCTGAAGTCATTATTCTATTTAATGGGAAAATCGTTTCACTAGATTATATCCCTCACAAAGATGGGAAGTTTTTTTTAGTTGGTTCAAATGCTCGTGGGAATGATATCGAATTCCCATACCTAGGCAAGAAGGATAAAGTTGAACTTCTAGATATTAGAAAGAATGATGTTGCAGTTGGAACTATTCCTGGATTTGAACATCGTACATTCTTAAATAATAAAAACGCTAAAAGCTCACTTCGTCGTGATGATATCCATATTTTTGAAAAGGATAACTTAAAGGTTTTCATTAGAGGAACTGAAGCTCCTCCAATCGTTAAAACGGCTCCGATCTTTAGACGTGATAAAGAATTAAGAAAATATCTTATTTTCTGTCTTCTTTTCTTTATCGTTTTTGCAGCTGGAATGCTAAATTTTAAAGTTGATAAAGAAATCGAAAAAGAGAAGGTTCCTGAAAGAATCGCAAAAATTCTTTATCGACCAAAACAGCTTCGTGTCACTAAGAAGAAGAATGTTGTTAAAAATGAAGTTAAAAAGAAAGTTGAAAAGAAAGCACCAATTAAGCAGGCCGTCTCTAATGTTGAGAAGCCAAAGAAGGTGACAAAGAGCAAGGGTGATCCAAGACAAAAGTCTACGTCCACTCCTAAAAAAGGGAAGGCAAGACAAGGGAAGCCAAATGATAAACAAGTTGTTAGGCAAAAGAAAAAGAAAGCATCTAAGCCTGCACGTACAACAAATAAGAAAACAACAGTGAAGAAATTGGCGACAAATAGAAAAAGTCGCGGGAAAGTTGATGTCTACAAATCAACATCTTTTACATCTTCAATGAACTCTCTTATGGCCAAAGGTGGTGCTCTAAATTCTTTTAAAGCTGGCTCTGGTGCAAGTGAAAGTTTTGCAGATGATAACTCTGCATTATCAACTGGAGATTCTGCACAAGTTCAAAAAGCAGATGTTAAGGCAGAGGTTGGATCACTAAGTAGTAAGACGAGTGGAAAACTTTCATCATCGTTTGGAACAGATGGACTTGTTCAGAAGAAACAAGTTTATATTGCAGGTGTACCATATCGTGAGGTAATTTTAGGTTCTATGGATCGAAATGATATCATGAGAATTCTTATGGAAAACGTTCCACAGTTTAGATACTGCTACCAAAAAGAACTTGATGTACAACAAAAAGGTATCTCAGGAGTTCTTGGAATGGAGTTTGTTATCGGTGCCTCAGGGAACGTGACAAAAGCAAGTGTTGCCAAAGCTGATCGCGGTGTTCCGCCAAGTGTTAAAAATTGTGTTGTAAATCACTTAAAAACGATTCAATTCCCACGACCAAAAGGTGGGGCCGAAGTTGGTGTTCACGTACCACTTAACTTAAATTCAAGCGCTTACTAAATTCATCAAAAAACACTAACGCCCCTTGTTGTAAAATAAGGGGCATATTTTCAATAATTTAATGAATCCATTGTCATTATCACGAGTAAATGTTCAATCATTGTGTTGTGAATGCTACTATCTGATGGGAAAACATACCGAAAAAACACGAGGTTTCTAATGAAGATAGTTAAACTTTTATTAATGTTATTAACACTTTCTGTATTTGCTAATGATAAAGGCCTAGAGATTGCTAGGAAAATGGATCAAGCGAATAAGGGTTATATTGGTGACACGTCAACGATGGAGCTTGTCCTAGTTGATTCAAGTGGTGTTGAAATTATCCGCGAAATGCTAGGGGCATCAGGGGAATTTGATGGTGTTGATAAGAGCTTAATGGAGTTTAAAAAACCATTAGATGTTAAGGGAACTAAGCTACTTACTTGGACATGGAAAAATGAAAAAGATGATGACCAATGGCTTTATCTTCCGTCTTTAAAGAGAGTTAAGAAAATCAATTCACGCTCAAAGGGGAGCTCATTCATGGGTTCTGAATTCTCGTTTGAGGATATCGGTGGTCAAACAATTGAAAAATACAATTATAAATATCTAAAAGATGACAAGGTTGCAGGACAAAAAGTTTGGGTACTTGAAAGAGTTGCAAAGGCAAAGAGTTCTTACTCTAAGGTAGTTCTTTATGTTTCTCAAAAGTACTTAGCACCAGTTAAGTCAGAGTATTACAACAAAAGAAATGAACATATAAAAACTTCTACAATGGATGACTTCAAATCTTACACTGTTGGTAAGAGAAAGATGTGGCGTGCTAATAAAATTCTTATGCTAAATCTTAACAATAAGAAGCAGTCGATTTTTAAGTGGAAGAATAGAGTTATTGGTAAGGCCGTTAATGAGAATGATCTTACTAAGAGGAAGTTAAAGTAAATTGAAAACACTAATATACGGATTAATCACAGGTGCACTTACTCTATCAAGTCTTAGCTCTCTAGCTGATGGTAGAGGAGAGGTTTCATTAAACTTTAGAGGTTATGTTGATGATGCTCAAACTCTTTTAGGAGAGGATCAACCAAATGAACTGGCCTTTGTTAAAGTTGCTCTAGAAGATAGAGGTGACTGGAGCGGATGGGAGTATAATCTTTCTCTTATCGGCCGTGCTGATGAGAAGTACCAAGACAATAGCTATGTTGACTTCAATGAGTTTAATATTGGCCGTAGTTTTGGGAATTGGCAGGCATCAGTTGGTCAGCATATGTTTATGTGGTCACGTCTTGAAGCATATCACGTTGTGGATGTTATCAATTCTCGTATCAACGACGGTAATATTGAGAGATTTGAAAAACTTGGTGAAACTTCTGTTGTTCTAAGTCACTACACAAGTATTGGGACGATGAAGTTTATCTATATGCCATATTTTAAAGAAGGTTTCTATCCTGATTCTAAAATGAGAATCTTTGATGGCCTTAGTCCTCAAAAACAAAATGTTGTTAAAGGTAATAAGATAACGGACTCAGACGAAGATAATCAATTTGATCAATTCGCAGTTTACTATGCTCATCAGTTTGGTGATCTAGACTTAACTGTCTTTGCAATGGATCATATCGATCGTACTAGACCTATCTTTGCAGCTGCATCAGTACCGGATCTTTTAGCAGGAAATATCAATGCGTATTATCTTGATGTTGCTGATTATGGTACCGCTGCTACTTATTTTTGGGGTGAGCAAACATTTAAATTTGAATACCTTTATTCAGACTTTAACGTAAATGATTCGGTATCAATTATTGATTATACTGGTGGTCAAAGAGAGATCTTTAATTATCAACTAGCTTCTATTGGCCATGAGTATACTTATAATTACGATAATAATTGGAGTTCAGGGTTCTATACTGAATACCAGCGTGTTCTAGGTGTTGGTAAGGATAAGAGAAGCCAAGCTCAAATCTTTCAAAATGATCTTTTTATTGGTCATCGCCTAGCTCTAAACGACGCGTACTCTAATGAGTTTATGCTAGGTCTTTATATTGACCTTGAAAGAGCGGGGGAGACTCTATACTACTTAAGTTATGAGCGTCGCCTAAACAATGCTTGGAAGATGAAGTTAAATTTCCGTGGAGTGACTATCGGAGATGATGCAAAAGCTGATAATCGCGGACTGTACGTCCTTGATGGGGATGATGAGTTTGGCGTTACATTAACGAGATTCTTTTAGAGCTAATATAACCGAAAGCCGCGCCTGCGGCTAGCTTTCTCGTATCACATTCATCTGTGCGCCAAAGCTTGCCGTCGGGCAACCTTTGATCGCACGATGTTACTCTTGTCCAAGAACAACGAATTTATACTGTTGAAACCCTGCCTCAGCAGCAGTGTGCATAAGCTTCTTAACATAGTTATACTTCAACGACTTATCAATGACGAGATTCACAATACCCGAGAACTTTTTCGCATTAGGTGTCATTTTTGTAAGGTCATCAATTTCTTTCTTCTTAGCAACGAGCTCGTTATAAAGTGGAACAATAAGCTTCCCACCTTGAGAGTAGAGTTGTCCTTTGAAAGTCTCAGTATTAAGGACTTCTTTATCATCAACCCAAACGATCTTTGTCGAAACCTGAACAACAACACCTTGCTCATTGATAGACTTTGAAGCAGAGTGTGGGATTGTAATATCTTTTGGAATATTAAGAATTACACCTGTTGTATCATAGCTTCGAATTAGGAATACAAGAAGAATAACAAGAATGTCGAGAAGGGAAGTGATATCAATATCAAATGGTTCCTTCTTTCTTCTAATTCCTCTATTTCTAATTGAACGATTTCTCATAATAAACCTGATTCTTTATTTCTACGACTGCGTATCGCCAAAAATAATATTGTTAAATAGCTCAAGAACTTTTACGTCCTGTCCATCTCTCTTTGTCCAAACTTCTGGGTCTGTTTTCTTGATATCGCGAACAGCATCCATAATCTTAATTAATTCTTCGTAAGAGATATTTGCATTAGGGATGAAAATAACTTCCTTTTCATCCACATATCTCTTCTTAAGATCAATTAACTTTTCTCTTAGTTTGAATAGATCGTACTCACCATCAGCTGTTTTACCGGCCGTGAAAATACGTCTCTCATTTGGCCCGGAGTGAAGAGTGATATTACTCGTGTTAATCTTTAGAGTTAGGTCTAATCTTTCTTTTTGCTTCTTTGGTGGAGTTGAGTTTGAAATGATAGGAACATCAGAACCAATCTCATAAATTCTCACAAAGTTTGCAGACATTAAAAGAAAGAAGATAAAGATGAAGACCGAATCTAAAATTGGAATTAGATTCAGTCTCTCAACTTTCTTATTCTTATATTTTCGACTCGGCTTTCTATACATAATTACTTACTTTCTTCTGTATTTAAGATGTCCATTAATTTAACTGAATACTCATCGATCTCATTGATGATCTTCTCTGACTTTGAACTTAGGAAAGCGTGAATGATCATGATTGTGATAGCAACTAGTAGACCTAGGAATGTTGTGTTCATCGCTTGTGAAATACCTTTTGCAAGAAGCTCTGCTTTTTGCGTAGGGTCTGCAGCAGCAACGGCCGCAAATGAAGCGATTAGACCTTGGATCGTTCCCAGTAGTCCAAATAGTGTTGAGATATTTGCAATTAGCTGTAGGTAGTTAAGTCTTAGCTCTACTTTTGGAATGACTTCTAAAGCTGTTGCATCGATTGCATTTTGAATTTGCTCTGGTTTAGCAGAAGCTCTTTCAAGTCCACTTCTTAATACCTTTGGTAGGGCAGCGCTTGATCCTGAACATACACGTGAGGCACCCTCAACATCATTTGCCATAATATAGCGACGAAGTTCATTCATAAATGAAGCCCCATCAACATCAAATTTAAAGCTTAGTTTAAAGAATCTTTCTAATCCAATAGCTAGACCTACTGCCCAGATAAAGAGAATGATCCACATGAAGATTCCACCGTTTTGAAAAAAAGCAGCGATCGTGTTTACCGATGATACAGCTGTGCCTTCCATTTATAGCTCCTTAAAATTATGTACTAACTTAAGAATATTTTAACTCATATTCGCGTCAAGCACTTGATTTTAAAGACTTGGAATAAACTGCCGATTCTTTCTCGTAATTCTTTAGTAATTTTGAGGGAAAACTTGGCGCTCAATTCCCTCTATAAAAGTGTGAATAATTTTAATATGCATTTCTTGAATACGATCAGAAAGATCTGCTTCAATAACGATAGGGAAGTCCACAAGATCCTTCATTTTTCCACCGCCTTTTCCAAGAAGACCGACAACTTTCATCCCTTTTTCATGAGCTGATTTTACGGCCTCAAGACAATTTGGTGAATTACCTGAAGTTGAGATGGCAAGAAGGACATCTCCTTTGTGTCCATGGGCCTCAACATATTTTGAAAAGATATATTCAAAACCATAGTCGTTGGCCACACATGTGATATGAGAAGAGTCGGCGATAGCAATAGCTGGCATTGCTGGGCGATCTTTACGAAAACGTCCTGTTAGTTCTTCTGCGAAGTGCATAGCATCGCACATTGAACCACCATTTCCACAACTAATAACACGTCCTCCACCTTTTATGGCCGTAACCATTTCATTAATCGCTTTCTCCATAGTGGCGAAGTTTTCTTCGTTAGCGATAAATTTTGTTAGAGTTTCTTGTGCGTGATTAAATGCGTGGGAAATAAAATTAGACATAAATTCCTTCTCAAAAAAGAAAAGCCTCTATCGTAGAGGCTTTTATTACATAAGTTCTTCTAAAGACTTCTTAATTTCTTCTTTTGTTTGAACACCAACTAGAGTCTTCGTTGCTTGACCGTCTTTAAAGAAGATCATTGTTGGGATCCCTCTAATTCCGTATTGTTGAGCAAGTTCTCCGTTGTCATCAACGTTCACTTTTAAGATTGTTGCAGTTTCACCAATTTCTGATGCTACTTCGTCAAGTACTGGTCCAAGTGTTTTACAAGGTCCACACCACTCTGCCCAGAAGTCTACTAGAACTGGCTTCGCGCTTTTTAGTACATCAGATTCAAAATTTGTTACGTCAGTTTTACCAACAGTACTCATATAATTATCCTCCAGAGCGTATGTGCTCTATTTAGTCTCAGTCTAAAGTTATATATTAAAATCCTATTTTTGGCTATTAATCAAAGTCTATTGACTGATAGAGAAGTTAAGCATTTCTTTAGTTAATATCTATTGTTTGGACTAGGTGCAAAAAATGCCTTGTTTTCTAATAAAATTCATAGGATAAGATAGTTATATGGATAGAAAGTACCTTTTAAAGTCGGCCATTAAGGTTGCACGTTATTCACGCATACTCGCTAAGGCAATTGACCTTTTTATTGTCGTAGTCTTGTCTCTATTCTTATATCCAATTGGTATTCTTCTTTCTATCGTCTATCTAACTTTTGCTGACTCAATTCAAAATGGACAGTCTGTTGGTAAGAAGTTTATCGGCTTTAGAGTAATTTCTTTAGTTGATGGAACACCTTGTTCACTTAAGCAAAGCTTTATTAGAAATCTCCCTTTTATTATTCCATTAGTATTTGCCATCATTCCTGTAGCAGGTTGGTTTATGGCCGTCATTGTAGGAATTCCAATTGTGGGGATAGAGTTATATCTTCTCTATAAGCTTGATTCGGGGCATCGCTTAGGTGATGTTATGGCCGACACTACTGTTATGGCAAATGATGATACAATGCTTGCAATTAAGAAGCGTAAAACAAATTGGTTTGAAGACCAGGGGACTCAGGCCTAGGCAAAAACAGTATTGATAATCTCTTCTAAATTAGATTTATCAATTTCATTGAAGCTTGCAAGTGAATCGCTATCAACATCAAGAACTGCAATTAATTTTTTATTTTCAAAAACCGGAATAACAATCTCTGACTGACTCTTTGGGTCACAAGTGATGTGGTTGGCAATTGCATGAACATCTTCAACGATTTGTGTTTCAAGAAGTTGAGCAGCAGTTCCGCAAACCCCCTTACCAAAAGGGATGCGAAGACAGCCAAGAGTTCCTTGGTATGGGCCAACGACAAGCTCTTGTTCTTTATTTGGGTCAACCATGTAGAACCCGCACCAGTAATAATGGGGAAATGCCTGTTTCAAAACACAAGAGATTGTGGCCATTTTTGCAATTGTGCTACTTTCGCCTTCACAAATAGCAAAGATATCTCGCTTTACTCTAGTATAAATTTCGATCTTTTGTGCATTGTCCATAATCGATTCTCCACATTAATCATTAACAGATTCAACATAATTGGCTAGATTTATAGCATAAATTGGAGATTATATGTCAAAGAAAAGATTAATCGTCGTCGACGTCAGTAACTTTATATTCCGTGCATTTTTTGCAATTCGTTCAATGAATGCGCCAGACGGAACACCTGTTAACGCCACTTATGGTGTGCTTTCAATGCTATTGAAAATCATGGCCAATTATAGGCCAACTCATATGCTTCTTGCTCGCGATACTTCGGGCGGATCTTTTAGAAATGAACTTTATGATCAGTATAAGGCCAATCGTTCTGAGCCACCTGAAGAACTTGTCCCTCAGTTTGCACTCATTAAAGAACTTATCGACAAGATGGGTCTTCTCAATGTTGCAAATGAAACATATGAGGCCGACGATATTATTGGCTCAACTGTTGTTCAATGGAAAAATGACTTTGATGAAATCCTAATTGCCTCAGGTGATAAGGACCTTATGCAATTTGTTGGTGACAATATTAAGATGCTCGATACGATGAAGGATGTTACTTACGACGAAAAAGGTGTCTTTGAAAAGATGGGGGTACGCCCAGATCAAATCGTTGATTACTTATCAATGGTGGGGGACACGTCGGATAATATTCCTGGAATGCGTGGTATTGGTGCAAAGGGAGCTGCAAAGTTACTTGCAGAGCATGGAACTCTTGAGAAGTGTTTTGAAGTTTCAGATACATTTAAAGGTAAGAAATTAACAACTGCTTTCACTGAACATGTTGAGGATGCAAAGCTCTCAAAAGAACTAATTAAAATTGTTACAGATATTGATTTAGAATGTAAGGCAGAAGATTCTGAGATTAAGTTCTATCCTTCAGAGGAACTTCTAACTTTTCTAAAAGACCTTGGTATGAATTCAATGATTAAGAGAATGGAAGATCTTAAATACCAACTTTCTATTGCTAATGGTGAGGAAGGGGAAGGTGAAGAGCTGGCATCTCCATTTGAACATAAGGTTACGACTCTTGAGGAATTTAAGACGATTATTAAAGATCAAATGGCACTTGCAGTTCAAACAGAGTTTGATAGTGAAGATATTCATGCTCGTAATCTTGTAGGATTAAGTATTTCATTTGATGATAATAATTCTTACTTTGTCGAAGTTAATGATTCTAATGAAAAAGAATTACTAGAGTTAATCTGGGGTATTGAGTCGAGAGAAGTATATAGTGAACACTCAAAACGTGACTACTCTCACTTACTTCGACGTGGACTAGAGTTTAAGGCCAAGAATTTTGATGTTACTTTGGCCCACTATAATGTAAGCCCAAGTACGAGACATAATCTTGAAGTTATCGCATCTAATGTAAATGTAAAGGTAACGACTCTTGATAAGAAGACTCCTTTTATTACCTCTCTTGAAACGAGTGAAGATAAGGCATCTTATTCGGGCCTAAGATCAATTGCAGTCTTTAGGCTTGCAAATCATTTAAAAGAAGAGCTTAAGGAAAAAGAACTCGTTAGTGTTTATGAAGATATCGACAATAAGCTTATTCCAATCTTAGCTGAAATGGAGTTCGAAGGTGTGCACTTAAATAAAGAATACCTTTATGAAATGGCAAAAGATCTGCAAGAGTCTTTAGATAAAATTCAAAAGAAAGTTGATTCATATTCAATGAATGACACTATTAATTTGAATTCTCCAAAACAAGTAGGGGAGTTCTTATTTAATGAGTTATCATTCCCTGTTGTTAAGAAAACGAAAACAGGTTACTCAACGGATTCTTCTGTACTAGAAGAGCTTGATTCAAAAAATATTAATGAGGTCCCAGGTTTAATTCTTCAGTATCGTGAATTAGGAAAGATTCTTTCGACATACGTGAAGGCCCTTCCTGAAATCGTAAATCCTAAAACAGGAAAGGTTCATACAAGCTTTAATCAGCACGTTGCTCAAACTGGTCGACTTTCAAGTGTGAATCCGAACCTACAGAATATTCCAATTCGTTCTGAAACAGGACGACTTGTGAGAAAGGCATTTATAGCAACACCTGGTAACTTACTTTTAGCTGCCGATTATTCCCAAGTAGAACTTAGAATCCTTGCTCACTACAGTGAAGATCCAACAATGATTAAGGCATTCAATGAGGACAAGGATATTCACGCACAAACGGCAAGTGAAATTAATGGCATTGCTCTTGAGGAAGTTACAAGTGATGAGCGTTCAAAGGCAAAGGCCGTAAACTTTGGTCTTATGTATGGACAGTCTTCATTCGGTTTAGCTTCGGCCCTTAAAATTTCAAGAAAAGATGCTAAGGCCTATATTGAAAAATACTTTGAGAGATTTTCAAAGATCAAAGGCTTCTTAGATGGACTTAAGGAAGATGCTGAGAAAACAGGTTATTCAATTACAATGTATGGAAGAAAGAGGTTCCTTCCAGATATTCATTCTAATAATCGCACAGTCAAAGCAAATGCTGAGCGAATGGCAATTAACTCGCCAATTCAAGGGACTGCGGCTGATATCATCAAGTGTGCAATGATTAATATCGATGCAGAAATGAAGAAGCGTGGACTAAAGTCTAAAATGATTCTTCAGGTACACGATGAGCTTATCTTTGATGTTCTTGAGTCAGAGCTTGATGAAATGAAGACTCTTGTCAAAGAAGGCATGGAAAACGTCGTCGAATTAAAAGTTCCACTAAAAGTCGATCCTGCATTTGGTGTTAACTGGTACGATCTAAAATAATTGTGCAGTATATATTTCCTCTCCGCAGTAAATAAGCTCTGGAGAGGAAAATGTATCAGCATATCCTCTTCTAAAAAAAATAATTGCATCGTGCTTATTCGGGCACAAATCTTTATAAAGTAATTTCTTAATTTCCATGGAGCGACTTGAGACAAGATCATAGGGAGAGTTGTAGTTGATTGAGATAAAATCTGCTGTGTAAAGGTAAGTGATAAACTCATCAAGAGTTATCAATTCATTTGGATGAAGATAGGTTGTTATATTATTGAATATAAATGTAGAATTAACTGAGTCAGAAAAACATTCATCACAAATAGCTTCTTCAATAACGTCTGAGCTTTGGCCATCAAGACAACCAATATTAGAACACTCTAGGTGTAGCTCTTTTGTAAAATCTTGTGTCCAAATAATATTAACACTTAATGCATAAGCACTAATAACTGGTAAGAAAAATAATAGTATTATTGCTCGCATGATGAAAATAACCTCGCAAAATTTTGCTCCACCCTAACAGTTAAATCATTTTTACATTCTCTGACTTTAAATTTGTAACCATTAACAACTCTCTTTGAGGCGAATATTGTTAAGTTTTTCTCAAGAACTGCCTCTACAGCTAGTTTCTCATCTTGATTACTTAAACAGTGGTTTCCATTTAAAAGAGTCGAACGGCACCTCTTAGGAATCTCACCAAAGCGTTGATATGTAGTTTTAAGTTTTTCTAAGTCTAGCTCCCATCTTCTAGGGATATTATCAAAATCAGTTAGGCCCTTGTATAAGCTATATAAAGCTCTTGCTACATAGAAGAAAGGTCCAAGTTTTGAATTAAAATAAGTAAGTGTATTTGAAATACCTTCAAAGTTGATTCGACAAGCAGCACATGCCGCTCTACGTGTTGGGTCTTGTGAAGACACATCTGAGCCACTATTGGCAATGACGTCACCACCGCTACGATCAAAGCAAGCACCAACAGAGATGCCTCTGAAATGATATAAATTCGTTGGACTCTTAGTACTACCTGTAATTGAGAGGGCACAAGGAACTCCAATTAATGGCCCAAATTCAGTAATTAGTTCAACGTTAACTTTTGATTTTTCATAGTCTTTATTAAATTCAATTTGGCCATCTTTAATCATCTTATTAAAAGAAGTGACGTAGCCAGGTGTTAGGCTCACTCTTGTATATAGAACACCTGGTGTGAAGAAACTCATCAGTCCCTGGCCAATATCTGACACAAATTGAGTCATGACTTGCTTTGTCTTAAAATAAGGATCATATACCTTGCAAGAGACACGATCTGCGTATGGATTAAATAAGTCTGCTGAAGCTTGTGAAAACTTCGCCTTCCAGAAGAGATCACCATAGTAGCTTGCACGAGAAGTTTCAATAATATTGATAATAGATTTTCTTAAGCAATGACTTATTGAGCGACAAATAATGTCTCCATTCTCATACGTTATAAAATCTTGTGAGAGAGCATCACTCTCGTAGTGCTTTTCTGGAAATGTTTCAAAAGTTTTTGCTGCTCTGGTCTTATCGATATACCACTGATGAAAACCTTCGTATTCGATATCAAATTCATCATTCCAAATATTCTTTTGATCTAGACTCTTACAGTAGGCACGTGTTTCATCCATTAGGGACTTATAATAATCGATAACATCATCATAAGGCTTCTTTGAAAAAATAAGGTCAAGGTTATCGATGAGATCTGTTCCTTTTAGGCCTTCAATATGCTTCTTTGTAAAACTAAAGATATCATCCGAGATAACAGAAGCTTCTGCACATAAGTAATAAAGATCATTTTTGATCGTATTACCATCTAGATTTCTAAAATAAAATGCGAGCTGTTCTTTAACTTCTTCTGGCCTAAGGCGATTTCTCACGAGGGAGAAAAAAGTTAATGAATCAATAAGTTTATTTTTAACGTAGTTCTTAGTTTGAGTCTGATTCTTGAATATATGCTCTATCCACTTATCAGCATCGTTATACGAGGCGATATCGAGAATATCCTGATTGACACTGGCAAATGGATCTTTAAGTAGGTCATTTTGAACCCCCTCTGAAATAGGCGCTAAGATGTCGAGCTCTAGAGCATCCTTTTCAAAATTCTTGCGAGAGAACTCTCTAAATGAGTTTTCTGCGAGTCTCTTGTTATTACAAGTAGGAATGATATCGCTCTTACATCCACTCGGAGAAAAGAGTATATAATCTTGGGTATTCGAATTTCTAATGATTTGTTCGTACTTAGAGTTTTCAACTTTCAAATTCTTCATTGCCCAAGCGAAATAGAGTTTCATTGAGTTCCAATAATCAAATCCAACTTCTTTTTCCCAATATCTTTCTTTGATCCCCTCGATATCAAACTGGTAACCAGAGACTTGTAGGTTATCAATCTGGTCGATATCTTCTAAGCGACAATCAGATACTCTTTCATCTAAATCTAATAACTCTTGTGCGATACGGTTAAGGTCTTGAACTGATGGTTTTTGGCCGAAAAGATTTGCTTGTAGTGGACCAAATTTCTTTATCCTAATGCACTTAAACGTTTCATTTTTTTTGACATATTTTTTCTGAATATAATTACTATCTTCAAAGCTATCATATAGTCGATGTTTTAACTTATGAGAGCTTGTCCAGAGGGCATCCATGTAATTATTGAGTTTTGGACACTCTAGCTTGCCATAACACTCTTTTAAGATCTTTTGATACTTGACGGGAATATTGTTTTCACTATCTAGGTAGGGGAGAAGTGGGAGTTCTTGATGAACTAGCTTTTGATGAATTTCATAAAGAAGTCGAGTTACTTTATTTCGATAGTCCCTAATTAATTCTTTAATTACTTTTGTTTTGTCTTGGCCTGTTCGATTTGCCAAGCGATATGCTGCTTTGGCCGGAATCGTGTTATTTAAGAAAACAAACATTGATGTTGTTGGTTTCTTAGAATCGATTGCACAGGATGCACGGTTATTTAAGTCGATTGTTGTCAGCGGAGTAATCAAGTCATTTAGTTCTTGATGTTGCCAATCATGCCATTTGATTTTCGCATGGGCGGTAAAAGTAATTAAAAATAGAAATAAAAAACCTCTCATCATAGAGAGGTTTTATAACTTAGAATTTTTCTTAACAATTAAAGAAAAGCTTAATTTTTTTAGCTTCCGCCATTTCCATTACAGTTGCTTGATTTCCCAATGATCGTTGTGTAGAAAAGAATCATTGCTTCGTCAGCAGGAGTGAAACCACGGCGTGTATTACCATCTGTGTCAAGTAGGCCATACATATAACGGTTAATAGCAATATAAACAGACTTAGGTACCTTAATACGTTGAGTACACTTACCGTTGTAGTATCTAACGTTAACTCCCCAGTATTCTCCGTTAATTTGTCCACCGTATCCTCCAGTGTAGATATTAACTCCACTTCCAGCTTGTTGATTCATTCCTTCACCGATGTTGAATCCAACTTCAAAACCAGCAAATTTGTTTTCAGTTGAGAAGAGAGTACATTCTCCTTTTCGACATGAAACTTTAATGTCTTCTTCAATTCTTAATAGGATTTCTTCATTTGAAAATTTTTCAAATTCGAATTGATCCTCTCCGCTACCAAACATATCATCAACATCATTTGCGAAAGTCGTGCTTGTAAACATTAATAACAAAATCATCAGTAATTTCTTCATTGTTTCCCCTTTGCTATATATAGCTACTAAAAATCAATATCCCCAAAATCATCATCACTGTCATCATCCGTTGGGTCTTTCCCTGGAGGAGTACAAGTAAAGTATGGTGCTGTATAGTTGTTAACTGTTTTATTATCTTGAAGGTTAGCCTCTTTTTTATATTCTAAAACTTCTGAAATTAGCTCTCCTGTTTTCTCGTCTTGAGTTACCTTGAATTTTAATTTTAGCCTTAGCATGTGATCTTTCATCAGGACACATGATCCGTTTATACAGTAGTCTGAAAAGTATGGAGGCCATACCGGATCATCAAAAACACGGCTAATTGAGTTAACAGTGTTCTTTACGCCAAGGTGACTATTACCTGTAAACTTAATTGCATCGAATACAGGGTAGCTAGGAAGTGATTTTAAAACTTCAACTTTTGAAAAAGGTGAAATTTCTCCAATTGTTCTCCCTTCTCTGTTAATGGCCGGGATTGTTGTTGGACGTAAGTTTAAGCGAGACTTAATACGTCCTTTGAACATCATGAAGTTGTATTCTTGATCATCAAGGATAACTTCTAGTTCATAGTCCTTACCAACTTCAAAATAATTAGAAGTAATTTGTGTACCAATACCATTTATTAAACCTGTCCAATTCGCTGGAGCGATTCCTCCATCAAACCAAGAAGTAACATAGTGTTTTTTTCCATTGCCAGCTAGTTGTGTAAGAACAAACTCTGCGGCAATTGGTTGAGTATAATTACATGGAGCTGTACACGGCTTTCCTTGTTCACATTTTTTCTCGCATGTATTTCTTACGAATAATGGAACACCAAAGTATGCGCTATTCTTTGTATCTTTCGATGTTGTCAGATAGAGCTTCCCAAGTTGAATGTCATTTACAGGCCACTTGATTGGAAACTTTGGCTCATCTGGCTCAATTGTTTTATTTACTGCTAAGATTCCTTCTGGTGATTGATTTAACCTTAGCTTAAAGTCTTTTACATACTTTAAGTCTGGTGAGCGCCCTGTTGCATCCCCTGAAACATAGATACCAATTGATGCCAATATATCTTGTAATTCAAATTCGTTTTCTGTGTAGAAATCATTTGTTAAACAAGCCTCATTAATAATTGGTTTAATGATGTAGGCTGAGTCAGTGCTTGGTTTAAAGAAACAGTAGTATCCTTGAAACCTTGCTTTATTTTTGTCAATTCTGGTGACTTTACAACCTGACTGAGTTTTTGGAAATTCAATACCAGACTCCGCAACATCATTTACTTCAAATTCGAGGCATCGATTCATGATACGACGACGTTTTAGTAGACGTTGTTCTCTCTCGTCTTTAGTTGTTCCATTTATGTTTTCAAGATTTTCGATACGGCAGAAATCTTTTGAGCCGTAAGTAACCTTGTCATTAATACTGTATGTAAGGAATTTATCTGTTAGAACGTAGTTCTCAATTCCTACTGTAATCATTGTGTAGTGATTATTTGATGCCGCAGTCAAGCAGTTTGAAGCAAGTATATTTGGCATTTCTTCTCTTTTCGTTCCTGAGTCGTCGTAGATATACAGACCTTTACTGAGTGGAGAAATAGAAATGTTAATATTCTTTGGTGCAGATGCAACTAAGCACGCAAGAGTATTAAATGTTAAAAATAATAGTATTAAGCCCCTGTAAATCATATTTCCCCCGCACATCTCTTCACTTAGTAAAGGCAGGGTGGTAAACCACCCTGCAGTATTTAAAGATTTTGATTAATAGTCGTAGTCGTGATCGTGACCTTGAATATTAGTGATAGCTGTATCAGTACAGATGTTTGCAGCTTGCATTTTCCATCTTCTGAACTTATCAACAGTTTTGTGAGCATATCTTGCATTCTCTTCGAATTCGTAACGAACAACACAACCTTTTAGGTCAGCTGCTGCAAAACGCTTGAAGAATTCAACAACAGAGTTTGAAGATAGGTCAATTTGAGCAGAAGGGTTTCCTGATCCACCGTAAACTTGAACATAGTCTCCATCTTTGTCTTTACAGAAGATTCCAGACTTAACAGCAAGTCTTGCTGCTGATTGGTAACTTTCTTCTGACCAGATAGTGTCATCTTCACCTAGATCCCAGTGGTCGCTAGTGTTTGAACCAGCAAGATCTGTTACTGTTACTTTTCTTTCGAATTTGTAAAGTGGGTTGTCGATGCTACCAAATGATTCTGGCATACCTACTACGTAGTCATCTCTGATTTCATCTGGAACGATGAAGTCAAATCTGTCTTCTGTAGACTCTGTTAGGTAGTCTGGTTTTTGTCCGTAGTCGATTTGTGTTGCACGGAAACAGATGTCAACAAAGTACTTCGCACCATACATTTCTGAACCAAGGTTGAAAGATAGTTCTTTAAGTCTTTTGCTGAATTGATCATTTTGATCAATTAGAGTGTGGTAGTTATACTCACCAGCTGTTTTCTCAACTGAGTATCTGAAGTTAGAACGATCACCATGATCTTTCCACTTCGTGATTTTACCACGTACTGTATCTAGTGTGTTTTCATTTCTTCCATCTAGATCACCAGCACATACACAATCACAATTTGTTCCATCTGGTCCACAGTCTTGGCCTCCGCCGCCACCGTTGTAACCACCGTTACCACCTTCAGCGATTAGACCTTCTAGGAATGGATAACCACCATGTCCACCTCTTGATCCAGGGTCACATGATCTTAATGTTTTCGGATTGTAGCAGAAAACACCTCTGTGCTTCTTGTGCTTTAAACCAGCGTTACATGGATAGATTGATGCTCCCGAAGAATAAACATCAAAGTCGAATTGAACTCTCGCCGCTTGCGTCGAGAAAGCTCCCATAAAAAGAGCCGAAGCTAGTAGTAATTTTTTCATTACCCTCTCCTTTTTAGTTAGGTTGTTAGACAAAAAATATTGATGGATAAATTTGTAGCAACCGAATTTTTGAAAGTCGAGAGGGGTCAAGGGTGGAAGGCCTGAATTTGTACTTAATTAACCGGCTTTTAAGAAAAGGTTAACTGTTGGCTTCGTTTTCTTTTGATTCTGTTATCTGATAACCGAATTGTTTTACGATATCTTTTGGTGTGAGAATACCAATGATTCTTTTTTCGTCAAGTCTCGAAACGACCGGTAGACGGGAGATTTGGAATCTTTTTAATCTGTGAAGAGCAATATATAAACTTTGATCTGGATAGATTTTTATAATTTTTTTCTCGCAGAATTGTTCAATTCTTATGTCGCCATTTCCTTTTGCAAGTTGAACTCTAAGCTCTGATGTTGACATCATTCCAAGTAATCTTCCATTTTTTAAAACAGGAAAACCTTGAAGATCTGGATTGTATTTTTGAATGTCTTTTAGCGTTTCATTAACTGTTAAAGTGGCACCGTATGTAACGATATCTTTTATCATTGCATCTTCAACATGAAGTTGATCAAGCACTTCTAAATCATCACGTGTTGGTAAGTGAATTCCATCTTGTGCAGAAATTTGTTCGTAGATTGATTCATTCTCTGTCGGTTTAGAAGAGAGCATATAGGCGATGATATTTGCAATCATCAGTGGCAGAATAATATTGTAGTCTCTCGTTAACTCAAACACGATTAGGATAGAAGTAAATGGAGCACGAATAACTGTTACAAAGAATGCTCCCATTCCAACAAGTGCATACGCACCAGTATTCGTCGTAATTTCTGGAAAGAAAACACTTGCAAGGGAACCAATTAAACTTCCTAGTGTTGCTCCCATTAAAAGTGTTGGCATGAAAAGACCACCAGAAATTCCGGCCGAGTAACATAGAGATGTTGCTAGGAATTTTAAACAAAACATTAAGAATAAAACTTTCGGATCGAGAATAAGTGAAAGTAATGTGTCTTCTAAAGTTCCGTGTCCACTTCCAATAACACTTGAGTGAACTTGAGTCATCAATGCAATGATTAGAAAAACAATCATCATATAAGTTAGCTTGTGACTCTTCATATGTTTTCGATTGAATTCTCTAAAGGCCAAAACAGACTTCATCCAAAGTGGGCCAATGAAAGCGCAACTTATTCCTATGAGTAAATAGAAAAGAAGTTCACGATGATCGTGCATCTTATAATAAAGTTGCTCAAACATGTGATGCTGTCCTGTAAGCATTTGCCCTGTAATTGATGCCACAACTGATGAGATAACAATTGAACCAAGAACTTTGGCATTAAGATCACCAACGACTTCTTCTAATGTAAAAACAACTGCTGAAATAGGAGTTGCAAATGCAGCCGCAATTCCGCCCGCTGCTCCAACTGCAACAAGGGCCTTTACTCGCTTCTTTGAAATATGAAATGAATAACCAAGCCAAGAGGCGACACCTGAGGCAATGGTAACGGTTGGCCCTTCTCTTCCAAGAGAGACACCTGAACCAAGTGCAAGCAGAGTTGTCACAGCTTTAGCAAAAGTATCTTTTAAACTAATTCTTCCGTGATCAACAACAAGGGCCGCGCGAACTTTTGGGATACCTGATCCTTCAGAGAAAGGAAATTTACGAGTTGTTAGCCAACCAGATATAAAGAGAGCTGCTCCTCCAAGAAGGACTGATTGCCATGTAAATGTTGTATCTGTTTGAAGGATTTGTTGAATCCAGTGAACACCTTTTTGTAGACCGACGGCGATAAGAGCTGATGTAACACCTGTAATGAGCGTAAGGACAAAAAATGTTCTTTCCTCTGCGGCTTCATTTTGCAGGAATTTACCTAAAAGTTTTTCATTAAACTTTAGTTTCATATGCTAATTATCGGAGCGACTCCTTATAAAGATAAGTTAACTGGCTAATTTTTTTGGAATATCTCACAGTTTTAAGCTTCCGTGAAGGATAATTTTGCTTTGCGCTAAGATAAATGTGAAAAAATATGATTTTTTCGCTTTGGCAGACCTTGACATGTATCCGTTCACTACCACCTTGTGTATAAATAATTAGTAATTAAATAAAAAATGTATTTAACTGGAGGATTTATGCAAGTTAAACCATTACAAGATAGAGTTTTAATCAAAAGAATTGAAAATGAAACAAAGACAGCTGGTGGAATTTATATTCCAGATAACAACTCTGAAAAGCCAAGTGAAGGTGAAGTTATTGCAGTTGGGCCAGGATATCGTCTAGATAATGGATCAGTTGCTGAACTGGCAGTGAAAGAGGGTGACAAGGTTCTTTTTGGTAAGTACGCCGGAAGTGAAGTTAAGCTTGATGGTGTTGAATATATTATTATGAAAGAATCAGATATTTTAGGAATTTTAGTTTAATCAAATTGATTAATAGATAGGAGATAAAAATGGCAAAAGAATTAAAGTACTCAGAAGAAGCAAGAGGACTAATCTTAGAAGGTGTAAATCAACTAGCGAATGCTGTTAGAGTTACTCTAGGGCCTAAAGGTAGAAACGTAGTTATCCAAAAATCATTTGGTGCTCCACACATCACTAAAGATGGTGTTTCTGTTGCAAAAGAAATTGAACTAGAAAATAACTTTCAAAATATGGGCGCTCAAATGGTTAAAGAAGTTGCTCAAAAGACAAACGAAGATGCAGGTGACGGTACGACAACTGCAACAGTTCTTGCTCAAGCAATTTATACTGAAGGTGCTAAGCTTGTAACTGCAGGTCACAACCCAATGGATCTTAAAAGAGGGATTGATACAGCTGTAGAAAAGATCGTTTCTGAACTAAGAACTGTAGCTAAAGAAATCAAGACTAATGAAGAGATCGAGCAAGTTGGAACTATTTCAGCTAATAATGATAAAGAGATCGGAACTCTACTTGCTGAAGCAATGGATAAAGTTGGAAAAGATGGTGTTATCACTATTGAAGAGTCAAAGACTGCAGAAACAACTCTAGATGTTGTTGAAGGGATGCAATTTGACCGTGGTTACCTTTCTCCATACTTTGTAACTAATTCAGAAAAAATGGAAGTTTCATTTGATAATGCAAATATCCTAATTACTGATAAGAAAGTTTCTAATATGAAAGAGCTTCTTCCAATCCTTGAAAAAGCTGTTCAAACTTCAAGACCACTTCTAATCATCGCTGAAGATGTAGAAGGTGAGGCGATCACTACTCTTGTTGTTAACAAGCTAAGAGGAACATTAAACGTTGCTGCTGTTAAGGCTCCAGGTTTTGGTGATAGAAGAAAAGAAATGCTAAAAGATATCGCTGCACTTACTGGTGGTACTGTGATTTCTGAAGAGCTTGGAATGAGCCTTGAGACTGCTGCTCTTGAGCACCTAGGTTCTGCTAAGAAAATCTCTATTGATAAAGAAAATACAACGATCGTTGATGGTGCAGGTGATGAAACAGCTGTTGAAGCACGTGTTTCTCAAATCAAAGCACAAATTGCGGAAACAACTTCAGACTACGATAGAGAAAAATTACAAGAAAGACTTGCTAAGCTTTCTGGTGGTGTAGCTGTTGTTAACGTTGGTGCTCCAACTGAAACAGAAATGAAAGAAAAGAAAGATCGTGTTGAAGATGCACTAAACGCAACAAGAGCCGCTGTTGAAGAAGGTATTGTTGTTGGTGGTGGATCTGCTCTTGTAAAAGCAGCTCAAGTTCTAGCTGATCTAAAAGCAAATAGAGAAGAAGAAATGCACGGAATTAAAATCGTTCAAAGAGCTGTAGAGGCTCCACTAAGACAAATTGCAACTAATGCAGGCCTTGAAGGTTCTGTTGTTGTTAACGAAGTGAAGAAGAACGAAGATGCAAAATACGGATTTAACGCTCGTGACGAAAGATACGAAGATCTAATCGCTGCAGGTATCATTGATCCTGTTAAGGTTACTCGTTCAGCTCTTCAAAACGCTGCTTCAGTTGCAGGTCTTATGCTGACAACTGAAACAATGATTGCTGATATTCCTAAGGAAGACGGTCCAGCGATGCCTCCAATGGGTGGCGGAATGGGCGGAATGCCTGGAATGATGTAGCCTTTTGAGCATAGCTCAAAAGTCTAATCAGCCAGGCAGTATGCCTGGTAAGCGACCGCGAAATTGACTGGCTAAGGCCAGTCTATTGTTCGCGGCGCTAGGCCCCCAATCTTTAGCTAAAAAACTATTTCAACAAGCCGGGTTCAAGCCCGGCTTTGTTGTCTCAGGAGCAATGGGAAAGCAACTGCAATGAAAGAGCGGCACTTTCACGAAGTGAAAGTTAGCAGCAGACTTTCTAACATGACCGAAACACGCGAGCTTCGCTCTGTGTTTCTTGAGTCACATTCATCTCTACTTCAAAACTGCCCGTTGGGGCACTTTTGCCGCAGGATGTTCACGAAGTGCAAGTTAGCAACAGACTCTCTTATGGAAAAAGCCAACTCTTCAAGGCGCCAATTTCCAAACCCAATCCGTCTTACTCTTATAATTTTCAACCGCTTACACCGCTTATCTTTAGTAAATAAAGTATTTTAATCGAATTCCGATATAATATTTATTACGAAAGAGTTCACTTTAAGGGGAAAGTTCATGGAGTATTCAAGTATCAAAGCACTTGTTGTTGATGATCTCGATTATATTAGAAACTCAGTAAGAACCATTTTAAATGATATCGGTGTTGAAAATATTCATGAAGCAGTTGATGGTGCTTCAGCTTTTAGAAAAGTTGTTGAAGCACATGAAAACGGCTCTCCATATCAAATTGTATTCTGTGATGTTCATATGCCAAATTCCGATGGCCTAGACTTTTTATTTCAATTAAGAGCGGATGAGAGATTGGCAGATCTACCTGTTGTCATGGTTAGTTCAGAGAACTCTGTTTCTATCATTAAAAGAACAATCGAATTGGGTGCAAATAATTATTTATTAAAACCTTTTTCTGCAAATGTCCTAGAAGATAAAATGAAGTCGGTTCTAAATATAGAAGCGGCTCTTTAGGCCGCTTGTGATATGAGTAATTTCTACTGTTCTTGTTTTCTTAATTCATAGCTAATGTCACTAAAGTTGCGATTAACACAGCTTACGAAAGAGTAGCTTACACCTCTTCCAATATTCATACAGTGACTTAGAAACATTCCAAGCTCACTTTCAATCCTTCTGAAATTATTATTTACACAACTTTCAAATGAGAAGCTCAGGTCATCTCCAAAATTATTGCAGTATTGGAGAAATAGGTTCGGAAGTTCAAATTCGGCTCGCCTAAAATTTGAGTTGATACAACTTGTGAATGAGTAGCTTACTTTGTCTCCAAAATTTGAACAATGTGACGGGAAGTATGCCTCCTGTTCACTTGATGCACTTACATTGAAAATAGTAAAAACTAAAAATACAATCGATACTAAAGTTGATTTCATAATTCCTCCCTAAAGTTATATGAATAATATTATTTTATGCAGTTTTATGAAGGATGTGCAACCAAAGTGTCTAACGCAATTAGCCTTATACTTTTTAGGGACAACTCGTTATAATTTTTAAAGTTAATAAAGTGAGGAAATATGTTTAATAAAACGCAAGAAGTTGAGGAGCAGAAACCTGCTTTTCTTTCAGGTCAATGGTTTAAAGACGAAGCACTATCATGGATTAAAATTATTTTAATCGTTTTTGGTTTTAGATCGACTTTTATTGACCACTACCACATTCCAACAGGATCACTACTTCCAACAAATGCGATTGGTGACTCGATTGTTGTAAATAAGATGTCTTATGGATTTAAGGTTCCATTTACTGAATTTTTTAATCCGATCTACATCGGTGGACAATCTCTTCCTGAGCGTGGTGATATTGTTGTTTTCGAATATCCAATAAATCCTTCAATTCTTTTTGTTAAAAGAACAATTGGTCTACCTGGGGATACAATTGAAGTTTATGAAAATGAACTGTTCATTAATGGTAAAAAGGTTGAGAAGACAGCAGTCGAAGCTGAAGAGGATAAAGAGCTAAGAAGTCTATATGATAAAGAGCCTTCACTTAACCCTGAAGATATGAAGTTCTATCATCAAACAATTGGTGAGAAGAAGTTCACTGTAGGTGAGAACCCAACATTCTTTAGACACCTAAATCAAGAAAAGGTAACTGTTCCTGATGGACACGTTTTCGTTATGGGTGATAACAGAGATTATTCAAGTGATTCTCGTGTTTGGGGATTTGTCCCAATGAAGAATATTCGCGGTAAGGCATTCATGGTTTGGATGTCGATGGTGTACCCTTGGTCAGATAAACCATTTCACTTTAGACCAGGTCGAATCGGTACATCTCTTTAAATTTTCCTGACAATAAATTTGCTATGGGGCCACAAAGGAAAGTACTCAGGTACTAGTTCCTTTTTGGTCCTATGCTAAGTGGCTGTTTTTGTAGGACCACTGATCTTTCTATAGTGCGGCCTGTGGGGCATTTTGCACACTTCAATTGTAAAGTTTTTGTAAGTTATTGAATCTATTATTTGCCAGTTTTGGCACGCTACCTGCTTATATATAAGTATCCAGAGGCCAGGGGGCCTCCCCAGGATTAGGACGATTTTGGGATTTAGCAATAGGACGTTGCTATGGAAACTGAGAGTTACACTTATGAATGTAAGGTCGCTTTCAGGAAAAAATGGGCCTAGAGGAAAGGGCAACAGAATTGTAAAAAGCAAGAAGCTTAATCAAAACCACCTCTAGGCCCCTTTTAAAAATTTGTTGTTTATTTAGAGTGTCCACGGAAGGACACGAAGAAAACATGGAAGTTTATAGATAAGCTTTGGAGACATCCCTCTCTCCCTATGATTTGACCCAAAGCTTATAGAGGCCGAGAGTAACGTGTGTGGTTTTAAGAAAGGAGTACTCTCGGCCTTTCTACATTCTAGGGAATTATTTTCCTCCATCTCTTTCACCTTTAACTAACACTTGCAATGAACCGATGGGATCATTGTGAGAAAATCAAACTATGTCATCTATTTACAATTTGAACGAGCGCTAGGAGAAGAGTTTCTCTATATGTCTCGCGTGTTTTCAGAATTTGGAATGAAGCTTGTACCAATGAAGCTTGATGATTTTAAGTCCATAAGAATGAAGGAACATCAATTTGTAATTTGTTGCGTTCGTGATATTCGAGCACTGATCAATTATCAAAAGTTATTAAAAAGATATATGAACTTCATGCTTAGGCAGGGAAGTATCACTTTATTTGAATATAGCTCATTTGCTATTACTCACGACGATGCCATCCTAAAAACTAAGAAGGTCTTTCAAGAAAGACTTCCTGTCAGTATGTTTCGTATGGCCGATCGTGCAGGACAAGAGATGTTCAGCAAACTTGTGACAAACTCTTCTCGCTGGCCAGGTGGGAAAAGAGCAAAATTACCTGAGTATTAAAAGGGATTGAGAGAGAATGAGAGTTTCAAAGGAAGTAAGTCGTTTACTTATTATTCTAAGGCAAGATGCTGCCAGACTTGCTGATAAAATCATTCACCGCGAAAGAGAGTATCTGCAAATCTTATCGATGAAGCGCACCCGTGAACATTTCAATGCAATTTTTAGATCAAATTTTAAAACCATAACAGTTGCACAGCTTATGCTTCTATCTGAAGAGCTGATTGTTAATCTTGAAGATTTCTATAATACCGTGGATGATCTCCATTGGTACCTTGCGCATACAGAAGATATGCCCGCAACTATTGAAGATAAAGTCCATGCTATGGTAAAAATGGTGAAAAACAAGTATGAACAATTAAATCTTTATCTAAATGCGGAGCTTGAGACTCATGAAGAAAGCGCTAGTGCTTAAATTCATCATTATATTATCTTGTCTATTTCAGGATGCTTTCGCACGCCAGAGTATTTCTGGTTCTCGCTATGAATTACTGACTGGTCAAAGGGTCCAAGAAAAAGCCTCAAATATGTGGGATAAGAAATTTGCCCAACATGACTATATCTATGGAAAATCCCCAGCTCACTTTCTAGCAAAAAACTATCAGCAGATCCCTAGAGGTGCGACTGTTTTAGATATAGGAATGGGTGAGGGGAGAAACGCTGTCTTCCTTGCTTCAAAAGGTTATAAAGTAACAGGCGTCGATATTAGCTCAGTTGCTATCGATAAATCCCTAAGACTTGCGAGACAAGCAGGTGTTCGTATTAAGACAATTCACAAATCAGTTGATGATTTAAAAATTGCAAATAACTCACTCGATGCAATTATTTGCTTCTATTATGTTGATAGAGAAGTTTCTGAAAAATTGAAGAAGTGGCTTAGACCTGGTGGAGTTATTATTTATGAAGGCTACACGACAGATCACAAGAAGAAATTCAAAGAGCAGAGTGTAGATTCTTATTTCTTAAAACCAGCAGAACTATTAAGTATGTTCAGTGATTTCAAAATCCTTAAATATGAAGAGCCACGTCACAATGCCGAGCTAACTCAATCAATCATCGCTCAAAAGCCCGAATAAAAGGCATCTCTTTCCCGCAACTATCTAAAATAATTTAATATGGCACAATGGAAAGAGTGAAGTACTTCATCTTAGTTGCTACATTCTTGAGTGGAATTGTTTGTTATGCAAATATTCTCGAATTCAATAAAGACCTAGGTTATTTTTCCGGCAGGGTATCACATATTGAAGGGAGTGCGAGACTTGTTCGCTTCAAGGTTGATTTTGATAATATCAAATACATTAATAAATTAGATGAAGTTGACCTATGGGGACTTCATCAAGAGTCCTCAAAATGTAAGGCCATTGTTATGGGCCGTACGAGTCATTATTTACTACTACGCATTCCAAGATATGATGAGTGCAATCGTAAGTCAGCTTTTTCAACTGGAAGATACTATAACTTTTATTCACAGGATCTCGTTAATAATGTTGCAATGGGTAATGAGTTAATAGAAATTCTTGCTAAGAAAAAATTGGCCCTTGAGTCAAAAATTAGCCGCAATAAACAAGATATTACGACCTATACGCAAAGAGTCGAAACTATCAATGCACGATACGATTTGTTGCGTCAGAAACTTGAGAAGGAGTGGCGTGATGAGTTGCGTCGACTCGAAGATGACCATCAGCAGCTCGTTCGTAACACTGAAGGCATTCAAACTCGTTTAAATGAAGTTGATTATAAATTACAGCAGTACCGCATCGAGTCTAAAAATCTCAAAGAAGACCGATGGTCTTTAGATCCAAGGAATTACATCACAAAATAATTATCTCTTTTGTAAATAATTTTAGCATCTAGACAGACGAACGCGTACGTCCTAATGTGCATTCTAGCCATTTGGTGTAAAATTTTATATTGTGACTCGCTAAATATAAAAAGGATAAGTTTATGAAAAAAGGAATCTTTTTACTTCTTTTAAGTACACTTCTATTGTCTGTAGTAGGGTGTAATAAAAGCGGTGGAGCTAAAAAATCAAACAACACTTTTTACTACAATCTAAGTGGTACTCCAACAACTCTGAACCCGTTATCATCAACTGATGCATACTCATCAAATGTTCATAGTTATGTACTTGAAGGTCTTTTAACTAAAGATATTGAAACAAATGAGTGGCAACCAGGTCTTGCTGAATCATGGTCAATTGAGAACGATGGTTATGATTTTGTTTTCAAAATTAGAGAAGGTGTTAAGTGGCATGATGGAAAGCCTTTCACTGTAGAAGATGTAAAGTTTTCTTTTGATGCGGTAACTCATCCAGAGAATAAGTACAAGACTGCTCACATGAAGTCTTACTTCGCAAACTTTAAAGAAGCAGTTGTTGAAGGTCCAAGAACAATTCGTTTTAAGGCCAGCAAAAAATACTTTGGGAACCTAATGTCAATTGCTAGTGGTGGATACCTTGCAATCGTTCCAAAGCACATCTATGAAAACCCAACAAAAGAGCAAGAAAAAGAACTTAATAAGACTCTTATTGGTACAGGTCCTTATATCTTTAAAGAGCTTAGAAGAGGTAAAGGTATCTCTTTAGTTCAAAATAAAGATTGGTGGGGATATAAAACTGATCTTCATAAAAACGAATACTCATATGGTGAGATCTTCATGAGATTTATCAATGAGTCTTCTGTTGCTATCCAAAGACTTGAAAAAGGTGACTTAGACTTCAATTCTCTTTCACCTGAAGAGTATGAGCAAAAAACAAATGGCCCAAGATGGGGTAAAGATGTTTTAAAAGTTAAAACAGAAAATAAGTCAGTAAAAGGTTACGGATTTGTTGGTTGGAACTTTAAGAGCCCAATCTTTAAATCAAAAGAAGTTCGTAAAGCAATGAACTACCTAATGAACCGTGAAGAAATGAATAAGAAATTCCGTTTTGGATATTCTGTTCTAGCAACTGGTCCACTATACGTTCAATCTGAATATGCAAATAAAGACGTTAAAGCGATTCCTTTTAATGTTACAGAAGCAATTAAGATCCTAAAGAACGATGGTTGGAAAGATTCTGATGGTGATGCTGTTCTTGATAAAATGATTGATGGAAAGAAGACGAAACTTGCTTTCACAATCTTAAACCCTTCAAAAACTTTCTCTAAATACCTAACGATGTATCAGCAAGATGCAAAGAAAGCTGGTGTTGCGATTGAAGTTAAGTATATCGAGTGGAACTCATTCATTAAAGCTCTTGATGAAAGAAACTTTGATGCTGTTACTCTTGCATGGTCTGGTGGATCACTAGATTGGGATCCAAAGCAAATCTGGCACTCAGATTCAGCTGCTAATAACGGATCTAACTTTATTTCTTATTCAAATAAAGAAGTTGATAAGCTAATTGATCAAGCGCAACTTACTCTTGATAAAGAAGCAAGAAAGACAATGCTTAAAAAAGTTTACAAGCTAATTGCTGAAGACTACCCATATATTTTCCTATTTAATGACCGTTACACTTTCTACGGACATACTAAGCGTATGCAAAAAGAGAAAGATACTTATACTTACGGCGTTGGATACGGAAGTAAGTGGTCGATTAAACCAGCTAAGTAAGTAGGAGAGACGACTTGTTTAATTATATCCTAAGAAGATTAATGATTATGGTCCCGACGTTGCTCGGGGTCAGTATCCTTATGTTTGTTATGGTTAACCTGGCACCAGGTTCTCCAATTGAACAAAAGCTTCAACAAATGAGATTTGGTGGAGTTGGTCAAACAACAACTGATACAAGCTCTAACAATGGGGCAGTATCTCAAGAAGTTGTTGAGGCACTTAAGAAACAATATGGTTTTGATAAACCACTTCACATTCGTTATGTTATTTGGCTAAAGAATCTTGCAACACTTGATTTTGGAGAGTCATTTACATATGAAGAGCCAGTAATTGATGTTGTTATGAGTAAGCTACCTGTATCAATTCAATTTGGTTTAGTGTCCTTTATAATGTCCTATCTAATATGTATCCCTCTCGGGGTCATTAAGGCCGTTAAGGCAGGAACTAAATTTGATGCAGCATCATCGTTTATTCTATCTGCACTTTATTCAATTCCACCATTTATGCTAGGTATCTTACTTCTTGTTTACTTTGCTGGTGGGACATTTGTGGATTGGTTTCCGATTGGTGACCTCGTTTCAGATTATTACGATGACCTTGGTTTCTTTGGAAAGATCACAGATAGAGTTTGGCACTTTGTCCTTCCGCTTATTGCATATATGGTAGGACAGTTTACAGTTCTAACTCTTCTTATGAGAAACTCTATGCTAGATGTTATCTCTCAAGATTATGTTCGTACTGCAAGAGCGAAAGGTTTATCAGATAAGATGGTTTACTATAAGCACGCTCTTAGAAATGCCTTGATTCCAATTGTAACTGGATTTGGACATTTCTTATCTCTATTCTTTGCTGGATCTCTTCTTATTGAAAGGATCTTTAACCTAGATGGTATTGGTCTACTTGGTTACCAATCACTACTAGAAAGAGATTATAACGTAATTATGGGACTGTTCTTTATTCAAACTGTCCTAATGTTCTTAGGTAACTTAATCAGTGATATTCTTTACACTGTTGTTGATCCAAGGATTGATTTCTCATGATTGAAAGATTTATTGAAAACGAACTTACACTTAAAAGATGGAGACGCTTTAAAAAGAGAAAATCTGCTGTTGTTGCAGTAGTTCTACTTTTCGTTTCTGTACTTTTAACTTTATCGGCACCATTAATTGCTAATAGCAAGCCGGTTTATATGACTTACCAAGGAAAGTCTTACTTTCCAGTATTCAAGGACTACCATCCTAAAGAGTTTGGAATCACTAACGTTTACGTTACCAATTATCGAACTCTAGAAATGGATAGTGTTGTCTGGCCTCTAGTTCAATGGGATCCATTTGAATCTAATAGAGACGTATATGAGTATCCTGCACCTCCTAGTGATGAAAATATCATGGGTACAGATGATAGAGGGCGTGATGTATTTACTCGTCTTCTATATGGATACAAGTATTCGATTGCTTACGCATTTCTAGTATGGCTACTGTCTACTATTATGGGAGTCTTTTTTGGTGGTATCATGGGATACTTTGGTGGGAAAGTGGATTTCTTCGGACAGCGTGTTGTTGAAATCTTTAGTACTGTACCAGTATTCTTATTACTACTTACGATGATTTCTATCTTTAAGCCGACTTTAACGCTTCTAATTTTCATCTCTTCTATCTTTGGATGGATGGGTGTTAGTTATTACGCTCGTGGTGAGTTCTTAAAGAATAGAAAACAAGAATTCGTAGAAGCTGCACGTGGTATGGGAGCATCAACTTCTCGTATTATCATTAAGCATATTCTTCCAAACTCTCTTGGTCCGATTATTACTTTCGCACCTTTCTCTATTGCGGCAGGGATCTCTGGTCTTGCTTCTCTAGATTACCTTGGGTTTGGTCTTGCAGTTCCAACACCTTCTTGGGGAGAGCTTTTAAATCAGGCCCACCAGAACTTTAGAATTGCATGGTGGCTAGCTGTTTATCCATCAGCAGCACTATTCTCAAGTTTATTCTTACTCGTACTTGTTGGAGACGGGGTAAGAGATGCACTTGATCCAAAAATGAAATAATGAGGTTGGCGTGAGAATATTCATCTTAATATTCTCCGCCATTCTTTTCTTTAATTCTCACGCAAAAAATTATCGAGTTCTTTCAACACTACCAAGCTTTACTGAATCGATGTATTACCTTGATGCTGGTGGCTTACTTGTTGGTGTTTCTAACTATTGTAATTATCCAGAAGAGGCAAAGAAGCTTCCTCGCTATGGATCTTCCTTTGAAATCAATCTAGAGAAAGTCGTAAGTGATAAAGTCACTTCTGTGCTCTTAGCAGAGGTTCAGGGAGTACGAGTCAAAAAGAACTTAGAAAAGCTTGGTGTTGATGTCATCACTACTCCTTATAAGAGACTGGGGGATGCAGTTGAAATGCTTAAGATTTTTAATAAGAAGTTTAAACTTAATAAAGACCAAAAGATTCAAGACTTTGCTAATAAGTTAAAGGCCCTTCTAAAACCTATTTCAAAAGGAAAAAGGGTTTTGATGGTCATCGATGAAAAATTCAAAGATGGTAAGTTGCATGAAGTAAGGGCCATTGGGACAGATAATTATTATCATGAGATATTAACAAAGTTAGGTGCTGAAAATATCGTAGCTGAATCCGGTTACCCGCTTAGAAGTCTCGAAAGCTTACTGACTTCAGAATTTGATTTAATTCTTCGTATTTCAGATCGAAAAGTTAAAGCTGAAGAAGATTGGAAGAATTCTTTATTTAAAGATAAAATCTATCTATATGAAAAAGATTATGCAGTTGTTCTAGGTCCTAGAACATTGTCACTAGTGAAAGACTTTAGGGAGATTTTGAAGTGATTCATTGTGAAAATTTATCAATTCAAAATAGGTTATCTGTTAAGGAATTCTCGTTTGAATCCGGGCACTGTGGTGTCATTGGACCAAATGGTGCGGGAAAGTCGAGCTTTCTTAAGGCAGTTGCTAATCTTGTGGATTTTCAAGGAAAGTGCTTTGTTGAAGGTGATGTTGCATATTGTGGTGATAGTTCTTCTATTCAAAGTGATATGGCCGCACAGGAGGTTTTGACCTATGCTCGTGGTAGTAAGGCACAAGACTTAGAATATCTTAAAAAGTTAGTTTCACATTTTAACTTTGAGGGTCTTTTATCAAGAAGGGTATCAACTCTTAGTGGTGGCGAGAAGCAAAGATTAAATCTTATTTGCACTTTCTATTATGATTGTGAATTAACATTATTAGATGAACCAACGAATTTCTTAGATCCAATTTATGTCGAGAGCTTAAGTCATTTTCTTCAAGAGTTTAAGAAGAGTTGTTTCGTTGTTTCACATGACTTTAACTTTGTCATCAATATATGTAGCCGACTTGTGGCATTTGAAAATTCAAAATTAAGTTTTGATTCGACTGTAGATGAGGCATTTCAAAATAAGGTGTTTGATAAGGTTTTTCATAAGAAGTTTAATTACCATGTCATGGATAATAAGAGGTATATTCTGTGAAGAAGACAATTCTCTTATACCTAGTCGTTATTATTGCTGTGGCACTTACACCATTCTTAGGTCGTGAGGGAGTAATTGATTTAGATGTACAGGGCCTTTATATTTTAGAAAACTTAAGGCTTCCACGTGTTTACTTGGCCTTTCTCGTGGGGGGAATACTTTCTGTCATCGGAAGCACCACTCAGGTCATCTTTAGAAATCCTCTTGCTACGCCATATACGCTGGGGTTCTCAAGTGTGGCGGCCCTTGGGCTTGCTATTGCTGAATTAGGGTTTAACTCTTTTTCTTTAGGAGCCTATGTTGCTCTTTCATCAATTTTTCTACTCATCTTATTATTTCTTTATCTTAATAAGTTTTCATCTCAAAGAGTCCTACTCTTTGGTGTTTGCCTTTCAATCTTTTCATCTAGTGCAATTGTCTTTGTACAAAGTATGCTTGGTAATGAAAGTATCGCTAGGTTAATTCGTTGGATGATGGGAAGCCTATCTATTGTAGGATTTGAGGGCCTCTATTATACAGCTCCTATATACATCCTAGGATTAATCTTCTTTATCATACACAAAAGAAGCTTAACTCTCATTTCTATTGGGGAAGACTTTGCTCAAACGAGGGGAGTACCAACCCGTAAGGTCAATGCAACATTAATTCTTATCTCGAATATTCTTATTGCCGTTGTTGTCTGGCAATGTGGGCCAATTGGTTTTGTTGGTTTAATTATTCCACATATTACAAGAAGACTTGTTAGTGCTAATTATGAGAGAAGCTTAATGCCAACCTTTATCTTAGGTGGTGGCTTTTTAGTGCTTTGTGATTTTATTTCAAGAATTGTTTTAGAGAATAGTATTATACCGATTGGTGCAATTACAGCATGTGTTGGAGCACCAGTGCTGGCACTCCAACTATTTAGAAAGCAGTAAGCTTAATTTCTTTTTATTTCTTCTAGTTTGACGATGGCCTTTTTAAGAGCTGAACCTCTACGGTAGAGAACTTCGACCTTATCTCCAACTTTGTATTCGTATAGAGTATTGAAAATATCATCAAAGTCATTAATCTCTTTTCCATCGATCTTTAGAATAACATCACCAAGAATAATACTTCTGGTACGTGGATCTTGAATTAGACCTTTTAGGCCTGCTTTTTCAGATGGTCCACCTGGGCGAACACTTTGAATAGGAAGTCCTTTTTCAACATCAATGCCATAAAAGTATGAAAGCTCTCTTTTTTCTGCAATAGCAATTCCAAGGCCTGGTCTTTTTACCATTCCATACTTAATAATTTGTGGAACTACTTTACTGACAATATTGATAGGGATAGCGAAACCGACACCTGCTGATGATCCTGAGTTTGAAAAAATCATTGTATTGACGCCGATGACATTCCCAGAAGAGTCAAATAGTGGCCCGCCAGAGTTTCCTGGGTTAATTGAAGAGTCTGTTTGGAGCATCCCACGAATTTCAACGCCTCCAATTCCTTGGATTCCACGATTCTTTGCTGAAATGATTCCTGTTGTAACCGTCGCATCAAGTCCAAATGGTGAACCAATAGCAATGGCCTTTTGACCAACTCTAACTTTGTCAGAATCTCCTCGATTAAGAGGTTTAATATCTCTTGGGACTTCAATTAATTTTAAAACGGCAATATCCTTAGCGGGTTCTGTTCCAACTAATTTGGCCTTGTACTCTTTCTTATTATTGTTGAATCTTATAAGAAAGTTATCTCCACCTTCAACGACGTGATAATTTGTAATGATATGGCCCTTGTCATCCCAGACCCAACCAGATCCTTCTCCTTTGACAACTTGCTTATTTGTCATTGAAAAGAAAAATCCTCTTCTGGTTCTCATGCGACCAAGTGTTGAAATATTTACGACTGAGTTCACTGAACGATCAAATACTGAAATCGTATTTCGTTCACTTTCTAAGACGGCCTTATTTTCATCAAACGAAGCCTTTGAATTAAAGGATGTTAATAGAATAAGAATTAAAAAGAATGGCCTTAAACTGCTTTTCATAATATTCCTCATTATCTCTTTTTGACGCTCATCTCATTATACATATATAATCATAGTATAAAAATTTTGTAACACAGAAATGTCAAATTTCTGTAAGAATTCTGAGGTCACCCGTGGATATTAATTATTTTAATCGTTATACAAATCAAATGGAAGTGGAGAAAGTTTACGGGGATGCCGCAATCAATTTCTTGTATGGAAATCCGCTTGGAAAGCTGATCTCTGGTGCAATTACTTCATCAATCGTCTCTTGTATGTATGGCGAAATTCAAAATATGAATTTTACTAAGAATAAGGTTCCAAAATTTGTTAAAGATTACCAGATCAATATGGATGAGTTTTTACCAACTGAAGGGCGCTCTAAGGATGACCCCTATGGAAGCTTTAATGAATTCTTTATTCGTAGGTTTAAAGAAGGAAAGAGGCCATTTCTTGATGAAGCTGATTCGATGTCGGCTTTTGCTGAAGCTAGATACTTTGGATACGAGTCAATTACGAACCAAGTAAAGATTCCAGTTAAAGGTAAATTCTTAAATTCAACTGAATTACTACAAAATACAAAGTGGGAAAGAACTTTTGAAGATGGGCCACTTTTACTCGCAAGATTGTGTCCTGTTGATTATCACAGATTTCACTATCCCCTTGATGGTGAAGTTATCGACTATTATAAAATTGGTGGAGGCTATCACTCTGTCAATCCACTTGCACTTCGTAAGAAGAATGATATTTTCAGTACTAATATTCGCGAAGTGACAGTAATGGAAACTAAAGAGTTTGGTAAAATTGCTTATGTTGAAGTTGGGGCAACAATGGTTGGCCGCATTGTTCAATCAAGCGATTTAACGACATTCTCAAGAGGTGATGAAAAAGGTTACTTCTTATTTGGTGGATCAACAGTTATCGTTATTGGTGAAAAAGGTAAGTGGGCACCAACATCAGATATTTTAAATAATACAAAGAATGGAATTGAAACTTATATTCATTTAGCAGATAAAGTTGCGCAAACTGGAAAATGATCTGATGGGTAAACCCCGTCAGAACTTTCCTTATGTAGATGTATCTGCTCACATTTCAATGAATCTTTTGAGTGAAGAATCCAGTCGATGCGAGAACCATCTTCACGAAAGCCTTTAAAGCTATGGTGACTCTCGCACTCTTCGTGTCCCAGATCAATCCAAGGGTCAGTAAGGTTTAACTTACTTTCGTTTAGCTCTTTTCTAACACTCTCAAATGGAGACTCATTAAAGTCACCGGTTAAAATTAACGGATAATCTGCTCTGACTTTTTCAATTTCGTTAATAAGAACTTTTATTTGTTCCTGGCGTGTGCTTGATTCGAGATGATCTAAGTGTGCATTAACAAAGAAGTAGTGTTTACCATTTTCTTTTGCTTTTAGAACTGCCCATGTACATAGTCTTGGAAAGGCACTTCCAAATGATTTTGATGCTGCAATATAAGGTGTTTCAGAAAGCCAAATATCTCCAGAGTTAATCAATTCAAATATTTCGGGACGATAATACAGAGAAGGATACATTCGATCTTCAATCCATTCTCGATTTGTATCAATAATCTCTAGGCCATCGAGGAGTTCTTGAAAGTCTCTTAACTGAGGCTCCCATCCTTCTTGGGTTCCGATAACTGCAGGACGGTAAGTATTTAGCGCATTGGCAAGAATGACACGTCTTCCATCCCATGAATGAATTCCATCGGCCGGGTTATTAAAGCGAATATTTGAAGAAATTACAGTGAAATTAAACATATTCCATTAATGAAAACATATTTTTCATCAATAGAAAAATAGAAAACTCCAAGATCGACACAAGTGGTTAAAAAATAACTTCTTTATTAAAAACAGGCTTGTTAAGGAGGTCTTATGGTTCAACAAGAGCAATTAGTTAAAGAAGTTAGAAAACGTTTCCCAAAGCACACATACAAACAGCTGGGAGAGATATTTCAGATGCAAACGACACGTCTATTTAGACTGATGAATGGTGCTGAGATGAGAACAAGTGAGTATTTTAAAATCAAAGAAAAATTAGAAATGAACTCTTCAGAGTTGAGCTTACTAATACAATTCTTGGAAAAACATTCATTTAGCTTAAGTCGAAACGATTGTAATAAAATCGTGAGTGATTTAGAAGAAAAGTTTTTTATTAGAAAATTAGCAGGGTTATAGGGAGAAGAGATGTCACGTTTATTAATGGTTGAAAGAGCAATACTAGAAGTTTGTGGAAAATCTCAAAAGACGATATTTCAAATTTCTGATGAAACAGGAATGGACTTATCTTTAGTAGGAAGTCTTTGTATTCGTTTAAATAAGAAAGGTATTTTGCAGAGACAAAATAGTTCATATTCAATTAATAAGGATGCAAAGAGTTTATTAATTGCAAATACACCTGAAAATATAAAAAAAGAAGTTAACGAAGTATCAAACTCGATGGTCGCTAATTACTTTAATCAAAAAAATAATCGCTCTCTAAAACTACAGAAAGTATATGTTAACAAAACGGAAGAGTTAATTCTAAACTCAATGCTTGACCAGTTAAATAGCTTTGTTGAAGAGCTTCAGCGTAGTCACAAAAAGAGTTCTAACAATGTTGTCAAAAAACAAAAAATTCTTATGTGGGGTCATGCGAATTATAGTGATTTGATCAATAGCTCTCTCAGTTTAGCAAGGTAAGTCAAACTAACCAACATAGCCGAACTCGTTAAGCATTTTGGCAACGAGTTCTTTTAATTGATATTTTAAAATCTTATTTTCGGGAGACAGAGTAGAACATTCGATATAGCCAATCATTGTTTTAAAATCTGTCTCTCTTTCATTTTCCTTTAGCCATGAATCAAATGTGAGGATGGCCTCAATCCAAGCACGAACAGAGTATTGAGTTTTATCGATAAGGCTAAATAAGAGTTCACCATTTTCTTTCTGACTTGGTGAAGATTTTAGATGCTTTTGTAGGTAACTAAAGATTATTTTCAATTCTTCTTCTGAGTGAATATTCTCCAATAGTAGACTTAGCCTTGCATCTGAGAGGAAGGCCACTGGGTATTGTGCTCTGAGTCTTCTAAAATACTTTTCAATCATAATGCCTAACATGGTGTGCAAACTAGTTATTTTGTTCTAAACTAGCAAAGTTAACTATATCTAATTTAGCAAGGGTTTTTCATGTTTGAAACTATTAAAAATATATGGCCATTGATTCATCGCCATCGTGCCAGAGTTATCGGAAGTATGATTTTCGGTATTGGTATGGCGCTTATTAAAGGTGGTCAAATGGCGCTAATCAATCCTCTTTTTACAAAGGGGCTTTCTCCAGAGTCGACACTTGAAGAGATCCTAGGGATTGTGGGCCTTGCTTGTTTACTTGCACTTATTAATTTACCAGTTCGTTTCTTCCACTTTTACTGGATGCAATTTGCAATGAACGATGCAGTTTGTGAAATTAGAACGAAGATCTATTCAAAAATTCAAGATATTCCAATTTCTTTTTATACAACAACAAAACAAGGTGATGTTATTTCAACGATCTTAAATGATACGATGATTTACTCTCAAGGTATTAGTGGCCTTCTTACTTTAATTAGGGAGCCAATCACATTAATTGTTTTATTAGGATATGCATTCTACTTAGATTGGCAGCTTACTCTTGTCACATTTGCACTTCTTCCAATTATGCTTTTAATTTTTGGATTCTTTGGAAAAAGAGTTAAGGCACACCAAGCTGATGTACAATCAAGACTTTCAGATATGACTCATGTTATTGGCGAAGGTGTTGGTGGACAAAAAATTATTAAGGCCTTTAATCTTCAAGATTATACAAGAAATTTCTTCAAGTCTTATCAAAACGACTTCTTTACTTTTCAAATGAAAGCGGAAGTGATGAGACAGTTTTCACATCCTCTTGTTGAGTTTATGACAACGTTAATTCTTTCTTCTGTCATTGTCTTTGCTCAGGTAAAGATCACTGGAAATGCAATGACGACAGGAGAGTTTATTACTTTTATTGCTATTATGGCCATGATCCAGGATCCGATCAGAAAAACTAATGAAGCGAATCTTAAGATTAGCCAGGCCCAAGCAGCAGAAAAGCGTATCTTTAAATTCTTAAAGGTAGACAATGAAGAAGACTCGGGAACAAAAGAGCACTCTGAGTTAAGTGATAAGATTTCATTTAAGAACTTAGATTTCTCATATGGTGATCATCAGGTAATTAACGATTTAAGTTTCGATATTAATAAGGGTGAGAAGGTTGCGCTAGTTGGGCTTTCTGGCTCTGGGAAATCAACGCTAATTAATGTTCTTCTTGGCCTATACCCAGTTAAAAAGGGAAGTTATAAGATTGATGGTGCAGACTCAAGTGAGTTCACTTTAAAGTCCCTACGTCACTATTTTGGCCTTGTATCACAAGATATCTTTCTATTTAATACAACGGTAAGAGAAAACTTAACTCTTGGAAAGGAAGTAAGTGAAGCGCAAATCGAAGAAGCATTGAAAGTTGCTCATGCGACAGATTATATAAATGAGCTTCCAAGTGGACTTGAAACAGTTATTGGAGATCGTGGCTTAAGACTTTCTGGAGGACAGGCCCAACGTCTGACAATTGCTCGTGCATACCTACAAAATAATGATGTCTTCTTATTCGATGAAGCAACTTCTGCTCTTGATAATGAATCAGAAAAGGTTGTGCAGCAGTCACTTAATGAACTTGCTAAAAATAAAACAGTTGTAGCAGTTGCGCACAGGCTTTCAACGATTCAAAATTATGACAAAATCATTGTCTTAAAAGATGGAAGAATGATTGAACAAGGTCGCCATGAGGAGTTAATGACTCTTGGTGGTGAGTATAAGAAATTATATGAGTTAAGTGTAAAATCTTAGAAAATACTAAAGGCTACCTTAGAAAGGTAGCCTTTTTCCTGCTCTAAATGGGTGAATCCACTCAGGCTCTACATCATTAAGTTTTTTTCCTGACATAACAATTTCATACTTTTCAATAAAGTCAGAAGTGAATCTTTCCATTGAGAAGTTCTTGATTGCATAGTTTCGAATAAAGTCACGATCATAGACATCCTTTGTTGTATTAAAGTATTCAATGATCTCTTCGTGAGAGTAGAATGTACGACCTGTGCCAGGGGCAATTAAATCAGGTAGTGAACCAAAGCTTGAGCCAAAGACTGGTAGCCCTTGAGTCATCGCTTCGATGATAGCAAGGCCGAAAGGCTCATGCCAACGAACAGCAAAGAGTAGGGCATCACACTGTCGCATATAATCTAACTTCTCTTGGCCACCAACCATACCATGGTTGTGAATTAAAGGGTGCCAACCAAAGAACTTAGAACCACCACCACAAATGTGGAGATGCTTATTAGTTTGTCTTGCAATCTTTACAGATTGTTGAAGGTTTTTCACTCGCCAAGAAGCCTTTGCAAGAAAGAGTAGGCTTTTGATTTCAGTAATCTTACTTTCTTTATAAATGGCCGGGTATTCACTCATATCAAGACAGTTATTTACATAGCTTGTAGAACCGTGATGGCGAGCATGCGATTTTGAAACAAATACTGTATTTAAGTCGAACTTTTCACCTGGGAAGCCATTGCCTCCGATATTAATAACGTAAGGAATATCAAGATCAACTTTTATGTTATCAAAGCCATGTATAACATCGATATTATCTGGAACGAATTTTTGCCACTCTTCAATCTTTTCACATGCAATATGGTTGATACCATATTCTGCTACTTGGCTTTGCCCTGGTCCGATAAAGGTAACCTGGTGACCAAATTTAATTAATTCTTTCATATGCCAAAAGACGAGTCTCTCAACACCGCCATAAGTTTTTACTGGTAATACTTTGTGGTATGGAATACATACATGCATTTTATAATCCTATAGTATTGGCCTTAGCCATTTCTTTGTTGTTTCGATGTCCTGACCTTTGGCCTTTGAGTAAAGCTCAATTTGGTCTTGGGCAATATTTAAAATATTAAAGTACTTAGCACAAGGGTTAAAGAATATGTAGCCAGAAACTGAACTTGCTGGATACATCGCAAAATTTTCTGTTAAATATGCTCCTGTATTTTCTCTAACATTCATATAATCCCATAGCTTTGCTTTTTCCGTGTGATCTGGGCATGCTGGGTAGCCTGCAGCAGGACGAATCCCTGTGTATTTTTCTTTAATGAGCTCATCAAGTGAGAACTTACGTTCTTCTTCAATTCCACACAACTGACGTGCTCTTTCATGAATTAACTCTGCGTAGGCTTCTGCGAGACGATCACCAACGGCCTTAACCATAATTGATGTATAGTCATCGCCCTTGTCTTCAAAACTCTTAGCATATTTCTCTACTTGATCACCCATTGTGACAACAAATGAACCGATAAAGTCCTGTTTTTCTCCCTGAGGTAGGATGTAGTCAGCAAGCGAGAGATAAGGACGATCTTTTTGTGTCTTTTCTTTTTGTTGTCTTAGAAAATTAAAAGTACCAAATTCATTCTTATTTTCATCGAGAAGAGTCACTGTTTCATCTTTTGCATAAGCTGGCCAAAAGCCTAAGACCGCTTTTGGCGAGAAACGATTATTTTCAATAATATCATCAAGAATATTTTGTGCTTCATCGTATAGCTTCTTGGCCTCTTCTCCATAATCTTTATGAGATAAGATATGAGGGTAGAGCCCTTTTAGTTCCCAAGTCCAAAAGAAAGGAGACCAGTCGATATACTTTGCAATTTCAGAAACGCTGATATCATCAAACTTCTTAGCTCCAATAAATGGAGGAGTGAAGTCGACGAAAGTTTTCGTTGGGTCAACTCTTAAGTGGTCACGGGCCGCTTCGATTGAAATAGTAGCTTGGCCACTGTCTTTTTTATTTTCAAAATATTCTTTTGTTCTTCTTTGTGAATCTTTTAAATCTTTTAAGAAGTCGTCCTTTAGCTTTTCACTTAAAAGACTATTACAGATTCCTACCGTTTGCGAGGCATCGCCAACGTGAACAACTGGACTAGTACATTCTGGTGCAATCTTAACTGCAGTGTGAGTTTTAGATGTTGTTGCTCCACCAATTAGTACAGGGACTTCAAGGCCTTGACGATTAAACTCAGCTACGTTGTGAATCATCTCATCAAGAGAGGGAGTGATAAGCCCACTTAGGCCGATGAATTTAGCCTCATGTTCTTTTGCTGCTTTTATAATATCTTCACAGCTTACCATGACACCTAAGTCAACGACGTTATATCCATTACATGCCAGTACAACTCCAACGATATTCTTTCCAATATCGTGAACGTCACCTTTTACTGTCGCAATAACAAATGTGTTCTTCTTACTTTTCCCGTCTGCACCTTTTTCCATATATGGCTCAAGATAAGCTACTGCCTGCTTCATTACGCGGGCACTTTTTACAACTTGAGGTAGAAACATTTTACCGGCACCAAAGAGGTCTCCGACAACTTTCATACCGTCCATCAGTGGACCTTCAATTACATTTAAAGGAATACCTAGTTCTTGTCTTGCTTGTTCGACATCTTCTTCGATGAATTTGCCGATACCCTTTACAAGTGCGTGAGTGATTCGCTCACCAAGGCTTCCTTCGCGCCAAGTTAAGTCATCTTCTTTGGACTTTGATTTTACGCCTTTGAATTTTTCGGCATATTCAATTAAGTCATCAGTTGCACTCTCTGAGCGATTAAAGAGCACGTCTTCGATCTTTTTCATAAGCTCAGGCTCAACATTTTCGTAAACTTCAAGCATTCCGGCATTTACGATTCCCATGTCAAGGCCCGCTTTAATTGCATGGTAGAGGAAAGAGCTATGCATTGCTTCGCGAACAATATTATTTCCGCGAAATGAAAAAGATATATTCGAAATTCCACCACTTGTTAAAGCGCCTGGGCAAGTCTCTTTGATTTCTCTTACGGCCTCAATGAAGTTGATTGCATAGTCGTTATGTTCTTCAATTCCTGTACCAACTGTTAGAACGTTTGGATCAAAGATAATATCTGTTGCAGGGAATCCTACTTCTTCAGTGAGGATCTTAAAGGCACGCTGGCAAATTGAAACCTTTTCTTCCTTAGAAGCCGCTTGTCCTTTCTCGTCAAAGGCCATGACAACAACGGCCGCTCCATATTGAAGGATTTTTCTTGCATGTTCTTTGAAGACTTCTTCGCCTTCCTTTAGTGAAATTGAGTTAACAATCCCTTTTCCCTGTATACACTTAAGTCCTTCTTCGATGACATCCCACTTAGATGAGTCAATCATAATTGGGACTTTACAGATATCAGGCTCAGAAGCGATTAGGTTTAGAAATTTCACCATACAAGCTTTAGAGTCGAGGAGACCTTCATCAAAGTTGACATCAATAATATTAGCACCGTTTTCAACCTGTTGACGGGCGATATCTAAAGCTGCTTCAAAATTCTCTTCACGAATTAAACGTGCAAATCTTGGAGAGCCTGTTACATTTGTACGCTCTCCAACCATGATAAATGGACGCTCACCAGTAAACTCAAGATTAAGAGGCTCTAGACCTGATAATCGTTGAGTCTTAGGTAGATCGTGTTTTTCACGTGGTTTGATTTCTTTTAAGTGGTTATAAATTGCATTGATATGATCTGGCGTTGTTCCGCAACAGCCACCAACGATATTGACGAGTCCTGACTCAGCAAATTCTTCTAACAGCGATGCTGTTTCATTTGGTTTTTCATCATAACCTGTATCACTTAGTGGATTAGGTAAACCTGCATTTGGGTAACAAGAGATTAAGCAATCTGATACTCTTGATAACTCTTCAATATATGGGCGCATCTCTTTGGCACCAAGAGCACAATTAATTCCAACACTAAAAGGTCTAGCATGTTCAACCGAGTTCCAGAATGCTTCAACAGTTTGACCTGAAAGCGTTCTTCCAGAAGCATCAGTAATCGTTACTGAGAGCATAATCGGAGTATCAAGATTATGATCATCAAGATACTTTCTCATGGCAAAGATGGCCGCTTTTAAATTTAGGGTATCAAATGAAGTTTCTGCTAAAAGAAGATCCGCTCCACCATCAATTAGCCCCTTTGTTTGCTCATAGTAATTATCGACGAGCTCATCAAATGTAATTCCTCTAAAAGCTGGGTTATTTACATCTGGAGAAATTGAAGCCGTTTTATTCGTTGGTCCCAGAGCTCCTGCTACAAAGCATTTACGCTCAGGGTTTTCTTTCATGAAATCAAGGCAGGCCGCTTTTGCAATTTTGGCCGCCTCTACATTAAGCTCATAAGCAATTTCACTTAAGTGATAATCATCTTGAGCAATACGAGTCGCCGAGAATGTATTTGTTTCAATAATATCTGAACCAGCAGCTAGGTACTTCGTATGAATTTCTTTAATAATTTCTGGCTTTGTCAGGTTCAGTAAATCGTTATTTCCTTTCAAGTCGATTTTTGTTTCTTGAAATCGTTCTCCTCGAAAGTCTTCTTCTGTTAGATGATACTGTTGAACCATTGTTCCCATTGCACCGTCTAAGAAAAGGATTCTACTCTTTAGTGTCGATTCTAGCTCTTTACGAATATCGCTCATTAAAATAAACCTTTTAGAACTTCAGTAACATTAGCACTGTCATTCATGACATAGAAGTGCACAGAAGGAACATTGGCACTTAATAACTCTTCAGTTTGCTTTCTTGCCCACTTAATACCAATTTCCTTAATATGTTCTGGATTCTCAGTTGCTTCATTAACAAATTCGTCAGGGAAGTCGACATAGAAGTGTCTTGGAACATTGGAAAGTTGTCCCATACTCTTTATCACTTTTATTCCTGGAACAATTGGGCATGTAATGCCGGCCTCGCGACATTTATCAACGAACTCAAAATACTTTGAGTTATCAAAGAACATTTGAGTAACAATATAATCGGCACCAGCATCAACTTTCTCTTTGAGGTACTTAATATCAGTTGCAAGATTTGGTGCTTCAAAGTGCTTTTCAGGATAACCAGCTACACCGACTGAAAAGTCTAGCGGTAAGCTATTAGAAATCTCGTCAAGGTAGATTCCTTTTTTTACGTTATCAATTTGTTCGACTAAGTCTTTAGCGTAGAAGTTTCTTTGGCGAGAAAGGTCATACTTCTTATTATAGTTAAGAGCATCTCCACGTAGTGCAAGCACATTATGAATTCCAAGGTAGTTTAACTCAATAAGAGCATCTTCAGTTTCTTCTTTTGTAAATCCTTGAGTCAGAAGGTGAGTTACCGTATCAATCTTAAAGCGATTTTGAATGACTCCACAAATACCAACTGTACCTGGACGCTTTTTATATATTTTTCTTTCTACCGAACCATCATTCTTTTCATTGTAATAAGCACCTGCTGAGTGGGCCGTTACATCAATCCAGGCCGGATTGAATGGCAAAAGCTGCTTAACAATATCTGTTACGGCCGAAATATTTTTGCCTCTTGGTGGTGGTACAATCTCAAAACTAAAAAGTGGGTTTGTTGCCTTGTCGATATGCTCGATAACTTTCATTCGTGTATTTCCCTATGTGTAAATTTGTTACCTTATTTTAATCATTTATGAGCAATAAGAAAAGGCGAGGGCCCCTTTTTCTGGGGCCTTAGGTTAATTCGAATGAATTGGGTAAATGGAATATTTAGATAAATTTGAAGGAAGGATATTAGTAAGTTTTTAAGCATCAGCTATGCTTCAAACTTGTAGAGTTTTTAACCTAGGGGATTATATATTTGGACTTTTTTCACATTTGAAATGAGTGATCTATTCCACAATGAAATATATTGCCTATATTCAATTGCTTATGAGTTTCACGTTGGGCCAAAAACTGATATCATTATGTAGTAGAGGATAATTTGATGAATAAGGATCAGATTTACCATTTAGAAAGTGAGTTTATTAGAGTTTCTGTTACGAAGCAGGGAGCTGGACTGTTATCAATATTTGATCTTGAATCATATGTTGAATATCTGTGGCAAGGACATCCAACGCTAAATCCTTGGAAGCCACAGCTTACCTTTCCAATTGTAGGAAAGCTTAAGGATGACCAGTATTGGCTAGGGCGTAAGTATTATCACATGCAAAAAGATGGCTTTTTAAAAGACTTCCAATTTGAAGTGAAGAATCAACGCAAGGACAGAATCACTTTTGTTCATACGAATAACCAAGACACAGAGCTTATCTTTCCATTTCGCTATAGTATCGAAGTAACCTATATGGTTTATGGGCCAAAGCTTACAGTCTCATTTGTTATAAAGAATTTAGATAAGAAAGAAATGTTCTTCTCTCTAGGTTTTGCTCCGACTTTCAATGTTCCACTAGGTCCAGAAGGTCACGAGGATTGCTTTATTGAGTTCTCTACTCAAGAAGAGCGTGGAGCCTATTTTTTAGAAAATGATCTTGTTAACTTCCATGATGCCGATAATAAGAAGGTTGTTCAGGACTGTCGTGTTTTCTTCACTCAAGAGAATTTTAGAGGTGGGGAGATGGTGTTTAAGGATATTAAGTCAAAGAGCGTTGCTCTTAAGAATATTTTAAACGAGAAGTCGGTTAATATAGACTTAGGAAATATTCCTTATCTTTCAATTTGGACTTATCCTGGTGCAAATTTCGTTAGGATTGCGCCTGCATTTGGTGTGACAGATGCACTAGACTCTAATAATGACTTCTACACGAAAGAAGGTCTGATTGATTTAGAGCAAGAAAAGACTTTTAAACATGAGTTTGTCTTTCACATTCGTTAGGCATATCCGCTAGGATCAGTAATGTATCGTAAAGAATTAGAAGAAATAAAGAACAGTATTCATACTAAGCTCGACACTATGGTGTGGGGAGATATGTCGATTGAAAGAAAGGCCGACAAAAGTATTGTGACAGAGTTTGATATCTTTGTTTCTGACCAAGTTAAAAAGGTCTTTCATGAGTCTAATTTTGACTTCAATTTCTTCTCGGAAGAAGATCAAGAGAGTTTTGAGTTTCCTGTGATTGTCTTAGATCCAATTGATGGAACTCGTGAATTTGCAAAGGGCTATGGTGAGTGTGCAGTCTCCCTGGCCATTTTATTTTCAGCAGATATTAACGATGATCGAAGCTTTGGCTGGATCTATAATCCATTTACTGGGTTTGAAATTACGAGTGATGTTAAGTACCCGCTCGGAAGTCGCCATGCTCACGCTGAGGCAGTCAATATTATGATCTCGCGCTCGGAGTGGGAGAAGGGTGCTAATAAATTAGATTTTAAGCACAACTTTAGAATTACTCCACTTGGATCTATTGCCTTTAAGCTAGGACTACTTGCTGCTGGTGCAGCTGAATGTGTTGTCTCATTTCGTGATAAGAATATTTGGGACATCGCTGCTGGAGTGATTATTTGCCATTCCAGAGGGATTCATTCTGATGAAATTAAGGATCTTTCCAGCAAGAAGCTGAGAGGGCCTTTTATTTTCTGTCGAGATGAATTAAAAGTAGCGGTTCATGAAGAAGTTAATCGCTTAAAGAAGTCCTAGTTAAATAAATCTTCAAAATCCTTCATTGTGAGTTTTCCACTGAATAATTCTTCATCATCTTCAGGAAGAAGTTCTTTGAAAAGTTCACGTTTGATTTCTTGAAGTTTTAAAACCTTCTCTTCAACAGAGCCTTTAATAATAGGTCTAAATACGTTTAGAGTATTTTTCTGACCAATACGATAAGCTCTATCGATTGCTTGCGATTCAACCGCTGGGTTCCACCAAGGGTCCATAATAAAGACGTAGCTTGCTGCTGTTAAGTTAAGACCAACACCCCCGGCCTTAAGAGAGATTAGGAAGAGTTTTGTTTTACCGCTTTGGAACTCGTCAACTGCTGCTTGGCGCTTTTTAACGTTCATCGATCCATCAATTCGAGAGTACTTCCAGCACTGGCCATCAAAGGCCGTTCCAATGATATCAAGGTATGTTGTAAATTGAGAGAAGACGATAACTTGGTGACCTTCTTCAACAATTTGCTCTAAACTTTCAATTAGATAATCAACTTTCGTTGATGAAAGACTTCTGATGTCTTTTGTTGTTTTATTATTATGGTTTTGCCATAGACAGCTCTGGCGAAGTTCGAGAAGTCCCTTAAGGATTTCACCATACTTCTTATTCTTAGGAGCATTTTGAATATTGTCTTTAATTGATTGTAATTTATTTTTGTAAAATTCTTCTTCATTTTCATCAAAGCTAAGAAGGACACTGTTTTCAATCTTAGGAGGCAGATCAGTAAGAACTTGGTTCTTTGTACGTCTAAGAATGAACGGTGCGGCCGTTTTTCTTGCGTATACTCTCGACTTAGGAGTAGAGCTTGATCTTAAGAATCTTAAATCTCCCCAGATGCCAGGAATACTTAGATCAATAATATTAAAGAACTCAGCAAGATCATTTTCTACAGGTGTACCTGTTAAGCAGATTCTAAAGTCGGCATTGATCTTTCTTGCGGAAGAAGCCCCTAGAGAACGCATATTCTTAAGGTGCTGAACCTCATCAAGAACAAGAACATCATAATTAGTTTCTTCAAATTGTGCTTCGAGTTCTCTTTTAAGAATCCCATATGAAGTTAGAATTACTTTTGCTTTACTATCTTCTGGAAGCTCTCTATCAGCTCCGTGGAAGATGTGAACATCGATATCCGAGAATTTCTTAAATTCATTTTCCCAGTTTAGTAGTAGGGAAACTGGACAAACAATTAGAACTTTATCAATTTTATCGTAGATACTTTCAATAAAGGCGATGGTTTGGATAGTCTTACCAAGACCCATGTCATCGGCAAGACAAGCACCAAGCTTATTTTCATGAAGGAATTTAAGCCAGTTATAACCTGTCTTTTGGTATGCTCTAAGAGTTGAGCCAAGATGTTCTGAAATAGGGTAGTCAGGGATACCTTCAAGGTTTTGAAGTCTTTCGCAAAGTGCGATTTCTTCATTCGTTAGGGCACCTTCGAGTCCAATCTTTTTAAGTTCAAATAATTCAAAGATTCTGGCACGAGAAAAAGGTAGGATGAATTTTTTAAATTTTCCGTCCTGAACTTCTTCTTTTGCTTCAAATTTTGTGTATTTTTGAACAAATTTCAAAAGATCTTTTTGTTCATTATTTAATAAGATGACACCATCTTTAGTAATAGCAATATTATTGTCGAGGTCGACATTCTTAAGTACTTCTTGGTCAACGTCATTGATTTCTAGTTCAAGATCAAACCAACCCGAGCGTCCAATTTGCTTTCTTTCAAAGCGAATACGAGAGTTCCAATTTTTAATTTCATTATTATTATAGAAAATCTCAACACCGTAAGGCTTCGTTACTGTAAATAGTTTCGATAGGCCTTGAGTGATTTGGGACATTGAAACTTGGAAAATAACTTCGTTTGTATCTCGATATAGGTAAGAGTAGCGGAAGAAGTGGTCTCCAAATTCCGTTACCATGACTTTAAATAGAAGACGTTGAAGCTTATTGTCGTATTTGTAAAGCTTGTGATTTTCGTGATCAAAGCTAAGTGTATAGTCTTTGCTAACAACTTCAGAAATTAGACGAATCCATGAAGACTTTTTCGACTTTCCAGAAAGGGACTTCTTATAGCCGTCAACACCAGTTTCAAAGTAGTGCTGAACTTCTCTTAGGAAGTGGTAGGCTTCAACCTTTTTGCGAAATAAATCGAGATAGCCACCTTCAAATGTAAGAGAGGCCATAAACTGTGGAGGCCTTGTTCTCTTTTCTTCTTTATTGAAGAACTCGACTGAAAAATTGTTATAACCCTTTCTTTGAGAGTTATTGATATAAATTCTTAAATCTGGTGACTCAATATTTGTGATATCAAATTGCTTACCCTCAACTTCAAATGCGATGTACTTCTCTAGCCTTTCAGAGTAGGCAAGATTTAAGGCATCATCGATTTTATATGTTGATAAATTCGATCTTAGAGTCGAGAAGAACTCTTTTAGTTCACTTGGAAGTGAAAAGAGTTCACCAGTATCCCAATTAAAAAGATATAAACTTTCAAAGATACTGATATCACGATGAGTTTTACCTTCCTCATCTAGTAGGGCAAAGCGAATACTAGATTTCAAGTCATCTTGAAAATCAACTCTTTGTTCTTTATTTGGAGCGATATTAAAGACTAACTTTCCTGAGAGATTTTCAGGAATTGGAAACTCAATCGTTTTCTTATTCGTTAATGAGTAATTTAGTGTTGAGTAAGTCGGTCCATGTGGCGCATTTTCTAACTCGTGTGGACCACTGATAATTGTCCCGTACTCAAGTGGGTAAACACCGTATCCACCAATAGGAGGGAGGTGAGTGCTTGTATCAGATTGGTCGTTATTTGTTGCAATATAGTACATAAAGAGAGCAGCTGTATGGTGGCAGTGCTTTTCTTTTGTCCATTCTAGACAATCACATGATGTTGACAGTGGTGATTCATTAGTTCCTTCAAGCCTCTTCTTATAGACGACCTTAGACTCATAAGGGCGATCTTCTTTAATGATTCCTGTTGTGATGAGGTAACCATCAAGACTTCCTTTCTTAAATGAAAGTGAGACCTTCCCAAGGCTGAGAACTTTTCTGGCCTTAGAAATTGCCAGAGTTGAAAAATATTTTTTTGCTAGATCGAGTCCAGGTTCTTGTGTCATATATTACTTTTATGTCTAAAAGCCTTATTATAACGCAAAAATAAAGAATGTAATAGTCTTAGTTCTGTTAAGAGAAAGGCCCCTGAATAGGGGCCTAATTTACTTAGTTATTTTCGATATACGATTTAAGAAGTTTCGCACGTGAAGGATGTCTTAGCTTGCGAAGCGCTTTGGCTTCAATCTGTCTAATACGTTCACGAGTTACGAAGAAGTCCTGTCCAACCTCTTCTAGAGTGTGGTCAGATTTTTCACCGATACCAAATCTCATTCTTAGAACCTTTTCTTCTCTTGGTGTAAGAGTTGAAAGTACTGAACGAGTTTGCTCAGATAATGTAATACTCATTACAGCATCTGCTGGTGAAATAATTTTCTTATCTTCAATGAAGTCTCCAAGAGATGAATCTTCTTCTTCACCAATTGGTGTTTCTAGAGAGATTGGCTCTTTCGAGATCTTTTGAACTTTCTTAACTTTATCTACTGGCATTTCCATTTTCTCAGCAATTTCTTCTGGAGTAGGTTCACGCCCAAGTTCTTGGATAAGTTGTCTTTGAGTTCTTACCATTTTGTTGATTGTCTCAATCATGTGAACTGGGATACGGATTGTTCTTGCTTGGTCAGCAATGGCACGAGTAATGGCCTGACGAATCCACCAAGTTGCATAAGTTGAGAATTTGTAACCACGACGGTACTCAAATTTATCAACTGCTTTCATAAGACCGATGTTACCTTCCTGAATAAGATCTAGGAATTGTAGACCACGGTTTGTGTATTTCTTAGCAATTGAAACAACAAGTCTTAAGTTAGCTTCAACTAGTTGGGCCTTCGCACGGTCAGCTCTTTCTTCACCATTCGTGATAATCTTGTAAACTGTTTCGATATCATCAAAGCTCATTCCAGCTTCTTGAGATAGTCTTCTTAGTTTTCTAAGAATATCTTCTTGGTTACGAACTAGTTGCTCTACCTTTGCATCAGTTGTGTAAAGCTCTTTTGCGAATGCACGCTTAAATGCATCATCTTCCATGATCTTCTCATGTAGGTCACGGTAAGCTTCAATTGTTTCAACTTCTAGGAACTTAAAGATACGATCTTGTTGTTCGTAAAGGTCTTTGAATTGAAGGTAGTATTTCTTAACTGGCTCAACGAAGCTATTAATGATCTTTCTATTGAAAGTAAGGTCTGCAAGTTCAGTTGCAATAGCATCCATTTTTGTTTTTTCAGTTTTAGAAAACTTATCAAGAGTTCCATCATCTTCGTTAAGTGCAGAGTCATAAATTTCTTTAAGCTCGTCACAAACCTTAATGATTGTCTTCTTAACTTTATCAACGTCTTTTTGAGTCGATTCATCATCTAAACCACGGACAAGCTCTCTTACGAACTCTGTTGGGTTTTCTAGTTCATTGATTCTATCTTTTAGCGTGATAATTTCTGCAATCGCGTGAGAAGACTTTAGTGATGAAAGAATAATTTCTCTTTCACCTTCTTCAATTTCTTTTGCGATAACAACTTCGCCTTCTCTTGTAAGAAGGGCAACAGATCCCATTCTCTTTAGATATAATTTTACAGGATCAGTTGAGGCACTTCTAAGTTCAGCTCTCTCTTCTTTCGAAAGCGTTTCTTCAATAATTTCAGTACCGTCAAGTTTGATTCCTTCATCTTCCTCTTCAACTTCGGCTTCAGTAACTTCAATTTCTGATTCACTGATAGCTAGCATAATGAGGTCAAGTTCTTCAGGAGCAATTAAGCTTGCTGGGATAGCATCGTTAATTTCTTCTGGAGTCAGGGAGTCTTGATCCTTACCGCGTGCGATAAGTTTTTCGAAACCCTTCGATTTTAAAAATTGTGCAGCACTTGACATGTTTGGTTTCTCCAGTCTTTTACTTTTTTAAAGCATGAAGCTTTTTACGGATTTCAATAATCTTTGTATTCAACTCAGTAAGCTCAGTTTGAGTGGTAACATTTCCTTTCTCTATAACTAAGCGATCACTTTCTTCTTCTAGACTAACTCTTTCAAGTTTTGCTTTGAGGTCCTTAATAATTTTAACCGCTCTCTCTTTTTCTAGTTTGATTCCTTTGTATTTATTTCTTATGCCATCATCTATAATTTCATGTAGGCCGTACTTGGAAGAACTCGAAAGCGCAAAATTTTTAAATTCCCTCTCATCTATTTCAAAGATTAAATTTTTCAGATTTAAAACATACTCTTTTACCCTATCTGAGTGCATAAAATCAAGCAGATCGGTCATTTCATCATACTCAAGACAATCTGGATGTTCAACGATAGCAAGCAGTAAAGTCTTCTCTGTACGTGAGATTGGAGCCTCTACTTCATCCATTATTGGCATCTCGTTTGCATCACTTTCAACAAAGCTTGCCATGTAGTCTTCGTCATACTCTGGAGCATGCATTTCCATCGGAGGTGTCTCTTCGACAACGGCCGGCTTAAAGGTCTGAGATTTCTCGTCTTTTAAGAAATTTTCATAATTCTCAATGATGCTTTCTTTACTCGATTCGAGGTTTAGCTGCTTTGCCCACCCAACGAGTCTTTCAATGGCATTAAGATCTTTTCCAAGAGGAGAAACAAGATCAAAGGCCTGTCTTAGCAGTGCCAATTTCTCATCGAGTATCTCAATCTTGCGATCCGGTAGTATTTTTGAAAATTCATAATCAATGAACGGAACCGCATTATCGATTCTATCTTGATAAGCTATGATGCCTTCCTTTTCCAGGAAGTCGTCTGGATCTTTATGGGGATTTAGATCGACAAACTTAGGTATGATTCCAGATTCTAGGAATTGGCGATTTGCCCTCTGAGAAGCCTTAAAGCCAGCTTCATCATTATCGAGGGAAAGATAAATATTCTTTGTCATGGACTTAAGCGTACGAAGAGAGTTGTCGCCAAGGGCCGTCCCCATGATTGCGACACTATTTTCAAAACCCTTCTTGTAGTTTGCAATTTGGTCCATATTTCCTTCAACTATAATCACGCTATCGCGCTTTCTAATGAATGATTTTGCAAGATGGAGGCCATAGAGTAGGTTTCTCTTATTAAAGATGAACGACTCTATAGAATTCATGTACTTAGCGTGTTGATATTCATGAATTCGTCGGCTAGTGAAGCCAATAACTTTACCGTAGTGGTCCCAAATCGGAAACATTATGCGCTCACGGAAAGTATCATAATGGGACTTATTATCAGCGTTATACTTAACGATTCCAATTTTCAGGGCCGCTTGAAGAATCTCCCCGCGATCCTTGGCCGGAAGTGAACAGATATAGTCATAGATACTATTCTTCTTTGGCGCAAAACCGAGCTGATAGAGGTCGGCGATCTCATTGCTCAAATGACGATTCTTTAAAAAGTCTAAGTATTGCTCTGGCTTTAGATTACGTCCCGATTGGAAGTAAATAGTTGTAGCGACCTTCAGAATTTTTTCAGCATAAATGAACTCTTTCGACTTTTCTTTTGTATTTGTGTAGGAGTCGAAATCGATGCCAAATTTATCACAGATATCCTTCATGGCCTCGATGAACTCCATACTTTGGAGATTCATAACGAAGTCAAAGTGACTGTGGCCAGCACCACAAGAAAAGCATTTATAGATTTTCTTGTCGTTAACAACAGACATGGAAGGATTTGTGTCATCGTGGAAAGGGCAAACTCCGTAAAGGTTATTACCTTTGCGAACTAAGTGCACACCATAGCGCTCGATTAAATCAGAAATCGGGATCTCATTGACGATCTTTTCGCGCAGTCTTTGTAATGACATGTGTGTGACTAACCTAGCTTTTTATTTTGCTTTCTTGGATTTTAGAACAAAAGCTTTAATATTTACACCTTGCTCGATAAATATTTTCTCAAACTTTGTTTTAAATTGGCAAAGTAGGTGATCCGGAGCATCGTTCCATAGATCTTTCGTCTCAAGCTCAAGCTCAAAGAGATCTTGTTTCTCGATAACTTCTTTCATCCACTCTGCATAACCATCATGATCCGTCTTAACAAAGAAGTATCCACCTGGCTTGATTACTTTATATGCCCTTTCTAGGAAAGGAAGTTGAAAAAGTCTCTTCTTGTGATGACGGGCCTTAGGCCATGGATCAGGGAAGAAGTAGAAAACTTTATCTAACTCATTTTCAGCAAATAGGTGCTCAATTCTTTCACCCTTAGCTCTTAAGTATTTAAAATTGCGGTAAGGAAGTGACTTTAGCTTCTTTGCTAATGCGTAACTTCTCTTAAAGCGATAATCCAGACCAACAAAATTCTGATCTCTATAAGCATCACAATATTGTAGCATAAAGTGGCCATAACCAGTTCCGATCTCAAGGCACAGTTCACCATCTTGCGAGAACACCTCTTTATTCCACTTACCAGAGTGAACTTCAGCTTCTTCGTCTCTTAGAACAAATTCATTAAATTCTTCTAACTTATCGTGGTAAGGGTTGCGGTGCTTGTACTGGAAGTCCTTAGCAAATGACTTGTCTTGGTCTTGGTCGTACGCAAATGGATCGTTTGTCGCTTCTTGAGCGTCTGATTTTACTGGCAACTTATACTCCTAAATGATTATTGCACCTAGTTATCAAATTGAAGGCGCTCAGGCAAGGCTTTAAAACCTTTATACAGGCTTTTGTAAGGAGTTTCGTAAATAAATATTAGGGATATTTAAGTATTAATTTACTCAAAAGCTTTAGAAACTGTAGTATGAAGTTTATTTTGCACCTATTTCTTATATTTCTCTTCTCACAAGCGGCTCATGCTTTCGATGCAATGAGAAGAGGGCCAGCTTCAGTTGCCCCAGCTCCCATCTATAAAGAGCACGAAGTTAAGATTCTCCAAGGCCATTATCGCCATCAATACTTTCGCTATTTCTTAGAAGAGATACTAACTCTTTCACGTAATGATTTTGGTGACTTTAAAGTGACGGCACTTGATTGCGGTAACGAAAAGGAATGTGTGAACTCAGGTGCCTATAAGAATGGAGATATCATCTATTCTCCATCTGAGAATTGGGACCTCTCAGGTTTCAAAAAAATTGAAGCACCTATTTTGTCAGGCCTTATGGGGCTTCGCTTACCTGTTTACGAGTATAAGGATCGTTTAAAATTTGAAGCAATTAAGTCTCCTGAAGAGTATAAGAAAAAACGAGTTTCATTTAATAAGAATTGGCGTGATTATAAAATTCTAGAAAAGTATAAATTCAAATTGATTGCAGTTGATACCTTTGATGATATCTATGGGGCCTTATCTGACAGTCGCGCTGATTATACGCTTAGAGGAGTGTCGGAAGCCTTCATTGAAATTATTAATCAAAAAGAAAACCTCTTAATCGATACGAAGAACTTTATCTATTATCGTTATCCAGTTTATCTCTATGTACGAAAAACAAATAAACGACTTTATCGCGCTCTCATATCGGGAATGAAGAAGATGGAGAGTCAGTCATATAATAATTTTACTAAGAGTTTTGTAGGCCAGAATCTTGTTTTGGATGAAGCTGAGAGTTGTAAGATCTACAATGTGAATACAGAAGTCGTCCAGGTGTTAAAGCAGTGTGAGCTTAAGGGGCTTATTGAAGCTGTTGCCAACTTTAATCGCAATTAGCCCTTTAGCATTTGCTCGATAATTCGTGCTGCTTTTTTAGCTTCTTGAGGGTTCTCAAGGCGCTTTTGAATGAGCTTTTGAAGTTGCTCGACCTCTTGTTTTTGCTGTGTTTTAGCTTGAGAGGTAGTAGGTGCTGCGTTTTCACGTGAGTCAGCACCTTTATATAAGTGTGTATATTTTTTTACACCCATGAGATTTCCTAAGCAGCCGCTTCAGCTACACCTTTTTTCATTGTAGAAACTCTTTTCATATGTTCTTCAATGACTTCATATAATTCTAATTTTGTTGAATATGGATCCATGCCTTCTGGCATTGTTGAATAAATTACTTCGTTGTTGATTTCTGCAAAGATAAACCAGTTGTTACCTAGTTTTTGAAAAAGAACTTCTGTACCTTTGTGTTGAATTGTCATAAACCTTCCTCCTGAAATAGTTTTGCAGTCCTTGCTAAAACAATGACACTAACTTTATCGTCCCTTTAATTTTTTCTTTTAAAAAATTATGAGCATTATTTATGAACGGAAATCTTTGCCGATAGGCCCAAGATACTAGTAACGATAGGTGAATCCAACGTTGTAACCAAACGTTCCTTCAAGATTTGTTGAAATTTGATTGTCTGGCCATAATTGCGAATTTACAAATTGACCATCTGACTCAAGTGTTGATGGAAGACGGATGTCGATAACTGGCCCGTGATAGAGGTAGAAAGAAGGGGAGTCAAAAATCTTCTTATGGGATAGGTTGACTGAAAGTCTTATATTAAAGAAGAGGCCACTAAAAAGTTTTTCCTCTGCTAAGCTATTGGTTTGATCGTCTTGGTTCACAAAACGTCTTTGGTAATTAAGCCCAACTTGTAGCATTGATTCAATTTCAAAATATTGTCTTTTGTGAAATGTGTAAGAAACGACAGGCCCAAAAGTATAGTGAATATTACTTTCTGTTGTAAAAATATCTCCACTTAATCGGTACTCCGCTTGTCCCGTTGTGATACCGCCAAAGAAGCCGTAGTAGAGACGGTTTCCATCATCAAAAGTAGCTGGACTTAAGTACTTAATGTTAAGGCTTCCTTCAAACCCAGTACTTTCTTGTTGAATTTCTGAGTTATAAGCGTAGCGAGAAGAAACTCCCTTTTTGAAGATAAGATCAAATTGAGCACGATTAAGTGGGCGTCCTTTTAGGGGATATTCATCAGGGAGCGGCTCTGCGATAACATAATCAGTCGGATCATTTTTTACATAGATCGTATGACCTAAATCTTCTGACTCATTATTTAAAATAAGCTTAATGAAATCTTTTCGAATATAGGCCTTTCGCCCATCTCTTGTCAGTGTGACGTAGTAGGCTTCTTCATTTAAATAGTTTGGATGTAAGTAGAGCTTTGTCCCTTTTCTTAGCTTCATAAGTATGATGCCATCTTCATTTGGCTTACTTATGACTGGGGCCTCATGAACACGAATAATTCCATCGGTGGCAAAAACCGATGTTGTTAAAAGCATTATAAATAATAGCTTTCTGATCATATTGAAACCTCAAATTCTTTCCCAATATTGATACTAATGGCAGTTGCTGAATTGTCATTGGTAAGATTTGCTGCTGGGAAATTTACATTTGAATCAAATGCATAATTTTGCTTTTTAAGATCTAGGCCAATGAAGTACTTGGCGTAGTTGTAATTAACATTGAGGCCAAAGGAATCAATTGTATAGCCAACTTTTAAATCATTTATCGTAGCTGATGTATAAAGTGATCTTTGCGCACTTAGGCCGGCCGCAAGAAATGATTTTTCATTAATGTAATAGCGATACTCTGTTCTTAGGCCAACAGAAAAAGATGTGAATTGAACTTCTTGGCCACTATTTTGAGCAAGATATTCAGCGCTAAGAAATACTGGAATATTTTCGAAAGTCTCGACTCCTGCTTCTGCAGCAATAGTTGTACTTGATAAAGATATATTATCTAAAAAAAAGTTTGGAGTAGAGCTGCCTAGTCCTGCTCTAAGCTGTGTGTAAGTATGGATTTGTTTTTTATCGTATTCGATGGCCTTAAACTTTGTTTGGTCAAAAGGTGTGAACTTCTCATTATTAAAAGTTAAAATCGTTTCAAGGTGATCAAGGTTTGTACTTAATGTAACGTACTTCACATTATCTTCACTACCGTCACTAGGTAAGATGAAGAAGTAGCGTGAGCCAGGAGAGACTTCTTTTGTACGAATAATTGTATTCTTCTGAATACGGTAATAGCTCTTGCCATCAAGTGATTCGATTAAAGAGTTTGCTAGAATTACACTTCGAAAAGTCTTGGCCCTGAGGTTATTTTTTATATACTTAAAACGTGGCTTTGCCTTTGTTTTAACTTTTTCTTCTTTCTTGCTGATTCTTCTAAGATCCTCAAATAGCTTATCTGAAGAGGCTTGAGCAAAACAAAGCTTCTGAGATAAAAGGCCAATGATAGTAAGAGTAATTAGTCTAGACATTCAAGAGCCTTTTGAAATGCGATGAAGTTACTTTCGTATTTAAAGTCTTTCTTTGTTACTTGATCAAGTGGCACCCACTTAAATCCTTGGTGCTCTTGAGGGGAGATTGTGATCTCTTTTTGATTCGTTCTTGCAAGAAAACAATACTCTGTCACATCCTTATTCCAACGGTCATGAAACTCAAATTTTTGATCAATTTCGACAATCTCAGCTTCATTAATTGAAGTTTCTTCAAGTAGTTCGCGCTTGGCCGCATCAAAAATATCTTCTCCAGGGTCAACAGATCCTGTTACATTCTGCCAGCCAAAACCACGATCCGCCTTCATTTCTAATAGAAGGATTGCTCTTAAATCGTTGTGCATGGTGACAACTTGAACCTTTTTATGACGCGTATTCATAGGTTTATTATAGCAAAAAAATTTAATTTCAATGCCTTGGGCAAATTTGGAGGTTAATTTCTTTAATTTGTCTTACATTCCGTTCATTTTGCATCGCAAATTTTTGTCGATTCCCGTGGTTTTTGGTAGATTATTGCGATGGATTTAATGCGAATTATCAATACATTAACTTTGGCCCTACCGGGCTTTCTTTTAGCTATCTCATTTCACGAGTTTGGTCACGCTTGGATGGCCAGAAGATATGGTGATGATACGGCCGAGAGAATAGGTCGACTAACCCTTAACCCAATTCCACACGTTGATCTTGTGGGAACAGTTATCTTTCCTATGGTCGGTATCATGCTTGGTGGTGTTCCTTTTGGTTGGGCCAAGCCTGTCCCTGTTGATGTTCGTCGCTTTAAGAATATGAAGTCAGGTATTTTTTGGGTAAGCTTTGCAGGCCCAGGTGCAAACCTGATTCTTATGGTTTTATCAGCGCTATTCTTTGGAATGGTCTATGCCTATGTTCCATCGACGTTCTCATTAAAGACGCAATTTATGGATATGCTTCAGTACTCGGTATTTATTAATATCCTACTGGCGGTCTTTAACTTAATTCCGTTTCCTCCACTTGATGGATCGAAAATGGTTGCAGCTTATTTAGATTACAACTCAGCACGAAAATATGAAGAGCTTCAAAGATTTAGTTTTATTTTTATTCTAATTCTTTGGTTTACACCAATCTTCGGTTACATGATCAGACCGGTTATGAGCTTAGGAATGGTATTAATGAATACTTTTGCAGGTATTCTCTCTTAATTTGTTAATTGAGGGATTTGAGGGAATTAACACATGTTAGACACAACGATTAAGGTTAAAACGGATACATTTGATGGTCCACTTTCACTGCTTTTGCTTCTTATTCAAAAAGAGCAAATGTCGATTAAGGAATTAGACCTTACGAAAATTACTAAGCAGTACTTAGACTATCTTGCGAATATGAAAGAGCTTAACTTTGATATTGCGGGTGACTATCTATTCCTTGCTGCTACATTAGTTCTTCTAAAGTCAAAAAATGCAGTTACAGAAGAAGAGCAGGCAAAGCTACAAAACCAACTAGGTGCAGAAGGCTCTTTAAATATCACTTCTCATGCAGAGCTTGTTCGCCGTCTTGAAGAGTTAGCACTCTACCAGAAGATGGGACAAAAGCTTTTAGAACTTCCTCAAACGGGCAAAGATATCTTTGTTAAACCAAAGGTAAATCGCAAGGAAATTGTTAATTCAATTCTTACACCGATGCAGTTAGAGAAGTTAACGGATACAATGATTGACTTCATATTCCGTCAAAATCGTAAGTACACGGTTATTAAGCGTGACCGTTTATCGATTAAAGAGAAATTAGAGTTCTTAAAGACATATCTACAAGTAGGACAGAAAACGAATTTAGAAGAACTACTTGAAAACGATAGTAATAGCCGTATGGCAACGACAACAGGTGAAGATACTGCAAAGATGTCTGCAGATGGTAAGAATACAATTGATAACGTTGTTATTACTTTTATCTCACTTCTTGAGCTAGCAAGGCTTAAGCGTGTTCAGGTTTTCCAAAATGAGAGCTTTGGGCAAGTTTATGTTGATGTCGTTAAAACACTTGATGACTTCGACGTAACTCAGGCCGATGGTTTTGAAGACGAGAATGAATCAAAAGATAAGATCGATACACAAGAATTAGAAAATATGGAACAAGTAGCGCACTAATCGCTACTTAGAGAGAGCACACAAATGGAAGAGAACACAACAGTTACTGAAGCAAATCTAGAGTTTCTATCAACAGATGAAGAGATGGTGGAAGAGTTAGAAATGGCCCTTATGCCAACTGATGAAGACCTAGAGTTTCCAGAGGAGTACTTAAAGCTCGAATCTGACTTTGCCGATGAGAAGATGCAAGAAGATAAGCTTTGGAAAGCTAGAACTGGACTTAATGAAGAAACAATCTGTGGAGCAATTGAAACGATTGTATTCATGAGTGATAAGCCTGTACCATTAATGAAGATTAAGTCATTAATTGATGAAGATATCCCTCTACGTGTTGTTCACGAGGCAATTACTCGTCTTCAAGATGAGTACGAATTAAAGCACCACGGAATTCGTCTACAAGAAGTTGCAAACGGTTACCAGTTTAGAACGAAGGCAACATTCTCTAAATATGTTCAAGACCTATTTAAGATTAATGAATTAGTACTTTCTCCAACAGCTCTTGAAGTACTAGCAATCATTGCTTATAAGCAGCCGGTTTCAAAAATTGATGTTGAAAAAATTCGTGGGGTTGATAGTTCTCACATTGTTCGTGGTCTAATGGATAAGAGACTTGTTAAAGTTATTGGCCGTTCTGAAGAAGTTGGACGCCCGGTTCTTTATGGGACAACTCCTGAGTTCTTAGAAGTATTTAACCTTGCAAATATTGACCAATTACCACCAGAGCATGAGCTAGCTGAAATTGCTACTCAAGGTGTAGGGAAAATTGAAGATATTAAGACTCTTGTAAACGCTGATCTAGCATCACGTTTTGATCAAGATGAAATTGAAGAACTTGATAATATCGCAATGTCGATTAAATCAATTGATTCAGAGACAGCATTTACTAAATCTCTTAAGGTTCAAGAAAGAAGACGTAAGTCTGCTAAAACAGCTGAGGGCGAAGAAGTAGCTCCTGTTCTAACGGCATTTGATCTTTTAGAGCAGCATCTAGATAATTCTCTTGTAACTGGAGCTAATAAAGAGTCTGCAGAGTCTGAAGTCTTTACTGCTATCACATGTCCAGAGGTTGTTGGCGACTTAACAAAAGGCCCATTTAATATCCCTGAAGAAGAGGAAGATGATTTTGAAATGATCGATCTTGATTCAGGTGAAGTTATTAAAGATATGACAGTAGAGGAAGCACTTGAAGAAGTTGCGGACGCTATTCTTTCTTCTGAGAATACAGAAGCTCAAGAAATTGTAATCAACGAAGAAAATGATGAAGCGGACATTGAAGCTGCTGCAGAAGAAGTTGAAGAAATTGCAATTATTGATGAGTCTAAGTCTGATGAAGAGGCCGATCATCTAGCACAGGCACTTGATGATGCTTTTGCTAAATTATTTGGTGGAGACTCAGCTCTTCCTCAAGATGAGATGGATGTTGACCTTGATGACAGTATCAATGAAACAACTCAAAATTTAATTAATGGGGCCAAAGACCTAGATCTTGACCTTAATTTCTTAAATAACAAGGACTTAGGGGATTCTGAGTCTCATATTGAATAAGAAATAATTACTTAAATACTTGTAAAAGCTTACGTTTAGTTCTATTTAGACGTAAGCTTTTTCTTTATAGCTTTTAACCGCCGTGATGGCAGATAGGAGAGTCAAATGTCTAAATTAGTACGTTTACAAAAATTTATTGCAGATTGTGGGATCACTTCACGTCGTAAGGCCGAAGACCTAATCGTTCAAGGACGTGTAAAGGTTAATGGTATTGCTATTCGTGAACTAGGAACTAAGGTTGATCCATCTATTGATGCTGTTGAAGTTGACGGTAAGGCCGCCGACCTTGGTTCAGTAGAAAAAATCTACATGATTATGAATAAACCTCGTGGAGTTATGACAACAGTTAATGATCCAGAGGGAAGAGAAACTGTTATTGATCTTTGTAAAGAGATCAGTGAGAGAATCTATCCAGTTGGCCGTCTTGATTACCTTTCAGAAGGTCTTCTGCTAATGACGAATGACGGAGATTTCGCAAATCTTGTTATTCACCCAAGCTCTGAAATTACTAAGGTGTACGAGGTAAAAGTTTTTGGTGCGATCAATGAATTCCTACTTAAGAAATTAAGAGCAGGTGTTTATATTGATGGCGTAATGACAAAGCCACAAGCTGTTCGTGTTATTAAGCAGCTAGAAACAAAAACTTGGCTAGAGTTTAGAATCAATGAAGGTAAGAACCGTGAAATTCGTCGTATGTGTGAAGGTGCTGGTCTTACTGTTGATAAGCTAAAGCGTGTTGCTATTGGTGGACTAACTGTTGAGGGGATTGCTCCTGGCTCATACCGCCTTGTTAATAGAAAGAACTTATTAAATGCTATTGGAATTGATATGGCAGGAAATAAGACGAGAGATGCTGTTGAGTATATCTCAAGTAAAAAGTCTGTAAACTTAAAGAAGAAAGGTCACCAAGGTTGTACAGCAGCCGATGATAAGGCCTTTACTAAGTTTAGAAGAGAGACTTACTTCAAATCGATTAAAGAAATTGCTGAAACTAAGAAGGCAAAAGAGAAAGAGATTAGAAGACAGGCTTACGAAGAGAAGGAAGCAGCATTCAAGAAGAGACAAAATAAGAAAAAGGCTCGTCTTGCTAAAAAAGAAAATCAACAAAAACATACTCACGTCGAATTTGTTAAATAAAAAAAGCCGCTTTAAGCGGCTTTTTTATTTGGTACTCTTAATTTAATTCTTGAATATCTTCAATACGATCAACTCGATCATCAATTCTTAGATCTTCACCTGTTCCTCTAATATAGCGGTTCAAGTACTCAAGTTGATTATAGATTTCTTGGTAGTTATTTGTTCCGATTCTTAAGTCCACAAGTGTCTCAGAGTCATCAACAATATAGACATCGAGGTAGAGATACTTCTCAATATCATCTTTAGGAAGAAGTTCCACTAGAAGTTGCATAATATATTGTTCATTATTCATTCTTCTTAGTTTAGATGTGAACTTATCGACCTTCTCATTATATGGCATGTCACTATGAATGATGTCATAGAAGTACTTTGCAAGTTTCTTTGTCTTCCTTTGATACTCGTCCTCTGGTACATCAAATGGATGAAGCCTAGAGTCCTTATCATGACTTGTTGAGCGAATAACTCTCTTCCCTCTGAGGTGCTCTGCTAGGCGATAGCGGAACTCTTCAAATGGGATCTTGTTCAGATAAGAGAATGCTTCTTTTTTCAATATCATCGTAACTCTTGAATTGAAGTTAACGTATCGTTTTTCCTTTGGAATACGAGCAATGACTTCATCGCGAATAAGAGAAGGTAGGATACCCTTTAGAATTCTCAAGTATCTTCTTTGCTCTAGTCTTCTAAATTCATTATCGATGCGATTAAAGTTCATTCCAACATTTAAAAATTTATGATCACTATGAGAAGAAGTTAGCCCGAAATAAGAGAGGATCTCTTTTTCCTTAGTATCAAAAATCTCAATGGAAATCTTAGACTCTTTAGTCTTCGTATAGTTAGGGTAGTAGAAAGCTACCGTGGAACCATCGAGTCGTTCAAAATTAAATCGATTGTTAACATAGTGGCTCTTTGCACTTAATTTTAAAATATCAAGATTAAGCTGAATTCCTGACGATTTTGATTTGTATCTATTGTGTCCTTTAAAGACTCTTTCCACCCTTGGGCTTTCTTGGCCTTCGTCAACTCTGGCAATACGGTCAACATCTTCAAGGTTAACGACATAGTACTTATCAAGTAGATCTGAGTTTAATGATTCAGCAAAGAGTTTGGCCTCTTTAAATTTAAAGACATTATTAAATAATCTATCGTAAACCTTTCTAACCTCGTCATCTTTTAGATTAAAGACATAGTCGGCAAGAATGATATTACCTTTTGTGCGGGAAGCATCGAGTTTAAACCAGTCGAGTTTATACTCATAATCAACTTCTTGTCCTAAGATTTCAAAGCTAACAAGTTCGATGGCAAACCGACTCTTAAAGCTTAGTCCTGAAGTTTTCTTCTTTTGTGCGATAATCTTAACTCTTACTTTCTGATCTTCGAGCTTATATACCTGAATGAGAAAGTCTCCGGCCATGGTGTAAAAACCTGACAGGCCAGTATTTAGTAGAGGAATTGCATTATTGTAGCTAAACCCTGTTGTTAATGCCATTGAGGCCGGTATGGAGATAAAGTCTCCTGGATTTAGTTCATCGACATATTTTGAGCGAATTGGGATTTTTGCCACATTAAAAGGCAGGGCCTTCATCGCATCAGTTTTCTTCTCAAATTGTCTTGAAATGACAACTTCGTTATTACGATCAAGCTTAAGAAAGAAAGGTGTCTGCAGTTCTGGAAAGAATGCATTCTTCGTGTCGTGATGAATTCTGAAATTGAATTGATCGCGACGAGTATAGTTTCCTTGAATATAGGACTTTTCTACTTCGTATTCGTACTTACCTCTAAGAGAGAGTCCGTCTGCGATATTGATTTTGAAAATATCCACATCGAGACTGATCTTCAAACTATTGAAAGCATCAATCAGCTTACGATTAATATTCTCTTTTGAAAGGTGATCTCTAAGAAAATACTTAAATTTCGAATATACACCTGGTGAGCTGTCTTGAATGACTTCTTCAGGAGCGGGGACGTTACTGGTCTGCGGCTGCTTCGCTGCAAAGCTCATCGACGTAATTAGGATAATTGTCAGTGTTTTTAACCTACTCATGTCTATGACTAATATCATAATAAATATTTGAAAAGTCGTTGAATGTAATACTTATAAGTATGAACAAAGTGTAAACATTTTTGATGGACTACCTACTTTGTTGAGAATTTTCTTAAAGCGTTTAATTTATGTGGCACTTAATTGGCAAGTATTGAATATTATTGGCCTTCAATCCAATAGATTTTCTTTGGGGAAAATATAAGCTTTGACACAAATGAGCGTAAAAAAAAAATCACAAGCGCCGATAACTAACTAGATATATTAAGTTTAAATAGAGAATCAAAACTTTTTTTATTTGCGGGGAAAAATAAGGTCGCTATTTGGCAAAATTTCCTGGTGATATATTAGTTGAAGATTATTGAGTAGGAGAAAGAGTATATGGAAGATCTTAAAAAGTTTTCTTTTTTAATTGTGGATGACATGAGCACAATGAGAAAGATCGTTAAAAAGTTACTGCGTGATTTAGGGGCCGATAGATTTGTTGAGGCCGTTGATGGAAAAGATGCTCTTAAAAAGATTGTAGAGAATAAAGGTGGACCAAACGAGATATCATTTATTATTTCTGACTGGAGTATGCCAAATGCTACAGGACTAGATCTTTTAAAAACTATTAGAGGTAGTGAGAATTTTAAAGAAATGCCATTCGTTATGGTAACTGCCGAACAAGATGTTGCTCAAATTCAAGAGGCTATTGCTAGTGATGTTGACGGCTATGTAATTAAGCCATTTGATCAAGCATCTTTTAAGAAGAGGTTGGCCCTGGCCATGAAGAAAAGGTTTCCACAAGGTTAATAGGAGGCTTTCATGGGTATGGTAGAGAGAATTACAAAATCTCACTTCTCAGTTTTGGCCTTCTCGGGCGATATCGATCAAGACTGTGTCAAGTCATTGTCGATGATCTTTGATGCGATATTAGAGGATGAGAAAGATAAGTTAATAATTTTAGATTTTAAGAGCGTTGAGTATGTTTCTCCAAAAATTTATAACGAAATTTTTAGGTTATTCAAGTCAGCTGAAGAGAAGTCAATTTTAATATATACAATTAATGCACGCTCTAAACTTATTAGAGAACTCAAGAGTGATTATGTTGATGAACGATTCAACTTTACTGATTCGATTTCAAAAAGACTACAAGAGCTAAATCTTAAAAAGAAAAGAATTGAGTTAGACGTAAACTTTGTAAACCCTTTTATTCAAGCGGCAATTGATACTTTTGGTGTTCAGGCAAATTTAAAAGTATTGCCAGGAAAAGTTTCCAAAGCAAAAGATTTTGAAAGCTATGAAATTGGGTTGATTGGTTCCATTGATGTTCAAAATGAGCAATTTAATGGAAGGCTTCTTATTTGTTTCCCAGATATTGTTTTCATCAATATTTATAACCAAATTTTTGGTGAAGACTATACTGAGCTTAACGACGATGTGAAGGATGCTATTGCAGAGTTTACAAATATTACCTTAGGACAAGCAAAGGCCAATTTGAATCAAAATAGAGGGATTGTTATTGATCGAGCAATTCCATCGGTTTTACTTAGAGAGAACTTTTCTGAGATTGATTTAGGTAAATATGAGTCTCTTATGATTCCACTTGCGACAAAAATGGGCTCTTTTTATATCTACATTCTACTAGGGGCAAACGAATAATTAAGGACTTGTAAAAAAGCGAACATGATCAATGTCATGAAACTAAGATTATTTATAGAAATTTACAGTAAGCCTCTAAAAACATTAATTAAATAAAAATATTGTCCGAATAATGAAGAGATATTAACACAAAAGACAAGATGTGATTATGGATGAGTTTGAATTAGAATTAAAGATGGATTTCCTTGAAGAAGCAGTACAGCTTCTTGAAGACTGTGAAGAATCTTTCCTAGAATTAGAATCTGGTGTCGATAATACAGATGAGCATATTGATAAAATTTTTCGACTCGCTCACAACCTAAAGGGAACATCAAGAGCAGTTGAGTTCAGTGATGTTGCAGAGTTTACTCACGAGATGGAGGAACTCATCCTAAAGGTTAAGAAGGGTGAGGTTGATATTTGTGCTGATGTTATTGATGTTTTCCTCAAGTGTTCTGACCATTTAAATAATATGATCTCTGCTCTTAGAGATGATATTGATGCTAAGTTTAATTCAGACGATATTATCCAGTTAATTAAAGATGTCTCTAGTGCTGATGTTGAGCATGATGATCTTAGAATCTCAAATATTCCTGATGAAGCAGAGTTTGAAGCTAGTGCACATGAAGAAGAACAAGACGAAGAAGAGCACGACGATTTCGAAGACCAGGAATTACAAGGTATCCTCGATAATGAGGAATCTGTAAGTTTTGAAGAGGAAGTCGTTGCTGAATCACGCCCAAGTGAATCAGATATCAGTGACCTCGATCGTATGTTATATGGAGAGTCTTTTGATTCAACAGAAGAAGTGAAGCCTGTTGAAGTGGCCGCTGTTGCAAGTGGACCAAATGATCTCGATGCACTTATGAATGAGTCGGCTTCTCCAAAAGAAGCTCCTGTAGCAGATAATGTTGTAAGTTTAGAAACTGCTGCAAAAAAAGAAGAAAAGAAGCCTGCTGTTGCTGCTGCACCAAAGAAGCCAGCAAAACCAGAAGAGACGATTCGTATTGGTATCAGTCGTGTTGAAAAGCTTAATAACTATGTTGGAGAGCTTGTTATTCTACAAACTGTACTTAGTGAATGTAATGATCTCGTAGCTGATGAGCATGTTAGAAAAAGTGTTAGTCACTTATCAAAGATTACCAAAGAAATTCAAGATATTTCAATGAAGATGAGAATGGTTCCGCTTAAGACGACATTTTCAAAACTTCAAAGAATTGTAAGAGATACTTCAAAAGCACTTGGTAAGAAAGTTAATCTTACTATTGTTGGAGAGGAGACAGAAGTTGATAAGAATATTCTTGAGCAACTTTCAGATCCTTTAGTACACATCGTAAGAAATGCTGTTGACCACGGGCTTGAAAAGAGTGTTGAGGATCGAAAAGCTGTTGGAAAGTCCGATGCTGGAGAGATTCAAATTAAGGCATATCACGAAGGGAATAGCCTTGTTATTGAAGTTGTAGATGATGGTAAGGGAATCGATCCTGATATTATAAAGAATAAGGCCATTGAAAAGGGCGTTATTAAGAATGCTGACAAATTAAGTGATCAAGATGCGATTAACTTAATTTTTGCACCAGGTTTTTCAACAAAAGAAGCGGTAAGTGAAATTTCTGGCCGTGGAGTTGGTATGGATGTTGTTAAAAAGAATATCCAAGATATTTCAGGAGCCGTTGAAGTTAAATCTGAAGTAGGCTCAGGTTCTGCCTTTAGAATTAAGCTTCCTCTGACAATGGCAATTATCGAAGGAATGGTGACAAGAGTTAGTGACGAAAACTACGTCGTCCCACTTAACCTAGTTCACGAAACTGTTTCTGTTACAGAAGAAAATTATAAGAAAGTAAATAATGTTGGTGGCTGTATTGTTCTAAGAGGACAAGTCCTACCTGCATTTAGGCTAAGTAAACTTTTAAAACATAATGTTAAAGAGCCTTCGGTAAATGAGATTGCTCTTGTTGTAAGAACTGAAGATATGGATTTTGCAATCGTAGTCGACGATGTTCTTAGACGTCAGCAAGTTGTTATCAAGAGTCTTGGGAATGATATTAAGAATACTCAAGGTTTTATGGGAAGTTCGATTCTTGGAAATGGACGACCAGCTCTAATCTTAGATTTAAAAGAACTTGTTGTTAATAAAGTAAGTAAAACGAAAGGCCAAAGACCAGTAAGTAACGCGGCGTAATTAAAATATATAACTTGATATGTGGGGATAATATGGAAAATGAAACAACTGATGTAACAAAAAGATACCTAGAGTTTAAACTTGGAGATGAGCACTATGCAATTCCACTTCTGCAAGTTAGAGAGCTAATCTCTGTTCCTGAAACAACTAATGTACCTTTTAGTCCAACTTATTATGTAGGGATCATGAACCTACGTGGACAGGTTATTTCAATTATTGATCTACGTACTCGTTTAGGTGTTAAGCCAGCTGAATCAAATGAAGAAGCAGTTATTATTGTGGAATTTGGACAGCTTTGCTTAGGAATTGTTGTGGATAATATTTGTAAGGTTCTTTCAGTAGATGAAGAACAAATTCAAGAAGTAGCTTCAGTAGAAACGAAGAAACGTGATCGACTGAATAGAGTATATCGCAATAACGAAGCATTAATTCAATTAGTTGATCTTGAGTCAATTTTAAACATCGATGAAATTAATGGCCTTGTAAAGAAAGCTGCTTAGTAGAGAATGGTGCCTATAAGCACCGGGGGAAAGTAATGAAACAGACAAAAATGTCAATGAACAAAAAAACGATTCTAAGTTTTCTTGGTATCTTTGCAATGTTTGGTATAGGACTGGCCATTTCAATTTACTCTTACTATGGACTAGTTGAAAGTTTAAAAGATACTGTACAGAGAGACCTTCGAATGAAAGATTCGATGAGAACATTTGCAGCAAATCTTGGTGAACAAATATCGAATGAAAAGCAGTATGTCATTTCACAAGACCCTGGTGCCGCAAAGCGCTTTTTAGAGCTAGGAAAGATCAATAAAGAAATCTTTGAAAGTATGCAGAGGCTAGATGTTGACTATGCTAATGAGGTTCAATGGGATGAGCTTTCTAAAAATTATAAAGAACACTCTAAAAACTTTGAAAACACACGTGAAACTCTGAAAAAAGAAGGAGACTCTAAGAGTGGCCTTAGAGGTGAATTACGTAGCTATGCTCATGACATTGAAACTAAGATCAAAAAATATGACTTGAACCCAAGTTTTATGATTTCTCTTTTAACGCTTCGTCGTCATGAAAAAGATTTTCTTTTAAGAAGAACAAAGAAATATGTAGAAAAAGCTCAAAAAGAAGGTCTAAAAATAAAGAAAGAGTTAGTTGCTCGTAAATATAAGCAATATGTTTACAACGATGTAACTAAATCTGTAGATAGTTATATTCGTTCATTTAGTAAATTATATGAAAACCAACTTCTTCTTGAAAAGTATAGCCAAATCGCAGTTTCTGGAACAAAGAAGATCTTTAAAAATATTCAGGATAATGTTGAGTTAATTGATAGAAAGACTGAAGAAAAAATTGAGTCAAGTACTGCTCTTGAAGAGAAGATTAGCTTCTATATCCCAATCCTTTTTGCGATTATTGCAGCATTTGCATATGGTTTCCAATACAACTTCTCTAAGTCAATTAAGAAGATCATTGGCCTTAGTGAGAGACTTCGTGACTCATCACAAGTTACTGAAAAGTCTTCAACTAATATGAGCATGGCTTCATCAAAAGTGTCATCATCTGTAACTCAACAGGCAAGCGCTATTCAAGAAACAGTAGCGACCCTTAATGAAATTACTGCAATGGTAAATAAGAGTGTTGAGAATGCTAAGGTATCAAGCCAGAAAGCAGACGAGTCTCAACGTGTTGCCCTTCAAGGGAAGAGCGCTGTTAATGAAATGGTTGAGGCCATTGGACAAATTAACGGCAATAACGAAGATATTATGAAAGAGATGAATCGCAATAACGAAGAAATCGTAAAGATTGTCGATGTTATTAATGAAATCTCTGAAAAGACTAAAGTTATCAACGATATTGTGTTCCAAACAAAGCTTCTCTCTTTTAACGCTTCAGTAGAGGCGGCCAGAGCTGGTGAGCATGGTAAGGGATTTGCAGTTGTTGCAGAGGAAGTAGGAAACCTTGCTCAAATGAGTGGGAATGCTGCTCTTGAGATTGAAGAGCTACTTGGTGGATCAATTAAAAAGGTTCAATCAATCGTTGATGAAACTCAAGTGAATGTAAAAAGACTTATTTCTGAAGCACAGACAAGTATCACTAAGGGTGTAGATGTTTCTGAAAACTGTGGAAAGATCCTAGATAGTGTTGTTGAAAATGTTGATGCTGTAACAAAAATGATGACTGAGATCTCAACTGCTTCTGAGGAGCAAGCTGAAGGAATTAATAATATTTCGGATGCAATGAATGAGCTTGATGAAGTAACACATACTAACTCGACAATTGCACAAGAAACTTCTGGCTTTGCAGAAAGTTTATCTGAGCAGACGTCAATTCTTAATGGAATTGTTGAAGAGCTAGAAAGTGAGGTCTTAGGTAAGATTCAAAACCTTTCAGTTGATAGAAATGCATTAATCGATTCGATCTCATCGACACCAGTTAAGTCTCATACTGTAGCAAAGAAAGAGGTTGTTGAAGACTTTCCTGTCTTTGAAAAGACACCGGTTGCTGAAGTTGTAAAACGCGAGCCTGCTAAGGTCGTTGCGAAGGCTGAGCTAGTAGCTGATGATATGGGATTTGATGATCCAGTACTAGAAGTGGATTCTGATGAATACCCAAGTGAGAACGATGCTAGGTTTGATAAGGCCGTTTAAAAATAATTAATTTAAATTAGGAAGAGATTGAATGAGTAATCTTGCTAGAAGTTATATTGAAATAGCTCAAATGATGTCACAGGAGACAGGGACACACTTTACAGCGCAAAATGATGCAATGGTAAAGTCCCGTATTGACAAGAGAATTGTCGAGCTTCGTTTAAAAGATGCTGATGAGTACTTAACGTTAATTAAATCTCCGGGTAGTCAGGAAAAGACTGAGCTAATATCACTTCTGACAACGCATTATACGTTCTTTATGAGAGAGAAAAATCAATTTGATTTTATCATCAAGTCCCTTCCTAAGATGGTTGAACGAGTAAAAAATAGTGGGCGTGACACATTAAAGATTTGGTGTGCGGCCTGTAGCAAGGGTGATGAAGTTTATAGTCTTGCTATGATTCTTAAAAAACATATCAAAGAGATTGATCCTAGCTTTAAATTTGAAATTATTGCAACTGACATTTGTGAGAAATCAATTAAGCACGCAAAGAAAGGTGTTTATTACTGGAAAGAACTTCAGAAGGTTCCTAAGGAATATCTCGAAGGCAATTGGTATCGCGGTAGCGGCGAGATCGCACCCTTTGTTAAAGTCAGTGATGATCTTAAAAAATTTTGTAAATTTAAGGTTCATAATTTAATAGATCAAAATAGTTCTGAGTATCGTGACAAATACGACCTGATTCTATGTCGTAATGTCTTTATCTACTTCAATGAAGAACAAATTGATAAAGTTATCAAAAAGTTCTCAAATTGTGTCACAAATAAGGGATATCTTTTAATTGGGATTTCTGAAACCTTAAGACGACATGAAGGCTTCCAAAGTCTTGGTCAGTCAATATATTTTAAGACGAATCATGAAACAAAAAGAAGTCTTAGAGTGAAAGAAGCTCAGGTGAAGAAGATTCTCATTATCGATGACTCTGGTACTGTTAGAAAGCTAATTAAGAAGTGTCTTACAGGTGATCCAGGATATGAGGTCGTTGGTGAAGCTGTCGACGGACAAGATGGATTAGAAAAGATTAAAGCACTTAAGCCAGACGTTATTACCTTAGATATTAATATGCCAAAAATGAGCGGGCATGATGTTCTTAAAAATCTACCAAAGGATCAGTCGCTACAGGCGATCATGATTAGTTCTGTAAGCAAGAGCGATGGTGATATCGTAATGAGATGTCTTGAAGATGGTGCGTTTGATTATTTAAAGAAGCCATCTTTTGACGATATCTTTAAATTCAAGAAGGCCTTACTAGAAAAAATTGACCTTGCTTATCATAGTATTGTTAAGTCAAAGAGACAAAAGCTCACAAGCTGGGTTGGGTCTAACAACTTCGATTTCTCTGGAAGTCAGTTAATTACAATTGGTGCCTCAACAGGAGGGACGGAAGCGATTAAGCAACTACTAATGCGCTTCCCAAAAGAGTTTCCACCAGTTCTTATAGTTCAACATATACCTCCAGTATTTTCGACAGCATTTGCTAATCGTCTAAACGAGTTATGTCCGTTTGACGTCGTCGAAGCAACAGACGGTGAAGAGGTAAGGCATAATACAGTCTATATTGCTCCAGGTGGAATCCATATGGGAGTTGTTGGAAAGAGTAAATTAATGATCAAGTTAGACAGTGAAACTCCGATATATTCTGGACACCGTCCAAGCGTTGACTACTTATTCGAAAACCTTGCCCAACTTAAAGGGCATCGAGTAACAGCAGCACTTCTAACGGGAATGGGAGCAGATGGGGCCAAAGGGCTTCTTAAATTGAAAGAGAATGATACTTTCACTATTACACAAGACGAGGAAAGTTCAGTTGTTTATGGAATGCCAAAGAAAGCATTTGAATTAGGTGCTTCATGTATTTCACTACCGCTGGATAAAATCACTGAGCAAATCTTAACGAGAGTTGCGAAGAAATAGAATTTTGAGGGAGTTTGAGGGTTATTTATGAAGGGACAATGGACAATTAAGAAACAATTAATTGCTCTATCAGCTACAATGCTTACCATTCAGCTGATTATTGCATTTGTTGGTTATCAATCATTAACATCAGTGAAGTCGCACTTGTATACAGTGTTTTCAAAAAGACTTCCAAGTATCAACAGTCTAGTACAAGCTGATCGAGACTTTCAGCAGATGCTAGTGGCCGAAAGAACACTACTTCTTGAGGGATTATCAGATAAGCAGAGAAAAGCTTTGGCCGATGACTACTTTACTAATAAGCAACAAGTTGTTGATCGTTTTAAAAAGTATACTGTCTTAGGTGACTCACCTAAAGAAATTAAAATTTCTAAGAAATTTAATGAAGGATTAGAAGCTTTTGAAAAGACGGCAGCAGATAAGTTTCCTCTAGATAAAGAAGGACATCTTCGTAAGTTCACTAGAACAGAACTTATTAAAAACTCATTAGGGCCAGTGAACTCTAAGTTTGAAGGAGCTAGAGATAGCCTTGATCAACTTCAAGAGTTAATTCTTGGAATGGGTGATGAAGAATTTAAAGAAGCAGATCAGACTTACTCTGATTCAATCTTTTTAATGTCGATTATTTCAATTATTAGTTTATTTGGTTCTGTGGGGATTTGTATCTTTATGGCAAGACGAATTGATGGACGAATCAATAATATCGTTGAGTCAATTTCTAATGAAGGTCAAAACCTAGAGAATGTTTCAAATACGTTTAAGAATAAGTCTGTCGCACTAAGTTCTATTTCTGAACAACTTTCTGCGGCAGCAACAGAAACATCAAGCTCTTTACATGAGATTTCTCAAATGATTAAGAGTAATACTGATGGTTCTAATAATGTTGCTTCTCTAATTAAGAAAAGTCAGGACTTAGTAACTGATGGTGTAAAGTCTCTAGGAGATCTAGGACGTGGTGTTAAAGATGTCGATAATAGTACAACAGCACTAGCAAATACAGTTGAGAAAAGTAATAGTGAATTAAATGAAATCGTTAAAGTATTTGAAGAGATTAATGTTAAAACTCAAGTTATTAATGATATAGTTTTTCAAACTAAGCTACTTTCATTCAACGCCTCTGTTGAAGCAGCAAGAGCTGGTGAAAATGGTAAAGGCTTCTCTGTCGTTGCCGAAGAAGTAGGTAACCTTGCTAAGATGAGTGGTGAATCTGCTGATGAGATTTCAAAGCTACTTGTTGATAGCTTAAAGAAGGTTACAGATATTGTAGATATCTCAAGTCGTGATGTTAATGAATCTTTAAATATGAGTAGAGATAAAATTAATAAAAGTGTTGAGATCAGTAATCAGTGTCAAGAAGTGTTTACTCAGGTACTTAGAAATTTTGATGAAGTTTCTGCAAACTCAAATGAAGTTGCTAATGCTTCAAAAGAACAGCTAATTGGTGTTGAAGAAGTAAGTAAGGCGATGCAAGAAATTTCAAGTTCTGCAAGCTTAACAAGTCAATCAGCACATGACTTAAATGCTGCCTCTACTGAGTTAAGCCAAGCGGTTAATCATATTGGCGAGGATATCACAGATCTAAAAGGGTTAATTATTGCTCAGATAAAGTCTGCGAGACGTGCAGTTAATAATGTCGTTAATTTTAATAAGACAAAAAGAGAAACTGAGACAAAGAAAGCAGCATAAAATTTTAAATTTCTTTAATAGAAGAAGGGCACATTTTTGTGCCCTTTTTTTTTACCATATTTTATCTAGGTTTTATGAACTCCCTATTTTATAATTAATGTAAAGAAGGGATGTTTGTATGTTGTTTTTTAGAAAGTATGTTTTAGCAGTTACTGGGCTATTCTTATGCCTGTTTTTACTCATTCATCTCTGCGGAAATTTAATACTCTTGTTACCACAAGAATATGCACATTCTTTGTATAATCTTTATTCCCATACTTTGGCCGAAAATATATTTATAAAGGCCGTTTCATTTATTCTTTATTTTGCTATTGCTCTTCATACTTATATGGCGATTGCTATTACCTTGAAGAATTCCCGCTCACAGGGGGTTGAATATGCTCTTAAGGATAATAGAGAAGTCTCAACTTGGACCTCCCAAAACATGGGTTTCTTAGGCTTTTTCATTTTATTATTTATCGTTATTCACATGGCAAATCTCTGGGCGAAAATTAAATTTGGTCTTGGAGGAAGTGTTTATAATGACTCAAATGGATATAAAGATGTTTATCTTTTAACGACGACATTATTTAGGAATCCATTCTATGTGATCTTCTATTGTGTTTTAATGGCTCCTTTAGGAGCGCATTTAAACCATGGGCTATCAAGTGCCTTTAAAACTCTAGGCGTCTATCGTTTAAGTCATATTCGTATAATAGACTGTAGTGCAAAAATATTTTCATTCTTTATTACAATCGGTTTTGTTCTCATTCCCATTGTTATCTTCATTAGGGAGGTTTTGTAATGCTAAATCCTAAAGTCCCTAAAGGAAATTTGAAGGAGAAGTGGTCTAACTATCAAGCTGAGAGCAAGCTTCTTAATCCCGCAAATCGTAAGAAAGTCTCAATCATAGTTGTCGGCTCAGGTTTGGCCGGAGCAGGAGCTGCCGCTACCCTTGGTGAACTTGGTTATAATGTTGATTGTTTCTGCTATCAAGATTCTGCCCGACGTGCACACTCTGTTGCAGCACAAGGTGGAGTAAATGCAGCAAAGAATTATCAACATGATGGTGATAGTGTTTGGAGAATGTTCTACGATACTTTAAAGGGTGGTGACTTTCGTTCTCGAGAGGCCAATGTCTATCGTTTAGCTGAATTGTCGGCCCCTCTTATCGATCACTTTACCCAGCAAGGTGTTCCCTTCGCTAGAGAGTATGGTGGTGTTTTAACTAATCGTAGTTTTGGTGGAGTTCAAGTTCAACGAACATTCTATGCCAGAGGTCAAACCGGTCAACAGCTTCTTTTGGCCGCTTATTCTCAACTTTCAAAAATGGTCAAAGCAGGAAATGTTAAGATGTATCCACGTACAGAGATGCTTGATCTCGTTGTTATCGATGGGAAGGCCAAAGGGATTATTACAAGAAATTTAGAGTCAGGTGAAATTAAGAAGTTTATGGCAAATGCTGTCGTTCTCGCAACCGGTGGTTACTCACGAGTTTTTAGGCTTTCTACACTTGCTATTGGTTGTAATGGGTCTGCTATATGGGCCGCTCATAAAAAAGGTGCTTTCTTTGCAGCTCCAAGCTTTACACAAATTCATCCTACCGCCTTACCGCAGTCAAGTGAGTTACAATCAAAACTTACTCTTATGTCAGAGTCTTTACGAAATGATGGACGAATTTGGGTTCCTAAGAAAGCAGGGGATAGTCGCGATGCAAATGATATCCCAGAAGAAGATAGAGATTATTATTTAGAGAGAAAGTATCCAAGTTTTGGAAACTTGGCACCGAGAGATATTTCTTCACGTTCTGCTAAGGAACAAATAGATGCTGGCCACGGAGTTGGGGCCTTAAAGAATGCTGTTTATTTAGATTTTAAGCATGCGATTGAAAGGCTCGGAGTTGAAGTTATTAAAGATCGCTACGGTAATCTCTTTCAAATGTATGAGAAGATTACAGGCATCAATGCTTATAAAGAGCCGATGAAAATTTCTCCTGCTGCTCACTTCTCAATGGGCGGACTATGGGTAGATTACGAATTAATGACTACTATTCCAGGGCTCTATGCAGTGGGCGAATGCAACTATTCAGATCATGGAGCAAATCGCCTCGGAGCAAATTCATTATTACAAGCGAGTATTGATGGCTACTTTATTCTGCCAAATACAATCAATAATTATCTTGCAGATGAAATGAAGAGTGAGCAACCAGATATTTCTCATGATGAGTTTAATCGATGTATCGAGAAGGCATCAGAAAGAATTAAGAAACTACTGATGATTGATGGTGTGAAAACCGTCGATCATTATCACAGAGAACTTGGGAAAATAATGTGGCAAGAATGTGCCATGAGTAGAAATCGTAGTGGTTTAGAAAAGGCAATTTCTCAAATTAGAGACTTAAAAGAAGAGTTTTGGAAGAATGTTAAAGTAACTGGTGCTAATGAAGAGCTAAATCCAGAGCTCGAAAAGGCGCTACGCTTGGCCGACTTTATTGAACTTGGCGAATTGATGTGTGTGGATGCCCTTCAAAGGGAAGAGTCATGTGGAGCACACTTCAGGGAAGAATTTCAAAGCTCTGAAGGTGAAGCCGTTCGTAATGATGAAGACTATAGTTATGTGTCGGCCTGGGAATATAATGATGGAGACTATCAACTGCATCGTGAAGAATTAGAGTTTGAATATATACAACCAACGATTAGATCATATAAGTAGGTAATAATGAGAGTAACTTTTAAGATTTGGCGTCAAGAAAATTCAAAGTCAGAAGGACAATTTGTTGAGTATGAGCTTGATAACGTTACTGAAGATATGTCCTTTTTAGAGGCCCTCGATATGTTAAATGAAAGTCTCGTTTTAAAAGGCGAGAAGGTTATTGCATATGATTATGATTGTCGTGAGGGGATCTGTGGCCAGTGTGGAGTCTTTATCAATGGTAGAGCTCATGGGCCACATGCTAATACGACAACTTGCCAATTACATATGAGAAGTTTTACTGATGATGAAGTAATTGTTGTCGAGCCATGGAGAGCGAAGTCATTTCCGGTTGTAAAGGATTTAGTTGTCGATAGAAGGGCCCTTGATCGCATTATTGAAAGTGGTGGTTATATCACTGCTAAGACAGGAACAGCTCCCGAAGCCAACTCAATTTTAATTGGAAAAGAAGTTGCAGACCTATCAATGGACACGGCCGCTTGTATTGGGTGTGGTGCTTGTATCGCAACTTGTAAGAATTCATCCGCTGCTCTTTTTACCTCAGCGAAATTAACTCACCTAAACCTCCTTCCCCAGGGAAAGGTTGAAGAAGGTAGAAGAACACTGGCAATGACGAAGCAAATGGAGTTAGAGGAATTTGGTCACTGCTCTTTTACTGGTGCATGTGAAATTGAATGTCCTGAAGGAATTTCAATCTCAAATATTGCGAGGATGAATTTTAATCTTTTAAAAGCTAAGGTCTTAAAATAGTCCAAGTAGCTTCCACCAGGCACCGCCAATAATCATCCAGATTAAGATATTTATGATGGAAATAAAAAATCCCATCTTCCACCAGTCCGATAGCTCAACATATCCGGAACCAAAGAAGACTGGGGCCGGTCCTGACCCGTAGTGTGTTAGTGAACCAAAGAGGTTTGAGAAAAAACCAAGAGTTATTGCCATTAAGTAGGGAGGCACTCCTACTTGCACTCCGACTCCTATAAAGACTGCTGCCATTGCTGTGACGTGGGCCGTGGCCGATGCAAAGAAGTAGTGCGAGTAGAAGTAAATTCCTGCTAAAATAGGAAAGGCAAGTGTCCAAGTGAGAGCAGAGACTTCCATTGCCACATACTTACTAAACCACGGGACAAAGCCAAACTTATTTAAGTAGTCGGCCATCATGACAAGGACACCAAACCAAATTAGCGTATCCCAAGCTCCCTTTTCTGACTTGATGTCATCCCAATTTAATACGCCAGTAATAAGAAGAATCGATAGCCCCCCAAAGGCCGTTGTTGTTGCATTTATTTTCAATGTACTGCCTAAGATCCAAAAAGTGATAAGGAAAATAAAAGTCGCTATCATAATCCATTCTTGTTTGCTCATGCGACCCATCTCTTCAAGTTTCATTTTTGCAATTTCTTGTGCACCAGGAGTTTCTTTTATAGTTGGTGGATAAACAAAGTAGATAGCTAGAGGAACAATAATTAAGGAAACAATACCTGGTACAATGGCAGCAAGGGCCCAACCTCCCCATGTTATTTTGACTCCATTATCTGCGGCAAATTGTTGGATAAGTGGATTGGCCGCCATTGAAGTAATAAACATTGCAGACGTCACCATGCAAACTTGAAAGCAACTAAGAGTTAAGTAGTGTCCAATTTTACGATTGGTAGGATCGTTGGGTTTCGAATCATAGCTGAGGCTTAAAGATTTCATGATTGGAAAAATAATTCCTCCACCTCTTGCTGTATTAGAAGGTGTTGCAGGTGCAAGAATCAAATCACTTATTGCTAGGCCGTAAGCAAGGCCTAGTGTTCTTCTTCCAAGTAGGTAGACGAAGTAGTAGGCAATACGAGATCCAAGTCCTGTTTTGACAAAGCCTTGTGCAATAAAAAAGGCCGTAACAATTAACCATATGGTGCTATTGGAAAAGCCTGTCAGGGCCTCTCCCTTTATCTTAAGCGTCTGTGTCAGTAGGCCTACTGAAAGTCCCGCTATACACATCGATCCCATGGGCATGGCCTTAATGATAATTCCTAAAATCGTACTTAAAAATATGGCAAAGAGATGCCATGCTTTTGGCTCAAGGCCGTCCGGTATCGGTCGACTCCAAATAAATGCACCAATTGCAATTACGCAAATAAACCTAATGATTTTTACTTCATATTTCATGATAGTTTTCCCTTTTAAATAAATTAATTTTAATGGTGATGATGAGAATGTTGCAATTTAAGAAAAAATTTAAGAAGATGCGGTCATGGAAATTACATCATATCATGCACATTTATATTACGATGAATCGACTTATGAGAAGGCCTTACAGGTTATAGAGAAAGTTAAGACTTTAGATTATGTTCAAGTCGGAAGAGCGCACCAGAAAGAGGTTGGGCCACACCCGCGTTGGAGCTGTCAGTTTCTTTTTGCCGCGGATAAATTAAACGAGATGATTCCTTGGTTACTTGAAAATAGAGATGACTTAACTGTTTTTACACATGCTAATACGGGTAATGATTATCTTGATCATACTCAAAATACTCTTTGGATGGGTGAAATCTTAGATCTTAAATTAGATATCTTTAAATAGATTAAGGAAATACTAAATACGACAAGTTGATTTATGTCATAAAATCACAAAGCTGATGTAAATCATGTTGCGCCCTGCGTAGGTTGCTATACTTATCAGAAGTTTAGTTATTACTGCAGGGGTAAAGTAAGTGAGTAAAGTTTCAAATTTTAAAGAGCAAGTCGATAAGCTTGTTTCTTTTCATCAACAAATTCGTACAGAATTTAAAAGTCTAATTATTTTATCGCAGGCAGTAGGGGAATCTTCAAAAGATAGGCCAGGGTCCCCTCGTGGGATCTCAGAATTTCTATTAAGATTTTGGATAACCCTTGAAGCAGATATGCAAAATGAAGAAAGGTATATTTTCCCTTTAATACTTAGGGAGAATTGTAGTGATGCATATGAGTATATTAAAGAAATGACTCAAGAGCATATGGAACAAGAAGAAGAACTTAGAGGTCTGATTAAAATGGTACAAGATTATGAGCTTCAAGAAGAGACTTGTCCTGAATGGGAAGGCCTTTATAAGAAAGTAAGGAAGGCCGTTGATAATCTCTGTAGGCATATGAATTACGAAAATGAAGTTATGTATTCATTTCTTTCACATTATGAAAATAGAAATGGTGCCGCTATCTAGAAAAGTACAACACCAAACTCTTGAAGAATCAATTTCACTGTAGGTGAAATTGATTTTTTTGACGGCGTTACTGCCCAAATTGGAATTGACTGATTTGTGTACTCACTAAGCAAAGGCAGTAAAGTCTTATTTCTAATATGATCTAAAACATAGACACCCGGAAGTTTACAAATGCCTAGGCCTTGTAAAGCAGCATTCATTTGAGCACGGCCATTAGAACTTTTAAAATTCCCTTTAATTTTTATACTTTCTTTTTGGCCATCATTTGAAAATTGCCAAGTATCGTTATTTCCAATTAGACAATTGTGGGAGTTAAGATCCTTTGGTTTCTTTGGCTGTCCAAATTTATTAATATAATTTGGTGAAGCACAAACAAACTCCTTACGATCAGCGATTTGAATTGCAAAGCCTTTCTTTGGTTTTTTAGAGGTTACTCGAATGGCAAGATCAAACTCATGAGAAGTAATATCAATTAACTCAGTAGAGAAAACTAATTCGGCTTCAATACCAGGATGTTTCATCATAATATTTGAGATCATCGGAGCAATGATATCTTCTCCATATGCACCGGCCAAAGAGATTCTTATTTTATCTTTAGTCGCCTCAAAACTTTCTTTAGATTGCTTAGTAAATCTTTCTATTTCTTGGATATGATTCGCACAAATTTCAAAGTAATTTTTACCAAAGTCAGTAAAGTCGATGAAGCGCGTATTTCTTTTAAGGAGTGGTTGTCCTAACTTGTCCTCAAGTTCTTTAACGGCCTTGCTTAAATGTGAACGTGACACATTTAGGGCATCAGCTGCCTTTGTAAATGATCGATATTGTGCAACTTTTATAAAACTATAGATATGACTTAGGTCTTTTATTGTTTCCATATGTAAACAATTTGTCGAATAACGTCACAATTGTCAACAATCTAAAATGGGCCTAAAATAGATCAATTAATTAACAAATACCGGAGGTACTAAATATGAAAGTAAAAGCAGCTGTTGCTTGGGGACCAAATGAGCCACTTAAAATTGAAGAAGTCGATCTAGAGGGACCAAAGAAAGGTGAAGTTCTAGTTAAGATGCATGCTACTGGTGTATGTCATACTGATGCATTTACTCTTTCGGGGGCCGATCCTGAAGGTTTATTCCCAGTTATCCTCGGTCACGAAGGTGGCGGTGTTGTTGTTGAAGTAGGTGAAGGTGTAACAAGTGTGGAAGTCGGTGATCACGTTATCCCTTTATACACTGCTGAATGTGGTGAGTGTAAGATGTGTAAGTCTGGAAAGACAAATCTATGTTCATCTGTTCGTGAAACTCAAGGTAGAGGACTTATGCCAGATGGGACAAGTCGCTTCTCTAAAGATGGAAAAATGATTCATCACTATATGGGAACTTCTACTTTTGCCGAGTACACAGTTGTTGCTGAAGTCTCTCTTGCAAAAGTAAGTAAAGAAGCTCCTCTTGATAAAGTATGTCTTCTCGGTTGTGGTGTTACAACTGGTATTGGTGCTGTTTTCAACACTGCCAAAGTAGAAGAAGGTGCAACTATTGCAGTTTTTGGTATGGGAGGAATTGGTCTATCAGTTCTTCAAGGTGCAAAGATGGCCAAAGCTGGCAGAATCATTGCTATTGATATTAATGACGACAAGAAAGAAATGGCCATGAAATTTGGTGCAACAGATTTCATTAATCCAAAAAATTACGATAAGCCGATTCAAGAAGTTATTGTTGAATTAACAGACGGTGGAGTTGATTACTCATTCGAATGTGTTGGTAATGTTAATTTAATGAGATCGGCCCTTGAGTGTTGTCATAAAGGTTGGGGCGAATCAATTATTATTGGTGTTGCCGGAGCTGGACAAGAGATCAGTACTCGTCCATTCCAACTAGTAACTGGACGTGTTTGGCGTGGTAGTGCCTTTGGTGGCGTAAAGGGAAGAACAGAGCTTCCTGGTTATGTTGATCGTTATATGTCTGGTGAAATTAACCTAGATGATCTTGTAACATTTAAGTTACCATTAGAAGAGATCAATAAGGCATTTGATCTAATGCACGAAGGAAAGGCAATTAGAACGGTAATTGATTACACAATGTAGGATTAATATGAAATTTGAAAAATTGAAATCACATAAATCATTTGGTGGGGAGACGGCCTTTTGTCTTCACACTTCAAATATAACAAAGACAGAGATGAAGTTTTCATACTTCAAGCCTTCTAGTGATAAAATTGAAACTATAATTATCTGGTTATCAGGTCTAACATGTACGGAAGAAAACTTTATTACAAAAGCTGGAGCACAAGCCTATCTTGCTGATAGTAAGACAATGATTGTTTGTCCAGATACTTCTCCTCGTGGACTTGACCTACCAGGTGAACACGATAGTTACGACTTTGGCTCAGGTGCAGGCTTCTATCTCAATGCAACGACAGAAGGTTATAAAGATCATTATAAGATGTATGAATATATCGTAAGTGAATTTATACCAATGCTTAAAGATTCTTTTGGTGATGTGAAATTTTCTATTACTGGACACTCAATGGGAGGACATGGAGCACTTGTTATAGGCCTAAATAACCCAGAGTTATTTCATGCTATCTCTGCATTTTCTCCAATTGTTAATCCTACTCAAGTTCCTTGGGGAGAGAAAGCTTTTACAGGCTATCTCGGAGATAATAAAGAGGATTGGAAACAATACGATGCTTGTGAACTAATTAGAAGTGGGAAAACTCACTCTAAAAAGATCTTAATAGAACAGGGCCTTGCTGACGAATTCTTTGAAGAACAGTTAAAAACTAAGAATTTCGAGAATGTTTGTGCTGATTTTAATCAGGAATTAGTTGTTAATTACCGTGAAGGTTATGATCATAGTTACTACTTCATCGCTTCTTTTATCGAAGATCATCTAAAACACTTAATTTCTTAAGATATTTGTTTAAGAGAGGGCCTGTGGGCCCTTTTTTGTTTACTTTAGTTATGAATTTGAGTGAATTGTCGATATAATTATCCTCATGGATAAAATGAAACTAAGATTCTATGGCGCGACATCTACTGTCACTGGTTCTAAAACCTTCCTAACAATTAATCGTAAGAATATTCTTATTGATAGTGGAATGTTTCAAGGTGGAAAAGACTCTAATAAATTAAATAGTAAACTTCCTGATTTCGATATTACGGAAGTTGATTCGATCTTCCTTACTCATGCTCACTATGATCACTCTGGTTATCTTCCTGTATTAGTAAAAAATGGATTCAGGGGAAAGATATATTGTACAGAAGTGACGAAGAAGATTGTTGAAATAATTCTAAGGGATTCAGCTAATATTCAAGAAAATGATTTCAAAGAAAAGAAAATAAGTGAAATTCTTTATGATTTAGATGATGTCGATAAAACCATGACTCACTTTAGAGTGGTTGAGCAAGGCAAATGGCTAGGTGAAGACTTTCGCTATATCTTTGAAGAGGCCGGCCATATCTTAGGGGCCACTAGTATTACTTTTGATAATGGTGATTCTAAGATTTGTTTTTCTGGTGATGTTGGACGTAAGGATGATTTGATTCACCTGCCACCAAATAAGGAAACAGAAGCTGACTATCTCGTTATTGAATCGACTTATGGAGATCGTCTTCATAAGAAAGTAGATACGCAATCGGTACTAAAAAAACATATTAAAAGAATCATCTCGACACAAGGTGTGCTTTTGGTCCCTGCCTTTGCAGTGGCCCGAACGCAAGTCATTATCTATGAGCTATTTGAGCTTTTTGAAAAATATCCTGAAATTGAAATTCCTATCTATCTCGATACACCGATGGGGGTGCGAGTAACTAGGTTATATATGCAAGAAGCCGAGAAATTAAAGGTTGATTCAAAGCGCTTTATCGATGCCATGAAAAAGGTTCGTTTTGTTGAATACAGTAGTGATTCAAAGAAACTAGCACGTGCGAAAAAGCCATTTGTTTTAATCAGTTCTTCCGGAATGATTAGCGGTGGTAAAATTTTAAAATATATGGATATGTACGCAAAACATGAAAATAACACTGTTCTCATCACTGGCTTTCAAGGAGAGGGAACTATTGGGCGTAAACTTGTGGATGATGAAAGAGAGATTTACCTCTTAGGTCACACGATGAATGTTAGAGCACATATTGAAAAACTGGAATCTGTTTCGGCCCATGCCGATCGCGATGAATTATTAGATTATATTAAAAACTCAGGAACTAGTTTAAAGAAAGTTTTTGTTAATCACGGTGAAGAGCCTGTTGTCGAAAACTTTGTAAAGACTATTCAAGAGAGCTTAGGATTTGAGGCCATCAATGTTGAAGATGGTATCGATTATATTTTGGGGGAATAATGAAAATTGTTGTTACTGGTGGTCCTGGTGGAGGAAAAACTACAGCGCTTGATCTTTTTAAAAGAGAGTTAGTAGAAAATATTGTTGTTGTTCCTGAAGCTGCAACTTCTGTTTTTCAAAGTGGTGTTGCTAGAGATAAGAGACCTGAAGTTGTAAAAGATATTCAAAAGATGATCTATGACTATCAAGTGAATCTAGAATCAATATATGAGAAACAGAATCCAGATAAGATTTTACTCTGTGACCGTGGAACCCTCGATGGAATGGCCTATTGGCCAGATGAATGTGGATCATTCTTTGATAAAATCAATTCAACTTATGATCACGAACTAAATCGTTATGACGCCGTTATCTTTTTTGAAACTGGTGCAAACTCTGGTGGCGATATTACGAGTAATAATATCTATCGTAGTGAAACGAATCGTCAGGCAATTGAATTAGATCATAAGCTAAAAGAGATTTGGTCTGTTCATCCGAACTTTTACTTTGTTGATAGCAAAAAGTCATTTATGGATAAAATCATAAGTGGTGTTGAGATTTTGAAAACAGTTGTTAAATAATGAAAAGCACGAAAAAGAGCAAGAAAGCTAAGAAATTAAAATTTATCGTTCAAAAGGTGAATCGTACTTTTGAAGAATTTGATAAGAAAAAGTTTAAGAAAAGCTTAGAGGCGGCCGGGGTTTCTGAAGAAGCTACTCAAGAAATTGTTAAGAAGATCTCAGAAGAGTTAGACCCATTTTCAACAACTAATGCCATCCACCAGAAGACTTATCGAGCTCTGAGGAAGAGGTCTAAATTAGATGCAGCTAATTATAATATCAAAAGGGCCATCTATAAATTAGGGCCTACAGGTTATCCTTTTGAAATACTTTGTGCTGAGATGTTAAAATCGAAAGGTTATAAAACAAAAGTTTCTGTTATTAAGAAAGGTAAGTTTGTTAGCCATGAGGTTGATGTTGTTGCAACTAGGCCTGACGGTGATATTTACTGTGAATGTAAATTTCATAATCGAAAATATTATAAAAATGATGTGAAGATACCTCTTTATGTACATGCCCGCTACTTAGATATTAAAGAAGCCAATCCTGATTTGAATTTTAAATATGCTCTAATCTCAAATACACAATTCTCAGAAGATGCAATTAAGTATGCTAAGGGTGTAGACCTACTTCTCTTTTCAATGAATTACCCAAAGAAGAATACATTCTGTCATTTAATCCAGCGCTATCGAATTTATCCTATTACGGTCTTGTCTACTCTTAGAGCACGAGAAAAAAAGCAATTATTGGACAAGGGAATTGTTATTATTAAGCATATTAATAGGGCGTGCCTGAAGGCATTGAACTTAAATGATAGCGAAATCCGAAAGGTTCTCAAGGAAGTTAAAGTTCTAATGAGCAAAGAGTAAACCTCTTATTTAACTCAGTTAAGTACTTGAAAGTACGCAATTTCAGCTGTTTATCTTTAGTAATAATTACAGCATAACTCTTATTTTCTAATTATCGTTCATAAAACTGGCATAATCGCGCTATGCGTAATTTTGGAGGAAGATAATTATGAAAAGAGTAATGTCTACATTTCTGTCGTCACTTTTACTGGTCACATCAGTTAGTGCGACGGCCGGTGATTTTGAGAATTATGTAAAAACCTTAAAGTATAGCAAGCTCGATTCTAAGCTTGGTGGAGATATTAAGGATATTGTTACTCGCAATAAGCTTCCGCTTACTCGTCCAGAATTTTGTCCTTTAAATAATACGCGCTCTTATGAAGAGGCCTTAAGTAGTCTAAAGGCAATTGTTACAGTTTTCAAAGACGATTGTTTTGATGGAAACGAATCCTTAATTGAGCAAGTGCTTAATAGTTCAAATGAACTTGAAGAGGAATTAAATAAGTTAAAAGAAGAACAGGGGAAAGAAACAGTTGATGTGATTCCTTCTGCTGATGAAGTTGATATCAATGGTATTCCTCTAATGCAGGTTATGAATGGAGTAAACACACTCTTTTCAAATAATAAGTGTTCAAGCCTTGATCGTACTTCTTTCCTAGAGCGTTCTGCTGATGTTATCCAGACATTTTCACAATTCGGTCTCTATTCTCCATCTGGTGTAACAGTTGCTTATGGTGGTTTAGCAGTCGCTTCAATTCTAAGATTTGTGAATAATATTTTTAATGACCGTTTCCAGTTTGAAAACGAAGAAGATATCAATACTTTCGTTAAACTTAATTGTGCATACTATGATGTTAGAAACCAAGTAAAAGCACTTGAGGTTTTTGATATTGATACTGATAGACACTATACAGACAAAGAAATATCAAAGGCTCTTGTTGCTCAAGTGAAGAAAGAGCTAGAGTCACTGAAGAAAGCTAAAGACAGTGTTGAAGTCGAGTTCGAAAAGATCAAGGAAGCTGAAGTTGCTAAAGTTGATGCTGATGTTGAGAAGCTAATTGCTGGTCTATATGAAAAAATGAAAAGTCCTCTTTCTGATAAGCCGGGGAAATCAGCTACATATCAACAAGCTGAAATCCTTGGAGAGCTTGCTTACTCTAAACCACTACTAGAAGAGTACTTAGATGAATATATCGCAGAATCTCAAGGTGCGGATCGTTTCTTAAATATGTTATTTAAGCAGAAGCTAAGTAAGCTAGACAATGCAATGGAGTTAATGGAGTTAAGTGTAAAGGATTTCAATCAGCAGTTCCTTACAGATATGGCCAGCTCATTTAATCGTGTTCTAAACAATATTGAAGAAAAGAGAAAAAAGGCCCGTGATAACTTCGATGATACTTATATGATTTCACTTGGTGAAGAAAGTATCTCAGTTAAAGAGTATAAAGAACTTCTAAAGAGTGATGATCTTAAAAAGAGAGAAAAGGGAATTACTGACGCTTATAATGCAATTGCAGAAGTTGATAATCGTTTAGCTGCTATTATCGCAAAGAAAGAATATTCTTCTGTGGATTCAAAAGATGGTGACCTTAGAGAAATTATTAAGTCTCTCGATGTTGTTCGCAATCACGTTTATGGAAAGTATGGACGTGAGTTCTTAGATAAGATGAGAAGTCTTTCAGAAGAGCAAAATAAAAACTTTAATCAAAAGTATAAAGACCTAGAAAAGAATTACGAAATCACTAATTCTGGTGACTCAGCAGATCTTGGTGAAGATGCACAATTAAATGCTTGTGTTGATGTACAGACAACGAGAGAGATTTGGGTTTATGCTCAAAAGCTTTCTGAGCTTGGTTATGACTTCATTGCAACAAATAACGATATCTTTGGTGATGCAGACAATGCTGATAGAAAGAGAATTAAGTCACATAATGATTCTGCCATCCTTGCTCGTCGTATTATCACAGCAAGAAACTACCTAAAGAAGATTGCAATGCAAAGAGAGCTTGGGCGTGAAGATGTTGAAGTCGAAGGAAAGAAGTACTCTCTTACAGAAGCAGAAGGCGTTGTTCGTAATATTGAATTTTATGGGAAAAGTCTTACGCTAGAAGAAGCGCAGGACTACCTTGATAATAAATTTGGGCAAAAGGGATTAAGAGGAGATCGACTTGGTCAGATTATGATGGAAATCATTAATAATCGTGACAAAACAGTTGGGCTTCAAAAATTCTATAAAGTCCATAAATGTTCAAACCTTTCAACAATTTCAAGATAATTAGGGGCCAGCATTAGCTGGCCTTTTTTATATGTATTTTATTTATATTGTCTTGTTTAAGTATTCTCGCATGCTATAAGTCACAAATATTTTAAAAACTTAAATCAGGAGATAATTGATGAAATCAATGATCATAGCTCTAATTTCACTAGTATCAGTAAATGTTATGGCAAAGTCTGTAACAAAGAATTTAACTAATGAAGAAACTCAACTTGTCGTTAATCTTGCTAACCAATATAAAGTTGAGCTTCAAGTAAGTGGCCCATGTACTAAGGTTGAATTTAATATTATTGATAGTATTAAAGGATACAATCCAGCTGTATGGAGCTTAAATGCAGGCTATATGACTTATCTTTTAGAGGATAGTGAAGCGACTGGTCTAGTATATCTTTTTGATCGCGTGGAAGTTCCTTCGGTAATGATCAACTCATTTACACAAGTTTCAAAAGCGACAATTACTGGTTCTTCTTGTGGGTTTAATCCATACAAGTGGACTATTACATTTGATGATTTGATGTAAGTTTGACTTGGCTTTGCATAGAATTGTTATCTGTGAACTTTAAATTCTCTTTTTTAGGTATTCGGTAAGTAACAAAAATTATCTTGAGGTTACTTATAGGAATGCAAGTAATAGATTTTTTATTTAAAACAATTTTAAGGAGATTTTGTTTAAAACCGTTAATCATCAATGTAATCAGTGTAAAAATTGAGATATTCTACCCTTGATAAGATTAAAAAGAGGATAATGCTTGCTCTATCCTTTTAGACATCTCTTTCCAAGAGTACCTCTTGTAAAAGTGATCAACTATATTTTTAGCAAATAAGGCATCAAACTCTGATTTTTCTGAAAAGCGGTATAAAGGGTTCTGTTTGAACTCTGTATATAAATGAAAAGTTCTAAACCTTACTTTAGAAGCATCTTGTTCATTACTGATTGGAAAACCAAGTGAATTTAACAAATTTTTAAAAAAATACTCAGGTATACTGTTTCTGATTCCATGTAAATTGAATTGATCAAACATTGAATAAGTTATTTTGAAAGTAAAGCGATCATGTGTGAATCTTATGGATCCACCCAATGATTTATCTTTTTTATGATATGAGACATTAGTTCCCTTTGGGATGGCAAGCTGAAAGTACTTATCTTTATCGTTCGTGATGAAAGGATTTGCATCTGCAGGAATAACTTTTTCCTTTAAAAATATCTTCTCTATAAAGTCTGTAGGAGTTGTGTATCCAATACTACCGGTGAAGCCTCCTACTGGACTAATAACCTTACGACTGTCATCTATAGTCCAACCATATTTAAAATCATATGATAGTTTTCTATATAAAAATGCTTCAAAGTCATAAAAATACTGTATTTGAATTTCTTTATCATCAATATTTTTTAGATCCGGATTTTCGTTAATCCATTTGATTAAGCTATTATTATAGCTAATATAGCTTCCTGCTTCTTCTTCAGATATTAATGTTGGAGTTTTCTTAAATAAAGGCCATAATGGCAAAATATTTCCATTTGGTTCATGGATGAAAAGAATTGAGAAGTCCTTATTGAAGTTATTCGAATCCTCGTCAAGCCAGATCGTTTTAAAAATGAAGAAGCTTGAAACTAATAGAGCAACTATTGCAGTTTTATAAATATCTAAAATTTTAAAGCTAAAGTCATTTTTTATAACCATAAAAGCAAAAAAAGCCATAATGATAATACAAAATATGAATGCAACAAGAAGAGTTAATTGCATGAGTTTCCTTGTGTTGAATATAGAATTATGTTTAAATTTCCTCATTTGTACCTTGGGTCATTTTTAAAAGACTGACTACTCATATAATCTACAGCAATATTTAGTCAAAAAAATAGTTATCAAATTTTTTCACTATTATGGGAATTCTTAAGATAGTTGGTCACAATTTATAAAGATTGATCTAGTGCATAGGGTGACTATTATAATTCTTCATTAAGTATTTTGCGTGAGACTTGACCAGTTTTGGCACCTGCTTTTGCTGACATGCGCTGAATCCTGTACCTAAAATCGAGTTGAGTTAAAGAACTATTACCCACGCAACAATAAAAAAGACCCTACAGAATCGCTACGCTATTTTTATGATGGCCCGGGCATCTACAGTGCGGCAAAGGTCGAAGGGTTTTGAAGTATAGGAGTTTACTATCTCATGGAGGTTTTACAAGCTTAGCGCCAGTAAAATCGTAGAGCTTTATCGTTCGTAAAATATATAGTGAAATTTGAGGTGTGATTACAAGGGGGTTTACATTGCCCCTACAATCAAGCAAAGAAAACTACATAGAGCGAAGACCAAAAAGGAGTAGAGAAGCTTATTTCTAAGTTGAAGTAGAAGTTTCGAGGAGATGGGATGATTTCTAGGACGAAAGATCGTTTAATTGCGAACTTAATGAATACGCACTTGTATGATAATCCAGAATCGAAAGTAACTCAGAATCAAAAACAATTTTTGGATTTCATTATTACCTTTGAAATGTGGGATTTTGCTGAAGTAAATTATAAGACTTTGAGGAAGTGGTTTGAAGAAAAACTAAATGCACTTAAAGAGCAAATCGAACAATGCAAAGCCAACTGTTAACACCTATAGCTAAATAGATACAACTGATACAAAACAGTTTAACCCCTATGAAGTCAAGACCTAATCGCTTCGGTACTTTTGCTACGAGGGCTGTCTTAAACGATAGGAGCCCCTAACTCTCACAAATATCCTGGGTATCTTGCATGTAAAACGTCCTAGAAGTTACTTGAGTACGATGGTTAAAATATGTTGCAAAAATCAATAAGTTATTCTTAATGAGTCATGAAAGTAAGGCTAATTTCTAAGAAAGAGTGAAAAAAGTTCAAGTTAACATATTGTATTTCCGAAAATAGTAAGGCGTATGGTATAATTTATTGACCTATAGGGCTTACTGTTGTAAATGGTTTATAGGTTTTTGGAGAATGAAATGGCAAGGACATCTAGAAAATTAACATTCAATTCAGAGTTTTTTAAGTCTCTTCTAAGTGACAAAAAACTTAGTGTACCTGAATTCTCTAAAATTATCGATGTTTCTAAGCAGACTATGTATGACTACATAAATGAAGAATCAATTAGTAGAGAGTATCTAGTTCGAATCGGAAAATACTTTGATCTGAATCGTAAGGATTTTGACTTTTTAATGGGAATTAAACCACTTCCAATCTTTTTTAGAAGAGAGAGAAGAGTTGAGGTTGAAGAAGAGAAAAAAGAAAAAGTTAGAAGCTTAGCAAATATTTTTCTCAAAATTACAACGATTCCAAATGTAAAAAAACACTTACCAAAGTTTGTAGACTTAGAGGCAAAAGAGTTAGCAAAAGAAATAAGATTAACTCTTGAATTAGGTAAGAGAAAAGTTCTTTTTGATGATTTAGTTTCCACTCTAAAGGATTTTGGAGTTTATACATACTTTTACCCATTTGATTCGTTAGGGATTAATGATGAGTGTGGTTCTAGAAAAGTTAGAGCTGCATCTGTCCCTTTTGATGGTAAGTGGATTATTTTTCTAGATACTTCAAATGAACTCATTGATAGTCTATATGATTTAATTCATGAATTAGCACATATTTTTTCAGGGCATGACTTAAACAATAGTCATGATGATGATTTAGAAAAGTATTGTAATGATGTAGCAAATGAAGTTTTAACTCCTTCGCGTTTTTTTGAAGAAAATAGTGAAGATTTAAAGAAGTTCTTTGCTTCTCCTGCTCCTAAGATTGTTGGATATGCTGAGCAAATTGTTAGCATTTTAGGTTGTAGCTTTGAAGGTCTCATTTTAGCGCTCGATCAGCACAAAATGATCGATAAAAGTGTTAAAAATTATCTATACGCTGTCAGTCACAATAAGAAAAAGAATTCAGTTAAACTTTCATATTATTTTAATCCTACAAATGATGAAACTACTTCTAGCTTTTGGAAAAAAGCTTTGAATGATTCATCAAAAACTCAATTTTATGATTTCTTTATTCAGTTAAAGTGTGCCTTTCTTGAGGGGAGAGCTTCAACACGTCTATTAGCTGAAGGGTTTGGAATTGATATCTCTAGTGCGGATGTTCTATGTAAAATGTGGATTTCGGAAAATGAATTTTCGGAAGAAGAGTTGGAGAGGTTCAAGGACGGCCCATGGCAAAGCTTTTAGTTTCAGATACAAACTCAGCTATTAAACTTGCTTTCCTCGAGGATAAATTCTTTGAGGATGATTTTATTTCAATAGGAGCAGTTTCACTCTTCGAGGATGTCGTATATAAGGAAGTTTTGGTTCATTTAGATAATCCAGACAAAGTTAAAATTAAAAAGCAATTGGAGTTCTTGAGAGATTGTCATTATTACTACGATCTTGAATACGATGAGCATGAGTTTTCATGTTATCAAAGGTGGGAATTTGCAGATGCTGAAAAAATTGTACATGAAAATAACGGGAAGGTTGGTACTTCAGATGAAGATCAAAAAATCTTATACCTAGCGATTGTTAATAAATGTGATTTAATTACAAATGAATATGCTCTAGCTGATTTGAGTGATGCAGCTCTGAATCTTCCTGACATGTCAGAACACAAAGATAAAAAGATATATACGGCTGAAGATTTAGTTTTATGTGCTTATACTGAAGGGAAGTTAGCAAAGCTTGAAGTTCAGAATTTACTAAAAGATTGGGGAAAGGCTGGCGAGTATGTAATGAATATAAAAAAAGCAGACTTCACATCAAAAGGTTTCACTATCCCAACTTCTAAAAAATAGATTTTCAAAAGACTTTATAGTTTAATCGTGGCCAAAAACAAAAAAGATTAAATTGAAAATAAAATACTCAATACTGGTGTTAAAATATTACTAGTCTCTAGGATCAAAGTGAGCCTTCCTTGAAGAGAATTTCATTTTTGTAACTAATGATAAGTTTATAAATGATTTTAAGTATTTAATGAGGGCCCGGGCATCTACAGTGCGGCAAAAGCCGAAGGGTTTTGAAGCATTGGAGTTTACTATCTCGTGGAGGTTTTACAAGCGTTAGCGCCAGTGAAATCGTAGACCTTTATCGTTCGTAAAAATATATAGTGAAATTTGAGATGGTGGCCCGGGCGAGACTTGAACTCGCACAGTATTGCTACCGGCGGATTTTGAATCCGCTGTGTCTACCATTCCACCACCGGGCCACTGAGAATAGAATAAGTCTATTCATTTCATGGAAATCAGTCAATTGTTAATAATTACCAATAAATATGACGCGTAGTTTATTCTTTTTCGTATTTAAACTTATAAACTATTTCTATTAATGAGGACATATATGGAAGTGCAGTCTTTGACCTATCTTTTTATTGTATCAGTTATTCTCTTTCTCCTTTTTACGAAGAAAGTAATGACTAATTCTACATGGACAGCAACCATGACTCCCTTGGCCTCCATTATTGGCAGTGGTTTTCTTATTTCTGCACCACTCTTAAATGAGCTAAGCGGTGTCTACGCTCCTGTCTTGATGGCCATTCTCTGCCTTGCCTCATTTGGGATAGGGGAAGTCATTCGCTGGAATATTAATGATGTAGAGCCTGTTCTCTTAAAAAGTGATTTTAAAAACCATACATATGATAAGGTTCGATTTAACGAAAGAATTAGTGACTGGGTTCTGGCCTTTGCTTATATCTTATCGATCACATACTATCTCTATTTATTTTCATCATTCTTTTTAAGGATGACTGGTGATCACAGCGCTATTGTTGAAAAAGGTGTTGTAACAGTTGTTATCATGGCCATCGCATTCTTTGGACACCAGCATGGCTTATCATCACTAGAAAAACTGGAGAGTGTTTCTGTTAATGTAAAGCTTTCTATTATTGTGACATTTTTGATGGGACTCGTTGCTTATCAATTCGGTAGTCATCCGATTGAGTCAAAAGATATTAGCAATTTTAACTATCATTCTCTAGCTGTAAGTCTAGGACTTCTCATTATGGTGCAAGGATTTGAAACAAGTCGATACCTTTCTGAGAAGTATAATCGAGAATTGAGAGTAAAAAGCATGAGGTACGCTCAATTGATTAGTAGTGCAATATATATGCTACTTATTGCCTTATTTATTCCTGTTTTTAAGTCACACCCTTTAAGCGGAGTGATTTCAGAAACATCTGTCATTGATATTGGTCAATTTGTATTTGTACTAGCTCCTACATTCTTATTTGCAGCTGCAATGGCAAGTCAGTTAAGTGCTGCCATTGCGGATATGGGAGGAGGTGGAGGTCTTTTTGCAGAGATTTCAAGTGGAAAGATTAAATCGAAAAATGCATACCTTTTCATAGCCTGTGTCGGAACAATTCTTGTCTGGCTATTCGATATTTTCAAAATCATTTCTTTTGCTTCAAAGGCCTTTGCTCTTTATTACCTATTCCAATGTATAAGTAGCTGTTTAATTAACTACCGATTGAATAAGAAAAAATTTACTTTCTCATTATTAATGGCCGTCCTTTGCCTTGTTATTGTTATTCTTGGTCAACCATTCGAGTAAACTTCATTTTACTTTTGTTAACTGAACTTAGGTTCTTCTTTCTTTGTTAGATGTCGAAAGACTCATTGAAGAAACTCTACAAAGGAAGAATTATGAAAGTTGGATTTCTCGTTTTTATTCTGTGTGCAATCTCATTTTTTGTGGGAAGAGGAACATCCTTTATGGGAAGTGCCCTAAGTGTAAATACCCTCATCCACGATAATCCTATGATGAAGGCCAAAGATAAGAAGTTATCAAAACTTGATAATGGTGCACTTGTTGATAGCGAGACGATGAATTATTGGAATTTAGCACAGAAAAGTGAAAAGCGTGGCTCCTATGATAAATTAACAACCGTTAACTTAGGAAGCGGACTCTTCACTATTGGGAGTGACAGCATTGTTAACTCACATTTTATAATTGGTAAAGATGGTGTGATTGTGTACGACACTGGTGATAATGAGCACGATGCTAATGTTTTCTATAACGAAATGAGAAAGGTAACAAGACTTCCTGTTAGGGCAATCGTCTATTCTCATGAGCATTATAGCCTTGGTGCCAAGCTCTTTGTTGATCAAGAAAGGCGACGAGGGAATCGAAATATCAAGATTATTGGCCACCCAAATACGAATAGAGTTATGGCCGTTTCTGGTGGTGTTGAGGCCCTTCATCCTGAAGTTGGTGGAGTGCTGATGGCCAGGTCAGTTGAGCAATTCAATCTTTATTTACCAGATAAGGGAGACGATGCGCGATTTAAGAATACGATCATCCCCGATAATAATGGTTTTGTTCCAGTAAACACACCTGTGAGAAATGGTCAAAAGTTAACGATAGCAGGCATTGGAATGACATTTTATACGAAAGATATTGGGACAGATACTTCTAATCAAGTTTTAGTACATATACCTTCTAAGAAGGCCGTTCTCAATAATGTCATGTGGGGATGGTTCCCAAATATTTATAGTCTTCGTGGCGGAAAGTATCGAAACCCTGAAGATTGGAAAAGGTCTGTTGAGTTTATTAAAAAGCTAAAACCTGAAATCCTAATGAGTACACACTCTACGAGTATAAAAGGAAGCGATAGGATTGCACAACGCTTACAAAATTATCAAGACGGGCTTTCTTTTGTTTTAGATCAAACGTTAAAAGGAATTTCTCTGGGCATGGGGCCAGATGAGCTAAGATACTTTGTGACAATTCCAGACTACCTAAAAACAGAACCAACATTGATTGAAAATTATGGTCCAATTTCTTCAATGCCACCACGAATTTATAATGCCATCTTTGGACAATTTAATCGTGATGCAACAACTCTCTACCGTCTTCACCCTGATGATGAAGCGAAGAGGATCGTTCTTGCTATGGGAGGGGAAACTAGAGTCAAGTCCCTTGCAGATTATGCTTATAAAGATGGTGACTACCAGTGGTCTTGTCAGCTTGCGAATTACTTAGTTCGCGTAAATAAGAGTAGTGACAATAATCAAATTAAAGCAAATTGTTTAAAACAAATTGGTTATCGAAGCCTTGCAACAACTGCTCGAAGTTGGGCATTAAGCCAAGCCAGAGCTGCAGAAGGAAAGGTTGCAATTATTAAGAATGCTCCAGCTACATTTAATCAAGTAAGAGGTAATGCTAGTTCATTTGTGAATAATTATCGTATTAGAATTAACCCAGGTCGAGCGCAAGGGACAGATAAATTCATTGCCATTAATCTTGGCTATGGTGAAAAATACGGCCTACATATTAGAAATGCAGTAGTCGACTTTGTAAGTGATAGAAGAAAAATTGATAAGATGAAAGATCTGGAAGTTCATATGAATAAAGATACATTTACAAAGCTGTATAATAATCTCGGTACAGTCGATGACTTTATTGCTTCCGCTGATATAGGAATTGAGAAGGGGACAAGAGAAGAAGTTGTTGAAGCCTTTTCTAATTTCGATGTTATATATGATTGGGATAACGATCCAGCTTTAAATACAGTAAAAGAAAGAACTCTTGCAAGTGAAGAGGAATAAAAAATATGCTTAGCCCTTTCGTATTAGCGAAAGGGTTTTTCTGCTGTCATATTGATAAATATCCTCAGGGATAAATTGGTTTATTTTTGAATTATCGATAACACATGAGTACATAACAAAATCGATGAAGTAGCTAGGGAATGGCCAAATCTTTCGAATCGCTTTCGATAGAACTTCCAAGGTAAAAACAGGAAATGGAAAGTCTCTAGTGCCAGTTATCTTCTTTGCCTCTTGAAGAGAGATTGTCTCACTAGGGGCAACGTTGTAGACACCTGTAGGTAGCTTGTCGAGAGATTGAAATAAAATATTTGCCATGTCATATTCATGAATGAATTGCATCATTGGATTGAAATCGATAGGTACTGGAGTCATATTAGAGGTAAGGTATCTTGATATCGTATTATCAATTTGTGGCCCAATGATATTACATGGCCTAAGAACAACGGTTTCAATATTTTCTCTGTTTTTCCACATCCAGTTCGTACAAAGAGCATCGACTTCTGTCACATCTCGAAGTTCTGGATGCTTGATACTAACTTTTAAAGGATAGTCTTCATTAATAAAGACTGGGTTGTCAGCTTGGGCACCGTAGACATGGAAGGTACTAAGCATAATGAATTTCTTTATAGAATACTTCTCAGCAAGTTCTAAGACCTTACTTGTGTTGATAAGACTAAAACTTAAGCGTTCTTCGGCACTTCCTCCTGGTGGAGTTATTCTACCGATCTGATAAATTGTTTCAAACCTATTTTCACGAAATAGTTTTTCAAAATTTCTGCGAGTATAGCGCATACGATGAAAAGTGAAATTTTCAAAATCTACTTCATTCTTCATTCTTCTTGAATCAATTCCAATAATCCTCGCATCAGGAATTCTCTTTGCTAGTAGCCCACAGAGAATATTTGAAAGACCACCTGAAGCACCGATGATCAGGATTGAACGTTTGCTATTCATCGGCCTCTTCCTTTGTCACTTTCTTTGTAAAGGCCCATGGCCTACGAGTCTTTCTTCCTTCATTAAGCATTGATTGGATAACTCGCTCTATTTCACGAATATGTGGATTGATTAAGCTGTCTTCACTGTCTGAATTGATATCCGTTGGTAATTCAATTGGTTTTCCTACGTGAATATCAATGGGAGACGGTAGTGGAAAGTAATTAGCACTTATTGGAAGAGCTGGTAATTTTAAAAACTTCGCAACAGAACTTGCCTGATAGACATAAGGAAAGATTTCTTCAGCTCCGACCACGGCAACAGGAAGAATCTTTACTCCACTTTTGAGGGCCATGCGAAAGAAGCCTGGTGTGAATTCTTGGACGTTATAATAGTTACTTGTGCTTTTTGAAACACCTCTAACTCCTTCTGGAAAGATGAGAAGAGATTCCCCGCGCTTTAAAAGATTTAGGCAATTGTCGCGATCACCAAGAACTGCACCACATTCTGAAGACCACTTATTGATAAATGGTAGGGCGGTAAAGAAGCGTTCGACCATTGGCCTAAGAACTCGTGGTGGTTCATTTTCGAATGCAAAGGCACATCCTATCATTAGGCCATCAATGGCAATTTGACCGGAGTGGTTTGAAATGACCATATATTGTTCATCTTTGATATTCTCTTTTCCAAAAAGACGCACCTTAAAGTAGTGGCGATAAATGGTGTAGAGTATCTCAAAACTTTTACGTGCTTTAGGTATACTAAGTCCCCATGGATCTTCACTTTGTCCATATAGTTCCAATAGACTTTGATAAGTTTTTTCAAGATTATCTTTTTCTTCATTAGTTAGCATGTCCTTGTAACTTGCAAGCTTGCTTTCAAGAACCTGTTCAAAAGAAGAAAATTTTTTTGCTAAAAAATCTAATGAAATCATACTTATCTTTTTGTAAAATAGGGGACGATCTATTATTTATTCTATCTGAAAGAGTGAATTATGCAAAAAGAGGAATGGAAAACCAAGCTTAAGAAAATAGTTGATGAGTGCTCTCAGGAACTATCAAAGGCAACTGTTATTGGAAAGAAGATGCTTACGGCATCCCATACAAATACTTTGTTAAATGAGAAGTATCAAGAGTTGGGACAACTGGCAGCTAAGCACTTAAAGTCTGGGATTCTTGAGTGGGAAAACCCAAGGGTTGATGAGCTCTTAAAAGAAATTAAGGAATATGAAGATCAACTTCACCTCATGGAAGAAGATGTCTCTAATATTAAGTCCAAATGCTCAAAAGAGTAGTTTAGTCTCGTTGAGTATTTGCTAGCTCATATTGTAATAACAGATAATTAATGATGGCATTTTCTAGTTGAGGAACACCTTGTCCTTTCAGTGCCGAAATAAAGTGAATCTGAGTTACCCACTTGTGCTCTTTAAAGATTGCTGGTTTTAACTTATTTAAAGCCGCTCTATCTTTTTGTGTCTTAAGTTTATCAAGCTTATTAAATAATAAAAATGCTTCATGACCAAATGGACTTAGGTAGTCTCTAAAAACTAGGTCGGCCTTTTGGTTAGGGTGACGAGCATCTTGAAGGTTAAGCATTAGGTTTTGTTCCCCGCAATTTCTAAAGAACTCATCCATTAGATTTGCCCAATGAGCATGGATCTCTTTTGATACTTTTGCGTGTCCATATCCTGGAAGGTCAAATAGGTAAAACGGTGGAATATTATCTACAATCTTACCTTCTTTTTCTAATTGAAAAGAAAAGATATTAACTTGGCGTGTACGCCCTGGAGTCTTAGAAGTAACAGCTGTGCTCTTACCAAATAAAGAGTTAATTGTTGATGATTTCCCGGCATTTGAGCGCCCAATGAAACTTACACCAATTGGCTTCTCTGCGTTTAACCATTCGATTAATTGGTTAACGTCTGTCATTCCGTATTTGAATTGAGTTGTCCCTTTGGCAATTTTATATTCCATTTTACTTCTCTTCCGTTTATCAACGATTTTGCTTAAATTCTAAGGAGTTATATATGCTAGAAGTACCAAAGTTAGACAAGCTTGTAAAAGACACATTTTGTGTCCATGGAAATTCTATAGAAATTACACCTTTATTTGGCCCAAAACGTCGGATTTTATTGAATCGAACGGCCTATCATATTGATTTAACAGGAAAGGACCTCATTGTTGAGCCTCTTAGAATCACTCTACCAATACTATCAGAACAGGAACAGGCCGAGTTTAATCTATCAATTGTTAAGACTAATGTTGGTGACACATTCTGTCTGTCAGGAATAAATGGAGCGACATTTAGAATTAATGGCACTTTCTCATCTCATGCCTATTTGAGAAAAGGAGATGAAGTGGCCTTTGGCCGTAACCGTATTCGTTGCTTAAGTGATGATGTTGAGCAGGAGGCTGAACTTGACTACCGAGTTCACCCTAAGCTTAACGTATTAATTGAAGGGGAAACTGGTACTGGGAAAACGCACTTAGCAAAAAGTCTACATGAACAAAGTGGAGTCAGTGGAAATTTTGTGCACTTAAACTTGAGTTCATATTCTCAAAACATTTTAGAATCAGAATTATTTGGCCATAAGAAAGGGGCATTTACAGGTGCTTTAAGTGATAAAGATGGAGCATTAAAAATTGCAAGTGGAGGGACATTATTCTTAGATGAAATTGACTCTATTTCAAAAGAGACACAAGCTAAGCTGCTCTTATTTCTCGATGATGGACTTTTTTATCCTGTTGGATCAAATCAAGCTGAATTTATAAAGACAAGGGTTATCGTTGCCTCTGGCCGTCCTCTTGAAAAACTTGTCCAACAAGGGCAGATGAGGGCCGACTTTTTCTTTCGAGTGTCTTCAGAGGAAGTGATCAGACTTGATTCTTTACGTGATTGCGAGAAGCGTTTAGATCAACTGCTTAACTCATATGAATTCAAACATGGTATTACGATTCATCCGAAACTAAAGAGGTTTTACCAAAATTATTCATGGCCTGGAAATATTAGACAACTCAATGCTCACCTTAGAAAGAAGCACTTGAAAGGGAAGACTAATCTTCTGACTTATTGTGAAATCGATGAATCTCTCATGAAGCTAAATCAAATGGAAATGGTATCTCAAGATGATCATCATTTTTATTCCTATCGAGAAATGAAGTATCATTACTTTCTAAAAATATATAATCATTGTGATCAGAATATTAAAGCTTCAGCAAAGGTCTTAGGAGTTACAAATCAGACACTTCGAACTGTTTTAACCATTTAGAATTGAATCGATATAAACTCTTTCAACGTGGCCGTCGATTTTTAAGTCCTCTATCAATTTGTTGACTTCGTAGCGTACTTTCTCTTTGATGATCTTCTTACCTTCAGGCTCAAGGGGAAAGTTCGGTACAACTGCTTGAAGTGACTCATTAAGACGGTCACGTATTAAAATCTCATTTTCTGGTTTATAGAAATATTGTGCTGTGTAGCGGTTATTAGTCTCTAGAAGTACATCGATAAGAAGAGACTTCATTCCATCTCTATTCTTAATATAAATAGGAACATCCACGTTTCTCAAAAAGATGGTTCTCTTATTTGCAAGACGGTAACGAGAACGGCCCCATTTAGCTTTTTCAAGTTCATCTGCACTTGCGATTTTTCTTTCTTGCTTAGGAGAAGTTTTATCTGAGATTTCCTGAATATTCTGATAAACAGAAATCCCTGTGAGTGAAAACACTGTTAGGGTACAAGTTATACCAACGGCCTTTGCTGGTGAGATTGCTGCAAGCTTCATCGCTACATTCTTTGACCAAAATCCCTTGGCTGCATTGTATGCCATATGAGGAATTTCTCCGGAAAGCTTAAAGTTTTTGATGGCCTCGCCAATAGTGGCCAAACTTTGCTTCTTTGCCAGCATAAATGTGACGAATGCAGCAAGCTTAAGCCTAAACCATTTCCTCGCTGGTCCAGTCAGAAACTCTGGTAGAGATAAAATCTTTTTGATAAGGCCGGTAATTGTGGCCAAGAAATTACGATAGAGATGCTTGATCTTGTCAGGTGTGATTCCCGTAAAGAAATTGGCCAGATTTGTAAGCAAACCATTTAAATATTTTTCAATTTTTAGCCATTTATTCATCATTACGAAATATCCCCAAATCTATCTCTATAGTGCTTATCGGCAAGTGGTCAAAATACCTGAGTATATGGAGTAAATTCCTGAGTAATTTAATAGGCTAGGAAGTTTTTTCTGGATGTGGGGGAAGCTGAATGGATTCTTAAGAAATCTCAATAATTACACCGTAAAGAAGGGGTGATGGGGAGAATTACTTTAGGAGAAGACATGCTTAGAGCATTAACATTACTTTCATTTTTTGCCATTATTTCATGTGGGCCGATCTCGATAGATCGCCAGTTTCTTGATGTAATGGGAGAAGAAGATGAAGGATTCTCATTATTTAGCCCTGGAGAGGCCTTTGATACGGTTGGTGGAGACCCAAGCTACGTAAAATATAGTAGGGACGAAATGCTCAAAAGAACGCCATCTAGTGATGAAGATTATCCTGTCTGGTCGCAAGAAAAGCGCTTGAAAATGGAGCTTCAAGGAAAATTAGATAGTATGCGCCCGGAAGATCGTGAAGCTTTTCGTCGCAAAGAGAGAATGTTTGATAATGACTCTCAAAAACTCTACTACTTAACTCTGACTAGGGCCGAGCAGCAACAATATGGAAAAACTCTTGTGCAGTACGAGAGACAAAGAAAGTTTGAGGCACGTAAACCTGCTTCAATATTTCACTATTCACCAAGAGCTCAGGCCCACCGCGAAATAGCTCTGGGAATGGATAAAAAGAATGTAATTGATAGATGGGGAAACCCTCATCGCGTTGACACAGCAGGTAATCCACACCTTGAAAATGAGCGATGGACCTTCTTTGAAAATGGAGACCGTAAATATGTCTACTTTAGCCAAGGAAAGGTAGAAGGTTGGTCTCTGGAGTAGTCTGGCCAATAGTTAAGGAAGTATAATAAATATCGAATATTATTACTTCTAGCGGTTGATATCGCTGTGTATTTGAGTTAAAAAAGTCATTCATTGGGAGAGGAAATGGCCAAAAATATTTATTCAATGACTGGCTTTGGTAAGGCCGAAGCAGGTAGTGAAAGCCTTCAAGTTACAGTTGAGATCAAGACTGTAAATCATCGTTTTAAAGATATTCGATTTAAAATGTCTTCACTATTCAATAGTGTTGAACTTGAAATGAGAAATCTTATTTCACAAAATTTCAAACGCGGAAGCTTTGATATAAATGTTAGTTATAAACGCCTAGAAACGAAATCACGTTTTGATGATATTGATACTGAAAAAGTGAACGCTTTTATCAGCTCGATGAAGCATCTGGCCGATAAGAATGATGTTCAACTTGATATTAAGCCAACTGATTTTTTACGTAATGAATTTATGAAAGAAGTCGATGAGTCTTCAATTGATGAGATGAATAAATTTGCAATTGATGCCCTTAAGGGTGCCATTGAAAATTTAAAAGAGTCTCGTAAGGTTGAAGGTCAGAAAATGGTCGATGTTATTAAAAAGCATCAGCAATCTTATGAAGAGTTTTTTAATATTGTAAATGATAAGTCGGATGAATTCCAAGCGGCCGTAAAGGAAAGGCTTGAGAAGCGATTTGATGAATATAAAACGGCGATGCCAGTAGATGAACCTCGCTTTATGCAAGAGGTAATCTTCTATTTAGAAAAGATGGATATTCACGAAGAAATTAATCGTATTAATGCTCACCTTTCTAAACTTAATGATCTCCTTACAAAAGGTGGAGAAGTTGGCCGTCAAATAGATTTTCTTATTCAAGAACTTAACCGTGAAACGAATACAACGGGATCGAAGTCAACTCTTCAAGAGATCTCTGAAGCCGTTGTTCAAATGAAGGTTCAGTTAGAAAAGATTCGAGAGCAAGGTTTAAACCTCGAGTAGTATTATGAGTGAAGGTAAAATTATAGTTATTGTTGCACCATCTGGATCAGGGAAATCAACTCTGATTAAGAGAATTAAAAATGAATTCCACGATCTTTTGGAATCTGTTTCTTTTACAACACGTAAGGCACGTGAAGGTGAAGAAAATGGACAGCACTATAACTTTATTACGGAAGAAAAGTTTCTTGCTATGAAAGAGCAAGATGCATTCTTAGAGTGGGCACAAGTTCACGGAAATTATTACGGTACATCAAAAGAGTTCGTGGAGAGTGAAATTGCCAAAGGGCATAATCTACTTTTCGATCTTGATGTTCAGGGTACTGACTCATTTAAGGAATACTTTGGTGATCGAGCACGTGTGATCTTTATTGCACCACCTAGTGTTGAAGCATTAGAGCAAAGGCTTCGTGGCCGCGGTACAGAGACAGATGAAAGTTTAAATATTCGTCTTGATAATGCAAAACGCGAATTACTAAGAAAGAATGATTACGATTATCTTGTGGTTAATGATGACCTTGAGACGGCATATATTGAATTAAAAGATATTTTTGAAGGAATCTTAAGAAAGTAATGTACCAGCAACTCGATTTCGCCCATGAGCGCGAATTAAATATTGATGAACTTTGTCGACGTGTCGAAACTTATTATCCAGACGCGGATTTCACTCTTTTAAGAAAAGCTTATCTCTTTGCAGAAAAGTCCCATGAGGGCCAGATGCGAAGCTCTGGAGAGAAGTATATCATTCACCCGCTGAATGTTGCTGCAACTCTTGTAAAGCTTCATATGGATCTCGATACGATTATTGCAGGTCTTCTTCACGATGTTGTTGAAGATTGTAGTGTCACTCCTGAGGAAATTGAAAAAGAATTTACGACTGAGATTGCTCAAATTGTTGTTGGCCTAACTAAGATTTCTAAAATGAAATTTAAGTCTAAGGAACAATCACAAGCGGAGAACTTCCGTAAGATGGTTGTTGCGATGGCGCAAGACTTGCGAGTTATTATTGTTAAGCTTGCAGATCGTATGCACAATATGAAAACTCTTCAGTATGTACGCGAAGAAAAACAAAAGCGTATTGCGGAAGAAACACTTGATATCTATGTTCCTCTAGCATCGAGACTAGGTATCAACTCAGTTAAAATTGAACTCGAAGATATTTGTCTTCGCTACTTACACCCTGATGTTTACTATCGCTTGGCCGAAAAAGTTGCGATGAAAAAGAGCGATCGTGAAATCTATATTGGAGACACGATTGGGGTGGTAACTGAAAAGCTTTTTGAATACTCTGTTAAGGCCGACATTACTGGGCGTTCAAAACACTTTTATTCAATTTATAAGAAGATGGTTTCACGTGGTGTTGATTTTGAACAAATCCACGATATCCTAGCGTTTAGAATCATCGTTAATAATATTACTGAATGTTATAAGGCCCTTGGTGTAATCCACTCGGCATTCACGCCAATTCCTGGCCGTTTTAAAGACTATATTGCGATTCCAAAGGTTAACAATTATCAGTCTCTTCACACGACTGTTGTTGGACCTAAGGCAGAAAGAATTGAAATTCAGATTCGTACCCAAGAGATGCATGAAGTTGCTGAACGAGGGATTGCAGCCCACTGGAAGTATAAAGAAGGGATGTCTTCTGGTAAGACAAAACTCGATTGGGTCCAAGAGCTTCTTGAGTACAATAAAGATACTGATAATAGTTCTGAATTCATGTCTCATGTTAAGAATGATTTAGACGTTGGTGGTGTTTTTGTTTTCACTCCTAATGGAGATGTTTTTGAACTTCAAGATAACTCAACACCGCTAGACTTTGCCTATCGAGTTCACACAGATATTGGACATCGTTGTGTTGGTGCGAAAGTAAATGGCAGAATGGTACCATTAAAGTACGTTCTTCGCTCAGGTGATACAATTGAGATTCTAACTTCTAAAACTCAAACACCAAATAAAGATTGGCTTAATATTGTTAAGTCTTCTAAGGCAAAGGCCAAGATTAAGTCATGGCTTCTTAAGGCCGAAAGAGAGCGCAATATTGAAGTTGGTAAGGAAACTCTTGATAAGGCATTTAAGGTTCTTGGTACGACTTTAAAAGCAGTTTTAAAGCGTAATGAGCTTGATTATGCGAAAGAGAATCTAACTAATGTAAAAACATATAGTGAAATCTACAATAACGTAGGTGCTGGGAAACTTCATGTCGATAAGGTTATCGAATGTATTCCTGGCCTAAGAGATGAAAAAGTTGATGATGCAAAGAAGAAAGAAATTTCCTCTCTTACTTCAACGATTTCTCGCACGGCTAAGAAACGTGCCCATAAAGATAATGCTGTAATCGTTGATGGGATGGATGACTTAATGGTTCGTATGGCCCGTTGCTGTAATCCAATTCCAGGTGATCCGATTATTGGTTATATTACTCGTGGACGTGGAATTACAATTCATCGTTCAGACTGTACTCGCTACGATGTAGGCGATGTTGGAAGACAGATTGCCGTTGAATGGAATGAGAATTTTACATTCAAGCATCCAGTAAATATCAGAGTTCTTACTCATGATCGTCCAGGTATTCTTTCAATGATCTCTAAAGAGATTGGAAATCTTGGTGTTAATATTCGCTCAGCGATGGCGAAGTCAACGCAAGATAGAAAGGGTAGCTTAATTTTTGAAATTGAAGTTAAGGATTATTCGGAACTTCTTAAGACGATTTCTGGACTTGAAGCACTAGACTCCGTGATCTCTGTTACTAGAGGTTAGCATATTAAAAGAAAAGCAGGTCCTAAGACCTGCTTTTTTATTTCTTACTTAAAGTATCCAATTAAAGTTTCAACACCTTGACCAGAACCACCTTCTTGAGCAAGTGATGGTCTAAATCCACTTGTCCAACCAAAGATATCAAAGTGTGCCCACTTAGTGTCACCAATGAATTTCTCTAGGAAAAGAGCTGCACCAATTGAACCACCTTTTACCTTAGACATATTATTCATATCAGCAAAATTCGATTTGAAACCTTTGTAGTAAGGTCTATATAAAGGCATACGCCAAGAAAGGTCACCATTCTTTTGAGAAGCCTTTAGAAGCTTGTCAGCAAGCTCGTCATCGTTTGCAAACATACTTGTAACAAAATCACCCATAGAAACTTTTGCGGCACCTGTTAGTGTTGCAAAATCAATTAGAACTTCAGGTTTCTCTTTTTGAGTGATTGCAATATCCATAGCATCCGCAAGAGCTAGTCTTCCTTCTGCATCAGTATTACCAATTTCAACCTTTAGGCCATTGCGAGAAGTGTAGATATCTCCAGGACGAGAAGCAAGCTCGTTAATTGAGTTTTCTGCAAGTGCTAGGTAGAGGTCAACTTTCTTCTTTACACCTGATTTCTCAAGCCAAGTCGCAAAGCCCATAACAGTTGCTGAACCACCCATATCTTTTTTCATTACGCCCATACCTGCGCCACTTTTAACATTTAGTCCACCACAGTCAAATGTGATCCCTTTACCAACAATAGCAGTAGGTTTCCCTTTTGCTCCAGCAGGTCTGTATTTAAGGTGAACAATTCTTGGAGGAGTCGCAGACGCTTGTCCAACGCTTAGAATTAGCCCACAATTTTCTTTGGCAAGCTTCTTCTCATCGTAAACAGTAACCTTCATTGTTGTTGATTTTGCAAAGTACTTCTTAACAGCATTTGCATAAGTTACAGGGTTTAGCATATTTGCAGGAAGGTTAACTAAGTGCCTTGCTGTATTAATTGATTGTGCCATTGATAGAGCAGAGTCTACCGTTGACTTCGTTACTTTCTTTCCGTCATTAAAGAAAGAGATTGCACCAAAGTTTAACTCTTCTTTAAAACGGTAAAGGGCAAGTTCTAATCCTACGATTGCACCAGTAATCATTTCTTGATCAAGTCCATAGAAATTAACTTCTACTTTCTTTGATCTTTCTTTTGTAATCTGACCAACAAGAGATCCTAGTGCCTCTCTTGCAAGTGAATAGTTACTATCTGCAATCAGGTTATAATGTTGCTCTTCAGCTTTAACTTCTTCAATAACCTTGAAGATAATAGGGCCTTCACTACCAAGGATACTAACTTCTTTCTCTTCTCCAATTCTACCAATGATCCACTCAGGGATATGCTCAGAATGAGTGATATTACTTTCTTCTAATGCGCTAGCTGTTAGTAAGTAAATTCTCGTTACTGTTGAACGAAGTGTTTTTGGGCCACTTTTCTTAGTTGCCATAATTGATGGAACGATATTCATTATTCCTCCTATTTAAATTTTAATCTTCACTGGCCAAGGCCAAGTAAGTAAGTGTTCTGAAGTATTTAAATACTTCTTTATAGATAATTTTAAGACTTCTGAAAGAGTTTAGTGGTGACTTAACTCCCCAGAAATAGAACTTGTAGTGATCGTTTTCGCGACGACGATATTCGATAATCGATTTGATTCGAAGAATATGGTAGTCGTGTGACACAATCAATACTGAGTCAATATTACTCTTTTTACGAAGAGCTTGTAGTGTTTCTAATACGTTTTCATATGTATTTTTCGCATTATAATCAATGTCGAGAAAATCATGGTTGATCTCATCAGTGATTTGATGACTTTGAATAAGAGTACTTACATTATTTTTTGTATGAACTCCTGAAATGAGAATATTCTCTTGATTGTACTCTTTTGCTAAGCGAATTGCTTCTTGAATGCGGCCTCTGTCTCCGGTGAAGACGACGATAATATCTGGTCGTTTCTTATAGAAAGTTTCTTTAGTTTTAACATTTTCATTTTGAGAGTAGAGGATGAGGGTGTAAGAAAGAAGTGAGTAGCCTAGGATGAAAATAACAAACTTGGAGAAAAGCTCGAGGGCCTTTCTCCAAGATCTTGTTTGTTTTGTTTCAAATACATACTTCTTATCAAACATAAAACAGTATTATCTATCCTTTCGCTGCAATAACTTCAATTTCTACCACAGCTCCCTTAGGAAGTGCTGGAACTTGAACACAGCTTCTTGCTGGGTATGGAGCTGTAAAGTAAGCTTCATAAGCAGCATTAACCTCACCAAAGTTAGCAAGGTCAGTAACAAAGATTGAAGTTTTGATGATATGCTCACGAGTTAGGTTTTGTGACTCGAGAAGCCCATCAATATTCTTCATGATTTGGTTTAGTTGAGGAACAAATCCTTCTTGTAATTCGCTAGTCGCAGGATCAATTCCAATTTGACCAGAAAAGAAGTAAGTTCCGTTATATTCAACACCTTGAGAGTATGTTCCTACTGCGCTTGGTGCCTTATCTGTTGCAATAATATTCTTTTTAAAGCTCATATAATAATCCTTCCTATTAGTCGTGCTTTGGCTCTTCTAGTGATCTAAGGGCCGTTAAGCGACAAGAGTCAACGATCTCTTTAATTGAAGCCGTTCTTTGAATGATATTAACTGTCTGATTCATTGGAGCAAGAATTGGCCCAATAGCAGAAGCTTCACTCAGTTGAGCAAGTAGCTTGTAAGAGATATTTGCCGAGTTAAGTTCAGGGAAGATAAGAATATCTGCAGAACCACCAAGCTCACTAAAGTCAAATAGGTGATCCATAATATTTGCGTTTACCGCAACATCTGCTTGCATTTCACCTTCGATCTTAAGCTCAGGGTATTTTTCTTTAGCTAGCTTTGTTGCCGTTTTCATCTTCTTTGCACCAGGAAGTTTTGAATCCCCAAAGTTTGAGTAACTTAGGAAAGCAATTCTTGGCTCTCGTCTCATTAGTGACTTGTAAAGATGCTGAGTTGATTTAGCAATTTCAACAAGATCTTCTGCTGAAGGATCTGGTTGTACTGTAGTATCAGCTAGGAATAGAACACGGTCTTTAAATACTAGAATGAAAACACCTGCTGCCTTTTTACCTGCTTGAGCTCCAATTACACTTAGTGCTGGCTTTAGACAGTCACTGTAGTTTAGAGTTGGTCCAGCAATAAAAGCGTCTGCTAGTCCTTTCTTAACCATCATTGAACCATAGAAGTTCTCTTGGATCATTAAGTCTTCGGCCGCATTAAGAGAAACACCTTCTCTTTGCTTCATTTCACAGTATTCAGTGTAGAATTCTTTGAAGTTTGGTGCCTTACGTGGACGAATAATTTCAATGCTATCGTCTAAAACATCTTCTAAGTTTAGAGACTTGATTTTTGCTCTGATATCATCTGGGTGTCCAAGTAGGATCGGTTGAATTGTATCACCTTCTGCAAGTGTTTTAGCAACATGAAGAATTCTTGTGTTAACACCTTCTGCAAAAACCATTTTAACTTTCTTCCCATCACGCGCTTTAATTTGTGAAGCTAGACGGTCACGAACAGTTTTCATGAATGCACCAGATGCCGATAAACGACTTGCTAAGTGCTCTGAGTATTCTTGAAGATCATCGATATTCATTCTGGCAACACCTGTATCCATTGCCGCTTTAGCAACAGCTGGAGCAAGTCTCACAAGAACTCGTGTATCAAATGGTTTTGGAATAATATAATTCTTTCCGTATTTGAAGTCTTCACCTTGGTAAGCAAGTTTTACTTCGTCAGGAACTTCTTCTTTTGCAAGTTCAGCAAGAGCGTAAACTGCAGCAAGCTTCATCTCTTCATTAATCTTACGTGCGCGAACATCAAGTGCTCCTCTAAAGATTGAAGGGAAGCCTAGAACGTTATTAACTTGGTTAGGGAAGTCTGAGCGTCCTGTTGCCATAATTGCATCATCACGAACTTCTTCAACTTCACTTGGAAGAATTTCTGGATCAGGGTTTGCCATAGCAAAGATGATAGGGCTTTTTGCCATCGTCTTAACCATGTCTTTTGTTAAAACACCTTTAGCTGAACAACCGATAAATACATCAGCATCAACCATTGCATCACCAAGAGTTCTTGCATCTGTTTCGTTTGCAAACTCTTCCTTGTATTTGTTCATTCCATCTTCACGGCCTTTATAAATAACACCGCGAGAATCTGTCATAATTAAGTTTTCTGGCTTTACTCCAAGGTGGAAGAAAAGCTTAGCACATGCCATTGAAGCGGCACCTGCACCAGAGAATACTACTTTTACTTTATCAATTTTCTTTTTAGATAATTCTAGAGCATTGATGAAACCTGCTGCTGCAATAATTGCAGTACCGTGTTGGTCATCGTGGAAAACTGGAATATCCATTTTTTCGATTAGTTGTTTTTCGATTTCAAAACACTCTGGTGCTTTAATATCTTCAAGGTTGATACCACCAAAAGTTGGCTCAAGTGCCTTAACAACATTAACCATTCCATCAACAGTTGATTCTTCAACTTCAATATCAAAAACATCGATATCGGCGAAGCGCTTGAAAAGAATCCCTTTACCTTCCATTACTGGCTTACCAGCAGCGGCTCCGATATTTCCAAGACCAAGAACAGCTGAACCGTTTGAAACAACCGCAACAAGATTTCCTTTTGCAGTGTACTTGTAAACATCATCTGGGTTCTTTGCAATTTCTAGACATGGGTGAGCAACACCTGGAGAGTATGCTTTTGTTAAATCAGATGCTGTTAAACATGGTTTTGTTGCAACAACTTCGATTTTTCCAGGGCGTCCCATTGAGTGGTAATTTAGTGCTTTTTCAATTTTTTGAGCATCCGCGCTCGATTTGTCCGTGACTTTTTTATTATCAGTCATATGTAATCCTTTGAACTTAAAATCCTACGAAATTAAGTACAAAGGATACACTTGTTGCCCCTTATCCGACTAGTTTTTTATCCCTAATTAGGTGATAAATGAACAGAGTTAGACTTGTTGCAATAATACCAATATAGAGCTCATCGATATTGGCGTAGAAGCCAGCTTTTGAAATATGACGCCACGTGGCCGTTGAGACAACACCCACCAAACAGGCCGTCACAAACTGGTTATCACTAATTCGTTTCGGAAAGAGGTAACCATAGACGACTGGCAGCAATAGACATGATGCAGAAAATGATCCAAGAGTCTTCCAAACAGATTTTATATTGCCCTGGAAGTATTCAGACATAATCACAGTTAAAACGGCAACAAAAATAACTCCGAAGTGATGAATCCAAATACGACCTTTGTATTTCTTAGGTGCAAGGTCATAGGCCAAGTTTGTTCCTGCGATAAATAGGTATGAGTCGAGCGTTGATAAGATTGTGGCAAGAATCCCAGCTAATAAAAATCCCTTCAGTCCATGAGGCAGGATTTGAATTGCATATGTTAGGTAAGCATGCGCGCTCTGGGCATCTGGTATCGCGGCTTTTGCATACATCGCTCCAAACGTCGTACAGATATCAAAACAAAACCAGATGAAAGTTGAGATTAAAATACCTTTCTTTGAAACTTCACCACTTGTAGCCGAAAAACAGCGTTGATAAAAGTTTGGATCAACTAGAGTTGATAGGGCAATAAAGCCCCAGACAAAAGTCGTTGCTAATGAGTTCTTACCTGTCAAAGACCAGTAGGACTCAGGTAGGTTTGCTTTTAAATAAGAGATGCCACCAAATTCAAAGAAAGAGAATCCTAGAACTAAAGCAACTGCAAGGCACATCACAAAGAATTGAATGAGATCGGAGAATACAACTGATCTCAGTCCGCCCCACATTGAGTAGAGAACAACGAATCCAACTCCAAGACTTGTGTTAAGTAATAGTGAGCCTCCAAAAATTAATTGCAGAAAAATACCTAAACTAATTCCGTAAGCAATTGGGAGAACATTGAAGAAGTTAAAAACTGCAGTGAGTTTTGCTGAGCGTGGCCCAAACATTTTTTCAACTAGATCTGGTAGAGTAACTGCGTGATAAGGCTCAATTTTATCAATGAGAAAGAAAGCAAAAATAATATAGGCGATGTACCAGAAAACACCTTGAGTGATGAAGTTGTAAATCCCCTGGTTGAAGGCAATCTCAGTTACTCCAAAGATTCCACCGTACCAAGTTGCAACAAGTGTCGCGACAAAAAGAGGTAGTGTAAGCCTTCTTCCCATGATTAGAAGATCGAGAAATGACTCTTTTTCTGTGGATTTATTCATGCGATATTGGCCGTAAATTACACTGGCAATAGTTAAGCCTAAGATGGCAAAAAATATAAATAAGTCTAAAGATGATAGACTTTGAAATAAATCAATGCTGTTGTTCATATAGTCTCCGATTATGAAGTATGATATAGTATAGAAATTATAAATCAACCTTCAGGAACTCTTGTTATGACAATAACTCAACTGGAATATGTATTAGCAGTCGATAAACACCGTCACTTCAGAAAGGCATCTGAAGAGTGTCATGTTTCTCAACCAACATTGAGTATGCAAATACAGAAGCTAGAAGATAGTTTGGGTTTTGTTATATTTGATCGCTCTAAGAATCCAATCGTTCCAACAATTGAAGGTGAAACTTTCATTGCGCAAGCAAGAGTAGTTAATAAAGAATTTAAAAAATTAAAAGATATTGCAAGCGATCCAATCGTCGGTATTGAAGGGGAGTTCAAGCTTGGAGTCATTCCAACCTTAGCACCGTATCTCGTTCCACTTTTTTTAAGCCGCTTCGTAAAAGAATTTCCAAAAGTTGATCTTATTATTGAAGAGAGAACGACTGATGAAATTATTGAAAAACTAGATCGTGACGAATTAGATGCAGGTCTTCTTGTCACGCCACTTCATAATAATCAGCTCGTTGAAAGAGTTTTATTTTATGAACCACTCTATGGTTTCATTGCAAAAGATCACGAACTCTATCACAAGAGCCAATTAGATTACTCTGACCTAGACAAAGACGGACTTTGGCTTCTTCAAGAAGGCCATTGTCTACGTGGCCAGGTTTTAAACCTTTGTCAGAAAGTTAAAGGCTTTCAACACTTTGAGAGTGGATCTCTGGAAACAATTAAGAACCTTGTGGCCAAGGATAGTGGATATACGATTATTCCTCACCTCGATATGCTTGATTTAACAGGTGTTCGAAAGAAAATGATTCGCTCATTTACACCTCCGGTGCCAACTCGTGAAGTTTCAATAGTTTACGGCCGAATCTTCTACAAAGAGAAGGTTATTGATGCGCTGGAAAGTATGATTCTCAAGGTAATCCCAAAAGAGCTTAAAAGTTATAAAAATGCCGATGTTTCAATAATTCCTATTGATTAAGTGACATTTTAGCACCGCTGTTTGTTGTAATTTTTAATTCATTTCTTACATTTGCTTAACTTTAGGCATTATGGGCCTATAAAAAAGACACCTCGGTTCTTATATCATGTTTATTTTTCTATAAATTACTCAATCAACAAGTTCACAAAAGAGCTTGAAAGATTCCATAAGGAAGATTGGAGGAGAGGGTAATGTCAGTAAGAAGTTCCATGTTTTTATTAGTAGTTGTTTCCACATTCTTAACAGTTTCATGTGGAAAAGGTGTTCCAGCTTCAACGAATACAGATGTAGCAACAGGCTCAATCATTGTTGGTGATGTTAACTGGCAAGAAGTTATAGCCTTTGATGACTCTTCAGATGTTAGAAAGAATTCAAAAGCGGTAGCTGACATTCAATTTTCAAACACTGGCCGTTGTACTGGTTTTTTAATCTCAGATAACGTTCTAATGACAAATCATCACTGTATCACAAGTGCAGCTGATGTTGTGGGAATGAAAGTTTTTATGAAACATGAAAAAGGTGTTTCAAAGTCAAACCAAGGTGAGATCACATGTGACGAGTTCATCGGTAATGATGAGGAATTAGACTTTGCACTTGTAAAGTGTGAGGGCACTCCTGGTCAGACTTACGGTAAAGTTGTTTTAGATACAACAGAGCCAGTAGAGGGAGATAGCGTTTATGTTATCCACCAAAATTGTGATTACTATACTGACTACAACTGTGACTGGACGAAAAAAGTTTCTGAAGGGAAGGTTGTAGGGCTTAGAGGAGATGTTTTATACGATGCTGATACTTTAGGAGGATCATCTGGTTCACCAGTATTCAATGCAGACTCTGATAAGGTATATGCTATCCACCACGCTGGCTACGGCGGATGGGGAGGACGCGGAGTTTATAATGGTGCAGTTTCAATGAGTCGAATTGTTCCATTCATCTTAGAAAACTTCCCAAGTGTATTAGCGCAAGATCAAGATGATAGTGATTCAACTGATAAGCCAAGTTCTGACAATAATACTGCCGAAACAGCAACAGATTTAGGCGAAGGATTTTCTCAGAATGTTGAAATCGATAGTGAAGATGATGTTGATTTCTACAAGGCCGAAATGAAGGCTGGTGAAGTTTTAGACTTTAGAATCTTCTTCTCTCACAGCGAAGGTGATCTAGACTTTGAAGTTTTAAAGAAAATGGGATCAAGTTACAAAGTTGTATCTCGTAAAGAATCTTCAAGTGACAATGAGGCCGTGAGATTAAGAGTGAATTCTTCTAATACGTACTATATCAAGGTATTTGGTTATAAAGGGGCCAAGGCAAAATACAAAGTTCAATTTAAAAAATAAATAACAGGGCCTCCAATCGGAGGCCTTTCTTATATCTTCATTTTTAAAAAATCTAAAATTCTTTGTTCATACCAATAATATTCTTCTGAAGGGGACTTTATAAATCCCACATGGCCGCCGTTTCTTGGAACCTCAAGATAGATATTACTTTTTCTTTTTGCTAACTCGTAGGGATAGCTCTCTTCCGATAAGAAGGGGTCATCGTAAGCATTCAGGATATAGAATGGGACGCGAATTTTTTCCAAGTGAGAGATAGGTGAAGCCTCTTCACGATAGTGGTAACCATCGCGATAGCCGTAAATAGGGGCCGTAACATACTCGTCAAAGTCATCAATATGCTTAATGTTTTTTACTTTGTTCAGGTCTACCGGTAGCTCCATGAGCTTGGCCTTTTCAATAACTTTCTTTCTCATGGAGTAAACAAAGACATGACGATAGATATGACGTGATATTTCAGTTTTCAATTTCACCGAGCAACCATTTAAGTCCATAGGTGAAGACAGAATAAAGCCACGGTAAACCTTATGATTTACGACCTCCGGGTGTCGTCCAAGGTAGTTTGCGGTGATAGCGCCGCCAAGACTTATGCCCATTAGTGAAACATGATCGTAGTCTTCAGAAACACTATCAACGAGAAATTTTAAGTCGTGATAGTCTTGAGCATTGTAAAACTTTTGAGTGCGATTAAGGGCACCTCCACATGATCGCATATCCCATGAGATGACGTCATAGCCTTGAGAGTTAAACTTCTTCATCATATCAACAATATAACGATCACGACCGTTACCCTCTAGTCCATGCGAGATGATAATGAGGTGTTTTTTCTCAAGAGGAGAGTCTGTTGATGATTTATAATAGCGAAGAAAGTCACCGTCTGGTGTTGTTAGGGTTCTCTTTTCAAATTTGTGTTTTGGAGTTCTTCTAATAAAGAATGGAATGATCGTTTGTAGGTGACCATTTTGTAGAGACTGATGACAAGTATAGCTTGATTCGATTACAGGCATTTCGTTTCCTCCATTCCTCCATTATAACGCAAAAAGTGAAAATAAAAAAAGGAGGTCGTCGACCTCCTTTCTTATAAATTTATCTAAAATTTAGTTTAGAAAATTAATTAAAGTAGTTCTTTTGGAACACCTTTTGGAATAGCACTTAGAAGCTTCTTCGTGTATTCATCTTTTGGATTTTGATAAACGTCTTGTGCTGGACCGTACTCAACGATTTTACCCTTGTTCATTACACCGATTTCATCTGAGATATACTTAACAACAGATAGGTCGTGTGAAATGAAGATATAAGTAAGACCTAGTTCATCTTGAAGATCTTGAAGTAGGTTAAGTACTTGTGCCTGAACAGATACGTCTAGTGCCGAAACTGACTCATCACAGATAATAAATTCTGGCTTAAGAGAAAGAGCACGGGCGATACAGATTCTTTGACGTTGTCCACCAGAGAACTCGTGTGGGTAGCGGTTAAGGTGATCACCTTTTAGACCTACTTTTTCTAGAAGGTCAGCAGCTACTTGATATCTATCTTTCTTTGTTCCACCGATTCCGTGAATAACCATTGGTTCAGTTACAATATCACCAATAGTCATACGTGGGTTTAGAGAAGAGTATGGATCTTGGAAAATGATCTGCATTCTCTCACGCATCTCTCTCATTTGTGTTTTATTTAAATTAGTTACGTTAACACCGTCGTAAATTACTTCACCAGCTGTTGGCTCTAGAAGTCTAAGGATTGTACGACCTAGAGTTGTCTTACCACAACCTGACTCACCAACTAGACCAAGAGTACGACCTTTTCTTACTTGAAGAGTTACATCGTCAACGGCCTTAAACCAATCAACTGTACGACCAAAGATTCCACCTTTAATAGGAAAGTGCTTGTTGAAGTTTTTAACTTCAAGAAGAATTGGGTTCTTCTCTTCGCTAATTGGTCTTGGCTTCTTCATTTCTAGGCTTGAAACATCGATATCTTCTTTTGCATTTAGGAAGTCATCAACAGTAAGAAGTCTTACTGGGTTCTCATCTAGACTTGGACGACAAGCTAGAAGACCCTTTGTATATGGGTGTTTTGGATTTTCGAAAAGTGCTTTTGTTGTATTTTGCTCAACTAGGTCACCTCTGAACATAACTGCAACTTCATCAGCAATATCTGCAATAACTGCAAGGTCGTGCGTGATGAAAAGCATACTCATATTGTGTCTTCTTTGAAGATCAAACATTAGTTCTAGAACTTGCTTTTGAATTGTAACGTCAAGAGCTGTTGTCGGCTCGTCACAAATTAGAAGTTCCGGCTCACATGCCATTGCCATCGCAATCATTACACGCTGCTTTTGACCACCTGACATTTGGTGTGGGTATTTATCAACTGATTCTTTAGGAGAAGGAATACCAACTTCTTCATATAATTCGATTGTTCTCTTACGAGCTTCCTCTTTAGTCATTCCTTGGTGAAGCATAAGAACTTCATCAATCTGATTACCAGTTGTGAATACAGGGTTTAGAGAAGTCATTGGCTCTTGGAAGATCATTGCAATCTTATTACCACGAAGTTGTCTCATTCTTTCATTAGAAGCCTTTGTTAGGTCTTCACCATTGAATAGAATTTCACCTTCGCTAACTCTTCCAGGAGGATTAGGAATAAGTCCCATAATTGCTAAAGATGTTACTGACTTACCTGAACCAGATTCACCAACAAGCCCAACAGTTTTTCCTTTAGGAATACTTAGGTTTAAGCTTTTTACGGCCTTAACTCTTTCATCTTCTGTTTGAAATTCAACTGTAAGGTTTTTAATTTCTAGCATATTCTCTGCCATAGCATCTCACTTTTTAAACAATATTGATCAATTCTTAATTATAATAAAATCTTTTTGAAATCTTAATAGTAACTTAAATTTGTACCACTAACGACACATTATTTCACGACTTAATTCATCAAAAAATCTCGACAATTCAATATGATTTCAACTACTTAGTATTCTACATGCTTGCGAATTTGCTCTGTAAGGCCTTGTTGCGTTGTGACAATTTGCTCACTATAGCTTTTTAAATAGTCATTGTTTAGGTTTTCTACCTGAAATGGACGGCCATAGGCAACATAAATGCGCCCAAATGGTTTTGGGATCTTCGTTTTGTCCCAGCTCTTGCTAATACAAAAACGACGAGTTGATATTGACTGGATGCAAAGAACCGGAGCTTCACATTCGTGACTAACGACAAGTATTCCCTTTTTGGGAACATAGCTTGGTCCACGAGGGCCGTCGACAGTGATGGCAGAGTTAAGTCTCTTCTCATTGATTTGCTCAATCATGGATTGTAAGGCCTTGGCCCCTCCGCGTGAAGAGCTGCCACGAGTTGGCGTAAAGCCAAGTTTGGAAATTGTATCTGCGGCAAGGCTTCCATCTTTTGACTGAGAGGCCATTGTAACTAATCCACTGTCTAGCTCTGTTAAGACAGAAGTAGGATAGTGCTCGTGCCATACAGCTAAAGCGTAGTTACCATGCTTTCCCATTTTTTTAGCAAGATCTAAGTTCTCTGGGTTTAGAACAATAACTTTTGATGTGAATTTAACAAATCTTAGGTACCAAGAAACTAATGTAGGAACTAATTTTAATAATATAGACATTTAATCATTATCTCAAAATTAAGATTCTTCGTAAATTAAGCAATTTAAAAAAAACTGTGTTTATAACTTAGACAATAATCTCTCAAAAAGTCCATATAATGGGCAATGATGAAGATCAGCTGACTAAATTTTTACCTACGAATTACCATCTTTTAACTTAATTAAGATGAGCGTCATCCATGAATCGACTATGATCAAAATAGAAAGAGTTCTCGACCAATTAGCTCGGGAGCTACTTGTTCTACGCTGACCATGAAGGAGGTGTTATGGCAGGTTTACGAGAAATCAAGAAACAGAGAACGAGAGAAATGATTCTGAAGAACTCAATGGAATTATTTACTCAAAAAGGGGTTGATGAAGTAGGAATGCGAGAATTGGCCCAGGTGTGTGGATTGGGGATTGGAACTTACTATAATTACTTTAAGTCGAAAGAGGATGTCATCTTCAGTCTATTTAGAGAAAACTTAAATTCTGCAATTACGAACAAGCCTTTCCGCGTTGAAGAAAATGAATCAAACGCAGATAACCTTGCAAATAATTACAAAGCGATTTTTCAAGAATTAATGATTCATAAGAATATCGCTGATGAATTTTTATCTCTTGCTTATAATACTAAAAATATGGCCGATAGTGACTCTGTTGCCGCGAGGTTGACTCCACAGATCGTTGATCTTTATTGGGGGTGGGTGCAGCCGCTGTTTAGAAGTGCTGGAATTATTATTCGCACTGAAGAGGAAGAAGGCTTTAGAAGAATGCTTTGGCATCACTTCTTATCAAGCTTTCATGCTTACACTTCTTCTTTTGGGGCAGAGGAGAGTATTGATTATATACGCTTCACTTCGCGCCACTTACTAGGTGGACTTAATTCGAATTAATATTAAGGGAGCAGTTGCTCCCTTTTTACTTTAATTAAGTCTGCTCATATCGTCCATTGTCCGAAATAGAGAATATGTCCTTCAAGAAAATATTCTCAATCATATTCTTTATCATTCTCTTATTGTCTTGCTTTAATGAGGGAGTCGATTCTCCTCTAAGAGCACCTGCAAGTATTTACCAGTATAAAGTTATCTCATATACAACGAGTGCAATTGAATGCCGTGGACACGTTGATGAGAGAGATGTCGAGGGAACCCTTTTAGAGACGGTACCACTAGGGCCAGGGGGACAAGCACCAATCAATATTTGTGGTGAAGAACTAAGCACTTTAAAGAGTGATCGAATTCGTCTTTACTAATACTAAGTGAACCAATTCTAAACTGGCATCCCTATTGCAACATAATATTCCAAATAAAAGAAATTGAACGAAGTTTCAGCCTTCTATGGACTTAATTGCTGAACAAACTTTGTACAACTGTTTAAGGAATATTATGCGAAACCTAATTTTCAAGAGTTTACTGACTACTTTATTAACAGGGGCGACATTTGCTTATAGCGGGCAAGTTCTTAAGCTTAATAAAGATAGTGTTCCAAAAGAATTTGTTAAAACTCTAGAAGTGTTTATCACACAGGTTGATGAGAAAATTCCTGCTTCTGTAAGAGATGCCATCGGTGAAGAAGTTGAAGTTACTTTTTCTGATTTCAAAGAGAATAAAAATATTAGAAGCTTTCCAAAAGATCGTTGTAACGAATCAGTACCTGTAAAGTACGGAAGCGTGAGCTACTTTAATCGCGATGAGATTAAAATTACATCTCTATTTATCAAAGAAATTATCAATGGTGATGAAAGTATTGAACAGTTTGATTGTGGGCATAAGAATTATGTAAGAAAAGCACAAGCGACTATTTTACACGAGCTTGCACACCTATATGACTTAAAGAAAGTTAGAACAAAAGAGCATAAGCAAAAAGCAAGAGTTTGTCGTAAGGAAAAAGAAGAGCGCAATCATTTAAGTGATGAGTGTCGTGCCATTCTTTCTCAGGATACAAATAAGAACTCAATTAGTGGATTATTCTCATTCTATAAACTTGCGAATTGGAAGAAAGGCTTCTTCTCTAAGAAGACAAAGAACCTTTCATCGAAGCGATCTGTTGATGCCTATGAATTTGAAAACTTAAAAGAGCATAACGCTGTTAACTTTGAGTTCTTCCTAATGGACAAAGAGTATAAGTGTAGAAGGCCATCTTACTACAAGTTCTATAGCGAACTACTTAACCATATTCCATTTCCTAATTACGACTGTAAGATCTTTTCTGAGATCGTTCTAGATGACCTAAAGGTAACTAGGGATATTGATCCAAGTCGTGTTTATCGAGTTGATTACTTACTAGCTTCTAAAGGTGACTCAATGATTTCTGGATTTGGTCACTCAATGTTTCGTATCGTTCTTTGTGCTCCTTTTAGAAAGAAGGTGGATGAGAAGTGTTTAAAAGATAAGCTTTATCACGTCGTTCTATCTTACCGTGCAAATGTAACTGATATCAAAAGTGACATGTTAAAAGGTGTTCTAGGTGGATATGACTCTGTTCTATTCATGCTTTCTTTTCCTGAGGTTATCAATGAGTATAACGGTGGAGAGTTAAGAGATCTTATTAGCCAACCAATTTATCTATCAGAAGAACAAAAGACAGACTTCATCAATAAAGTTTTAGAAATTTATTGGGAGTATGAGGGTGATTATAAGTTTATCACTAATAACTGTGCATCAGAGTCAAATGAGCTATTTCAATCAGCTCTGCCAAATAATGAATTTGCTTATGAGAGAGTAATCTTACCTTATTCTCTACTTGATAAGTTTACAGAAAGTGAATTCTCAAAAGAAGAAGATTTAGAAAATATTGAGAAGGCACAAAAGAAAGGAATGTTCTTTCCGAGTGATATCGAGCTTCTTAAAGAAGTGAAGACGTCTCTATTTGGAGTTGAAGCGTCGGACTACAACATTAGAAGACGTCGTGTTCCTGGACGTGATCACAAGTATAAGACAGTAAAAAGAGAAAAATTTATTAAAGATATCTTAGAAGAATTTGATGTTGATCGTCTGTTTTCTAAATTTGAAGAATTAAATGAACTTAGTGAAACAGTTGATGTTGAAGGAAAGCTGAATGATCTTTCAATCTTAACAGGTGCAATCTTTAAGATTAAACAGTCTTCAATAGATGAAGAGGTAGGGAACTTTCTAGACAAGAATATGGAAGAAGAAACACCTCTTGGTAAAAGAATCCAAGAATGGAATGAAATGAGAAAATCTAGCCGTGTGAAGGCCAATGATTCAAGCTACGGAATTCCATTAGTCTTAAAAGACTCTGACTTTGATAGACACAATGTAAAAAGCGCAGAGCTAGAAAAGATTGAAAATCAACTTCTAGAAGACGTGAAAAGTAATTATGAAAAAGAGGTTCAGGACCTAGCAAGACTACTCGATTTGATTAGAAATATTCGTGATCAAGCAAGAATAATTTCAATGAAAGCATATAACTAATAACAATTTATTAAAAAAGAAAACAAAAACAAAAAAGGAGAAAATTATGAAAAGACTTACTACAGCTACTCTTATGACACTAATCGCACTTCAAGCAAACGCTATTGAAGTAAGAGATGCAACTCTTGGAGCTTCTTCAAAAGTATCTGAAGCAATCTATGATGCAGGTAAGAGTGCAACTGATAAAACTGTTGAAGTTGCTGACTTCACAGGTGAGCACCTAAAGGCATTTATCTCAAAGAACTTAGAGTCATCTTATAAGGCTTCTGAAAAGCTAGCAAAAGAAATCGTTAAACTATCTGAAGTTTCTAAGCCAGCTTTCCGTTTTACTGCTGATGGCCTTGCTATGGTATTTGAAATTTCTGGAAAGGGAACGAAGCAAACTTTAAAAGTATCTAAGAAAATTTATATCTTCCTTGAGCCAACTCTTGATGCAACAGGTGAGTTCCTAACAGAACTTCTTGAACTTGCATTTGAAGGAACGTCAGAAGCTTCTGAGCTTCTTACTGATATCAATGAATTCCTTTCAAGAGTACTAGAGAAGCCAATTGATGTAACAAAAATGACTGTTGAAGAAATCTTTAAGCTAATTGAAAAAGCAAGCGAGAAGTCTTCTGAAGTTTCCGAGTTTCTTTTAGGTGCAGAAAACTTAGAAAAAGGTATTGAGTACTCAGGAAAAGGAATCTCTCTAACTTCAAATGGGATTGGAGCTGCATTCTATCTTGTCTCTCAAGCAACAACAGGTATATCTGAATTATTTGATTTCAACAGAAAAGAAAGAGAGCAAATTGAGCAAATGGTTGAAAGAGGAGACGTTGAAGGACTAGCTGGTCTACGTGATCTAATTAGACACAATATCAACGAAGAGATTGGAAATGGTGAAGACCTAAACAGACTTCTTGATGACAATGCTATTGATACTTATATCAAGCTTAGACTATCGGTTCCTAATCTAGATCTTAAATTAGAAGAAATTTACGGTAACCAAATTGTAAAATAATTAAATTATAAAGGGATTAATAATGAAAAAGACAACTACGACAATTCTTCTCACTCTCTTATCTCTTCACGCAGTAGGAGCCGATATTAGAGACGCTGCATTCGATGCTTCTTCCAAAGTTTCAGAAGCAATTTATGATGCAGGTAAGAGTACAACGAGACAAACGATTAAGGTTGCGGACTTTACTCGTGAGAAGTTAGAGGCCCTAATCTCTAAAGGTCTTCAATCTTCATATCGTGCTTCGGAAAAAGTTGCTAAAGAAATTGTTAATCTCTCAGAGTTTTCAAAACCAGCATTCCGTCTAACTGCAGACGGAATTGCTATGGTTTTTGAAGTCTCAGGCAAGGCGACGAAGTCTTCCCTTGAGGTTTCAAGAAAGATCTATGTCTATTTAGAGCCTAGTTCAGAAAAGACAGAAGAGTTTTTAATTAAGATTCTTGATCTTGCTTTTGAGGGAACATCTGAAGCTTCCGAGCTATTAACTGATATCAATGAATTTCTATCAAGAGTTCTTGAAAAGCCTCTTGATATTTCAACAATGGCCACTGAAGAGGTTGCAGATCTTCTTTTAAAGGCCACGAGAATGACTCATATTGAAAGAATAATCGAGCTAGCAATCGATGGAACAACTAAGGGGAGTGAGTTACTAACTGACCTTAATGAGTTTCTATCAAAAGTTCTTGAGAAGCCAATCGATATTACTGGAATGACTCTAGAAGAAATTTTAGAACTAATTGAGAAAGCAAGCGTTGAATCATCTAAGTTAACTGAGCTTTTAATTGGTGCTGATAATCTTGAGAAGGGGACAGAGTACACTGGTAAAGGAATCACTTTAACATCCGAAGGTGTTGGGGCCGCTTTCTACCTCGTTTCTCAGGCAACTTCTGGGATTTCACATCTTTTTGATTTCAATAGAAAAGAAAGAGCACAAGTTGAGGCCATGATTGAAAGAGGTGATATTGAAGGGCTGGAGGGGTTACGTGATCTGATTCGCCACAATATCAATGAACAGCTTGAAAATGGTGAAGACTTAAATCTGCTTCTAAATGACAACTTAATTGATACTTATATTAAGATGAAGTTGACAGTACCGGAGCTCGATCAAAAATTAGAATCGTTATACGGATTAAAATAATAAAAAAGCCTAGGATAACCTAGGCTTTTTTTATAACTTAAATTCTCTGTGAAAGTATTTAAAATTAATTCCATCATATTGATTAAAACAGCCATAGACTTTCCCATCAATAATTGCAGGAGTTGATGCGAGATCATCACCAGCAAAATCAAAGAGTCTTCTTTTTGGCCAAAGAGTTTTGGCCTTTCCAAAGTCACTGATCTTATAAAAATATAAATTTTGAATATTTTTTGAAACTAAGTATCCGTCATGAATGACTGCCTTTGGCATATGTAGTGCTTCTCTACTTTGACGAATCGAAATGACCTTTTGTTGATTCATATTATCATCTAAGATCACAAGTCCTTCAAAGGCCCTCTTCTTTGTTGAAAAATTATAGGTAATATTATCGAGCATAACAAAGAGCTTCTCTCCATCGTTGTCGATCCCTGTTGCAGTGGATACTTGGCTTGGGTCATGTGGAAGATCAAAATTGTGAATTGATTCAATACTGTAAGCAGTAAGATCAATTTTAATTAGTCCAAGGGAGCCATGAGCGATAAAGAGTTTATCATCCATGATAGTCATATCTTGAGCAGTTTGATGCTTCTTTGCTATATGTTGGTTTGTTGATGGAAAGCTTGTGACGAACTCGTAATCGTTAAGACTATGAACAAAAACATAATCTGGTGTTAGGATGTAGAGCTTACCTTTATACTCTTTAACAGAACGAATCTCGTACTTTGAAAAGATTAACCTAATTTGTTCCTCTTCGAATTTATAAAGAAATGGCCCTTTGAAAATATAGTAATTATCTCCCGATTTGTAATGGCCAGTATCGCCCTTTTTAGAAGCACAGAATGAATCAAGGTTGGCCTCCGATGCAAATGCGATTAAAGATATAATCACGACTAATAGAACTTGTTTCATCTCTTCCTCCCTGAATTTATTTAATATAAATATTATCGAGTCGTAATTCTTCTTCGTCAAAAAAACCTGACAAATCTTGATGAAGCGTGTTAGAAAGTCTCATGCTAGACAGAATCTTTATCGAAATTTCAAATATTTGCAACTTACAGTGTACGTTCTGTCCTGTTGTTGAGCGCGATAAAAAGGTTATGGGGCCAGAGGACTTTGAAAAAATTCTCGTTCAGGCCAAGCCCCTGGCTAAACAAGTATGTCTTCACTTAATGGGTGAGCCCTTGGCCCATCCGAACTTTACAAAGATCATGGAGATCTGTGAAGACAATGGTGTTCCTGTGCAGATTACAACTAATGGAGTTGTCATTGCAGGACGTAAGGATGTTCTTTTAAAGAGCAAAGTCTTAAGACAAATCAATTTCTCTATCCAAAGTTATAAAGATAACTTTCCTAATCGAGACTTCAATACATACCTAAGACCAATCTTAGACTTTTCTAGAGAACTTCATGAAGCCTCTCCTGAAACGTATGTGAATTATCGTTTATGGAATCTTGGGCGAAGTGAACAAATCATGAAAGAAAATGAAGAGGTTTTTCAGACTCTTGAGCGCTTCTACGATATTGAAATTAATCGACGTACGCAGGTTGAATCGATAAAGAGTAAGAGGATCTGGAATAAGGTATATCTTCATTTTGACTCTCATTTCGATTGGCCATCTTGGGATTTACCTCATCAAGGTGAAGTAGGGAAGTGCCACGCTTTAAAGACTCATATTGGGATTCATGCAGATGGAACAGTCGTTCCTTGCTGTCTTGATAAAGAGAGCCAGATACCACTAGGTAATGTTTTAGATGAGAGTTTAAAAAGCATTCTTAGCTCACCTCGAGCAGTCGCAATGAGACAGGGCTTCGATAATAATATTCGTGTAGAGAAATTTTGTCAGCACTGTACGTATATCAATCGTTTTCAAAAAAATTAATCAATAATACTCTTTAGCTTTTGAAGATTTGCAACCATCATCTTGCGATTTTTGATTGGAAAGTCTTTTAGCTTAAGTGAAATCTTTTCTTGAACTTCGCTCCACACATCATTGTATAGCTTTTGACCTTTTGTACTTAGAGTTAAGATCGTCAATCTCGCATCTTCACTCGATTTATTCTTAGTCACAAGGTCTTCATCTACCAAAATATTAATTGTTTTAGTCATGGCCGGCTGGCTAATTCCGTGGTGATCGGCCAATTCCCCAACAGTATTTAATCCTCTTCCAATATTAGAGAGCGCCCTAAATTGAGGGTAGGAGATATGAGGGGATGCCGCTTGTCTGAGCTCACTACGAATTGAGCGGATAATGATTGGCATTACATCTAAAAGTATTCTTGAAAATTCTAGGTCTTTCACGTCTTTAGTATAAACCAAGGAGACACCGATCGTAAATTAATGCAGCAGCTGGAGAGCTGCTGCGGAAGGGTTTTTAATTATTGCTCAACTTCCAGATCAGAATCGTCTGAAAGTTCAGCATCTAGAGATGTATCTGAAGCTTCTGTTGTTTCAACACAATCACCAGTTACTGTACAATCAGCTGCTGGAGCAGACTCTTCAACTACTGCTGATTCATCTGTAGCAACTGAATCCGACCAGTCTTCATTAGCGTAAGAAACGAAAGCCGATGATAGTAGAACTAGAAGTAATAACTTTTTCATAATTAATCCTCATTGGTTTATGTTAAATATATAATGTAATTATATATCCTAGTTATATAACTTGGTTATATATTATTCCTTTCCAAAATTCCGTACAATAAAAAAATACACTTTTTGTGTAAAACTTTTGTCGTTATAATAAAATCTGTCAGTTAAGCTCGGATAAAGAAGGAAGAATTATGTGGCAACCACCAAAAATTGAAACAAAAAGACTTGTTCTAAGAGAAGTAAGGCTTAGTGACAAGGATGCGGTATTTGAATATGGAAAGAAGCCACATATCTCCAAGTATACCCTTTGGGAGCCTCATGAGACGGTGGAAGATAGTGTCGACTTTATTGAGAAGTATGCTTTTTCAAACTACGAACAACAGGTTCCTGAGCCATTTGCAATTACCCTTAAAGGTGATGATAAGCTAATTGGTTGTGTTGGTTGTTTTTGGGTTTCAACAAAGAATAAGTGCATGGAGCTTGCCTATGTACTTAATGATGACTTTTGGGGGAAGGGGATTGTTGTTGAAGCTGCCCAGGAAGTTGTTAATTATTGCTTTGAGAATTTTGATATTGAACGAATTCAGTGTCGTTGTAAGGCCGAGAATATACAAAGTGAAAGGGTCATGCAAAAGCTAGGTTTTAGGTATGAGGGACTTCTTCGCAATGAAATCTATCATCGTGGTCAGCATTGGGATATGAAGTACTATTCAATTTTAAGATCAGAAGTAAAATGATGTCTCAAGGGTCGCATATGTATGGTCAGAGGCTCCTTTAAACTGAGGTCCATGCCAATTGGCCTTTAGCGTGATTCTCATAACACTAAAGAAGAAGTTAAATCCCGCATCTGCTTTGTAGTAAATATCTTCCATGTCTTCATCTGCAATAACATAGACTGAATCGACTTTCTTTGAGCCCTGAAGGACAGCATCAAAATAATTTGCAACAGCTGAGCCATTGGCAAAGAATTCTAAGAAGCCAAGCCTCATCCCAAGTTTTAGGCCAATTTCAATATCACGTTTGAGACCGCCATAGTGTCCTTGTAGCCATGGAGATAGCTCGAAAATTGGGCCACGATTTATCTTTATTAATTTAAGTTCACCATTGTAGAAGTACTGATTACTCGTTTGATTCTGCCAACCATTCACTTGGGAAGAAGGCAGCATTTTATGAAAGAGGTTTTGTAAGATTCCTGCCTTTGCGTTCGGTCCTTGTTGTCCTGTCCAAAGATCAGCACGGAAGTAATAGTTACTGTTAACGTGGGAGAACCCTAATATTCCGTAGAGTAGTCCTGTATATGGATGGTCTCCATCAACGACTGTCGTACTCAAAGTTGCCTCTGGGGTGTAGATCTTATGGGCAACACCTAGACGCAGTTTCGTTAAAGATCCTTGGGAGTATAATCTCCTTTGATACATGAGTTCTAGGCCATTTGAGTAGTATTTATCCGTCTCAAAAGCAGCATCGTTATCAATCTTGATTGAAAACTCATTATTGGGCTTACTTTGCGCGAAAGTAGAGATGGCCAAGGTGAATAGGGATAAGATGAAGAGCAACTTCATTAAACAATTGTATCACTTTCAATATCTCACATCTTATAGATGGCCAACTTTGCTTGTTTAGAAAAATGAAGCTCTGTAATTTTAGTATGTTATAGGGACTAATTTAAGAATGTCTTGTATTGTTTACAATAAATCTCATTGCTCGCCACTTCGGTGTTATAAGCAGTCCACTATGAATAGAATTTGCCTAAAGAATAAAGTTATTGCCATTACGGGCTCCACAGGAGGCCTTGGCCAAGCTCTAAGTTTAGAGTTAGCAAAGAAGGGTGCTTTGTTGGCCCTAATGGATATCGATTCTGAAAAGCTAAAGCTACAGGCAAGAGAGTTAAGTGGCCTAGCGCTTGAAGTTGATGTGACAAGCCTGGATTCAATTGAGGCCGCTATGGCAAAGGCCAATGATCATTTTGGAAAAATCGATATCATCATTGCAAATGCGGGTATTACAAAAATGGCCCCAATGATTTCTTCAAGTGAAAAAGATTTTTTACAGGTAATCGATATCAATCTCAATGGGCCTTGGCGAACTTTTAAAGCTGCCCTTCCTTATATTTCTGAAAGTTCTGGCTATATGGCCGCAATATGTTCCATGGCCTCATTTGTCCATTGTCCACTTCAGGCATCATACGCCGCTAGTAAAGCAGGGCTTCATGCCGTTTGTAACAGCGTTAGAATGGAAGTGAAGCATCTGGGAATTGATGTTGGAAGTTATCACCCAACTTTTTTTCCATCGCCATTAATGGATGGAGTGACAAGTGATCCAGTAGGAAACAAACTATGGGGCGGTAATAAAGAAGGACCTTGGAAGATGATTACTATTGAGGAGGTTGTCTCTGATATCATAAGTGGTATTGAAGAGAGAGCGGAACTTGTCGTCATTCCAAAACGCAAGACTCTAGTTGCGAAGGCCAGTGGCTTCTTTAGGCGCTACATAGAACGTCGTGGATTTAAGGGAAGTGAAATACAAGAAGCAATCTCCCTTTCTCAAAGAAGCTAATTCCACATTGATTACAGGCTTTCCTGTGTTCTTTTAAGATGATCATCATTATTTAATAAGTGGACAACTTCTGTGAAGTTATGGGCACTTTCGATGACTTCTTCAGTATCGCTTTCAAGCTCTTCATTATACAAATAGTGGTCGATACTATCTTGAAGCTTTTGAAAAAGAGGAAGGAGTCTTAGTTCAATCTCTTGAGAGAACATCATTGAAGTTTCTTGCTTAACAAGTTCCTTAATACTTTTATAAATTGACTCTTGTTTATGGAAGAAGCCGATTACAACTTTTGAGAAATAAACAATAAAAGCGATAAACATAATACTATCGACAACATCATTAACGACTAGCGACAGTAGGCATGCTGTCAGTGTGAGACTATAGATATATTTAACTCTGGTGTTGGCGGCCAAGACAATCGTAAATAAGTAACTACTTAAAAGTAGCGGAAGCGCAATCGGTGAGTTTGAGCTCAAGTAGAATTTTAGAGTAAATAGTAGTTGAGCATTAAAAAGGTAAATATAGCTGATCTTTTGAATCGAAAAGTGATTTGTCGTTCTATACAAATGAAAAGCAAAGAGTAAGAAATTCAAAACAATTGCCAGGCCAGTATAAGAAATATTTGAAATTGGCCTAAATAAATCAATTGCAAAGAAAGTATAGAAGACGCTCATCGATAGGATGACGATGATTGAAGACCTTTTGAAATTATTAAAAATTGGTACATTAAAGATATCAACTTGATGGTCGAGTAAGTGATCAACATCATCAAACTCTTTCTTTAAAAAGTCCTCCATACGACTACTGTTGGACCTTAAGCTGTTTTTGATTCTTTCTTTATCATCTAGACCAGAAGAGATCATCGCAAGCATATTGTTGATAGGGTTTAATAAATTGTGAGTAAAATAACTCTTTAAGTTTAAAATATTTTTATGAAGTTCCTTCTTATGCCAAATTTGATTAGCATTCTCCTTAAAGGTAATCGACTGAATTGAGCTAACTGTCGTAATGAAAATATGAAGAAACGTTACGAGAACGAGATTTTGATCCGCAAGAAAGTAGTTATTTGTAGCTATAATTATAAAATGTAGGAGACAGTACTTGATATTTGTATGCTGAAGATGGAAAGCGAGGACAATGATTCCACCAATGTAGCATAGGGAGCTTGTAGCAGTATAGTCTGCTAGGCGTGGGTAGATCGACCAAATTAGACTTTCGACAACAACTGAGAAAAAGATGACAAACGTAAGGTTATTCTTAAAAAGCTTCTTGTAAAAGACGACTGCCATAATGGAATCGAAGGCGATCATATAATTGAACGTCGTTAATAGGTGTGGTTCAATATTGTAAAAATAGAAGACGACATACAGAACAGACATTAGGAGAACTGCGAGAAAGTGCATCTCGAAGAATTCTTTATATTTCTGATCTAAATGGTAATAATCATTAACCAAAATCTTGTCCTGTCCAAACATAATTAACTGACTAGTAGTTATAACCTCTTAAAAGTATAATCATTATACAATACATTATATTTGAAAAAAGTACATATTTAGTCCAGTATTAGTTAACGTAATTTTAGTAAGTTATAGAATTTACGTGAATTTAGTGACTTTGAAGGGAAGAAAAAAGCCGCTTAAAGAAGCGGCCTTGGTTTATTTCATAACTTTTAAGAATTCAATCATAAACTCCTTGTAAACGGAGTTGCTGGCCTTAAGGGCCGCTTGGTAGGCTTTCTTTGCATCGACTTTTTGGAGCATATGAAGGTGAGCTTCAAGCTCTTCTTTTGAAAGGCTTTCGTATGACATATCGAGTGCCATCTTTATATTCTTTCCCTGTGCGGCCAAGATCGCATCTGTTTGCTTTTGAGCATTGGCAACGACCTCATTTATATTCATCGTAGGATTCTTTTCCTGCTCAGTATGAATCATCATGGCCTGGATTAAACTCTTAGATGAGGCAGTTGATTGCTCTAGAAGAGAGGCTTCATCAATAATGCCATTCACTAACTCTTTTTTGTCTTCTGTAAGCTCGTAATCTTTCCCATTGGTAATGTGGTCGACTATTTTATCCTGAGTTTGCTGTGCATTTTCTTGCAGCTTTTTAGAAGTCTCACTATCTTGAATTTCTGCGATTGCTTGAAGCTCATCAAGACTTAAGTTCTCGTATGACTTCTCAAGTTTTTCTTGAAATGGAAAATTTCTCACAAGTTCTAGTAGCTTCTCTTTTTTCTCAGGAGCCTGCTCATTAAACTTTTTATTCTTAAATGCATTTTCAAATGTTTGATTAAGTTTAGCTTTTGATATTTCTTTCAAAAGTTTTTTTATAAGCACTTTCTTTTCACTTAGTACTTCCGGTGTATCAACTGTTTTCTTTAATATATTATTTTCCACTAGGGGAGTCGAAGATGATTCTGTCGATGCCTGTTGTACTTCTTTTGATACTTCATTTGTTGTTGTCGCTAAAGTGTCATCTTGTGCTTGTTTAGGATTTATGACTAAGTAATAAATCGCAATTAAGATAACTGGTAAAATTAAAATAAGTTTTTTCATAATTCCTCAGTAACTATTTAGAGATATTCTTTTCAATAGCTCTCGTTCTTTGTTTTTCTATTTCATGATGTCTTTGTTTGACCATCTCTTTAATATCTTCAATATTATCAGGAAAACCACTTTCAGAATTAAAGTCTTCAAGAAGTTGTGCAGCTACTTTTGACCCTTCTGAATCACTGTTTTCGATATTTATAACGAGTAATTCATAGCTACGAAGAATATAAAAAGTAAGCTCGCTCTCTGCGTAGATAATATCTCCACTTAGATCATTTAAAATAACTAATGATTCAACAGCATCAAAATCATCAGAATCAATATTAATAATACTATCGTCAATAGGAGTACTAATGAGCTTATAGTATTCATAATATGAATCACTCAAGTCGATTAAAACTCTACGCCATGATTCGATAAGTTCAGTTTCTTCCTGAGCTTTAACTAAGGACTGATTGGTGTTCTCTTTTGGCTTATCTTCTGAATTAGAGCAACTAGCTACAAAAAAACTGATAACAGTTATTAAAAGCAGAGCTTTTATTTCTCGCATAAATATCCCTTATATTTTTTTGCAAGAATATATTTTGTTTACAATAGTTGTAAACGAAGTGTGTAAAAATGAAGGTGCATATCACGTATTAAAGGTAGTAATTCAAGTCTAGCTTGATTGATTGAATACTTCTCGTAGAATTTTCAGATGCGTTTAGACTAAAGATAAAGCCTAAGTTCTTGTTAATACGATATGAGGTATCAAGGACTGCTTCTTCGAGGTACTCATACTGATTAGGTACATAAAAGCTTAAGGAATACCTAAGGTGAAATTTTAAACTCTCATATGAACGAAGAATTATACCTGTAGAGAGCCCTGCTATATAGAAGTCTGTTGATGTATATAATGAGTTTTGCTGAATTAAGTAAAAATCAATATCGCGGTGTAGGCGAAATGTTTTTCCAATATCGGCACCGATTTTAAAGTCATTTTCAAACTTTAGATGGCGATTGATATAGTCCGTATAACCAATTTGAAAGCCCCCCGAAATACCACCCGTTAATGGGTCTGATATTTGAAAAATCTTTGCACCAATTAGAAGTAGCTTATTAAGTCTTAGTTTTGACTTAGAGTATGATAGCTCAACATTTGCAACTCTTAATTCACTTTCGTTTATATACATTCTATTGTCATCGCTAAGAAGGTGAGAAGCTGGCAGAAGGCCTAGGATACTTCTTTGTTCCTCTTTATCATTTCTAAAATATTGCTGTGATAAGTAGACTTGTGAATTCGACGGAGCATTCGCAGGATTCTTATACTGACTAAAATCAAGGGTACCATTTGGAAAACTTTGCTCAAGAGTTCTATCAATTTTATCGCTTAAGAGAGAGAACTCTTTATAGTTTTTACTTTCTTCAAAGTATTGATATCGATTATATGCTTGGGCCAGCTCCAGCTGCGGGAGCTCCTCAATAGAAGCAATTCCTTTCTGCTTTATTTCATTAATGCTTAGTGGATCAATTTCAAGGTTTTCATAAATGGCCTTGACTAGCCACTTATCTGCCAGAATCGCTTTTGTGTCGTTTATTAATCCACTTTTATGAGTTGCACGAACTAAGTCTAATGGAGTCATCCAATTAGCTTTATGATCATTTATACTTGGCCAAACTGTTGCAATAATATAGTTCATTAGTGTGGCACAGTTAAATGTATGAAAGTAATAATCTAGTTTAATTCTTCTTAATTCATATAGGTGTAGGTGGAGTAACTTTTTTTGCTCATTAGTAAGATCGAGGTGATATTTCCATATATTTCGACCTTCTTCTTTAAGGTAACCTTTCTCTAGATGACTTGCTGGAGAGAGAGCGTAGAAGCCCTCTTTACCTGTCACAATGCTTTCAAACATAACTTTAGGAAGGTTAATTCCTTCGAGTTCTGTATAGAAAGTGAGTGCGTGCCTTTTACCATTCCCACCAAACTCGAGATAAGTATGACCCATCATGCTTGATGGATTCGATACATTTTCAGAGGCAAATACCAAGCTTATCTCTTCTAGTGGTGCTTTTGTTAAAAACTCATTGAGACCTTTACAAGAAGAGAAGCTAAGAGCTTCACGATTAAGCTTTTTACTCAACCAGTAGGCCCTTGCTGGAAAGCGACACTTAATGACTTCTAAATTGGAGTCCAATTCTTTTTGTAATAAATGAAGCTCGCTTTCTGGAGTAGGACTATGTGAAGATAGATAAAAATTTTTATCTTCGATAACCTGCTTGCCGTTTGTTAAGTAGAGTAGGTTAACCCAGTGTGGATCTTGTGCAATACTTTGTGCATTTACATTTTGAATAATGAAAAAGAGGGCCCCTAGCAAAGGGGCCTTTATTAACTTAGAAATAGATTGCTGAATACTACATGCAGTTAATTTGAATTGGCTCATCAAATTGCCACATCTTTTCTGAACCGTAATCTGTTGAAGAACCAAATGTTCCACCAGTTAGAATATTAATAAAGAATTTTGGGTCAACAGTACTCTTTGCTAGGTACTGTGTACATTTCTCATTTTCAGATTGGATAATTACATCATCCTTTTGTCTCTTTAATTCAACGATTCCAGGAACAATATAAGTACGTCCTTGAATATTGATTTTTTCTTTCTTGTTGTGTGATGTCGTAACATTAACCTTTTGTGTTTGATCATTTAAAATCGTTGCACAACTAGTGAATAGAAGTGCGATTAAGATAAATTTCATTCATCCTCCCTCATTATGTTCTTAATTAACCTAAATTATATTTGCGACGTCTTAAGAGTCCAGTAATTTTAAGGGGTTAGAATCTTCCGGTGTGGGGTACTAGTATGAGATATGCTTCGTGATTACAGCAGATTAAGCGCCTATATTTCATTTATTATCTTCAAATTTAAAAATAAAAAATAAAAAAACGCCACTTTTTATCATGGCGCTTTCTAAACTGAGTTTCTTATATGTTTTCGATAGTAACGTCACCACTTCCAGTACTTGCTTTAATGGAAATTTTTGAGTCGTCACTACTTCCGGCCTTATTTGTAAGTTTTCCGCTGGCCGATTCTAGCTTTGAATTCACTTTCATGCCTTTTGGGACAATCACTGTAATGTCACCACTACCTGAACTAATATTGGCCTTCAGTGTTTTGATCTGTGGATTGATAAGCTTAATATTACCACTTCCTGATTCAAGGCCTACCTCTTTAAATTGACCTTTAGCATTTATATCTCCACTTCCAAGGAATGCTTTTAATGAGTCCATTGCTGAGTTTGTAATGTTAATTTGTCCGCTACCTGAGCTAAGATCACTGTTGGCATTAAGGCCTGTAACTGACGTATCTCCAGAGCCTAGTTTCGATAATAGCCTCACTTGTTTTGGCATTGTAATATTAAAGTTTACTTCACACTGTGGCCCAACAGAAAACCAGCCAGAGCTTTTTTTCTTAGTCTTTTGAACCTTTACACTTACAACATTATCACTTTGTTCAATATTTAAGTTGCAGCCTTCGTCCCAGCTCTTTTTTGTGTAAGAGATCTTCATTAAGCTACTTTCTGTACCTGTAATTGAAACATTCCCACTAGAGTTTTCAAGAGCAAGTAAACCTTTTGAGATTTCAAAGCTCTTCTCTTCTGCAAAAAGCATTGATGTGAATAATAGGGAGGCGCCAGCAATAAAATATTTCATAAACTATTCCTTTTTTACTTAAAGTGAAATTTCAATACGATAGTTAACTATAATTTTTTGAGCTAATTAGAAAATATTTATTTTAGAGTCTGTAGATATTCCATTCTCGTTAATGAGCTATGAAATTTTTAATTTAACGAAAACTAAGGTCTAGAAAATAAAAAAGCCAGACTAGGTCTGGCTTCTTTATAAAACTGGTACTCCCAAGGGGATTCGAACCCCTGTTACCGCCGTGAAAAGGCGGTGTCCTAGACCGGGCTAGACGATGGGAGCGCTAACTTATTTCCCGGATTTGGAAACCAAAAAACATTAAAATGGTGATCTCTCTGCGACTCGAACGCAGGACCCTCTCCTTAAAAGGGAGATGCTCTAACCAACTGAGCTAAGAGACCATCTGTGTTTTGGTGAGATTGAATATAAGTAATCTTGGTTCAGAAGTCAACAGGGAATTTAAAAAAAATAAAAAAAAAGTGTAATTTTTTTAAGAAGTTAATTTTATTTACCCTTAGTATTTTTTATCGCCCACCTTGTCATTAAAGGCCTTGTGAGCTAATTTAGCCCATTATTACTAGTGTTTTAAGAGGTAGGCTTCAGTGACAACAGAAGTGGATTCAATAAAAAATAATGTAGAAGACTTGGACGGAAAAAAAGTAGCATTTCATACTTTGGGGTGTCGTTTAAATTTTTCTGAGACGGGAACAATATCTCAAGGCTTTGTTGAGCGTGGGTATAAGGTTGTTGAATTTGGTGAGCAAGCTGATGTTACTTTTATTAACACTTGTACTGTAACGGATAGTGCAGATTCGACTTGTCGTAATCTTATTCGTAAGGCACACCGTTCTTCTCCAGATGGAAAGATTGTTGTAGCTGGTTGTTATGCTCAAATGGATGCACCAAAGATTGCTAAGATGACAGGTGTTGATCTTGTTTTAGGAACAAGTGAAAAATATAAAGTCTTTGATTACTTAAATGAAGATGAAACAGATACAATCCATATTGATAAGTCGAAGGACTTCTTTGGTGCTGCTACTTCTAAGGAAGAGGGGCACACAAGAGCTTTCTTAAAGATTCAAGACGGATGTAATTACGTTTGTTCTTTTTGTATTATTCCTTTTGCACGTGGACGCTCTAAAGCAGTTTCAATTGCTCAAGCAATAGAAGAGGCAAGGGTAGTTGTTGCTCAAGGTTTTAAAGAAATTGTTCTTACTGGTGTAAATATTGGTGAGTACGAAACGACTTCAGGTGAAAAACTTTTAGATCTTTTAAAAGAGCTAAATGCTCTTGAGGGCCTAGAGAGAATTCGTCTAGGTAGTGTTGAGCCTAATACAATTACAGATGAGCTTCTTGATTATATGCAAGCTAATCCTAAGTTTCTTGATCACTTCCACGTACCAATGCAAAGTGGAAACGATGAAATTCTTGCGGGTATGAAACGTAAGTATACTGTTGAAGAATACAAGACAATCATTAATAAAATTATCACGCGCTTTCCAAATGCGGGAATTGGTGCGGATGTTATTTGTGGTTTCCCTGGAGAAACCGATGAACAATTCCAAGACACTTTTAATCTATTAAAAGAATTACCAATCACTCACTTTCACGTGTTTCCATATTCTAAAAGAAAAAATACGGTTGCAGCACGCATGGAAGATCATATTCAGCACCCAGTTAAGAAGAGTCGTGTGAAAACTCTGATGATGCTTGGAGATGCTAAGCTTAATATGTTCTCTGAAGATTACGTTGGAGAAACTTCTCAGGTCCTTTTTGAAAGGAAAGACAAGCAAGGCCTATGGGAAGGTTACACTTCGAACTTTATTCGCGTTAAAGTTGCACATGATGGTGATTTAAAGAATCAAATCCATCAGGTTCGCTTAATTGAGTTTAAAGACAACAAGGTTTTTGCTGAGCTATGCTAGTTGCTGCGGCGCTCACGGTCTTTTTGACAATTAATTAACAATTAAAAACGTTTTCCTAACACAACTTGAACACTCAGGTAGGCCAAGTTTTATATTCTAGTCTTGTCAGTAGGAAACAAGGTTGGCAAGCCTTAGAATTTTTTGTTCTGCTTTTAAAAACTCCACTTGCCGATTTTAATTTCTCAAGTCCCTCTCTGAATCTGAAGAAGTGTCTTACTGATAAAAAATCTTTGTGCTACTGCGTACATCTCTCTCTCTCCCGCGGTGGCACAAGGGCTTTATAAATTAAAAATCCATCGCGCTTATAAAGATGCGATAGAGCATATACCACACACAATCTATGAGTAGCTTTGAATTAGGCACTCGCCTCAATGATGGTTTTCTGCGACGGCCATCTCAAAAAAAACCGACACAAGATGGATATAGGCCCTGAGGTAACTCAGGGCCGAAGTTCTTTATACTTAGAAATATTCTTTAAGGAATTTAATTTCAGATCTTTCAGGTCCGAAAGCAATGATCCCAACTGGGATTTGAATCGCTTCTTCGATAAGAGCGATATAGTCTTTAACTTCTTGTGATAGTTCACCTTTGAAGTCATCGTTAAAGCCTGCTACTTCTTTTAGAATTGGTTTAACTTTGGCCAAATCAATTCCTGGATAAGCACAATCAATCGTACGACCTTCGTACTCATATCCTGTACAAACTTTAAGAGGCCCCATCTCAGATAAAACATCAAGTTTAGTTAAAGCGATAGAAGTAAGGTTTGAGCACTTAACAGAGTATTTTAGAAGAGGAAGGTCTAGCCATCCACATCTTCTCTTACGTCCTGTCGTTGCACCGAACTCACCACCCTTTGTTTGAATATCTTCACCCATTTGATCAAAAAGTTCAGTAGGGAATGGCCCTTCTCCAACTCTTGTTGTGTAGGCTTTTGTGATTCCTAAGACTTCTTCAACTGTTCCACCTGGAAGACCTGCTCCCGAGTAGATACCTGCATATGCAGTTGATGAAGATGTTACGAATGGGTATGAACCAAAGTCGATATCAAGAAGCACACCTTGAGCTCCTTCAAAAAGGATCTTCTTTCCTGCGCGTTTGGCTTCATCGAGGAAACTAAATGTATCGCAAACAAATGGTTCAATTTCTTTTGCAAGTGTCATCAGTCTTTCAACTTCTTCTTCAACACTTGGGTATTCGCACTCATAGAGATTTTTAAAAAGAGTTTCTTTCTCTAAAAGATTTGCTTTTAATTTTTCAGTTAGGATCTCTTTGTTAAATAGATCTTTTACTTTAATTCCCTTGCGAGAAATCTTATCTTCATAAGCTGGGCCAATTCCTTTTCCTGTTGTCCCAATCTTAACAGGTCCCTTCGCTTCACGTTGACCATCTAGTAGACGGTTATAGTAAGTGATAACAGAAGTGTTTGAAGATATTCTTAGCTTTTCAGGGGAAACTGATAACCCAGAGTTTTTTACATTTTCTAATTCTTTAGAGAATGCTTCTGGATCAAGAACAACACCGTGACCAATAACTGAGACACAGTGATCATGTAAAATACCTGAAGGAATTAAGTGGAGAACAACTTTCTTTGTTCCAACGATAATCGTGTGACCAGCGTTGTTTCCTCCTTGGTAGCGAACAACAACATCGCATTTTAAACCAAGTAGGTCTGTAATTTTTCCTTTACCTTCATCTCCCCATTGAGAGCCAATAATCGCAAGTGATTTCATAATTAAGCTTTAACCTCATGTAGTAAATTATCGTTTAAAAAGAATTCTTTCAGTTGATTTACGGCCATCTCTCCAACTCTTAGTTGAGCTTCATCTGTAGAAGCTCCTAGGTGTGGTGTAAGAACAAGATTAGAAATCTTGCGAAGAGGTGAGTCTTCTTCTAATGGCTCAGTTGCGAAAACATCAAAGCCTGCTGCTTTAAATTTTCTTTCCATAAGAGCAACAGCTAAGTCTTCCTCGTTAACAATTCCACCGCGAGAAGCGTTTACAAGAATTGCATGAGGTTGCATTTTATTAAATAGGTCCTTGTTCACCATTCCTTTCGTTGCATCCATTAGTGGAGTATGAAGTGTGATGATGTCACAAGTTTCAAAAATTTCTTCGACAGTATTTGCTTTAGAAACATAATCAAGTTCACTTGATTCACAAAATGGATCAAAGAATTTAACTTGTGGATCAAATCCTTGAAGACGTTTTGCAACGATCTTTCCAATTTGACCAAAACCAACGATACCAACTTTTTTATTAGCTAGTTCATTTCCTGTGTACTTTGATTTATCCCATCCGCCATTTTTCATTGTTGCGTCGGCAGCAGCAGTATGTCTTAGAACTGTCATCATAAGAGCGATAGCGTGTTCTGCTGCTGAGTTATTATTGGCACCTGGAGTATTTGAAACCTTTACTCCACGCTCGCCACATTTAACTTTGTCAATATTATCTGTTCCGGCACCTGCGCGGATTACATATTTAAGATTTGGAGCAAGTTCAAGATACTCTTCCCCAATTGTCGTTGATGATCTAATAACAAGAGCATTTGCTTTTGGTAGTAATTCTTTAATCTCGTCTTGAGTTAATTTTGCTTTTGGGTGAACTTCTAATTCGTTGATAGCTTGTAGAGATGCAAAAACTTCTGCATCCATTCCATCACAAACGACGATAAATGGTTTCACTCAGGCCTCCATGGATTTTTTAAGTTTTTCTTGTATTGCGATTATAGAACGCAACTTGCTACATGTAACCCTAATATTAGAAACTTTTTGTAAGTTGCTATTTAGTTTTTCGTTAACCATAATTATCATGATGCAAAAAAGTAAAAGTATGAAAAATATGAGAATTTTAAAGAAGTTATTAGGTGTACTTATATTCGGCCAACTGTTTCTATCAGCTTCTCTTGCTTCCTATATTCCTGAGGGATACTTTGTCAGTCATGATGATATGATTAGGGATTATCAAATTACTCAAGAGTACTCGAAAAGGGATTTCCTATCTTATATTTTAGAGCAGAATCCGGCCGTTACAGCGGCCGAGGCCACACTGATTACTGAGCGAGTTATTGAAGTTGCTGATCAATTTAGGGTTGATGCGAAGCTATTTCTTGCCTTGATTCGAATGGAGTCAAATTTCATGCGTGAGGCGGTCTCTCCAACTGGTGCAGTAGGCTTAACTCAATTCACATCAATTGGTGCCCAGGAAGTATCTGATCAATTAGGTCAACGTGGCCCAAGTTATGCAAGTTTACAAAATACACTCTATCTAAATAATATTTTACTAGATGGCATGCCTGAGTGGAGTCATTTGTGGCTGCGAGAGAGGAGCTGGGCGCAGCAAAAGTTGCTGTTCTTAGATGATCTCGACCTGTCCCTTGTGTATGGTGCTATCCTCTTAAAGGTCTATCTGGCAAAGAACTACCAAGATGATCTCATGGCCAACTATTATGAGGCACTCGTTGACTACAATGGTGAGCCTGGAGAGAGAAAATATTGGTATGCACGCACAATCTTAAAGTTTTACGATGAAATCTAAACTGATTCGTGCTAGAAATTCCTTATGAAAAATATTCAAGTAATTAAAGCCGATATTACAACTCTTGATGTTGATGCCATTGTGAATGCAGCTAATAGTGAACTTAAAGCTGGAGGGGGTGTTGATGGTGCCATCCATGCTGCCTGTGGTGAAGAACTAGCCAAGGAACTTGCTGAAGCAGGTGGTTGTCCAGTTGGGGAAGCAAGATTGACTCGTGCCTTTAATATTCCTGCGGAATTTATCATTCATGCTGTTGGACCAAAGTGGGAAGGTGGAGCAAATGGTGAAGCGGACTTACTTGAAAAATGCTATATCTACGCACTCTCTCTGGCCCTTGAGAATGAATGTAAGTCAATTGCATTCCCATGTATCTCAACTGGAATTTTTGGCTATCCAAAAATTGAAGCGGCCATTACTGCAACTTCAGCAGTAAAGAGCTTTGATGCTATTGAAGAATTTGATGATGTGATCTTCTGTTGCTTTGATGATGAAAGCTATGAGATCTACAAAACAATTCTGTAGCCTCTATAAAAGAGTGATCTCTTAATAATACTTGAGTTAATTTACCCTTCTTCATTTTAGAATTTCTGTGAACGACTGATAAGATACATATCAGAGGCACAGTCATGAAGAAACGAAGAGTGTTCACTATTTTATTCCCCTTATTGGCCATCATTATTCTCGTGGCCTGTCTTGGAAGGGGGCACAATCTTAGAAAAATAAGAAGTGAGATGATTGTAGATCAATCACTAAGCGTCAACTCAAGGGTTCCGGCCAGCACCTTTATTGAAGGCGAAGAAGAAGTCGTTATTGGGAACTTCTTTGATATCTCTAGGCCAAACTCCCTCGATGATAGCGTTGGTTTTATACAAGAAGGTAATTGGTTTCAGGATAACTTGAAAGGTTATCAGGGAAGCATCAGCCGCTACACCAATGATTCAAGTGCAAGGGCCATCTACACGACTGATCTTTTGGGTGATTCGACTTATTGTATTTGGTACTACCGAGTGCCATCAATGAATGCAACGGACAATGCAATCGTTGATATTTTTGATGGTGTTGAAGAAATTGGTCTGGCCAACTTCAGTCTAAGACTTCCAAGTAATGAAAAAGGTCTCTATCCTTTAGGGGAATTCTCTTTTACCTCAGGACAGGAGAGTCGTGTGATTATTTCAAAGGGCGCAGAAGACCCGCTGCTTTTAAGAGCTGATGAGGTCATCTTTAAGAAGCTAGGTGATTACGAGGATTGCCAAGGAATGATTTATAAGGAGCTTGATGAGAGTGCAACGATTGTGGCGAAGGCCATTAATCAGAAAACTTTTAAAGGAACAGATGGTTATCGCGAATATGGTGACTGGGTGGATAGTAAACTTAAAGGAGCACAAGGCAATAGTGTGCGCATGAGTGAAGATGAATATGCCTATTCAACTTATAACTTCATGCCAAAGAGGTCCGATTACTGCTTACAAATATATCGTCCAACTGTTGTTGGTGCTCTATCAAATGTTAAAGTGAGTATCTTTCAAGAAGATGTGGAAATCTTTACGACTTTTGTTAGTTATAATATGCCCGAGGCCAAGAGTGGTTGGGTAGGTTTAGGAAAACATGAGTTTAAAGAAAATGAAGTTGTGACAGTGATTTTTGAAAGAGACCCTCGCGACATCGGCTTACTTCTAAGTGATGCCGTGAGGTTATCGATAGTATCTAAAGATAAAAATTGTAATTAAATGAGTAGGTGGTAAGTAACAAATGCTCCACCATAGGCGAGAATTGTCATATATCCAAACATTAGGAAGACATGTCCCCATCCATCTGTTTCTCTGCGAACAATCCCAAGTGTTGAGATACATTGCATAGCAAAGGCAAAGAAGATTAGAAGTGACCAAGCAACGGCCGTATTAAATACTGGCTCATTTGTTTCTGGATCAATTTCAGCTCTTAGTCTTTCTCTTAGAGTTGTTGACTCCTCATCCACATCACCAAGGGCATAGATAGTTCCTAGAGTTGAAACGAAGAGTTCACGGGCACCCATTGCAACAGTGATCCCAACTCCCATTTTCCAATTGTATCCAAGTGGCTTGATAACTGGCTCAATTAGCTTTCCAAATTGGCCAATTGTTGAATGCTCAAGAGAGATCGAAGCAGCTTCAGCTTCTGTTTTTCCAACAAGCATCTCTTGTGCTGGTTTTGGAAAAGTTGAAAGAAACCAGATTACCATTGAAAGACCTAGGATGATCGTCCCGGCCTTTTTAAGAAATACTCTTCCTTTGAAAAACATTGACTTAAAAGCAGGTTTTAAAGTTGGCATTTGATAAAGAGGTAACTCAATAATGAATGAAGTCGTACTACCTTTATAAAGAGTTAATCTAAAGATCTTTGCAATAATTAGGGCCACAATACTTCCTAGGAAATAAAGGAAGAAAAAGGCAAGTGCTTGAGAGTTAAAGATTCCAAAAACAGTCTTTTCTGGAACAAATGTCCCAATTAGAAGAATGTAGACTGGTAGTCTTGCAGAACAAGTGATGAGTGGAATCGTCATTAATGTTGCAAGTCTTTCTTTCTTATCTGAAATAGTTCTCGTTGCCATAATTGCTGGAACAGAACAAGCAAAGCCTGAAAGGTATGGAAGGAAGGCCTTTCCATTAAGTCCAAAGTAAGACATCGCGCGGTCTGTGATAATTGAGGCACGTGAGATATATCCACTTTGTTCAAGAAGACTAAGTAAGAAGAAGAGAATCATAATTTGTGGAAGGAAGATAACAACTCCACCAACACCTGCAATAATTCCATCAACGATAAAGCTATTTAACATACCTTCTGGAAGTAGTGTTGCAACGTATTCTCCGAATGCACCAACTCCGCCATCAATTAGATCCATGGCAGGACCTGCCCATGTATAAATTGAGTGGAAGATTAAGTAGAAAATTGCCAGAAAGATAACTCCACCTAAGAATGGATGAAGAACGAATTGGTCAATTTTATTTGAGAGTTGAATTAAACTCTTATTTTTACCAATAGCATATGATGCTTTTAGATCTCTTGCTTCTCTTTGGTATTTTTCAATTTGAGAAAGCGCAGAAACTTCATTTTGAAGTTCAACAAATTGATCTTCCTCAAAGCTTACATTAAATGGATTGTATTCCGTTGATTCATTTGAAAGTTTAATCTTTCCTGATGGTAAAAGAATTTCGTCTGAAGCATTCTCTCTTAAGAAGTTCTCAAGAGTTGCTCCACTGTCTCTCATTGTCGAGAATTTGATATAAGGAACACCAATATGTTCACCAATTTTATCAAAGTCATAATTCTTTGTTACATCAAGGTCGTACTTGTTGAAGATGATTTTAATCTTTCCACCAAAGAGCTTCTTTACAGCAAGAGCAAGTGAAAGAGAAGAGTCCAGACGAGCACAGTCAACAACACAAACGATTTCGTGGAATTCTGTTACTTGATTATTTCTTCCAATTAAAGTGGAAACTGTTACAGCTTCATCAATAGAAGAAGGAACTAGTGAGTAGATTCCCGGAAGGTCCACAACTGCTAATTTTTCTTCATGACGGGCATTTGAAATAAGACCTGCTGTGGCCGTATCAACAGTAATACCGTTGTAATTTGCAACCTTGCGATTTGCTCCTGATAGAAGATTGAAGATCGCCGACTTCCCTGAGTTTGCAGGGCCAATAAGTAAAATTTTTCTCATTAATGTAATTCCTCAACATTGATGAGACTTGCTTCGCTTAGACGAAGGGCAACTGTTTCACCATCTGTTAATCTAAGAGTAAGAGGGGAGCCTAGGAATGAAGGAGCGATAACTTGAATTGCATCACCTGGAAGAATCCCAAGTCCTGTCATGATTGTCTTATGCTTAAGCCCCTTATCAAATGAGAGGATCTTAACATTTACGCCTTTTTTAACCTTCGATAAAACCATATTTTACTCCATACGTCTCAATGGGCTTACTATAGTTTTATTAGTCAAACTTGTCTAGGAACTCTTTACTGATATGAACCATGTTTACACGGTGGGTTACTCGCGATAGAAGGCGTCCGTAAAGTGTGCAATGAGAGAATCAAGTACGTGCTCACCAAGTGAAAGCTGACGATACTTAACCCCTGTTAAGTCAAAGATACGACGAGAGATGCGATTTGACTCAGTACCCGCGTGCTTGTCTTGTAAGTATACGATTTCTTTGATCTTTGAAGAAGCTAGAAGCTTGGCACACTCGTGACAAGGAAAGAGAGTCACATAGCATGTTGCTCCAGAGAGCTTGTGATTAGAGTGAAGAATTGCATTGGCCTCGGCGTGAACAACGTATCCATATTTCTGCTGCTCAAGAGGGAGAGTCCTCTCTTTTCCCCAAGGAAGTTTAGTTTCATCAATTCCCGCAACAAAGCCATTGTAACCAAAAGTTATTTGGTGGTTGTTCTCATCGACAAATACACATCCTACCTTTGTGGCCGGGTCCTTACTTTTGAAGCTGGCCATAATGGCCTGAAGCATAAAGTACTCATCCCAGTTTACGGCACTCTTTGTTTGAATGTGATTAATCGACTTTTCAAGCTCTGTTCTCATGGCAGCAAGATTAGTTAATAATCCTTCACTTGGCAACTACTGGAAGCTTGTTAAGTCAGATAGGGTGGTGCAAAATATTGGAATGACAAGAGAACACAGGAAGAATTTTTTACTATCCTCTATTAAGATGGCCATCGCGACACTATCAAGTCGTGTTCTGGGTTTTGCTAGAGAAATTTTAATGGCCAAACTTTTTGGTGCCTCAGGACTTACTGATGCCTATCAAATTGCATTTCGTATACCAAATATGTTGCGTGACTTATTTGCAGAGGGATCATTCTCATCTGCATTCGTTCCAATTTTTACTTCGGCCAAGAAGGATGGTGATGAACATGCTCGTAAGCTTCTTTGGTCCATGGCCATTGTCTTACTTGCTATCACTTCAATTGTTTGTTTATTGATTTTTATCTTCGCCCCACAAATTATTCAGATTTTAACAAATGAGCTTTTTACTTCAGATGTAAATCGCTTGGAAATGTCTGTGCTTTTGACAAGAATGATGTCGCCATTTTTAGCATTTGTTTCAGTGGCCGCATTATTTATGGGGGTTCTTAACACTTATAAGATGTTCTTTGCGCCAGCGATGGCCCCGGCGGTATTCAATATTATCATGATCGTCTCAATGATAACGCTGCCTAAGTTCTTAGAGGCACGAAACCTTCACCCAATTGTATCTCTTGGTGTAGGTGTTCTCATTGGTGGTCTCTTGCAAATGCTTATTCAAGTGCCAATGCTCTTTTCAAAGGGCCTTGTAAAGCTAGATGGGATTGAGCTTTTCTCAAGTGATGTAAAAGAAATTTTAAAACGCATGAGTATTGGTACAATTGGTGTTGCGGCCACACAAATTAATCTCTTAGTCTCAACTTTCTTAGCAACGGGAACAGTTGTCGGTGCCGTTTCTTGGCTTCAATATGCATTTAGGCTCTTTCAATTTCCTGTCGGCATTCTTGGCGTTTCAATTGGAAACTCAAACCTTGTTTACTTCTCTGAACTTTGGAGGGGAGGTAAAGAAGAAGAAGCGAAGGGTGCACTTCAAACAAGTTATATAACGAGTCTTTTTGTTCTCATGCCTGCAATGGCATTAATGTTTGCTCTAGCTCAAGACTGTGTCGCTATTTCTTTTCAACGAGGAGCATTTGGCCTTGATGATACGAAGATGGTAACGGAAGCACTCTATGCTTACTTATTTGGGCTACCATTCTATGGACTTTATAAAGTCTTTTCTCCAAGCTTTTACACATTAGATAAGCCAAAAATTCCTGTGATCATTTCTTCGATCGCTGTTGGGATTAATATTATCTTCTGTTTCTCACTTGTTGATACTTATGGATTTAAAATTCTTGCGATGGGAACTTCGATTTCGATGATTTTTATCATCCTTGTTCAGTCGATTCTATTATTCAAATTGTTGGACTTGAAACTGAAATTCTTCTTTCCTCTAAGATTTTTTAAAATTGGTTTGAGCTCACTATTAGCTTTTTATGCTACACAGTATGTACGTGGATACTTCCCAAACAATATCTTTTCAACTCTTGATAATCTTGCGGCCTTCGTTGTTGCAGCGTGCGCAGGCGCTTTTGCCTATGTTATTGCGCTAAGTGTCTTGGGTGATTATGTTTTAATTCAGCGCTTCTTAAATAAGATAATCCGTCGAAATTAGAATGGAAGTAATCATAAATTTTCTTGCTTCATGAGTGGCAAGTCGTTAAACTTAAAGAGATTACACATTTGGAGCAGTAAATGAGAACAAATTTTGAAACACTCGAAAATTTAGCGAGTCATACAATTAATACACTTAAGGAAAAGGGTGTTATTGAATTCGATATTGCAAATCGTGAAAAACTTATCGAATCAATGGCGACTGAATTTGGTGTATCACTTGCAACTGATGAAGATATTCGCGATCAAGCAATCGAAGAAGTTGAAGAGAAAATGGGTGTAGATAATATGCCTGAGGACGTAACTGAGTCTGAAATGTTCAACCATGCTCGTAAAGAAATTATTAAGTCATTCAGTGGTGAAAATATTGGTGGTCTATACTTAGTAGAATCACTACACAATATTGCAAACCGCATGACTGCATTCTTAATTGATTGTGAATTCATCGATGATGTCTTCGGAACTGACGAAGAAATTCACAACTTCCTAGTACAAAATATTAGAACATTTAAGACACGTTAATAAAAAAGCTCCGAAAGGAGCTTTTTTTATTTCTTCTATTTGGTACGTCGATACTTTTAAAGTTTTTTAATGTTGTGTAGAGATTGTTCAAAGAACGGTCCTTCAAGCAAACCATTTAAGACAGAACTTTCACTTTCTAAAATGACAATTCCATCTTCAGTTTTTAATAGGGCAGCATCGTAGTAGACACGAATCTCATGACTTTTTGTGGCCGTTCCTTCCACGCGAAGAGTTTCGATACCTTGTTCATATAATTTTTCAAAAGATTTTGGCCCATGAATAATTGACGTATCTTTATCAAAGACAAGTTCATTATTTATTGCCAGCTCTTCAAAGGCCGCTTGCAAATCAACATAGTTTTTATCAGTAAAGCTAAAGCGAGACTGCCATTCATAACGTGTGTCAGTTCTTTCAAATACTTTTAATTCACTACTGTCGCTTGTGAGGGTCCACCAAGGTGGGATTGGAATTTCAAGTCCATGGAAGGGGAAGCTTACAGCATTCTTTAAGGCGACTTTTTTTTCACCTTTAATAACAAATGCCGCATAAGTAGCAAAAATTAATACGCAAATGAGGAGAATCCACCAAAAAATATTACTCATAATTCGCAATTTATCGCTAAATTTAGGCTTCGTAAACGTAATATTAATCAGTTAAATCAGTACTTTATAGAAAAAGTCGATAGTTTACTCAAGTTTCATTCATAAAGTGTCGTTAAGTAGTTGAGGATTGTTAAAGTTTTTATGGAGAAAACTATGAAGTTAAGACTTATTGGCACAAAAAGCATCTTATTGGCGATGATGATGCTGAATACATATGCTGAGATCGACATCAGTGATTGTATCTACTTAAGAGACAATGGCTATGAAGATGACGCTCAAGCATGTGTAACAAGAGCATCTCGTGGAAGCTCTGGAAGTAATGACTTCTGTGTCGATTGTTTACCTAAACTTCCTGAAAGAAATGAGTGGGCCGAAGTTGCAAAAGTTGCAATTCCTTCACTTGCAGCAATGGGGAGTGTTTTTTTCGCCACTAAACACCAAGCTGATTCTCAAGAGTCATGGGCAAATGCTTATGAAAATGGAATTAAATCATGTCATGGCCAAATCGATGGCTATTTAGATTATAACCTTGAAAGAGGTGCAAACCCTGTTCTTCCAAAAGAACAAACATCAATGCTTAATTCTTGTAACGGTTATGGCTACGGTATGTACGCTGGAGGACTTGGTCTTACTGGTGGAACTTTCGGTGGTGTAGGTAACGGTTGGCTAGGTCAAGGTTACACTGGCGGATTCCTTGGTGGAATGGGTGGACCAAACTTTGGTGGCAATATCTATGGGAATGCCGGATGGGGCATGGGAATGGGTAATGGCATGGGTAACGGAATGGGCATGGGCATGGGCAATGGCTTTGGTGGAAATTACCAAGCTAATGTTTATATGAACCCACTAGGTTCTCTTGCTGGTTCGGCACTTGCTGGACTTTTAACAGGTGGTAATGCTGGCTTTGGTGTAAATATCAATGGTGGCATGGGAATGGGCGGACACCCTGGAATGTACCCTGGAAATATCTACGGTGGAATGTACCCAGGTTTCGGTATGAACTCAGGCTTTGGAATGGGCATGGGAATGGGTGGATACCCTTACGGAACTGGTTTTGGAACAGGCTTTGGTGCTAACTTTGGCATGGGAATGGGTAATGGTTTCGGAATGGGTAATGGTTTCGGAATGGGGAACGGTTTCGGAATGAATACTGGTTTAAATTTTGGACTTAATATTGGTAACACTGGCGCATACCCTGGGATGAACACTGGCGCAGGTTGGGGAATGTACCCTGGATCTGGCTGGGGAATGTATCCTGGAACAGGTATCAATGCAGGTTTCAATCTCGGTTGGGGAGTTAACGGCGGTGGAAATGGTAACTGGGGTAATGGTGGAGTTTATCCAACATATCCAGGCCCTGGAAACGGTGGAATTATCTCTGGCGGTTGGGGAATCAACGGCGGTGGAAACGGTAACTGGGGCAACGGTGGTGGAAACCCTGCTTGTATGTGTATCTCAGCACCATGTGCTTGTGGAAATACATTTCCTGGTGGAAACGGAAATATTAATGGCGGTTGGGGAGTCAACGGAGGTTGGGGATCTGGCGCTAATAATGGTTGGGGTGTTAACGGAAACGCTGGTTGGGGAGTCAACGGTGGAAACGGTTGGGGCCTAAATGGTAATGCTAACGGTGGTTGGGGTGCCAATGGAAACTGGGGTGCAAATGGAAACTATAATAATGGTTATCAAGCACAACAATTTCAAAGCTACATCAATGGGCTTCAAGGACAAGCTGTTGCTCAAGGTAATTACCAGAACCAAGGAAACGTAGCATATGCTAACCAAGCACTGTATCAGAACTTATACAATGCTCAACAAAATATTTATGCTAACTCTTATAACGGTTACTATAATTCAGGGACTAACTATGGATCAATGGCCGGTGGTGGTCTTAATGGCCAATTTAGTATTGGTGTAAATGGTGGTGCCGGGTTTAACTGGGGTGCTAATTAATCGATTGAATTGAGAGAAGAGAGATATAAGAAAGCCTCCCGGATGGGAGGCTTTTTTTATAAAAAAAATAGCGCCAGTGGCGAACCGAGAAACCTAAAGGTTTCTCTCTCGAATATTATGTGCACCGAATAGGGGCGCACAAATAAAAAAAGAGGCTATCAGCCTCTTTTATTATTTGTTATGCATAAGAATTTTGATTGAGCCTCTGAAAAGTACTTCGATCTTATTAGCATCGAGACTCTTCTCAACAAGCCCTGGCCCAAAAGTTGGGTGAGCTAGTATATCGCCAACTTCAAACTTGTGGCGAATGCTATATGTAATAGGTTCACCTTCTAATTTTTCAAGTGCATTTTCCCAAACATTAATGATTTTTTCTTCAGTTGAAACTCTCTTCTTTGCCGGAGCTTTTCGACGAGTAGCACTTGGAGATACTACTTTCTTTGGCTTGTAAGCATGAGTTGCTTTACAAGTATTACACAGAACTTTATATGGAGTATCTGCATCCTTCATTGCTACAATTAAATGAGCAAGATCTAACTTACATTTGCTACAATATGTTACAATTTCCTTACCAACACCTAGTTTTGACATATTCTCTCTTCCTTTTACTTAATTAGGTCAATTTAATGGCGAATAGGATTAAAGTAAAGAGAATAAAAGGTAATATGTAGATAATTATAATGAAGAAAAATACTTTAGCACTGCTGGAAAAAGCGAAACATTTACCGACAAAATCTGGATGCTATTTGATGAAGCGTAAGCGTGCCGGCATCGAAGAAATTCTTTATATTGGAAAGGCGAAAAACCTTCGTAGTCGAGTTTCCAGCTATTTCAATAGTTCAGAGAAATCACCTAAAACTCAAATTCTTGTCTCTCATATTCAAGACTTTGACTTTATTATGACTAAGACTGATGCCGAAGCATATATCTTAGAAAATAACTTAATTAAAAAGCATATTCCCAAATATAATATTCAACTAAAAGACGATAAAAGTTATCCCTATATTCAGATTGATTTGAATGAAAAATTCCCACGTCTTGTTTACACAAGAAGGCCAAAGAGAAAAAAGAAAATTAAGTTATTTGGGCCTTTTACAACGGGAAGTAATATTTTAAAAATTTCTCGCATCTTAACCAAGTCATTTACTTTAAGAGACTGTTCAGTAGAGGAGATGCGAAAGAGAAAGCGCCCATGCCTTATTTATCAAATGAAGCAATGTTCGGCCCCTTGTGTGGATTATATTTCTGAGAAAGATTATTTCAAGGATCTCAATTATGTGATTAATTTCTTTGAAGGTCAGAGTAGAAATGTTTTAAAAATATTAGAAGAGAAAATGTTCGCTGCTGCTGAAAGTGAGTACTTTGAAAGAGCTGCAGAAATTCGCGATAGCATTGAAGAGTTAAAGTCATTCTCTCAAAGTTATGAAAAACAAAATGTCGAGTTATCAACAGAAAGAGATTTTGATATCGTTGCTTATCATGTTGGAGAGTTGGAAGTTGATATCTCAATCTATATGATGAGATCAGGGATCCTTCTGGGTCACAAGAATTATCACTTTGGGAAAGGGGATAGTGAGAGTGAGAATCATGAACTCTTTCAAACATTCCTATTTCAATACTATTCAAATACAAAAGAGAAACTTCCAAGTCGTATTTATCTAGATGAGAAGAAAGCGGATCTTTCAATGATTAGTGAAGCCTTTAATGAAGTTCTTGATCAAGAAGTTGAAGTGCAAAAGCCTATTGGTAAGATGAAAACTCTTTATGAGTTAACACTTGATCACGCTAGAGAGCATCAACGTTTTAGGGTGAAGAATCTTGATGGCCCTTGGATTGGTTTAAATAAACTAAAAGAGCTTTTAAATTTAAAAGAGACACCAAAAATTCTCGAATGCTTTGACGTTGCCATTTGGCAGGGGAAGTCTCCAACGGCGTCGCAGATTGTTTTTCGTGATGGTAAGCCAGATAAGGCGCAGTATCGCTATTATCACTTAGAAGAAAGGCCTGAAGGAAATAATGACTTTGCTATGATGAAAGAAGTTCTTTCGCGCAGGCTTAAAAAGGGAAAACTTCCTGACGTCTTTATCGTTGATGGTGGGAAGGGACAAGTCTCAAGTTTCTTAGCAGTTCTTGAGGATTTTGAACTCGATATTCCAGTTGTGGGGATTGCAAAAATCAAAACGAGCAAGCAGGAATCATTTAAAGATAAAGAGGTCTCAAGCTCCGATGAAAGACTTATCATTCCTAATCGCATTAATCCTTATATTTTAAAGAAGACGCCATCTCTTATGAGAATTGTTGTGCAAATGAGGGATGAGGCACACAGGTTTTCGAGAAAGCTTCACCACAAGAAAGAAAGGGATCGAATATTTACTTCGTGGTTTGATGATATTGAAGGGATTGGTGAGAAGACTCTAAAAACTATTCACGAGAATATGGACTTAAATCTAAAAGAGCTCTCGCAGTTATCGGTCATTGAAATTAGTCATAAATTGGATGTGAAGGAAGGCATTGCTGAGAGAATTCATACCAAGCTTATGGCCGAATTCCCTCAGAAATAATTGTCTAGTTTAGGTGGTGGATTTTTTTACGATTGCCGTGCCCGCAATCAGTACATCTCGAATTCTCGTGTATGTACAAGTTTTTATAATCCGATAGGTGTGTGTGAACCATTTTAGAGCCACATACAGGACAATCATTTAAAACCTTATGTACTTGATCGGCATCACCAAATAACTCTTCAAAGTTTTCAAATTGGAAATCTGGATCGAATGACATTGTAGCAACTCCTTTAAATATTAATTACCACTGGGGATTTGAGATTGTGCAGAGTGTCCCAAGTAGTGGATGTAGTTGATTTATCGGAGGCTTAACAATGTTCTGAAATTTATGCTTTTTTTTTTAATGACTTAGGGATATTTTACCCATAGGAAATAATGTAATGGCGCAATTTTTAACCAAATTAACTAAAGATTTTAATAACGTTTTAAAACTCTCACGAGATGAGAAGCCGAATTACTATGCCAAGTTATTTGAAAATACGCTTTGGTATCCTAAGCTAAAAGAGCGCAAGCTTGCTTCTAGTAAGGCTTCACAAGAAGTCACAGAGGCTCCACAACAAGCTCCTCAACAAACTTCTAAGGCGATTGAACAAGCACCGAGTAAAGAAGTAGCAAGTGTCGAGCAAACAGTCTCAGCGCCTAAAATAGAGGTTCCTATAGCACCTCCAAAGCGTAAGATTGATATTGCGGCAGCTTCTAGTGGCGCTGAATCTTCTCGTACAATCAAAGTTAATAACGATATCAATAAATTCCTTTCACAATATAGTAGTTCTTGGGAGCTTGAATCGATCCCTGGTTACAAAGACTACCAAGGTGAAGTGGATATTATCTTCTTTGGACTCGATGAGATTGAAGAAGGGGAGCTTCCAGATTTCCTACCTTTATCAATGATTGAATCTGATCAAGATATTATGGGGCGTATGATTAAGGCCATGAAGATTTCAAGCGGCCGCTTTATTCGTGTTCCATTTATTAAAAAGGATGCTCGTGAATTTCTTTTCACTTGTTGCGCCCACTTTAAGCCTAGGCTTCTCATTAGTCTTGGTGCCGCTGCTACAAATTTATGTCTAGATAAACGTGTTCGTCTTGCAAACGTTCATGGAGAATTTCACTCGATTCAAATAGAAGTTGATGGGAATGCTCAGTTAATCGATGTCATGCCTCTATTTCACCCTAAATTACTAGAGGTAAATGAGTCCATGAAGAAAACGGCATGGACAGATATGCAAAAAGCGATAAAATTTCTCTCAAGTTGAGTAGCTTAGTAAAATCATATATCATTTTACTAGAGAAGTTGCAGGGCAAGGATGCCGCACAAATCAGGACGATATTCGTTGAGAAATTTACTTATCTCTATCATTATACTTTCTTCATGGAATTCTCTGGCGAGAATTAGCCCATTACAAAACTTACGATCTGGACACACGATAAAGGTGAGGGTTGCCAAAGATCTTGATAACGTTCTTCTTGAAGGCGTTGATCTTACTCGTAAGGTTGTTGCGACCAGAAGTCGCAAGAGCTTTAAAGGCTTTAAGAAGATCAAAGTTAATTGCCAAAATCTACAATCAGTAAAATCTGTAAAACCACAATACTTAGCATCCCTAACATCGCAAACTGGACTTATTAGTTTTGACCGTAAGCAATTTATGGGGCAAATGCATATTGTGACGAGTGCTGATGGAAACTCTTGTGATGTTGTTAACGAAATGGATCTTGATGACTATATTGCAACCTTACTTGCAAAAGAGATGAATGCATCTTGGCCAATTGAGGCCCTTAAAGCACAGGCCGTAGCTGCTCGTACTTATGCTCTTCATCACATGATGATTTCAGGGCTTAAGAATGACACACTTTATGATTTAGAAAATTCTGAAAAACATCAAGTAAATGGAACATTTAATGATGTGACGGCCAGCACTCTTGAGGCCGCAAAAGATACGGCAGGATTAGTTCTTACCAATGGAAAGGGAAATCTTGTACCAGCATTCTTTCATGCAAGTTGTGGAGGAACGACATTAGTACCTTCAGATGTTTGGAAAAATGATGTTCATGGTTACTCGACTGTGAAATGCGACTACTGTCAGAAGAAGAAAAACTGGGATTCAAAAATTACAAAACTTCGTTTTAAAAAATTTCTTAAATGGGCAATGAGAAAGAAGTTCATTGAGAAACAAAGTTTAAAAAAGAAGTTATTCTTATACCCAGATAAGAGAGATCAAACAAATCTTTATGTTCAAAATGGTGTAAAGAAAATCAAGATCAAAAAGAGTTTATTTCGTCGCTACTTTGGCCGTGTCGAATTTCCTTCAAACCATTTCTATATGGTTGATGTTGGTGGAGCAGGTCTTCACTTTGTTGGAAAGGGGAATGGTCATGGAGTTGGCCTATGCCAGGTTGGTTCTTTAGGTCTTGCCCAAAAAGGAAGGGGCCATCGTGAAATTCTGGCCCATTATTTTCCGAAATTAAATATCTTAAAACTTTATTAGTTCTTAAATCATTAAGGACAAGGTGTTGAAAAACTAATATTTAAACCAACTGCTTGAAGTGTTCCTTGAGTCGGTTGAGAATATTGGTATGGAGCTGCAACAACTTGAAAGTGAGCTGAATCAACTGTTGCTGCTGGACAATTTGTTCCCGAACCTAGAACTGCACCAGATTGTTGTAGAGCAATACCTTGTAGTCCACGATCATCTCCAATAATTGGGTAGCTATAACGGCCATCTGTAAATGAACGTGAGCAAAGTGAAAGGCGAACGTTATAACCAGTTAGATTACTACCATTAAGCACTTTAGTAATGATAAGAATATCACCAAAACTATTTACTCCAACATGGTGTTGGTTTGATTCATTAGGTAGCATTCCTTCTTGTAGTGGACCTGCAACGACATCATTATTATATGAGTAGCCTGCTGGGATATTGGCAACAATTGTTCCTCTTCTTTGTCCAAGTCTAAGATAAGACTGGCCATAGTTATTTAAATTATTACTGTCATATCGGCCGTACTGACAACTAAAGGCTTGAGCATTGACAAGACTATCAAATAAGGCCTGCCCTTGTGAGTCCATTCCTGTTGATCCTGTATTGGAACCACTTCCGCCATTACCCCAACCAGAGTAGTAACCACCACTGCTGCTTTTTGAATCTTGACCACAGCTTGTTACAAGCATTGAAGCAATTGTCACAACCATTAATAACTTAAACTTTTTCATAATATCCTCAAATATTAGTTTTCACGCTATTTCCTGTATCGGTGACAATTAAGGATTTCTTTAGAGATTGATAAAATTAATTAAGAATTTTTTCAAATTAACCGAAATAGTAAGTAATTATGACAGCTTATGAACAAGTAAAAGAATCAATGTTTAAGATTATTACTGGCTCCTTTAAAGATTTTAAAAAGGATGATCAGGCCAAGTTTCGTTTAAAGATGGGGCTCATCTTTGCGATCATTCCTTTTATCTCAATTGTTGTAGGATTCATCCTCAACTGGATACTTTTAAAATCAACGATTATCTATATTACGACTTATCGTAAGGATATTGATTATATTATTGATTCATTAATTTATGACTACCTCCAAATTGGTTTATTAGAAGTTCTACCTTGGATGATTATTTCCATTGCTTTCTTACTTGTTGCGGGAATTGTTCTTGCACAATTAATGCTTAGGCCATTTGATGAGATTGCACAGTACTGTTTGGACTTTTTAGGATCTGAAGAAAAAGTAAATTCTTTCGATGGAGAACTTAAATCTGAGTTAAGATTATTATCTAGTTTTAGTGATTGGTTCTTTACAACGACTTCAACTCTACGCATGAGTGGAAAATTAACTCAAATTGAAGTTCCTTCTAAATACAAGAGGATACATAAACCGGTATTCGAGACGATGTTTTTTGTCCATAAAAGTATCTACGTTGCCATCACTTGTATTCTAACTGGAATGATCATTCTAATTATTAATTACGCTCTTTTTGATGCTGTAATCTCTGTGGTTAACGAAGTCTTTACGAATGGTAAAATTGCTAAAGATTACTTTAGTAACATGGCCTTAATCCAGGATGACATTGTAGGGATTACGATTATTATCAATATTATTTCTTATGGCTTCTTCATGGGCTATCTTTATAACAAAGTTGCGACGCCAGCATTTGGTATTTTTGCAACGATGCGATCTTTTATTAGTGGACGATATACATCAAGAGTTCACCTTATCGGTTACAAGTACGTTCGTCATCAGACGCGTGCCATCAACAAGTATTTGGACTATATGGAAAAAGAGTACTCAGTAAAAGATGATTGAGTATTTAACTTTGTTCAAGTAAAATCATAATAATAATTTGATGTGAAATTTGTTCATAATAACAAAAGGGATAGTAATGAAAAAAGCATTAGGCATTGTAATGTCATTAGTTTTACTTACGAGTTGTGTAGGTAAAGATGAAATCAAAAAAGCATTAAAAGATGATCCAACGATTTTAGCAGAAGCAATTAAAGCTAACCCTGCTGAAGTTATGGAAGCTCTTCAAGTTGCAGCTCAAAACGCAAAAGAAGCAATGGCGAAGAAAAGAGAACAAGAGGAAAACAAGAAACTTCACGAGTTTATTGAAAACCCTCTAAAACCACAAATCAGAGAAGATGAATCAGTTAGAGGTACTAAAGGTGCAATTATTACTCTAGTTGAATACTCTGACTTTCAGTGTCCTTACTGTACAAGAGGGTTTGATAATGTTGTTAAGCCAATGCTTGAAAAGTACAAAGGTAAGGTTCAATTTGTTTACAAACACCTACCACTTTCTTTCCACTCAGAAGCTAGAATCGCAGCTGCTTATTACGAAGCGGTTAGACTTCAATCTGAAGAGAAAGCATTTAAATTTCACGACATTCTTTTCACACAAGAAGGTCAGCAAAAGCTAAGAAATTTAAAAGAAAAATACCTAAAGAAAACAGCAAAAGATCTAGGTGTTAATATGACTAAACTTGCTAAGGATGTTAAGTCTGAAGCAGTTGAGAAAAGAATTGCACAAGACGAAGCTGAAGCAAGAAAGTTTGAGATTCAAGGAACTCCTGGTTTCGTAATCAATGGTGTACCTGTTAAAGGTGCTTACCCACTTTCTCACTTTGAGATGATCCTTGGTCTTCTTAAAGAAAAAGGTAAACTTGATATCTAATCACTGATCAAGTTCAGTTTAAATATGAAGGCCCGCCACTTGGTGGGCCTTTTTATTTTTCCGTGTTATAATATGATCATTGGAGGTTAAAATGGTGAACTTCTTTGATCAGAATCAAGTGAAAGTTAACAAAGAATTCTTTCGTGAATCAGCAAGACAAATTGATTATACAATTGAAGATTTTCTTCACGATGATATTCCACATTCTTTATTAGAACAAAATGTTTTAAATACTGCTTACATTAATCACTTAACATCTTTGTTAAAAATCAATTCTATTTTCGATTTAGCACAAGAGATTTTAGAGCTTGAAAAAAGCTTGGATAAGCTTGCTCATCGTCTTCCTGTCGATATTAATATTCCAACAATGGAAACTTTCTATCATCAACTAGGTCCAGTTTTTATTCAACTTTTTGTTGAAATTAAAGACCTTGAAGATCATAAAGAACTTGAAGGAGAGTGGCTAAAAGCCGTGAGAATCGCACTAGAGGAAGAAATAGTAGTTTGGCAAGAAAAAAACTTAAAATAAGCATGAAAATAAAAAAAACCTTCAAAAGTTAAAAAAAACGCTAAAAAGCCTTGTCAAAGCGTGTTTCAAACTTCATCCTATTTCTACAACAACTAAATAACTAACTATTTGGAGTTAAAATGAACAGAAAAGAACTTGTAGAAGCAATCTTAAAAAACAAAGAACTTAGCCACCTAACAAAGAAAGATGCAGATGCATTCGTATCTACTACTCTTGAAACAATCAAGAAAGCAGTTAAGAAAGGTGACGATGTTTCACTAATCGGTTTTGGTACTTTCACAAAAGTAAGAAGAGCAGCTAGAACTGGTATCAACCCAGCAACTGGTGAAAAAATCAAAATCAAAGCTAAGACACTTCCAAAATTCAAGCCAGGTAAAGCTTGGAAGGAAATGTTCTAATTTTTGTTTGAAATTAGTTTCATAATAAGAAGCCTCCATTACGGAGGCTTTCTTATTTTTAGAGGCATATTTTGCCTATCAATCCTCTTCAGCGTCAAAAAAACGTCGACATTTTGACACCACCACTTTTTTACATTCCTCATAAAGTCTTAAAATTTCAAAATTAATGGGCAGAATCTTCCGGAACATACTTTACTATCTTGTAGAAAATGGCCGCTAGATGTATAATTTTTGACGAGGCACAGTTTTTAAAGGAATTTTTTTCTGTGTGAAGTAAAGGATTTATAGATTATGGCAGATGGAAGTGCTGACAATTCATACCAAGGAAGTGGAAAGAACCCTCTACTAACAGTAGCTCTACTACTGAATATCGTATTAATGGGTGTAATCGCTTACTTTCAGTACCAAACACATTTAAAGATCTCACAGCAATCGTCTGTGGAAGATATTGTTAAGGCACAAATGGCCGAACAATCTCAAGATAAAGAGGTTGTACAAACTGGTGAAGCACAGGAAGAAGAAGGAAAGCTATTTCCTCTTGATAGCTTCACGGCCAACCTAGCACAAGGTGATGGGCCTCAACGCTACATTAGATTAAATGCCGTTCTTAAGCTTTCTCTAAATGCGAAGGAAGAAGAGTATAAGGCAAGAAAGCCTCAGATTAGAGATTCAATCATTAGTATCTTGAACTCTAAGAGGCCAAATGATCTTCTTAAAGTACAAGGTAAGGAATACCTAAAAGAAGAGATCAAATCTGCTATCAACTCATACTTAGTTGATGGAAAAGTTTTAGATGTTTACTACGTTGGTTTCCAGATCAACTAGTTAATATAAAGTATTAAGTTTAATTTTTGGCAGGATGCCAAGATCATCAAATCCTAGGAGGGGAACGATGGCACAGGTTTTAAGTCAAGACGAAGTCGACGCTCTATTAAACGCTGTAAACGATGGTGACGCAGATGATTTTCTAGGTGAAGGTGGGGATTTCGATGATGAAGCTGAAGACGAGAATATTCAGCCCTATGACTTAACAAATCAAGACCGAGTCATTCGTGGGCGAATGCCTATTCTTGAAATCATCTACGAAAGATTCATTCGTTCATTTCGTGTATCACTTTCAAACTCTCTAAGAAAGATCTCGACGATCTCGATGATCTCGACAGACCTTTTAAAGTTTGGTGAGTTTGTAAACACACTTCCGATTCCATCGTGTATGTGTATCATGAAGTTTAATGAACTAAGAGGTCCTGCTCTATTAGTATTTGAATCAAAGCTTGCTTACGCAATTATCGATTCATACTTTGGTGGTACAGATCGTCCTTTCACAAAGATCGAAGGAAAAGAATTTACAGCGATTGAACTTTCTTTCATGAGAAAAGTTATGGATATGGCCATTGCTGACCTTGAAGAGGCATGGGCGCAGGTTCACCGTATTGATGCTCAATACGTTAGAACTGAAATTAACCCACAATTCGTTGGTGTTGTTCCTCCATCAGATGTAATTATCGCAACAACTCTTGAAGTTGAATTTGAATCAGCTTCTGGAACGATTATGATCGTTGTTCCTTACTCAACGATTGAGCCGATTAAGCAAAAGCTTTCATCAAATTACCAAACAGATAATGATATGGCAGATAGTATCTGGACTAGTGCTATGAATGAGCACATCAAGGATACGAAGGCCGAGATCGTTGTAAAGCTTGGTGAAGCTGAAATGACTGTAGGAGACCTTTTAACTCTTCAAACTGGAGATATTATTCCTCTTAACCAAGAAGCATCAAGCGAGGTTAAGGGAGCAATTCAAGGTGTAGAAAAGTTGAAGTGTCTTATTGGAACATACAAAGGAAACCGAGCGGTGCAGGTAACTCACGTTGATAAGACACCTAAAGTTTCTATGGATATTGAAGTCGAATAATTAAGGGAGATATATATGAGTGATCAAACAGAACTAAATAACCAAACACAAGGGCTAGAGAACTTCAACACAATGGAAGTTGAAAAACTTGCTGATGAAATCAGAGCAGGTGATGATGCCATTAATAAGCTTAAGGTTCAAAACCTAGACTTTATCTTAGATATTCCACTGAAAGTAACAGTAGAGCTAGGTAGAACAGAAGTAATCATTAAAGATCTTCTACAACTAGGACAAGGTTCGGTACTAGAGCTTGATAAACTAGCAGGTGAGCCTCTAGAGATTCTAGTGAATGGAAAGTTAGTAGCAAAAGGTGAAGTTGTCGTTGTAAACGAAAAATTTGGTATTCGTTTAACTGATATTATTTCGCCAATCGAGAGAATTGAAAATCTAAAGTAGTAGATAAACGTAGGAACTAATCATGGCCAGACAACTTAAATTATTATTTTTAGCACTTTCACTTATGACAACGAATGCATTTGCTAGAGTTGAAGTAGGGAAGGTTAAGTTAACTAAAAATGGTTCAACAGGTATTGTTACAGTTGGGCTTAAGGGGAAGTTTGAGACAACTCCTGAGTTAACAATTAAAGATGATATTATTCAAGTAGCATTAAAAGATACAATCGTATGGCCAAAGATTGAAAAGCAAGTATCTGTTAATGAAAAGTTTGATACGAAACTTCTAGCATATCAATTTACAAAGGATGTCGCTCGCGTTCGTGCAATTCTCCCGTACGACATTAAGGGTAACGAAGATAAAGTAAGTTTAGAAGTTAGTGATAATGAAATTAAAATGTATTTTCCAATCACTGCAAATAAGAAACAAGTTGCAGTAACAAAAGCAGCTCCTGCTAAGAAAGCTCCTGTTAAGCAAAAGAATGCTGAAGCTTATGACGAAAGCTATCTTGCAAAACTACTAAAAGATAAAGAAGAAGTAACAAATAATAAAAATAAGAATAATGTAAAGTTAGAAAAGACAAGTGAGTCTTTACTAGCTCTTGCCAAAGAAAAGAATGAGCAGATTGAAGACACTGTAAGCAATCTTTCTTCAGGTGTTGAAAAAGGTGGATTCCAGATGTCGACTTATATTTTTAAATTTATTGGATTCTTTGCTCTATTTGCAGCAGGTATCTTTTTTCTAATGAACTTCTTTAGAAAGGGAATGTTGAAAAAGGGTGGTCTAGGTCTTTTCTCAAACGCAAAAATGGTTGAGGTTCTATCAACAACTTATCTTGCTCCTAAGAGAAGCCTACTAGTTGTTAGAGTTCAAAAGCAAGTTTTCCTAATGGCGCAATCTGAAAAGGGAATGGACTTCTTAACTGAAATTCAAGATACAACAGACTTTTTTAAAGAAGGTGAGAAGGCATTAACGGGATCTAATTTTGATACAAACTTAGATACGGCAAACTCTGGTTCAAAAGAATTTAAGCTGAAAGAAGTTGCTCAAAATATGAAAGAAGCAAGTAACTCGACAGCTTCATCACAACAAGACATTTTGAATAGTCTTGCTGGACAAGCGACTCAAGAAGAGAAAGTTAGCTTAACAGCACAAATTAAGAAGAAAGTTAAAGACATGAAGTCTTTACAATAATTTTATTAAAATTAATTCAATAGGAAGTTGGATGAAGAATTTTTTAAGAGCATTATTAATATTTAGTATTGGGGGATGGCTAAGTACGATCTTTGCTCAACAATCAACTAACCTGGGGCTTCCAGGTCTTTCTGTTAATTTTGGACAGGGAGTTGATCTTGTTGATACGATCGAATTAACTATTCTCTTTACAGTACTAACTCTTGCACCGGCGGTTTTAATTCTTTGTACTTGCTTTACAAGAATCATCGTTGTTCTGTCATTCATGAGACAAGCAATTGGTACACAAAGTATGCCACCAAATCAACTTCTAATTGGTTTCGCACTTTTCCTTTCTGTTTTTGTTATGCAGCCTACAGGAGAAGAGATTTATGCAAATGCAGTTAAGCCATATATGGATAAGAAAATTACGACGACTTTAGCAGTTGATCGTATTGAAGGCTCTCTTAGAAAGTTTATGAATAAGCAGGTTCGTAAGGCCGATATCGGACTTTTCTATGATGTAACAAATCGTCAAGCACCACAATCAATTGATGATGTACCTATTCACTTTTTAATTCCGGCCTTTATTATTTCGGAACTAAAAACTGCATTTCAAATTGGTTTCTTACTTTATATTCCATTTCTTATTTTAGATATGGTTGTGGCATCTGTTCTAATGGCCATGGGGATGATGATGCTTCCTCCGGTTGTTATTTCACTACCATTTAAACTTTTACTATTTGTTCTTGTGGACGGTTGGCAACTTGTTACTGGATCACTTTTACGTTCGTTTAATTAGGAGTAATCATGGACTTTTTTTCTGACATCGCAAGACAAGCAATTACAATAGGACTAATGATATCTGCACCAATGTTAGCAGGTGCACTTATTATGGGTATCTTGGTTTCAATTTTCCAAGCAGTTACTCAAATCAATGAGCAGACACTTTCATTTATTCCAAAGATCCTAGTCATTGTTGGAGCTCTTGTACTGACTGCCCCGTGGATGACGGATCAGTTAACAACTTTTACGAAAGATCTAATTATTTCAATTCCAAGTCTTGTTACTGGAAGGTAGGCCAAGTTAGATGACAATTCAAATTACTGACATTGTCCCAATCATTGCATTCTGGTTAATTTTTACCAGACTGCTGGCGATTAATTTTCAACTGCCTATTTACGATAACTTACCAATCCCTATGATTGTTAAGATCTTATCGACGCTAGTGATGAGCTTTTGCTTCTACCCATATATTCAGGGTGAAGTTATCAAAGATATTATGTATGTGGGGAAGGATCAGTTCTGGGCCCTCACTATTATTTACACACTTATTGGATTGATAATCGGATATTTGGTAAAATCAATTATGGGTATCTTCCTGTCAGCAGGTAGTATCATTACCCAGCAAATTGGATTTGCGGCCATTCGCTACTTCGATCCTTCTTCGGGTCAGCAAGTAGGTCCTTTCGAAAGGCTAATACAATGGACTGTTCTCGTTATGGTTGTTTCATCAGGTGCTTTACTACCAATGTTTAAAGGGATTTTTCAATCTTTTTATTCAATTCATATTTATGATTTTGGTGTATTTGCAAAATCACACATCTTCTATATCGAAGCATTCAAATCAATTTTTATTGCTGCAATTATGCTAGCAACACCATTAATTTTTACAAATATGCTCATCAGTACGGTTTTAGGAATTATTGCTCGTACTGTTCCACAGATGAATATCATTATGGTTAGCTTTGTCGTTAATATTGGCTTAGGTCTACTAGTATTTACGGCAACAAGCGATGAGTTCTTTCAAGTAGCATTTAGAATGTATACGGAAAGACTTGGCGAGTGGTTTAACTTTATCATTTAAGGGGTAAGTCGTGGCCGAAGATACAGATCAAGAAAAAACGGAAGACCCTTCCCAGCATCGAATTGACGAATCGAGAAGAAAGGGTGAGGTTGCATCCTCAAAAGAACTAACAAGTGTGTTAGTGCTGGCCGCCTGTATCATGACTCTAGCTCTTTCTCTTCTTTTCATTTATCAAGAGATGGAAGAGTTTATTAGATGGATTATGCACCTTGATCCAGCAACGGCATTTACTGAAAAATCTCTTAAAACAATTGCAAACAAAACTGCTACAACAGCTCTCGTCTGTGCAGCTCCTGTATGTCTTGTCTCATTATGTGCCGGAATTATTGCAAATATTGCTCAGATTGGATTTATCTACGCACCGGAAGTTCTGGAGTTTAAACCAGAAAGAATTGACCCGATTAAAGGGACTAAGAATTTGTTTTCAATGAAAGCTGTTGTTGAAGCAATTAAAGGTGTTTTCAAATTTATTATTGTTCTTGGAATCGTTTATTTATATATGAAGGATGATATTACGCAATTTGTAGGTTTCCTACACGTTGACTTCTTTCAGGCTTTTGTTATTGGTAAAGATATTCTTGTAAAACTTGGTTTTTCAATTCTTGCAGGACTTGTCGTTGTTGCTGCTGGAGACTTTGCTTATCAAAAGTATGCTCATAAGAAAAAACTTATGATGACAAAAGAAGAAGCAAAGCGAGAGTCAAAAGAACAAGATGGTTCTCCTGAAGTAAAACAAAGAATTCGCCAAATTCAACGTGAACAAGCACAAAAGAGAATGCTTGCTGATATCCAAACAGCAGATGTTATTGTGACAAACCCAACTCACATTTCTATCGTTATTAAATATGATCAAGAGACGATGATTGCTCCTGGTATCGTTGGGAAGGGTGCAGATCACCTGGCACTAAGAATTAGAGAAATTGCTAAAGAACATAATATTCCAATTGTTGAAAATGTTCCTTTAGCAAGAGCACTATATAAATCAGTTAAAGTAGGGGAGGGAGTCCCACGTACTTTATATAAAGCAGTCGCTGAAGTTCTAGCGTTTGTTTATAAGCTTAAGAAGAAGCAAAAAGCTATTAGCTAATTAGAGTTTAGGAAAATATCATGGATGATATCTTTAAAAGATTAAAAGTATTAACAGAGAATTCAGACCTCGCAGTCGCGATCGGTATTCTAGCAGTTCTTGCTGTTATGATTATTCCAGTACCTCCAGTGGTACTCGATTTACTTTTAGCAATTACACTATCATTCGCAATTATCATTCTTTTAGTTTCTGTTTATACTAAAAAACCACTGGATTTTTCAACATTTCCTGCAGTTCTTCTTGTGACAACATTATTTAGACTTTCTCTTAACGTTGCTTCAACTCGTAACATTCTACTTCGTTCAGGAAGTGAAGGAACGAGTGCTGCCGGTGAGATCATTAGAAGTTTCGGTGAATTCGTTGTTGAAGGGAACTTTGTTGTTGGTATCATCGTTTTCATCATCCTTGTTATTATCAACTTTATGGTAATCACAAAAGGTGCTGGAAGGGTAGCTGAAGTCGGTGCAAGATTTACACTCGATGCAATGCCTGGTAAACAGATGGCCATTGATGCTGACTTAAATGCTGGCCTTATTAACGATGAAGAGGCCAAGAGAAGACGTGCTGAAGTTGCTGAAGAAGCAGACTTTTACGGGTCAATGGATGGTGCTTCGAAATTCGTTCGAGGGGATGCCATTGCAGGTATCTTAATTACGGCCATTAATATCATCGGTGGAATTATCGTAGGTGTTGGTCAGTATAAAATGAGCTTTGGAAGTGCTGCTGAAACATATACACTTCTAACAGTAGGGGATGGACTTGTTTCTCAAATTCCAGCTCTAATTATTTCAACTGCTGCCGGTGTTATTGCAACAAGAAATACAAGTGAAGATAATCTTGGCGCTCAAATGAGTAAACAATTTAAACTTCACCCTAAAGCTGTTCTAATTGCAGGATGTGTACTTCTAATCTTTGCAATGATTCCAGGACTACCAAAACTACCATTTATCACTGTTGGCCTAGCGCTACTTTATGTTTCAAATAAAATGGAAAATGAAATTGAAGCTACACAACTTGCTGCAGAGTCAGTTGTTGAAGAAGAGAAGAAGTCGACTCCTGAATCACTTGAAGATCTTCTTAATCTTGAACTTGTTGAACTTGAAGTTGGTTACGGACTAGTTAATCTAGTGGACTCATCTCAAAATGGTGACCTTCTTGAGCGTATCACTTATATGAGAAAGCAATTTGCACTAGATTGGGGTGTGATTATTCCTTCTGTACGAATTAAGGACAATCTTGAGCTTGCTCCAGGTGGTTACTCCCTAAAGATTAAAGGTGTGGAAGTTGCTCAAGGTGAACTTGTACCAGATCACTACCTAGCAATGGATCCAGGAAGTGTTATTGAACAAATTGATGGTATTGAAACAATTGAACCAGTATTTGGTCTACCTGCTGTCTGGATCACTGAAGATCAGAAAGATGATGCCGGATTTAATGGTTATACTGTAGTAGACTTGTCAACTGTTCTGGCCACTCACTTAACTGAGATCCTAAGAACTAACTTACATGAGTTATTTGGCCGCCAAGAGCTTGTTCGAGTTATGGATAATTTCAAAGAACACTATCCAAAAATTGTTGCGGATCTTGTTCCTGAAATCCTTCCTCTTGGGGCAGTTTTAAAGGTCTTACAGAATCTTTTAAGGGAAAATGTTTCCATCAGAGACCTTCGTACGATCTTAGAGTCTCTTTCTGAACACGGAACAAGAATCAAGGATACAGATCTTCTGACAGAAAACGTCAGACAATCGCTATACCGCACTATCACTGAGTCTATAAAGTCTGCCAATGGTGATTTGCCGATATTTACGTTAGATCGTAAAATAGAAGAACAGGTTGCTGGCAATCTCATACAAACAGAAAATGGTCAACAAGTTTCTTTAGACCCAAGAATTACCCAATCGATTTTGGCCAGTTTAAATGAGAAAATAGAGGAGGCCACAAACATGGGAGAAAAGATGATTGTTCTTTGCTCACCAGTTATTCGCGGTCACTTTAAGAAATTGACAGAAAAATTCATACCAAACTTGATTGTAGTAAGTCATAATGAATTAAGTCCGGATGTGAATATTAGGTCACTTGGAACGGTGAGGTTATAGGATGTACGTGAGAAAATTTGAAGCAGATTCTTTAGATGAGGCATTAGCGAATATTAAGGCCGAACTAGGACCTGACGCAATTATTCTTAAGACACAGACTAATAAGGGAATTAAAGGCGCTTTCAAAAAGAAGAAAATTGAGATTACTGCTGCTATTTCTGAAAAAAACTACACTAAAAAGGCCAAGGTAGATAACGTTCTAAATCCAGAACAAAAAGATTCATTTTATAAAAACAACTCATCTTATATTGCAAATATGATAAATTCACACGATCAAAACACTAATGGACAATCACAAACTAACTCACTAAATGGATACGGAAGTTTAGGCCTTAATCGAAAGGTGAGTGCCGTTGAAGAAAGCTCTTCTCAAGCTAACTCTGGACTTGATGATTTCCTAAATTCAATTGATCGTGAAGAAGTAAAGAAAGCCGCTGCAAATGCTGAGTCTGAACACTTTAATGACTTTTTAAATGGAGACTTCTCTCTTGAAGATGAAATTCAGGAAGAAGTAATTGTTGAAAGACCACAGGTTCAACAGTCGAGACCAGTTCAATCTCAACCTCTACACGAAAATCGTGCAAATAACGAAGAAGTAAATGAGTTAATGGAAACTCAAAGAAATAAGATTGACGAGCTTGAAAAGAAGATCTTTGAATTAACACAAAGTGTACAGGGGATGACTAAGCCTCAGGCCCTTGGTGTTAAAGAGATGGTGACAATCTTTAGAAGCTTAGACATCGAAGAAAGATATATTCAAAAGGTTGTACGCAAAGCAAATTTTGAATTATCTGATGAAGAAAAAGAAAACCCAGATACAGTTTTTGAATTTGCTCTAAAAGAAATGATGGGGGAAGTAAGAACGGCAATGCCAATTTTCTCTTCTGTTGATAATGAAGAGTCTAAAACTGTTACAGTACTTATTTCTGATGCTTCATGTGGACAGAGCTCAATGCTAACTAAGCTTTCTGCTCTTAAGCAGGATTCTGTAATTATCAGAAATAAGGCCAACACAGGCTTTAAAGATAATACTTCTTTTTCTGAGAAGTTCTTTAATGTTGAATCAAATATCTGTGAATCAATTTCTGAAATCGTTGCACAAACAAGAAAATCAATAGAAACAAAGAAAAATGTTTTTATCGACTACAAGGCAACAAATCAAGAAATCAATGAAATCAAGAAGTTCGTTGATGGATTAAGACGTAGTTTTGAAAATGTGGAAGTTTTAATCTGTCTATCGGGAATCAATACAGAGTTGTATAATAGAAAAGTACTAAATCGTTATGCAAATATTGCAAATGGTTTAGTGGTAACACACTTAGATCAGTGCTTGAATTATGGGTCACTCTTTAATCTTGCAATTGACTTTAATTCGTTACCTTACAAATTTTTTGGAACGGGTGAGATTGTTCCTGATGACCTAGAAGCTGCAACCGCCGAAAGGATTTTGGCCGGTATTTTTAAGCTGTAGCTTTTTTTGTTATTAGATTAAATTTTTAAGTTTTGTTTAGGAGACAGGATGTCCAGAAACGATCTTTCAACATGGTTGTTGTCACACCGTAGTGATGATGACTGCGAATTGAATGTTAAAACCCCTCTTAATTACCTCAATGAAGAATGTGAAATTATTGCAGTTGGATCAGGTAAAGGTGGTGTAGGGAAGACTACTACTGCTTTAATGATTGCCAACGAGCTAAGTGCTAAAGGCAAGAAAGTTCTTTTAATCGATTGTGATTATAATCTTTCAAATACGGCCGTTAAATTAGGACTACCTCTAAACGATAACTTCTATTCACTACTATCTTTAGAAAAGTCATTTGATGAATGTCTATACAAGCTTGGAAATATCCACCTTCTAAGTGGTTGTAATGGTAATAGTGATTTATTTGATACTAGCTTTGAGCACGATAAATTTATTATTGATATTATCGCGGCCCATAGAAGTGAATATGATCATGTTATTCTTGATTGCCCTGCAGGAGTAAATAAAGAGACGATAAATCTACAGGCCTATGCTGATTATCGTTTTATGGTTGTTAATCCTGACCGTTCTTCAATCACAGATACATATGCCTTAATTAAAATTCTAAATCAAAAATATCAAATTAAAAATAATCACCTCATTGTAAATAGAGTTGATTCAAATCAACAGTATAGAAAAGTTGTTAAGTCTCTAGTGGATACTGTTGCTAGCTTTATGCAAGCTAATCTTAGTGTATTAGGTGGTGTGAAGAATTTAGAGATTCCATCTGACAAATTTGATCACGCTCTTTTGAAAACGGAAAAGAATTCCCTTTCGAAATATTACACTAACATCATTAATAAATTTACCGACGAGGACAGTACTAGTCGAGTCGCGCCTGCATTGCTGAGAGGATTCAGTCATGCTGGTAGTAACCCACAGCAACTAGCTTAATCAAGGAGTGAGAGAGATGTCATCGTTGGCCAAAAAATTAAAGAATTTAAAAGACTATAGATCAACTGTAGATCCAAAAGTAAAAGATGAGATCGTAGTGGAATACGCTCCACTAATTAAGTATATTGCGCAAAAAATTGCTTCACGCCTACCATCAAATATTGAATTAGATGATCTAATCTCATGTGGTGTTATTGGGCTAATGGATGCAATCGAGAAATTTGATCCTTCACGTGATAATAAGTTTAAAACATATGCCGAATTTAGAATTAGAGGAGCTATCCTAGATGAACTACGTTCACAAGACTGGGTACCTCGTTCTGTAAGAGAGAAGGCAAAGTTAATTGACCGTGCATATTCTAAGCTAGAATCTGAACTAGGCCGTCCTGCAACTGATGATGAAATGTGTAAAGAGCTAGAGTGCTCTAAAGAAGAATTTCACACAATGCTAAATAAGGCGAAGTCTGTTTCTATTCTAAATATCGATGACTCAGCGACATTTAATCGCAATGATAAGCGTGCAATGGCCGGACTAAATGAAGACAGTAAAGCAATGAATCCATTCACTGCTGTTTCAAATAAAAACTTCAGAGACAAAATTAAAGAGGGAATTGAGCAACTTCCAGAAAAGCAAAGACTTGTTCTTTCTCTTTACTACTACGAAGATCTAAACCTTAAGGAAATTGGTCAGGTACTAGATGTAACTGAATCTCGTGTTTCTCAATTACACACTCAAGCAGTAATGAAGCTTAAAGCTAAGTTACAAACTATGTTCGAAGGTTATGAAGAACTAGTTAGCTAATTACAATTCAATATTTAAAAACATACTTTTTTACTCAGGCCCTTTCAAATAAAGGGCCTTTGTTTGCCTATAAAATAAATTAATTAAGCCTTTAAAATTCAATTAAAAAATTGCATAATAGATGTAGAAATTTCTTACGTTCACAGGATGTGAAGGACCGTTAACATATGGAAGTGATTTTCCCATTCCGACATTTAGGAGACCTATAATGAAGCTTCGTTTCAGTAAGCCGTTGTTTATCTATTTCTCTGTTTCTCTTATTCTAACGACAGCACTTATTTCCTTCGGTGTTTGGTCCTTTTGGAAGAATGGCCCTGCTAATTTTGATCGCATGACAATGGTCTACGAATCAACTTCTAAATTTGAAGAGGTGAAGAATTCCAATACTCTTGAAGATATTAAAGAGTTGGTAAGAGTTGATCGTACAAAAGAGGCGACATCTGAATTTGAAAGATTTGAAACTTCAATCAAAGAACTAAATGAAATCGTAAGCATTACAGAATATGAAGCTCTAGATAATAACTTTTCTGAGCTTAGAAAGAAGTTAGATGACATTACAACTTCTGCAAACAAATCAACACTTATTAATGTTCTTAGAACGAAGATGATTGGTTTCCAAAACTTTGTTGTTCATAATCAGTGGAGAACACTAACTAGAATTTCTAATAAAATTAAAACTAAAATTTCAGTTGGTACAACTAAGAGTTCTAATTTTTATAGTTACGGGAATTTAAAACGCCTACATGCATCGATAGCAGGTGATGTAGACTATATGGAAAAAGTAACAATGCGATCAGTTCTTTCTGATGAAGATAAGAATCTTATTGTTGTTCGTCTTGGAACTTTAAGAACTGAATTAAATCTTTTAGAAAAGTCTCTTAATACACTTCGTGACTTTGATAGTATTTGGAAGACGACAAATAAGAGCTATCTTGCATGGAGTGAGAAGTTTGGGCCAAAGCTTACTTATCAAAAAATTGAATTAAACCAAACTTCTCAAACGACTCTTTATGGACTTATCGCAATTATTGGGATTTTAATAACAATCTTTGCTGGTGGACTTTTTATGTTTGCTTATTCTGAAAAAAGAGCAAAGAAAATGCTTGAAGCAACTTCACTTGATCTTATTAAGGATGGAGTAATACCAGTAAAAGCATCTCTTAAAGGAGATTGGTCACATCCGTTTAAAGAAGAGATTGAAAAATATCGTGGCTATATTCACAAGAGAATGAGTTTTGGTTCGATCTTTCAAGATGCAATGCCTTTCTCATCACTACTTCTTGATTCAAATCTTAATGCTGTTTGGGCAAACTCTTTATTCTATGAGCACTGGAGTATCGATAGTGCTAAAAAAGATATGAGTATTACTTGGGATTACTTAAGTACTTTTACAAACCTCGGTGAAAACGATCCAGTAATAAGTGCTGTAAGAGACGGTGTAGCAGGGATTTATCAGATTCAAGTTAAAACAGAAAACTCTAGCGAGGCAGCACCATTTGAAATGTATGTTTCTCCAGTAGAGTACGCAGATCAAAAACGTATTATGGTTATTTTCTATCCATTAAGAAGCTTAGAAGAGACACTTTCTAATCAAATGAAGTCAGTTGTTTCTCCTGTATGTAAATCTCTAGATGCTCTAATTGAGGATAAATTCAATGGTGAGTTTAGAGAAAAGCTGCAACAAGATTTTTCTGCAGCAGGAATTGATAATGTCTATGAAAAATTCACAAAGGTTAATGATCACTTCTTAATGCAGAAAGCTTCATTCTTAAAAGAAATTGAACTTCTGGAAAATAACTTATTTGAACAATACAAGATTATTGATGACGTTAGAATTATTTTTGAAGGTCAAAAAGATTTACAAAAAGATGCCATTAATAAATTCAAAGTAGCAAAAGATAAAATTGTATCAGTTGTCGAGATGAGAGCTAAGTTTGAAGAAATGAATCGTTATATGATCGAAATGACAAATCGTTTATTTGATGAAGAAATTGAATTAGCGACTCGCTCAGGTGAGATTGTCGAAATTATTAATGAGAATAAGGCCGCTTACGCAGGACTTGTAAGATCTCGTGATCAATTTAAATCGCTAAAGTCACAGGTTGAATTATTTAGAGCAAGAAGTTCTCAAATCATCGATCAAATCCAACGTGGAGTTGCAAGTGACGCAACGGTAGGGAAGTTTGCTGGTGAACTTAAAGAATTTAACTCGACACTGGGAAGTTTTTCAAAAGTTTCAACACAGCTAGATGTTGGGCTTTCTAAAGTTCAAATCATTATGGATAGTAAAGAAGTACCTGATGTTGGTGCTATTAAAGATACTTTCAAAGCAATTAGAAATGAGATTAATGATGTTGCTACACAAACTCAGCATCTATCACGTTTTGCTCAGGAAGAAGATGAGCAGCTTATCTCATCTCTTCGAGGACTATATGGCAGTTTCCAAAACCTTCGTAGTCAAAATGGTGAAATCGAACACACTGTCGCTGACAGTAATCCAATACTATGAAAAAAGGCTCCGTAAGGAGCCTTTTTTATTTCTATAAATCAAAATGATCAAGAAACATATTTAAATTCAAATCTTCAGGTTGACCTGAATTATCGATAACAGTATCAGCAAGCTTTGCTTTTTCTTCGATATCAATTTGCTTTGCTAGAATTTTACAGGCCAGGTCTTTTTCAATTCCGTCACGGGCCATAAGGCGCTCAACTTGCTTTGCACGTGGGCAGTAAACAACGGCCTTGTGATCGATAAAAGAGTCGAGATTCTTTTCAAATAAAAGAGGAACATCGTAGATCACAACTTTTGGAGAACCAAGGTCTTTAAAAGCTTTTAAGAAAGCTTCCGGTAGCTGACGGTAGATTAAGCTTTCAATATCATTTTGAATTTGAATGTCTTGGAAAAAGTATTCGCGTAGTAATTTAAAGTTGATTGTGCCATCTTCTTCGATAACTCTTGGGTAATAATTTTGTAAGTGCTCAAGAGACTCTTGTGTTTTATATACTTCTTTTACAAGAGCATCTGCATCGATGATAGGGAAGCCTTTATCACGTAATACCTTAGATACCGTCGACTTTCCTGTTGCAATGCCACCAGTTAGTCCAACAACAGGACAAGGCATTTGATAAAGACGCTTATCTTTTTTTAGAGTGATAAATTCTTTTTTTAGCTTAATAGGTGATGCTTTCATAACTAGTTACTTTTTTCGATTTCTTTAACGCGAGACCAGAGAGTTTCAAGTTCGTCCTGAGAGCTTTCACGAATAACAATGCCTTCTTCTCTGGCAATGTCTTCAAGCTGATTAAAGCGTCTTTTAAATTTTAAGTTTGCTTCTCGCAATGTGATTTCTGGATCAAGATCGAGATGTCTTGCAAGTTGTGCAACTGAAAATAAAAGATCTCCCATTTCTTCTTGGACTCTTTCTTTATTGAGCTCGCGCCCAGGAGTGAGTTCTTCTTTTAGCTCCTGCCACTCCTCTTCGACTTTATACATTACTTGCGTGTAATCTTCCCAGTCAAAGTTTATTTTATTCGTTTTCTTTCCAATTTTTGCAGCACTTGTAAGGGCCGGAAAAGAGAGGAGTTCATTACAAATTTCATATTTCTTAAGGCTTTCTTCGTTTGCTTTTTCGGCCTTCTTAATTTCTTCCCAGCGTTGCTTAATTTCTGCAACATCCTTGGCCTTATTGTCTGTAAAGACATGTGGATGGCGTCTTACCATTTTATCAGCGATTGTCTTGGCAACAGAGTTAAGATCAAACTTAGACTCTTCGCTTGCTAATTGAGAGTGAAGGACTACCTGGAGAAGAACATCACCTAATTCGTCTTCCATTTTTTTGTAGTTACCATCTTCAACTGCATGCATGAACTCATAAGACTCTTCCATTAAATATTTTAAAAGGGACTTGTGAGTTTGTTCGAGATCCCATGGACAACCATCTTTAGGGTCTCTTAACTTTGCAACAACTTCTCTTAATCTTTCCATTTCGCTTAGTGACATAACTTTGCCTTGGTAATATAATCTATGTAACCTAAGACAGAATAATACACCCTTAAAAAGAGATTGGAAATAATGGCCCATAGCGCAACTATTCAAGTGAACAAATCAAGACTTATTGTTAACTTAGCTGACAATTCTAGAAGTGATTGGGGACTTAAGGCCTGTGAAAATATGCTAAAAGACTCACTTGTTGTCTTAAGCAATTTTCTTTACTCAAAGAACACTTGTTTAGACAAGAAAGTTCACGAAGAGATAGAAGTGGATCTTCACTTTTGCGGCGACTCTCGTATGAAGCAAATTAATCGCGATCATCGAGGTAAGGATAAAACGACAGATGTTCTTTCTTTTCCTATGTATGAGAGCTTGCGTCCAGACAGTACGGATTTCGTTCTTCCTGGACCTGTAATGCTTGGTGATATTATCATCAGCCGCAATGTAGCAGCAAAGCAAGCAAAAGAGTTTGACCTTGAACTTGAGCAAGAGGTTATTCACTTATTTTGTCACGGACTTCTTCATTTGTTAGGATATGATCACGAAATCTCGCAAGAGGAAGAAGAAATCATGGAAGCTCTTGAAAAAGAGATTCTAACTAAAATTAAAAAATCTAGGCAGAAGAAATAGGAAAGTAGAGATGGAAGAAAGTACTCGCATAGCCCTTGGTGAGAAGAAATCACTAATGGCAAGTTACGATGATAAGCTTGCTAGTCTAAGGAGGTCACTTTGATGTTGACCAAAAGTCAGCACGCATAAGTGAAATTCAAGATATGGAGGCCATGCCTGGCTTCTGGGACGACAATCAGAACGCTGCCAAAGTTCAAAAAGAAAAAAACCTTTTAGAAGATGTCGTTAATACTTATACAAAATTAAAAGACTTATATGATGAATTCGAAATTTTAATTGAGTATGCAGCTGAGGGAGATGAAGACTCTGCAACTGGTGCGATTGAAATTTCTGATGAATTTGTCGATGAATTCAATAAGGCAGAACTGAAGGTACTTCTTTCTGACGATGCCGATTCAAATAATGCTATCGTTAGTATCAATGCTGGTGCCGGTGGGACAGAATCATGTGACTGGGCAAGTATGCTCTTTAGAATGGTTAATCGCTGGGCCGAACATAAGAATTTTAAAGTTCAGGTTCTTGATGTACAAGATGGTGATAGTGCAGGAATTAAATCTGCCACGATGCTGATTGAAGGTAATTACGCCTACGGAAATCTAAAATCGGAAACAGGTGTTCATCGTCTTGTTCGTATTTCTCCATTTGATTCAGCAAATCGTCGCCATACTTCATTTGCTTCAATCTTTGTCTCTCCAGAAGTGGATGACGATATTGAAATTGAAGTTGCTGATAAAGATATTCGAATCGATGTTTACCGCTCAGGTGGAGCAGGGGGACAGTCGGTTAACACAACTGACTCTGCTGTTAGGATTACACACTATCCAACTGGTTTAGTTGTTACTTGTCAGAATGAAAGATCACAGCTGCAAAATAAAATTCAGGCAATGAAAGTTCTTAAGTCTCGTTTATATGAGTTAGAGCTAGAAAAGCAAAGAGCAGCAGCTGCCGAAGAAGAAGCTAACAAGAAAGAAATTGGATGGGGAGCGCAGATTCGCTCTTATGTTTTACACCCGTATAAAATGGTTAAGGACCACAGAACTAATTTTGAATCATCACAAGCTGAAAAAGTTTTAGATGGTGATATCGATGGTTTTATGGATGCCTACTTAAGATGGTCAGTTGATGGGATGAAGGAAGAGTAAATTGAGTTTTTTCTATCTGTTTAAAGATTTTCAATTACTTTTCTTTCGTGATCGATCTTCACGCTACTTTATAACGGCCACAATACTCGGCCTAATGTTTTCTTTAGCTGTTATCCTTTGTAGTTTGGCACTCATGGACGGCTTTGGAGTTACTCTTAAAAAGTCTCTCAATGCAGGAAGTGGCGAAATTATTCTTACGGCCACAAATGGTTTTTTTGAGTTAAACGAAAACGAACAAAAAGACCTTAATAATTTTCCAATCGAAACAAAAATACCAATGCTTCGTACTCAATCGTTTGTTAATAAAGACGAAAAGGGAAAGGCCGTCTTTGTTGTTGGTGTTAATGAACAAATCAATCAATTAGATAATGGCCTTGTTGAGCCACAAGAGAATGAAGTTATTATCGGTGATCTTCTTGCAGAAGATTTAAAAGTTAATGTCGGTGATACTCTGAAGTTTAGTTTTTCTGCAGGGAAATTAGGTGAGCGATACTTACCAACAAATGCCGTCTTAAAGATTAAAGATATTAAGACTTTTAAAATTCACGAATATCGAAGTCGTTTCGTCTACGTGAACTTAAAAAAGATTCAAACTCTACTTGGGGTTAAGGATCGAATCAATTTAATGAGTCTAAGGCTAAAGCCTGAGTACCGAAGTCTTGCTAAGATTAATGAAGTGGTAGCTGATATGAAGAGTGTCTTCTATTATGAATACAGCATCGCTCCGTATTGGAGTGACTTTGCAACATTCCTAAAAGCAGTTGAATTTGAAAAGTATATGATCTCAATTGTCTTCTCAATTGTGGTTGTTTTGGCCATCTTTAATTGTCTCGCTTTTATTATTTTCTCTAAGGAAAGACGCTCGCAAGAAATATTTTTACTCTACGCAATTGGACTTTCTCCTAAGAAGTTTAGAACCCTATGGTTAGTTCAAAATATTGGGATCTGGTTTCTTGCCTTTATGGGCTCGCTTATTTGTGTTGAAATCTTTGACTATCTTTTAGGGACGCTTGATATCTTCTCGCTGCCAACAGATGTCTACCACCTAAATCGCATTGAGCTATTCTTGTCATTAAGAGATATTTTTATTGTTGGATTTATTTCATTTATCTTTATTATATTTTTAACTTTTATAGTACTTAAAAGACTTGATTCAAAATCAATGGCCCAAGGTCTAAGAGAGGAGTTTTCGTAAATGGCAGTTTTAAATGTATCGAATGTTTACAAAGACTTTGGAAACTCACATATCCTAAAGGGTGTTGATCTCGAACTATCTCAGGGTGAACAATGTGTTATCAAAGGTTCATCTGGTTGTGGGAAGTCGACTCTTTTATATTTGATTGGTGGCCTAGAGAATATTACTTCCGGTCAAATTACTGTCGATAACTTAAATATTGGCCAAATGAATGATGCGAAGCTAGCAAATTATCGCAATTCCAAAATAGGATTTGTTTTCCAATTTCACTTTTTACTTTCATCCCTTACTTGTTTAGAAAATATACTTCTACCGGCACGCTTAGGGGGACATGACGTGTCAAAGGTGAAGAAGTATATTCTTTCACTGGCCAAGACCTTAGGGGTCGCTGAGTGCCTGAAGCGTTACCCATATGAAATCTCTGGCGGGCAACAGCAGCGTATCAATCTGATTCGCGCTCTATCATTGCGTCCTAAGCTTTTATTGTGCGATGAGCCTACAGGGAATCTCGACTCGAAGAATTCTAAAATTGTGGCCGACCTTATTTTTGAGCTCTCGAGAGAGCTTGGAACAACTCTTCTTGTGGTCACTCATGATGAGGAAATGTCTCGAAAGTTTAGTCGTGTTCATACGATGATCGATGGGATTCTGCATTAATTCGTCACTTTTTTGTGCAGGATGTTCGTTTTTCTTTTTGTAACTTTGTAAGATTATTGATATTTTTTTACTCAAGTATTTTTTGTCTGCACACACACATGACAAGATCGCTGGATCATGGAGACTAGATGATTAACTCTTGGAAGAGTTTTATATATATAATTGTTTTTTCAATTACTTTAAGTATTCAAGCAAGTGAAATTGGACCACGTGTACGTCTATTTAAGATTTCAAGTGTTGAAGTTCAAGGTTTAAAGAAAGTAGAGAAGGAAGCTGTACTCGATAAGCTACGTTCTCGTGCGGGCCTTACTCTTACGAATGAAACACTCTTTGATGATATCAAGACGATCTATAATCTAAAGTACTTCGAATCTGTAGAAGCACATCAAGATGGAAATAAGCTAATCTTTAAAGTCGTGGAAAAACCTATTATCGCTAAGATTGTTTTTAGAGGTAATGATGAGGTTGATAAGGACGATTTAAGCGAGGGTCTTAAAACGAGAGAATATTCTATTCTTGATATTAACTCGATTCAGGCCGATGTTCGCCAGATGGAGAAGACTTACGAAGAAAAGGGCTTCTACCTAGCTAATGTTTCATATGAAATTAGACAAGTTGATAAAGAGAATGTTCACCTTGTTTATAATATTAGTGAATACGATAAGGTTCGAGTTAAAAAAGTTACATTCCTAGGATTAACTGCTTTTGCTGAAGAAGAAGTGAAATCAATTATGGAAACTAGAGAGGAGAGTCTATTCTCATTCCTTTCTGGTTCAGGAAATTTCAAAGAACTTAATTTCAAAACAGATATCGAAAGAATTAAATACTTCTATTCAACGAAAGGTTACTTACAAGTTAACGTGGCCGTTCCTGAAGTTACTGTTTCTGAAGATAAGAAATGGGTTTTCATTACTGTTAAAATTAAAGAAGGTCCAAAATTTGATGTACGTGATGTGTACTTTCAAGGTGAGCTTCTTTTTACAGAAGATGAGCTAAGAGAGAAGACTAAGCTTAAGGCCGGTGAAGTTTATTCAGAAGAGCTTTTAAGACGTGATATTCAAACACTTACAGAGTCATACCAAGACCTTGGTTATGCCTTTGCCAACGTTATTAGAAATATCCAATTAGTTCCTGGTGAGAATAGAGTTGATATCCAATACTCATTTGAAAAAGGGAAGCTAGCTAAGTTTGGACGTATCTCGGTAACTGGAAATACAAAAACTCGTGATAAGGTAATCCGCCGTGAACTTAAGATTCATGAAGGTGGAAAATATTCTGGTTCAGGTCTTCGTGAGTCAAAAGAGAATGTTAATCGTCTAGGTTTCTTTGAGCCAGGAAGTGTTATCTTCAATACGGTTTCTTCTCCTGGGCAAGATGACGTTCTCGATGTGGAGATCAGTGTTAAAGAAAAGAGTACAGGACAGATCTCTCTTGGTGCTGGTTATTCAACGGCAACAGGTGGATTCTTTCAGGCTTCGATTTCTCAGAATAACTTTAGAGGTTTAGGACAACAATTATCGTTCTCAACTAATATCGCAAAAGAACAACAAAACTTCTCTCTTTCATTTACGGAACCATACTTTATGGATTCAAAATGGACTCTTGGTGGAGAGGTGTTTAGAACTGTTGATACTCAGCTAGACTCATATGATTATAAGAAGCATGGTTTTGCTGCTCGTATTGGTTATCCAATCTTCGATTACACAAGACTTTATACAACTTATAAACTTGAAGAAACTGAGTTAACAGATATTAAAGATCCAACAGTTGATGAGAATGAAGATGGTGTTACATCTTCAGTTCGTCTTGCTGTTGTAAAAGATAAGAGAAATAACCGCTTTGAGCCTACAGACGGATACTACTGGAACCTTGCAACTGAGTATGCTGGTTTAGGTGGAGATAAGAAATGGTGGAAGAACGAAATTGATTTACGCTACTTCTACCCAGTATGGAAAGAGCTAGTATTTAGAAGCCGTTTCTACACAGGTAAAATTGAAGAAAGGCAAGGGATTCCAGTTCCTAGAAATGAGAAGTTCTCTCTTGGTGGTGCTAGAAACCTACGTGGTTACGATATTGAAGATATTGGGCCTAAAGAGTCTGTAACATATGATCACGATAATGATCCAGGAACTCCAGATAAAACAGAGTCATTTAATATCGGTGCTCCATTTACTGCTTTTACAACTCTTGAGCTTGAGCACCCTCTTGCAAAAGAAGCAGGTCTTAAATTTGTTACTTTCTTCGATGCTGGTACAGCAAAGAGACTAGAAGATATCGATAAGATATATATGGATTATGGTTTTGGTTTCCGTTGGTTCTCACCAATTGGTGTTCTAAGATTTGAGTGGGGGGTTCCTATCAACCCTGACCCAGACATGAATAGCGGGACTAAATTCCACTTTGATATTGGACAATTATTCTAATTCGTAAGGAGACGATATGAAAAATTTATTAGTGATTGGATTACTTTTCTCTTCATTAACTGCATCGGCAATGAATATTGGTCGTGTTGATGTTCAAAAAGTTCTTTTAACAGTTAAAGAATCTAAAAAGATCAAAGATAAACTGCAAAAAGAAATTGATAAGAAGCAGGCTGAGCTTAAGAAAGAAGAAGAAGCTCTAGTAAAAGAAAAAGAGAAGTTTGAAAAACAAGCTCTTGTTATGAATGAAAAAACTAAGCAACAAAAAGGTCAAGAACTACAAAAGAAGTTCTTCGGTTTCCAACAAAAGATGCAACAGTACCAAGGTGAGCTTGCAAAAATGGAACAAACTGCAAAGGGACCAATTTTAAATAAAATTAAAGGTGTTGTCGAAGAAGTATCAAAAAGCAAAGGTCTAGATTGGACTTATGAAACTTCAACAACTCCAATTCTTTACATCAAAAAAGTAACTGACATTACTGAAGATGTAATTAAAGCTTACGATAAAAAACATAAGTAATTTGCTAATAAAAAAAGACTCATGAAGGGAATACGTAGGTATTCCCTTTTGTCGTTTTAAAGGAGGGGATAAAATGTCCATTCTGATTAAAAATATTATCGAAAACGATAGCGATATGAGTTTTCTATCTGGAAATTCTGATTACGAAGTAACGGGAATTTCTTCGATGGAAGAGATTATTGAAGGGAAAATACTCTTTATTGGTGCGAAGAAATTCTTGGTCAAGTATCAAGAAGCCAAAGCTAGCGACAATCTTGCATTAATTGTCGATGCAAAACTCTTTGACTCATTAGAGGATTCTCAAAAAAAAGAACTTGAAGATAACTCGAAGGTATTAATTTCTTCAACGAATATTCCTATCTCAATTACAAAAGCATCTAAAATATTTTTCGACAATAAACTTGGTTCACTTAGCTATGATCTAGATGGCCGAAAAAGTGGCATGGCCACTATCCATCCTTCTGTAAAAATAGCTGAGAACGCTTTTATTGGAGAAGGTGTCGAAATTGCTGCTGATTGCACAATCATGCCTGGTTGTGTGATTTTACCAAATGTTAAAATTGCCGAAAATTGTACAATTTATCCTAACGTGACAATTTATCCTCAAACTGTCATTGGAAAGAATTGTCGAATCCACTCAGGTACGACTATAGGTAGTGATGGATTCGGTTATAATTTTCATCAAGGTGTTCATCATAAGATTTGGCACTTCGGTGGAGTTATTATTGGTGATGATGTTGAAATTGGTTCAAATACTAGTATTGACCAAGGAACATTTTCACCGACACGTATTGGCAATGGCGCTAAAATTGATAACCTAGTGCAAGTTGCACACAATGTTCAAATTGGTAATGGAGTTATTCTCTGTGGACAAGCTGGACTTGGTGGAAGCACAAAGATTGGAGATTACGCTGTTCTTGGAGGAAAGGCCGCTGTCGCTGACAATTTAGAAGTCGGGATGGCCGCACAACTTGCTGGAGGTAGTGTCGCTATTGGAAACGTGAAACCGAAGGAAATCGTTGGTGGATACCCGGCAAGACCTATGCGTGAATTTTTACGAGGAATTGCTTTTTTACGAAAGAATATTTAACACGGAAGGTAACGTATGCAATTAAACAAAGAACAAGTAATGCAAATTCTCCCTCATCGCGAACCATTTTTATTCGTGGATGAGATTACAAGTGTAGAAGCTGTAGGTGAAGTGAACGAGTTAAAAGATCTCGTAGGTGCAGTTGTGAAAGGAAATTATACAACTCGTGAAGATCACCCAATCTTCGCAGGACACTTTCCTGGAAATCCTATTCTTCCTGGCGTTGTACAGGTCGAAATGATGGCACAATTCACTTCATTTCAATTAAAGCTTTATTACAAAAATTTAGAAGAAGGTGAATTCGAAGTTGCGCTATTATCAATTGAGGGCGCAAAGTTTAGAAAACCAGTTCACCCTGGTATGAAATTAGATATTGAAACTGTATGTACAAAAATGCGTACTGGTTTCTTACAAAACGATTGCAAAATCTTTCATGAAGGCGACCTAGTAAGCCAGTGTCAGGTTCTTGCATCTTTTAAAGTAAAAGAAAATTAAGAAGGAGCCTCCATGAGCGAGAGATTTCACCCAACTGCAATTATTCACGAGTCTGCTGAAATTGGAGAAGGAACAACTGTTGGTGCATACTGTATCATCGGTCCAAAAGTTAAAATTGGAAAAAACTGTGACATTCGTAACCACGTAATCATTAATGGTATTACAAGAATTGGTGACAATAATAAAATCTATCAATTCTGCTCAATTGGTGAAGAACCACAAGACTTAACTTATAGTGAAGATCCAACAGAAGTTGAGATTGGTGATAACAACGTTCTTCGTGAATATGTATCAATTCACAGAGGAACAATGAAGGATCGTCAAAAAACGACTCTTGGAAATAACTGCCTTCTAATGGCAAAGGTTCACTTAGGACATGATGTTGTTGTTGGTGATCGTGTTATCATGGCAAACTCGACAAACCTTGCTGGTCACGTAAAAGTTGGTAATAAAGTTATCATCGGTGGTGGAACTAATATTTCTCAATTTGTAAAAGTTGCAGAAGGTGCTTATATCGGTGGTGCTTCAGCTATCGATAAGGATATTCCACTTTATTGTACTGCTTATGGTAACCGTGCAAAACTTCGTGGAATCAATATTATCGGTCTACGTCGTGCTGGTGTTGAAAGAAATGCTATTTCTGAAATTGTTGATTTCTTCCGTGATATGGAAGCTTCAACTTACTCGCCACGTACATTCGTTGAAACTGAAGAGCTAATGAAGCCATATGCAAATAATGAAATTATCGCGCGCATTAAAGAGCATATTGTAACGACTAAAATGGGAATTGCGCCGTTTTTAAGCTAATAGGAATTAATTATGTCTAAAGTAAAAGTTGCTTCAATTGGTTATGGACACTTAGGTCAATGGCATGCTCAAAAAGCATATAACCTAGATAATTGTGAATTAATTGCAATTGTTGAACCATTTGCCGCTAACCAAGAAAAAGCAAAAGAAAAATACCCTGACATCAAGATTGTCTCTGATATTAAAGAAGTCATTGGAGAGATTGATGCCGCTGTGATTGCAACACCAACAAGTTTTCACTTCGAAATTGCCAAATTCTTACTTGAAGAAGGTAAGCATGTTTTTTGTGAAAAACCAGTTACTGTTACAGTAGAAGAAGCAAGGGATCTAAAGTCAATTGCTACTGAAAAGGGTGTTAAGTTACAAGTTGGACATAGTGAGAGATGCCACCAAGTTTGGGAGCGTCTGGAAGAGTTTAAAGACATTACTGTAAATTCTAGTGTTGCTACAATTGTTAGGAATTCACCGTTTAAGGGAAGGGCCGCTGATGTTGGTGTTGTGGAAGATCTTATGATTCATGACCTGGATCTGGCCCTTATGCTTTTTGGAAAACCTAAGAGTATCAGAGCTTATGGGATGAAGGTTCTTACAGATAAATTTGATCATGTGAAGGCGTTACTAAGTTATGGCGATCGTCTTGTGACAATTGAAAACTCAAGAAACGATGTAAAAACTGAAAGAAGTGTGCAAATTAACTCGGCGAAGGGAATTCTTAGAGTTGATCTATTAAATAATAAAGCTTCTTACTCAACAGATATTAAAGCTGGTGAGGAGCAAGTTATTAATGAATTTGATTACGAAAAACGTGATCACTTACTAATCGAACAAGAGCGTTTCTATAATGCCATCTTAAATGACACAAAAGAGTTTGTAACAATTGATGATGGAATTGCAGCAATGGAATTAATTGCGGCCGTTAATGAATCGCTTGAAAAAAATATTGAGGTAGAACTTAATTGAAAAGCTGCTTAATAATTGCTGGTGAAAAATCTGGTGAAGAACATGCAATGACATTCCTTGAGACTCTTACAAAGGGAGCTCCTGATACTCAATTCTACGGAGTAGGGGGAGAGCTTATGAAAGAGCAAGGAGTTGAATTACTTTATGATCTAAAAGATTTTTCTACTTGGGGAATAACTGAGGCAGTTAAAAAAGTTCCTTTTTACTATGGTGCTTATAATCGCATTATCGATGAAGTAAAGAAGCGTGGAACGAAAGTTGCTATCTTAATTGATTTCCAAACATTTAATCTTAAATTGGCCATGAAGCTTGAAAAGCTTGGGGTCAAGGTTCTTTACTATGTGGCACCACAAGCTTGGGTTTGGAAAGAGTGGCGTACAAAATACCTTCAGGCTTCTGTTGATACACTCTTTTGTATTCTTCCATTTGAAAAAAAGTGGTTCATGGATCGTGGTGTAAGCAAGGCCATTACGATTGAACACCCTCTACTTAAAAAAACGAAGCCTCTTCTTGAGGGATTTCAAAGACATGAAGTTGATTTTAAGAATGGAGAATTTAATATTCTTCTTCTGCCTGGAAGTCGACGCTTTGAGATTGAATTCATGTTACCTCAGTTTATTAGGGCCTGCCGAAAGCTTAAAGAAAATTATAATTTCAAGCTTTCCATTGTTAAGGCCAGCTCTGTTGATGAGGAGCTATTTTCTCGCTTTGAAGGTGAGTTTGATAGGATTTATGAGGATCGTGAATTAGATACGGCCCTTAAGGAAGCAGACTTTTCATTTGCAACAAGTGGAACTGTTAACCTTTCATTGGCCTTATATAGTGTTCCTAGTGTGATTGCGTATGATCTAAACCTGTTCAATATGTTTATCGCAGAAAATATCGTTAAGTATAAGGGCTTTGTTTCAATTCCAAATTTAATTCTTGGCCATGAAGTTTATCCGGAATTATTAGGAGAAGGCTTTAGTGAATATAATCTTGTTCGTAAGGGCAAAGACTTATTTGAAAACAAAGAACGCTACGGTTTTGTTCTTAGTGAACTTCAGAAGCTAAGAGACTTAACGGAAGGTGAGGATATCGAAGTTTCTCAATATCTTCTCGAAAAAATTAAAAGTGCTTATTTATAATGAGGAATCATGAATAATATTAATATAAAACTCATTAACTTTTTTTCTGTGGCCCTTACTCCAATTAGTTTTCTATGGGAGTGGATCTATCGCCTAAGAAGATTTGCATTTAAGATGGGTATTTTGAAATCGTCATCATTTGAAGTTCCTATCATTAGTATTGGAAACCTCTCTCTTGGTGGTACGGGTAAGACTCCTTTTACTCTTTGGATCGGAAATTATTTGAATGATATTCTAAATAAGAAGACGATGGTTTTAACAAGAGGATACAAAGGTGAGCTTGAGAAATCGAGTGGAATAATTAAAACAGGTAAGAAGATCAGCGAGAATCCATTTGTCTTTGGTGATGAGGCCCTAGTTCTGAGCCGTAACTTAAAGAATGCAAGTGTTGTCGTTGGTGCAGATCGAAGTGATAACTTAAGAAGATACTATGAAGAAGAAAAGGCGGATGTTGTTCTTTTAGATGATGGCTTTCAGCATTTAAAGATTAACCGCAATCTAAATATTGTACTCTTTGATTCTCTTCTACCAATGTCAAAGTATCACTGTCCCCCTAGAGGATATTTAAGAGAAGGTGTAAGTGCATTAAGAGAAGCTGATATTGTTTTATTCGGTAGGGCCGATCTTGTTAGCGAAGAAAAACTTGATACTCTTGAGTCATATATTTTAGATAATTGTAAAGCAAATACACCAAGTGGATTTTTTAAATATGCACCTAGTGCAATTAAGAATCTTCTTCACGAAGAAGACTATGCTTTGACTGACCTAAAGGGAAAAAGTGTAATCTGCGTTTCTGGACTTGCTTCTCCTGAAGCATTCTTAAAATTAGTTAAGCAACTTGATGCAAATATAGTTGACGATTTTAATTTCCCTGACCACCACCTCTATAAAGTTAGTGAGTTAGATGGACTTGTCGAATTAGCACAAGAAAAGGATGCCATCATTCTTACAACTGAGAAAGATATTGTTAAAATGAAGAGGTGTTCAAGTAGTGATAAAATTCACTACCTACAAATTGGTATCGAATTTATAAAAGGCGAGCAATTTGTAAAAGATAAAATCAACTCGGTTGTTAGAGGTTAGAGTGAAAAATATTTTTTCTTTAAGTCTTATTGCCTTACTCCTTTTCGGTTGTGCAGGTGCACTCATGAAAAGTGATAGTGACGATGTGGATCTTGTGGAGATCTTCTCTTCTGAAGAAAGTGAGACCCTAGATAAATTTAAAACTACCGAAGCTAAAGAGGTGAAGCCTACGCCACCTCCATTTTCTTCTTCCATTGAAGAGAAGAAAATTGAGAGAGTTGAAAAGAAAAAAGAAAAGGTCGTTAAAGCTAAGCCTATAGTCAAAGAGATTCCAAAGAAAAAGGTTAACCCTCAAGAAAGTGAAGACTACCCAACAGTTTTTTTAAATTTCGATAAAGAATCTAAAAAGTACTGGGACACTTACCAGCCTATCTTCTTTGTCGGTGAAGAATTTAAATATGAAATTAGTTGGTCAATCTTTAAGGCCGGTATTGCGACAATTAGTACGCAACCAATGGCAAAGATTGGTGATAAAGATGTTCTTCATGTAAATGCACTTTTAGAATCTGCTGAATATTTTGAAGGAATTTATAAACTTAAAGACACTCTTGATGTCTATGTTGATGCTGATAAGGGGAAGTTTTCTTCTTTGAAATATGAGATGAAGCAACGCGAGTCTGGTCAAATTGTTGATGATCTTCAGCTATTTGATCACGATGAATTAAAGACGTATTTCTTCTATAACCGATTAAAGAAAGGGAAGACTAAAAAAGTAAAAAAAGTTGAGTATCTACCACGTTACTTTACTGATTCTTTTTCGGCCCTTTATTTTATTCGTGGTATTCCTATGGAAATTGGAACAAGTTTTGACTTTCCAATTATCACAAGAGGTAAGGCCTGGCTTCTTAAGGCAACTGTTGACGAGATCGAAAATATTACAGTGATGGGAAAATCATATAAGGCTTATAAGATTACGGCACAAACTGAATTTCCTGGTGTTTTAAAGAAGTCGGGAGATATTAACTTTTGGATCTCAACAGATGAAAGTAGAACTGTACTTAAGTTCTCTGCAAAGGTTAAAATTGGAACAGTTAAAGGAGAGCTAATCTCTCATAAAGCAGGAAAGGATACTGGTAAGTAAAATTAATGGTTAATATTTTTAGAAAACAACAGAATATTCTCTACGTTTCTCCAACCTATAGTTCAGGTTCGAAGGAGCGTATGCTTTTAAGAGATAGTATTTTGTTAAAAGAAATAGGCCATAATATCTTTATCTACTGCCTAAAGGATTCATTCCTTCATCGTGAATGTAAGAAGGCCGGTATAGATTGTATCTTTCATACAGGGACAACAAAGCTTCGTGTATGGAATTGGTACAAGCTTTCAAAGCTTAGAGGCATAATAAAGCGTTACGATATTAATATCGTACACTGCTACCAACTTAATTTCTTATGGCCTCTGGCCTCTTTTTTAAGAAAGAGAAACCTAACTGCGCTCTTTTTCACTATCAACTTTGAAGTTAGCAAATTCTACAAGCAATTTTGGTATCGCCGTCTGATAGGAAGGATTGATCTCATCTTCATTCCTTTTAGAGAGATGATCGACTCTATCAACACTCATATGGATGTTCCTATTCGCAAGATTTATTCTTCAGGACTTGGTGTGGATAAGATTAATTTTGAAAAAAAATATACTTTTGATGAAGAGAATCTCATTCACCTTTCTTGTTGGGTAAACGATCATGAAGTTGAATTAAACGACCTCTCTGTATGCTTAGAATCTTTGTGGGCGCTAAATCTAGATAATGAGCTACCAAAGAGGTTTAAGCTGCATATTTTCTCAAATCGAAAATGGGAGAGAAATATCCTCTATAATCCTATTAAGGATAGAATTGCTGAGTACAAACTTGAAAACTATGTTGAATTTCATGAGCACGACAATATTTATGAAGTTCGCTCTGATATTTGGATTTCATACACATCAAAGTCGCCAATTGAGGATTATGCACTTCTTGCAATCTTAAAGGGAATTCCTACGGCCGTGCCAAGAAATGCCACAACCGAAGAGTTACACCGTATCTATCATGGCTCACTTGCTACCTATCGCCAGGGTGACGCCAGAGAGCTAAGGGCCAAGGTTAAGGATATTGTCCAAAACAATGCTAAGTACAAGGAATCATGTCTAAAGTCTCGTGATGAGCTTTGGAATGAGCACGGTATCGATGGTTATAAATATAACCTATTTAAACTGTACGAGAAACACCTGAATAAACGCCTAAGGTTCTATAATTAATAAGTTTTTATTGTTGACGTAGGGCCCCGTAAATAATAAGATGCGCAAAATCATTTTAAAGTAAATTGTCTTCAGTAGAAGAGATTTACACTAAAGGCCTTGCCTTTAGATATCAAAAATTAAGGCACTGATTGGACACTTTCAGTTGTCTGCCGTGAGGTAAATTATGACAGATTTAAACAATCTAAAACAATCTTGGATGCAAGGTTACGAAGTTGTTCTTGGCGAAGACGTTGAGACAAGAGATGAAACAGAGTTTTCGAAGCTATTAGATTCGACAGAAACTCCAACATTTACAGAAGGTGAAGTTTTCAAAGGTAAAATTGTAAACATCTCACCTGATTACGTACTTGTTGACATTGGATACAAGCAAGAAGGTCTTGTTCCAAAAAGAGAATTCACTAACTACGATGGTTCTCTAAAAGTTGCACTTGGTGACGAAATTGAAGTTTATCTTGATAAACTAGAGTCTCACCTAGGTAACCTAGTTCTTTCAATGGACAAAGCTCAAATCCTTAAAGCTTGGGATAAAATTTCTGAAGCATGTGAAGACGGTACTCCAGTTACTGGTACAGTTGTAGCAAAAGTTAAGGGTGGTCTTTCTGTTGATATCGGTGTTAAGGCATTCTTACCTGGTTCACAAATTGATGTTAGACCAACTAGAAACCTTGATAAGTTCATCGGTAAAAAGATGGAATTCAAAGTTATCAAATTCAACAAGAAACGTGGAAACATCGTTCTTTCTAGAAGAGCTATTCTTCAAGAAGAAAGAGGTAAACTACGTGGTGAAGTTCTTTCTCAAATTGAAGAAGGAATGGTTGTTAAAGGTATCGTTAAAAACATCACTGATTACGGTGCATTCATCGATCTAGGTGGAATTGACGGTCTTCTACACATCACTGATATGTCATGGGGACGTGTTAAGCACCCATCAAATATCCTTACTCTTGGTGACGAAATCGAAGTTAAGATCCTTAAGTTTGATAAAGAAAAAGAAAGAGTATCTCTTGGTCTTAAGCAAGTTCAAGAAAACCCTTGGGAAGCTGCACACGAGAAGTATGTTGCTGGTACAAAAGTTAAAGGTGAAATCGTATCTGTTAAAGATTACGGTATCTTCATTGAACTTGACGACGGAATCGAAGGTCTAATCCACGTTTCTGAAATGTCTTGGACAAACTCTATCAAGAACCCAACGAAGCACTTCACTGTAGGTGAAATCGTTGAAGCTCAAGTACTAGAAGTTGACGTAGAAAACAAGAGAATCTCTCTTGGTATCAAGCAACTTCAAGAAAACCCATGGGATGCTCTAGAAGCTAAGTTCCCTGTAGGTTCAAAAGTTACTGGTAAAGTTAAATCAATCGTAGAATTTGGTATCTTCGTTGACCTTGGTGAAGAAGTTGATGCTCTAATTCACGTATCTGATTTCTCTTGGACTAAGAAAAATATCAACCTAAACGACGATTATAAAGTTGGTGACGAGATTGAAGCTGCTGTAGTTTCAGTTGATAAAGAAAACCAAAAATTCTGTCTAGGTGTTAAACAACTTAAAGAAGATCCTTGGAAGAAAATTGAAACAAGACTTCCAGTTGGTACAATCGTTGAAGCTCAAATCGTTAGAGTAACTGATTTTGGTGCTTTCGTTGAACTTGAAACTGGTATCGAAGGTCTAGTTCACATTTCTGAACTATCTGAAGATAGAGTTGAGAAGCCAGAAGACGTAGTTAAGAAAGGTGACGTAGTTAAAGCTATGGTTATCTCTCTAGATAAAGATGCGAAGAAAATCGCTCTTTCTATGAAGTCTGCTCTAAACTCTGATACTCAGGGAATGCAACAAGAAGTAGTTAAGTCTGCAACTCTTGGTGACGTTCTTAAGGGCTTCAACCTAGGTAAAGAATAGCGTCATTGTTTGCCCACAGGCAAACTATTGGACGCTATGCTAGCTCCCCATCTCTTTAGCTAGAGATTGGTGTCGAGAGCGAGGGTTCAGGCCCGAGCGGTTCGCAACAGGAGCACCGCAATCACGAAGTGGTTGCAAAAAGAATATCTTAAATTAGAGATATATAAGGCTACCGAAAGGTAGCCTTTTTTGTTTGTGGTAAATAACCCGCGTAGGCGCAGCCGATCGCGGTAAGCAACTCTCAAAAATAACCCGCGTAGGCGAAGCCGATCGCGGTAAGCAACTCTCAAAAATAATCCGCGTAGGCGCAGCCGATCGCGGTAAGCAATTCTCAAAAATAACCCGCGTAGGCGCAGCCGATCGCGGTAAGCAACTCTCAAAAATAGCCCGCGTAGGCGCAGCCGATCGCGGTAAGCAATTCTCAAAAATAATCCGCGTAGGCGCAGCCGATCGCGGTAAGCAACTCTCAAAAATAGCCCGCGTAGGCGCAGCCGATCGCGGAAACTTCCGAAAGAAGGCACAGGTCAACGAACCAAACCCAGTCGCGGATACGCCAACCCCTCGAAAACACACGCCTAATACGGACTAATATTCATTCTTCCATTAAATCCGGTATTCCCCTAAAATATATTTATGCATAAATTAACTAAAAATAACTCTGGTTTTACCCTGCTTGAAATTGTTATGGCCGCAGGCCTCTTGGCCATCATTGCCCTTGGTTTCGCACGTTTCATGAAGACTCAAATGAAGTCGACAAAAACAGCAATTAATCAAACAGAGTTAAATAATTATGCCAATGCTATTAAGGCCTATATGGGAAAACCTGGGACCTGTAAGAGGTCTCTAGCTAAGCTAGGTAAGTTAGAGAATGACCTTATCTTGGATGAGATTGTAAGACCTGATGGTAAGGCCAAGTACACAATAGGGGATAAGATTAGCTCAACGAGTTTCGTTCTTTCATCAATGTATATTACAAATTTCTATGTGAATAAAGTTGAGGGACAAGACTTCCATCGTGCAGAGCTTAAGTTAAATCTTGAACTTAGTCGTATGAGTGATAATGCATATGGTGGAAAGACTATCATTAAACGCTTTGAAGTTGATCTCTTTGTTAATGACTCAAATCGAGTTGAAGACTGTGGAGTTCTTGGAGGGTTATATCTTCCTAAGATTCCATTTATGAATACCTCTTCAAGCTCTTCTGAAACAGCTAGTTCTAATTCCACTTCAGGTTCTAATAATGATGGTTCTAAAGAGACCAGCTCAGAGTCCGTAAATAATGAATTGTCGACGAAGAGTGATTACAATAAAGCGTTTGAAGACTCAATTAATGAGGCCGCTCAAAAAACAGGGCAGGCAATATCACAAGAAGATATTAACAAGGCCGTGGATAATAATCCTGAGCTAAAAAAGGCAATGGAATCTCTTAAGTCTCTGCAAGAGAGCACAAAGAAGATGGAAGCGCTTCTAAACGAAGAATTTTAGACGATCTTTATTGGTGGATCTTTCCATCGGGAAGACAAATTGAGCAACCACCATCTTCTTCGTTGATATGAGAGGCAATTTCTTCATCCATCATTTCTTTTAATTTCTCAATTGTTTCACTTGAGGCGCCAAGGGATTCGATAAGAGTCTGTGATACAGAAGGGATAACTAGCTTGATATCAAGCCCCATCTCTTCTAGCTCTTCAGATTTTTGATAAGCACGATCTGCGTCTTCCATTGAAAACTCATATAAGGTAGAATTGGATAGGTTATCAATAATTTTAATGCGGCTAGACATGTGGACTCCCATTACTCTTATTGATTAAATGTAACATATGAAGGCTTAATCGTGAAAATTAAAAAACTATTCTTTTTGTCTAATAACCAAATGATGATCACAGCTATCGAGGCGTTAGGTAAGGAAGTTGGCGGAGATTTCTTCACTCTTTCTAATGAAGAAGAGGCCTTTCACTTTATTAGAGATATTGTGCCTGAAGTCATTCTCGTGGATCTTTCAACAATTACGGCCGATACAATAGGGAAAATTGAATCAGAATTCTGTCAGAATATTCCTGTGGTTCAGCTTGTGACAAAAGGAGAAGAGGGAGCTCAGCGTGTTATTGAGGCACCTCTCGATATTGCAAATCTTCTTTCAAATCTTGATCGAATTTGTGGAGACTTTAATGGAGAGGGATGAGTTATACATGTATCTTGGCCTGGCCATCATACTTCTCGTAATCATAGGAACATACTATTGGCGATTTCATTCTTAAAAAATATATTCAAAGGAAAAACTATGTCTAAGATTCGTTGTGCTCACATTCTTGTTGATCAAGAGTATGAAGCGAAAGATTTATTAAAGAAGTTAGAAGATGGAAAAACTTTTGAAGAGCTTGCAAAAGACTTTTCGAATTGTCCTTCAGGTCAGCAGGGTGGAGATCTTGGTGAATTCGGTAAGGGGATGATGGTGGCACCATTTGAAAAAGCTGTATTTGCTCTAGAAGTAGGAGAGCTTTCTCCAGTTGTTCGCACGCAATTTGGTTACCACCTAATTAAGAGAATTTCTTAAGCGTCTTCTATTTTTGTTCTGGGCACTTGTTGTCCAGAACAACAATTTGCCCTTCCTTATCATTTAATACCAAACAAGACTTTTTCTCATTTTTGATATTCTTAATAATTTCATTATGAATGGCCATGCAATGCCCATAACCTGGAAGTGTAAAAATATCATGTCCGCGAGAGCTGTAAAGATTTAGCCCATTGATAAAACCCTGACAGTCGAGAATAACTTTATCGTAACTCTTATTTTTAATGGAAAACATGAAGTCCATATCTGTTTTAAAGTAAGCTTCAACGTCGATCGTTTTTACTCCAGCAAGAGCAGACCAAGATAACATAGATAGAATTAGTGCGAGTATGATTTTGTTCATACTCGCTCTTCGGAATAGTAAAATTTATATTTAATTTTTTACTTAGACTTCGTCTAGAAGGGGATCGTGAGGTCCTAGTTCGAATTTTTGTAACCCTAATGGGTTATAAATAAAGTCAGGTACTCTTACTTGATAGTAGATCCCTTTTTCGTGATTACTTGTTCTAATGACGTTAGTTTTTGAAACGACAATTGAGTGGGCCGCTCCTGCATCATATGGAATAAAGAGATCGTAGTTATTTTGCTTTTCAAGGAAGAAGTTAACGATATATTCACGTAATTCATCGATCTCTTCTGTATTAAAGCTTGAGATCACAAAGCTATTTGGATGCTTTCTCTTAATAATCGTTTCTGTGATTTTATCATTTAATTTATCTTTCTTATTAAAGACAATGAAACGCTCTTTATCACTTAGGCCTAGTTCATCAAGTACGTTATTTGTTACTTCAAGATGCTTTTCGTAATTAGGATCACTGATATCACAAGTGATAATAAGTAGATCCGCCTCAAGTGCTGATTCAAGAGTTGTCTTGAAACCATCAATAAGAGTGTTTGGAAGGTTTGATAAGAAACCTACCGTATCGATAAGGATCATTGGTGGCTTCGTATCTGGGTTTAGCATTCTAAATGTTGAATCAAGAGTGGCAAATAACTTATCTTCTTCAAGTACATTTACACGGCATAGACGATTCATAAGAGACGACTTTCCAGCATTGGTATAACCAACGAGGGCCGTTGTAATTGCCTTCTTTGAGCGTTTTTTCTTTTGCTCAATACGAGACTTTTCAACTTCCTTAAGTTCTTTCTTGTAGAACTCAATGCGCTCGCGAATGATACGACGGTCAAGCTCAATCTGTTGCTCACCCTCACCACCGCGAACACCAATACCACCTTTTTGACGGCCAAGGTGAGACCAGAAACCAGCAAGGCGTGGAAGAATATATTGGAGACGTGAGATTTCAATTTGAATACGAGCTTCTTTCGTTCGTGCATGTTCAGAGAAAATTTCAAGAATAATATGGCAACGATCAACTACTGACATTCCAGTTAGCTTCTTAATATTTCTAATTTGAGATGAAGTTAATTCGCAGTCAAAAACGAGTAGCGTTGAGCCTTCTGCCTTTGCATCCATTGCGATTTCTTCAAGTTTACCTGTTCCAAGGATTGTTCCAGGATCAACAGTCTTCTTGTTTTGAATATACTGTTCACCAGTTTCAATATCCAGTGTACGCATTAGTTCTCTAAGCTCTCCAAGTGAGCGGAGAGTATCTTTTTCTGTCGCATGTTCTTTGAACTTTGGACAAACTAATGAGACGAGAGAGGCCTTTGCCTCACGTGAAATAAAAAATTCATTATCAAGCATAAGTAATTTCCACTAATCTGTTATCGATGAGACGTGTTGGTTTACTTCCTACAAAGTAAGCACCTGCGATAACAACTTCTTTTGTATTTGATTCAACATCTTCTAGATTGGCGCTATCGAGAACTTCAAGATAGTCCCATTTAGAATCCTTTAGTGTTTCTTCAAGGATTTCATTTAACTGAGCTTGAGCATCGACCCAAGTTGTTCTCATTAGAAGATTTTCTAATTCATCAAGTTTATTAGGAAGAAGAAGAGCGTATTCTTTTTCTTCTATTGTTAAGTAACCATTACGAGATGAAAGGGCGAGGCCACTTTCTTCACGCTTAATTGGTACGGTTTTAATATCAATTTCAAGGTTTAAGTCATGGGCCATTTTTCTAATGACACAAACTTGTTGGTAATCTTTTTGCCCAAAGAAGGCCTGGCTTGGTTTTATTAAAGTGAAGAGTTGGTAAACAACAGTCGTTACGCCACTAAAGTGAGTAGGGCGACTTTGTCCACAAAGCTTCTGGGTAATTCCTTCAACAGTTACAGTCGTATTAAAACCTGTTGGATAAACTTCACTATTATCTTTTGGAAGAAAAACCATGATGTCGTTAACACGATCGCCAGCAGTTTCTCTAATCAGTTCAAGGTCTTGTTCCGGGGTACGAGGGTAGCTATCGAGGTCTTCGTTTTCTCCAAATTGCTTTGGGTTAACAAAGATTGTCACAACAACTTTTTCACAAGTTTCAAGAGCATTTGTCAGGAGGCTCATATGGCCTGCATGGAGGTTACCCATTGTCGCAACAAGGCCAAGTGAATCGTGAGACACTTCCTTCATTGTTGCTATTAAATCTGATCGCGTTTGAATTAACTTCAAGCTTTAATCCTTTTAAATATTTCTTTTGCTAACTCGATTTTTGATAGCTCACCAGTAAAGGCAATTTCACCATCGTTAAGGATTGTGTAGTTAGCTTCATTATTTCCGAAGCCTTTTCTTGCGCTTTTACAAAGGCCACTATTTACATGTGTACCCACTAAGAGCTTTGTTGGCTTGCGATTATACTTTGATTCTAAAATTTCTTTTGAAAGATCTGTCTCTGCGGCAAACCCTACGATCGTTTGGTGATCCTCTTTATTGGCAACAACATGTGCAAGAATGTCCTGGGCCTTTTCAAACTCGAGACTTGAAGAGAGTGCCTCTTTCTTAAGCTTACCTTCTGCTGTTTTAAATTTAAGGTCACTAATGGCCGCCGTAGAGATATAAGTATCAAATTGATTATCAAGAGCAAGAACTGCTTCATACATTTCATCTGTTGTACGAACAGAGATAATCTTAACTCCTGGTAGACTTCTTAGGTATTGAAACTCCGGACAAGAGTTTTGCCCAAGTAAGATTGTGGTTTGATATCCTAAGCGAAGGGATTCTTTCGCAATCTCATATCCTGTTTTTCCAGATGATGGGTTCGTGACAAAACGAACGGGATCGATTGGGGCAACTGTTGCACCCGCTGTAATCACTACGTGTTTTGATTCTTGATTAATTGAAGGGTTGATAGCATCAAAATTTGCTAAGACCTCTTCAACCGCTGGTATCTTTCCAGCTCCAATATCTCCACAAGCGAGTTCTCCAGAAGCTGGAGGATAGATAAAGATATTACTTTGCTTATTTAAACGTCCAAGAAGGTCAATATTTTCTTGCGTAATTGGATTGGTCCACATCGATGTGTTCATGGCCGGATAAATAACAGTTTGAAACTTATCCCATCCAGCTAAGAAAACAGATGTTAGTAGATCATCGGCTTTTCCCATGGCAAGGTTTGCAATAGTATTAGCACTTGCTGGGTAGATATGAAGAGAGTCGGCCCATTTCGCTAGTTCAATATGAAGAACTGACTTTGTTTCCACACTGCCACTGAAATCAGACTGAGCACTATAAACTTCATTTGCACCTAAGTAAGTATAGAGGTCTGCCTGAACAAATTTCGTTGCTCCGCCTGTTAAGATAACCTTTACCTCGTGGCCTTTCTTTACCAGTCCTCTTACAAATTCAATTGACTTGTAAGCGGAAACTGAGCCACATACACCTACTAATATTTTCATATATTTAACTTTCTGGTTGTTAATACTATGTGTCTATCTTATATATGTTTTTAAGGATTTAGGCCATTGAATTTGAAATATCTGAAGGTATTCGGAAGGCCTATGTAATAAGTAACAAAGGTAAGTTTATGAAATTTGGTAAGTTCTCAATCATCTCACAACGTGACGTTCAAGCACTAGGTGATACACTAGAACTAATCTACATAAATTACGATCATATCGTGTCGATGAAGCCTATTAATATCGTGATGGATGGCGATGTTAAGGAAGGTTATTGGCTACGTCTATCTAATGGTAAGAAGTATCGTGCCATTGAAATTCCAGCTAATTTTAAAAAGAATTTTGTAGGCTAAATAGAGCTTGATGAATGAGATTATTCTGAATTTCACCGTAGTCTTTTAGTTTTTCAGAGTCTCCACCCGTGAGAATAATTCGATGTTGATTATATTTTTTCACTTGAGTGATAATCATTTCACTATAGGCTACATAGGCATGTGAAATGGCCTGCTCTGTATTGGCGATATCTTCTAGTTTGATCTCGTTAAGTAGTGGTAGATTGGCAGAAAATTTAGGATATGACTTTAAGTAATTATTCAAACCTAGAAAAATTGGGCCACCAAGGTGAGTTCCATTATTAATTTCATCAAATGTGATAAAGCTTCCCATATCAACAAGAAGTAGCTTCTCATTTGGAAACCTCTTTTGAAGAAAGTAAGAAATAACTTTACGGTCAATTCCTAGTTTTTTTGGATCATAAGATGTTTTGAAATCTTTAATTAGATCGTTTGCATTAATTGCACATAATGGAAGAAGCTGGTTTATTTCTTTAGAAACATTTGAATAGATGACAGAAGAATTCTCTTTAAAGGTAAAATCGAAATTATGAATGCTTAACTTCTTAACATCTGTAAGAGTGTTGTTTTGAAATACACCAATTTTTAAAAATGTGTTACCACTATCAATGGTGTAGGTCAGCATCGTCTGTATTATCCGCGTTCTTATTCTTTAAAATATATTCACTTATTAGCTTAAGCTTTTGATCAAAGAAATTAGCAATAGGTGTACAGAAATTTGGATATTTTCCAGGCCCCATTTTCAGAAGGTCATTGATAACTAGAACTTGTCCATCAGTATTCTTTCCTGCGCCAATTCCAATTGTCGGGATTGAAAGCTCTCTTGTAATGATTGTGGCAATCTCATCTGTTACACATTCTAGAACGATCGAGAAGCAGCCGGCCTCTTCTAAAAGCTTTGCTTCTGCTAATAGCCTTGCTTTATCTGAGTCATCTTTGCCATGAGTGTAGTAGCCACCTTGCTCGTGAACACTTTGAGGAGTCAGACCAATATGTCCCATGACTGGAATTCCAGATTGAGTTAATCTTTTGATGATATCAAGTTGATGAGGGTAGGCTCCTTCAAGTTTAAGGGCCTCGGCCTGAGTGTCTTGGAAGAGCTTAGTCGCATTCTCAAGGGCCTTGTCAAAAGTTGTATAAGTACCAAAAGGCATATCAACAATCACAAATTTATTTGGTGCACCTCTTCTTACTGCTGCTCCAAAGATGGCCATCTCTGTTAGGCTAACTTGAACTGTCGTATCGTAACCAAGAACAACATTACCAAGGCTGTCGCCAACAAGAATCATATCAAGTTGTGTTTCATTTAACATTTGAGCAGTTTGATAATCGTAACAAGTAAGAACTTGAAGTGACTTTCTTGTTTCAGAAAGTTTTGATTTTCTAATTTTTCGAGTTGTTAGCTTCTTCATTCCCATGAACCAATTTCTTTCCAAAGCTATTGTAAACTTTGGTGATATCTAAGTTATTCCACTCACTTATAACCTGAGAGAGCTGCTTTTGGAAATCAGTATGAAGAATTTCACGTGCGAATGAGCCATTTTTAATATTTTCATAGATTTTATTGAGCTTGTTCTGATACTCGTCATCAAATATCAATGACTTGGCCATTTCACCACCCATGAAGGCATTTGGAGAGATTAGTTTCATAAACTCTGTAGGTCCAAATTTAATCATGGCATCGGCAATGAGTTTAACTTCATGCCAGCATTCAATATAGGCAATCTCTGGCGAATGGCCTTTATCTACAAGAGTCTCAAAAGACAGTCTTGCGGCCTGTGGAATAACCGAGCATAGAATTGATTGCTCAGAGAAGAGATCACAGATTGTTTCTTCTTCAAAACTACTCACGATTGGGCCAACAGAAATCCCTAGATCCTTTGCAAGATCTAAGAGGCTCTCATCATCACAATTTACAACTGCTGTTAGAGGGGCCTTCGTTTCATAACCAAATCTTAGTTCACTTGCAATGGCCTTTGGGGCCAAAAGAAAGTGCTCATGTGTAGGAAGCTTTGATCGTAGGCCTTGGTACATAACACTATAGCCGTGACCGTAAACCAATCTTTGCTTAAAATTCGTATCAGAGAATTGAAGAGAAGTTAAGATTTCTTCATGGGTATCATCTGGTGTAAGGATGATGATAAATTTGAAATTAGCAATTTTGCTATTTGTAATATCAATTGTTGGTAGACCCATTTTATTTGCTAAAGAAATTGAGCTACTATTTTGGCGTAGGCCGATAGTAACTTCTCTACCAGAGTCTCTAAGGTTTAATGACCAAGACTTTGCTTGAGAGCCAAAACCAATAATTAAAATATCATTAGAAATATTATCGCTACTATTTTTCATCATAAAAATTAGATATCATGGATTGAAACAATAAGGGAAGTTATGGCACAGGAAGTAATCTATTTTTCTAAGAAAGGTTTAACTGCACGTGATGCATTAATTAATGAGGGAAATCTTTGGGGGAATTCTTTCTTTACGACAATTCTTGTTAAAGGTGGCAAGGCGATTTTTTGGGATCAGCATCGTCAAAGACTGGAAAAGTCATTTCAATATTGTTGGCCTAAAGATTTTGATAGCTCAATTATTGATGAAGTTCAGCTTGCCACGGCAAAAATACTTGGAGACTTCAGTTCAATCCCTTATGCCTACTTAAGGATTACTTTCTATCGAGAGCTTTCTGGAGCAATACAGTTTTGGATATGGGCCGTTGAAAAGGATCAGCTTAAAAGTTCATTAAAGTTGAATTCCCATTGCTATTATCCAGATCAAAACTTTCCCGACTTTTTAAAACGCAGTAATTATCAATACCAATTTCAGTTAAGAAGGGAGAGTCTTGCACAAGGCTATGATGATGTCCTCTTGCTTGATCCTGAGTCTTATATCTTGGAACTTCCGACGGCCAATATCATTCTCAAGAAAGGGGATGATTATATAACTCCAATTGCGGAGTTTGGTGTACTTGATGGAATCTCTCTTGAGAGGGTAAAATTCATGCTAGAAAAGCTAGGACGCCCCCTAAAAGAGATGCGTGTTCATGCGGCCGAGTTACATGAGTTTGATAGTTGTTTCACTACAAGTTCATTTAATGGCATTAGGCATATTTCAACTATCAACGAAGTAGCATATACTGAAGATATAGAGATTAAAAAATTAGTTAATGAGTTTTACGGAGAAATTTGGTGACAAAAGTTTTAAAGGTTAAATGTCCTGAATGCTCAAAAGAGTTTGATTATTATTCAAGTGAGTTCCGCCCATTTTGTAGTGAAAAATGTAAGATGGTTGATTTAGGAATGTGGCTTACAGAAAATTATACCGTTGCTAGTCAGGAGCCTCTTTCTGAGTCTGACTTAGAGGCCGTCATTAAAAAGAGACAGGATGAAGAAGATTACTAAGAGTGAACTTATTGCCATTGAAGGCGAATTAATAAAAATTGCACGTGGTGCCGGAAGAATTTTAAAACCTTTTCAAAAAGATCTTTCAAATCTTTCGATTAGCTACAAAGATGCTCAAGGAGCAGTCTCAGCAGCTGATCATGCGTCAGAAGGCTATATTATTAATCAACTCTATAAACTTCGAGCGGATATTCCTGTGCTGGCCGAAGAAGACTTCTACCATAAGTACCAAGGTGATTATAAGCACCTTAAAGAATATCAAGATAGTGACTACCTTTGGGTTATTGATCCACTAGATGGAACAAATAATTTTGTCCACGGATTAGAGCACTACTGTGTATGCCTTTCTCTAACTTACAAGTTACAACCTGTTGTTGGTGTCATCTATATTCCTGAAAAAGGGGAGTTCTACTGCGCAACAAAGGGTAATGGGGCTTATCTCATTAAAGGGAAAGAAAAAACTCGACTTAAGAAAACTCGTTCGAGAGACCGTGGTTTTCTCTTAGCAACAGGCTTTGCTACCGAAAAGGGAAAGCCATTCAATGATGAGTTCAAAAAATTTAAAAAAGTCATGGTTAATATCTCTGCTGTTCGTAGACTAGGTTCGGCGGCGATTGATCTGTGCTATGTCGCTCGTGGGGTTTTTGATGGCTTCTGGGAAAAGGGACTTGCTCCTTGGGATGTTGCTGCAGGAAAAATCATTTGTTCAGAAGCAGGTGCTAAAGTAACTGAGTATAATGGTCATGATCATAATATCTTCTCAAAGACAATTATTGTGGGCAGAAATCCACTTTATGAGAAGCTAAATGAAATGGTTTCCGACTAAAAGACTCTATTTATTTCCTACATTATAGGTTCATTTTTGCTATTTTTTCATATCTTTTAAATGGCGCTGATTATGTTAAAATAATCAAAGGTTTATATATTAAAAGGATTAAAAAGTGACGAATTCTATCACGAGATTATCAAGAGAAATGATGTACGTTAGTGACAACGTTTTTTATATTTTATTCTCTATTCTTATACTTTTAATTTGTGTCATCGTCGTTTATTGGTTTTATACAAGAAAACGTATGCAGGAATTACAACATCAAATTCCAGCGAATGTTTTAAAAAGCTATCTCGACTCAGTTATTCAAAACTCTAATGCATTAAAGTCTTCTCTGTTTAGAGGTGGTGGACTTGAGACAGGAGAGGGGATTCCTTCTGTTGTTCCTGGTGGAAGCCTACCAACTGGTAATGTTGATGGTGCTCAGTTAGCAAGTAAGAATGCTGAAATCGCTGCACTAAATGGACAGATCGCAAATAAAGATTCTCTTATTAGAGATCTTGAAGCACAACTAGGTGCAGTTGAGCAATCGGGAGATAATTCTGACTCTGCTCAGATCATAACGAATCTAAATTCTGAAATTGCCCAGCTTAAGTCGCAAGTTGATACATTGAAAGCTGCAAGTGCATCAGCAGGTGATAGTAGTGCAGAATTATCTGCTCTTTCATCTGAAAGAGATGAGCTACTGGCAAGACTCAAAGAATATGAAATGATTGAAGGTGATCTTGCTGACCTAAGAAAGTTTAAACAAGAAAACGAACAACTTAAGGCACAATTAGCAGAAGGTGGAGGAACTCCATCGACGCCAGCTCCTGAAATTGACTTAACTCCTGATACTGAACCTGAAGTCGATCTTTCTCCTGAACCAGAAGAAGTTGTTGCTCCTGATGAAGCACCAGTTGAAGCTCCTGAACCTGTTGAGGTTCCAGAACCTGCGCCTGAAAATTTAATGGACGAAGCTCCTGAGTTCTTTGAAGAGCCAATTGAAGAAGCGACAATGGAAGCAGCACCTGAGCCAATTGAAGAAGCAGAGGCTCCTGCTCCTGTACCGGCTGCAGCTGAAGTTGCAGGGGAGAAAGCTCCTGAAAATGAAGCGGCAGAGCAAAAGTCGGCAGAAGAGCTATTGAGCGAATTTGAAAAAATGCTTGGTTAAAATTAATCTTTAAAAAAATAGAATAACTTAGACAAGGATGTCTTTTGAAAAAACTACTTCTTATTGCAACATTAATTGTTAGTTTTAACTCGTTTTCTGCTGTTAATCATAAAGCGCATCAAGCGGTGCTAACGCAGAAACTCGAAAGACAATTCAAATACAATTTAAAATCAGCTGATATGGACAAGCTTAAGAAGCAAGTTCTAAAGCTTAAAGGTAAGTCTGTTGCTGCCCTTATCAATGTAATGAAAGACGAAAAGTATCCTGAGAAGAATCGTTGGATGGCCACTTTCTTACTTGGTAGAGTTATGGGCAAGAAGTCAGCACCTTTTATTTCTAAGTTTGCAAAGCACCCTAATTGGGTCATGAGAATGGCCGCATTAAAGTCACTTCTAGCATTAAACCAAACTGACTATAAAGATGTGTACAAGCAGTCTTTAAAAGATAATTCTCTAATCGTTCGCTATCAAGCACTTGAGAATGTGAAGAGAATGAACCTTACTGATCTTGCTCCAAATATTTGGGCAATGTTATATGATAAGAGAAATTATCATATTAATGAAAAGCTTAAATCGACTAAGAGGGCCCATATTGTAAAAGAGATTATTACGACAATAGGGGATTTAAAATTTGAAAAAGCTAAGAAGCCTCTTTTATCAATGATTCAAAAAGATAAGTATTCTGATATTCACAGAGAAATTTCTGAAACTCTAGAGAAGATTACTGGCCGAAAAGCACCAAATGGTAACCTTAAAGAAAAGAAGCGTTTCTGGTCTAAGATCTCTCAAGCGACAGTTGTTATTCGCTAGTATTCAAAATGATTTACTTGAAATGATGGGTGATGAAACTTAAAGGCGTGTCCTTTTGGTTTTATCACGACAATCTCTTTTTCCTCAATATGAGTTTTTTTCTGAGCATCTAGCACACTAATAAATTGCTTTAACTCGTTTTGAGATGGAGTGTTAGGGATTGAGCTAAAGATGATATTGAGTTGCTCACCATAGTTCTTTGAAAAGAAGAAGTGACTTGCCCCATCTTTAATTAGGTCCTTATTCTTTGATTTTAAGATTCTTTCTTCTAGTGTGCCATCAACGAGGTGATTCATGGCCTCAAGGACTTGGGACGAACTCTCTTGTTGTTGATCATAAAGGCAAATGACTGCGCCAATCCTTTCATTTATCAATGTGAAGAGTTCGTGTTTCAATGCCATTGTTATTGCGCTTTACTGATCTTATCTAGGATACCGTTAACAAAGCTTTTTGATTCTTCTTTCCCGTAACTCTTAACAAGATTGATATACTCATTAATTGCTACGTTATTTGGAGTTTCTTCAAATTTGATTTCGTAAGTACCAAGGCAAAGAATAGCTCTTTCAATAGCATCAACAGAGTCAAAGCTTCTTTTTAGAATGTAAGTTGAAGCAGTTTCCTTGATCTCTGGAAAGTTTTTAATAACACCAGTGATAAGTTTGTTACCAAAGTTTTGAACACTTGGGTTGATATCATTGTCATGGTGTTCTTCATCTTCTTTCATATAAGATTCTTCAAACATTTCAATATCGGCTTTCAGTTTTCCAATATCATTTTTGTACTCTTCAAGCTCTGCTTTGAAGTCCTTTAAAAATAATTTATAGATAAATTTAAAAGCAAAACGACGTGCTGCTGACTTATTGTTGAATGCTTGGTTTTTCACTAGTTGAATCCTTATTTAATAAAAACTTTTCTTTTAAATTTCCAAATTGACCGATGCTCTTTTGTAAACTCTCAATGAATCCATCAATATCTTTGAAGTTCCAATAGAAAGAAGCATATCTAACGTAGGCAACTGGGTCTAACTCATAGAGCTTTTCCATAACAACTTCACCAACGATCTTAGCAGGAACTTCAATATTGTTCATTTGCGAAAGAGTCATTTCGACATCGTCAATTAATCGGTTGATTTGCGCCGTAGTTAAAGGTCTTTTTTGACAGGCCTTGTTGATCCCTTTCGAAATTTTTTCGCGGTTATAAGGCTCACGTCTTTTATCGTTCTTTACAAGTGCCGGTACTTGAAGCTGGAGCTTCTCATAAGTCGTATAACGAAAGTCACAGTTAAGACATGCTCTACGACGACGAACTGCCAGTCCATCGGAAAGGTGTCTCGAGTCAATAACTTTTGTGTTTGGTGTTTGGCAACTTGGGCAATACATATCTATTTCTAGCATATTATGAATGCATTGCATATTCTCATTTTAGAGGTGTGAATAATTACTGCAGGGAAGAGATCTGCCTAAAGTTATCTTCAAGATCTTCTAGTACCTCGATACCGTCGCGATACAACATAACAGTGAAGAAGTCTTGATTCTCTCCTGTGCGCTGTGTAATTTTATATGGAGAAACAGCTTCTTGTTTATAGGCATGAGACTTATCCCATTTAATCTGTGGAAAGGACTCAAAGACGAGCTGCGCAAAAGAGACGCGACTTGTATCTGCTGGATTCATCTTGTAGTCATATGGCTTGCCAATATTACTCAGGGCCAAAACAATACCTTGTGTTGTTTCCTGATAAGAGAGCTTTCTCTTTCTGATAACTGCAAGGTCATCTTGGTTATACATTGAATCGATGCTTTTAAGTTTAATGCCTTCTCGTGTTGTCGTAATAAAATTAAGCTTCTTAGATTGAATCTCTTTTCGATATTTGATGACGAGGGGATGTTTAGATAGGCCAAGCTTTACAATTTCATCCCAAGAGCCAATCCAAATACCAACATTATCCCAAAAACGATCTACAACAGCGTTATTAAAGCTATTCTTATTATGGGTAAAGACAATATCCATTGGTCGCAGCTGATAGGCCAAGTGTGCCTTCTCTGTTTTTCCAATGTAAGTTACCTGGCCACCTTTTAAATTCTCAAATTTAATGGCCTTGTTAAAATAACCCACATAGTAGCTCTTATCTTTTAGGGCCATTGAAGAAATTGTGTTTTGGATTGAAGGTTGTATTTCATTCCATCTCTTCTTTTTATTATAGGCCTTAATCAATTCATTATAGACAAGTGTTTCTTCAATAAGCGGATTGATATAATAAGAAATTCTCGTTTTATTTTTTACTTCTTCAAAAATTTTAATATCTCGATAAATTGTTGCAAGTCTAGCAAGCCTTTTATGAGAAGGGGACTTAACAAGTTTTTGAACGAGACGCTTATGATAATCACCTAATTCTTTATGTAATGTTATATCTTTTTCGTTTTTAAGTGTTTCACGAATTTTATTTTTTAAAAGAAGATGATTTTCATAGATTGCAATATTAGCAATATAACCAACTTTTAAGGCCTTGATGATCTCACTCCCTTTAAGGTCGTAAGGGTTAACAATGGCATAGTCCACATCGCGTTCACGTCTTTTTAGTTTACGATTTCCTGTGAAATAAATTTCACGACGTTGCTCAACTTGAGTCATTTGATTTGTACGAATCTCAAAGCGAGTTGTAGGATCAGTTACCCATGAAATATTTTTTAAAAATGTATTAAGTTCAGCAGTGATCTTTTGATTTGAATCGAAGTATGGAGAGATAAATTTTAAGGAGTTCTGCCCTTTCTTCTTCTCGGCCTTAGCAAATTCCATACGCCACACGAGATTCTTTTCAACAGATTCTTGTAGCTTGTACAAGTTGTCTTTGTTGATTTCAAACTTAGATGGATTGTAATCTGTTGTCGTTGAAGCGATATAGCGAGAAACTGCGGCAGAGTATTGATCGTACGCCATTTCAATTTGATCGACTGTTGAAGCACAAGACGACAAAAGAGTTGAAACTAAAATGGCCGAAATAAATTTTGAATGAAACTTTCTCACAATATCCCCATATACTAAATCACATTTAGTTATCGGAAGATTAGTAAGATTTTTTTAATATAGGAGGATAGCAGGAAACTACCCTCCATAAAGTATTGAAATTAGTAAACAGGAAACTCTTTACAAAGTTTTTCAACTTGGCCTTTGATGTCTTTTAGGGCAGCTTCATTTTCTGCATTTTTAAGTGCCTCAACAATCCAAGTTCCAATTTGTTTCATTTGTTCTACACCCATTCCACGAGTTGTAAGAGCTGGTGTTCCAAGACGAATCCCACTTGTTACAAATGGAGATCTCTTGTCACCTGGAATCATATTCTTATTACAAGTAATCCCAGCTTCTTCTAGGGCCTTTTCAGCAACCTTACCAGTTACACCGGCAGGGTCTGTCTTCATTAGGATTAGGTGGTTGTCAGTACCGCCAGAAACAATCTCCATTCCAAGATCAGTAAGTTGCTTTGCTAGTGCTTGAGCATTAGTAATAACTTGCTTTTGGTAATCCTTATATTGTGGATCAAGTGCTTCTTTGAATGAAACTGCTTTTGCTGCAATAACATGCTCAAGAGGTCCACCTTGAATTCCTGGGAATACATTAAAGTTAATCTTCTTTGCAAGTTCTTCATCATTTGTCAGGATGATCCCACCACGTGGTCCACGTAATGTTTTGTGAGTTGTTGATGTCACAATATGGGCATGTGGAAATGGTGAAGGGTGAAGGCCAGCAGCAACAAGTCCTGCAATGTGTGCCATATCGACCATTAGGTATGCTCCAACTTCATCTGCAATTTCTCTAAACTTAGCGAAGTCAATTGTTCTTGGGTATGCTGATGCACCAGCAACGATTACTTTTGGTTGATGCTCTTTAGCAGCTCTTCTTACGTCATCGTAATCGATCATTTCTGTTTCAGGATTTAATCCATAAAACTTCACGTCAAAATATTTTCCTGAGAAGTTAACAGGTGAGCCATGAGTTAAGTGGCCACCTTCAGAAAGATCCATTCCAAGAATTTTATCTCCTGGCGCAATGATTGAAAAATATGCGGCCATATTCGCACTAGAACCAGAGTGTGGTTGTACGTTGGCAAACTTACATCCAAATAACTCACAAAGGCGATTAATTGCAAGTTGCTCAACAGAGTCAACAACTTCACAACCACCGTAGTAGCGCTTATTTGGTAAACCTTCAGCATACTTATTTGTTAGCACAGAACCTTGTGCTTCCATGACAGCTTTTGATGTATAGTTTTCAGAAGCGATTAACTCTAATCCTTCTTCTTGTCTTGCTAATTCTTTATTTGTTAATGAGAAAATTTCCTCATCCATTTTTTCTAAGCTATTGGCGTTTTTATGAAACATTTATTAATCCTCAATTTTCTTCAGAACTAGTGAAGAGTTAGTCGACCCAAAACCGAATGAGTTATTTAGGGCGTATTTAATATCTTTCTTAACTGCAGTGTTTGCAGTGTAGTTAAGATCACATTTTGGATCTTGATTGTCTAAGTTAATTGTTGGAGGGATGATCCCGTGGTGAAGGGCAAGAGCTGTGAAAACAGTTTCAACACCACCTGCTGCACCAAGAAGGTGACCTGTCATTGACTTAGTTGAAGAGACATTAATTTTTTTAGCGTGTTCTTCTCCAAGAACTCTTTTAATTGCACCAGTTTCAGCAACATCTCCAAGTGGAGTCGAAGTTCCGTGTGCATTTACGTAATCAATATCTTCCGGTCTTATCCCAGCGTCTTCGATTGCTTTTTTCATACAACCATAAGCGCCGTCTCCCTCTGGATGTGGAGCTGTAATATGGTGAGCATCAGAAGTTGCACCATGACCTACGATCTCAGCATAGATCTTAGCACCACGTTTAACGGCACTATCATAGTCTTCAAGAATTAGAACACCAGCACCTTCACCCATAACAAAACCATCACGATCTATATCAAATGGACGAGAAGCTTTTGTTGGCTCGTCTGTACGCTTTGAGAAAGCTTTCATATTAATGAAGCCACCCATTCCAAGGTTACAGATAACAGCCTCAGTACCACCTGTAATCATCAGGTCGTGACGTCCTGAGCGAATCTCCTCAACTGCATTTGAAATAGCGTGACATGAAGATGCACATGCTGAAGAAACTGTGTAGTTAACTCCCATAAAGCCGTGTCTAATACTTAGAACACCTGATGCCATATTTGGAATAATTGCTGGAATGAAGAAAGGTGAGATACGACGTGGGCCGCGCTCAACAAATGTCTTCGCTGTTTCTTCTGTGATTGGGAAACCACCAATACCAACACCTAGGATTGCACCAACTTTGTACTTATCAAAATCTTCTAGGTTTGCACCTGAGTCTTTTAGCGCTTCTTCTGTGGCATGAAGTGCAAAGTGAATGAAGCGGTCATATTTCTTTGCCTCACGAGCTTCCATGATACTTTCATCTAATTCGAAGTTCTTAACTTCACCGGCAATCTTGATTGCAAGGTCTGGAATAGGGAAGCTTTCAGCTTCTGAGATTCCTGACTTACCTTCGATTAAACCATTCCAAACTTCTTGCGTGTTTTGACCTAAACCACAAATTGTTCCAAGGCCTGTGATAACAACACGTTTATTACTTCTGTTACTCATATATATTCCTTTATCTTCCTTTATTTTTTATTCAATTCTTCTAAGTTTTTTTCCTAGTATTTGATAATTTTGCAGGCATTTTGACAAGGCGTAGAGGGTCTTAATTTTTACGCTTTTCAAGGATTACTGTTTAATATTTAACGCAATTTCAATAGGTTGAACGCTATATCTATTTTTATCATTAATAACTTAATATTTTTAACGACTTATACGATAAGACTGCCATGAAAAAGATTAACCTATTAATTTTATCAATTTTATCTGTTTACACTTTTGGCGCAAAGGTTTCCGTTGAATTTGCCAATGATATGCGCTTTGACAGCTGTAATGCTCCCGCAGAAGTTCCGGTTGTCATTTGTGAAGATGGTGACTCGCAGGTCGTTCTTCAGCGAAATCAAAGTGGTCACCTATTTGGGATTTATCGCAATGGAAGCACCAAGGAAACTGAGCTTTTTCCTGTTAGGACGATTAGCGATGGAAAAGAAATTATTTTTCATAATGCCAATAGTAAGCAATTTGTTTCTCAAAGAGCAGTACAAGAATTTGATACACCGGCCGCTCGTATCCAAGCAATGGATGAGGCCCAAAAATCTATCTTCTCACTTATTAGAAATATTGATCCTTCCCAAGAAGAAATTAGGGATAGCCTACAGAATATCTTAGAAGGTGTTGAAGACGATATTGAAAATCAAAATGAAAAGGTGACTCAAGCATACACAAAGATGTGGGTCCAAGATAATAATAACAAAAATCATCAGTGTGAGATGGCCACTAAGTGTACTATTAAAAAGTGTGGCGATAATCACTACATAATCTTTGATCCAGCTCGTAATGTGTATATGCCTATCAATTACTCTCGCGATACGAGAGGTAATGCTCAGTTCACTAAGAACGATAGTTATATCAAGTATGCTCGTACTCTTGGTGGTGCTGTTATTGAGAGAAATGAAGAGTATGAGAAGTCACGTCTTACTGTTCAAAGAAAGGCACCTGAAGCGATGGGGCACAACTCCACAACTTTCTTCAGCATGCAGGATGCTGGATTTAGCGACTACCTAAAAACAGTTCTTCCTCATTGTCCAAAAGCTATTCAGGGAGATATTATCGGCCTTGGAAGGCAATCGGTGCGCGAAAGAGATAATTTAGACTTCGTTCATCTTGTTGATGTCGTAAACGGAAATATCAATAGCCAGTATATCAATCGCCAGTTCTTACCAAAGAATAGCTGTCGCGATGGTGATAGTTACTATGCTGCTGATTCATATGAAAAAGTTCAAGACTATCGTCCACGTGCTAGTGGTGTTATCTCGATTCAAAAAGCAAATGAGCTTTTTAAGAAGGCCCGTGCAATGGAAGGGATGGCCTGGCAGTACGTACAAGACGGATGCTATGCTCGTTCAGAACTTATGGTTAATATGTTTGAAGAAGAAGGTGTTATCGCAGATAAGGCCTGGGCATCAGGAAAACTTAAAATTCCTAATCAGCAATATCCTTACTGGAGTTATCATACGGCACCTGTTGTTTATGTTGATAATGGAAGAGGCGGAGTTTCAAAGATGATCATTGATCCTGCTATTGCTTCAAAACCGATTCATGTTAATGAGTGGCTAGAGACAATGGGAGCAGATGCTTCTAAGGTCGATCATGTGGGCTTTCCTCCAAGTTTAGATGCTGTGAGTGTAGGTAAGACTGCTTTTGGAATTGCTAGTAGGGAATCATATCACCCACAAACTGCGGCCAATATGATGAGCCGTGAAGCAAGATCAAAGGCAGCTAAGGAACTACTAGCAAATTATGAGAAGAGAATTCTTTAGGAATAAGTAAAATGAAAAAAATAATTCTTTGTACATTACTAAGCTTTGTATCTACTTATGCGGCCAATCTGGCCACATCACAATACCATGTCTCAACTTTTAAGTTAGAGAAAGATGAAATTACTGTTAGCTTCGTGGAGAGTGCTCCCTTTTACCGAGCGAGTAAAAAAGATGCGAAGTGCTTTCAAAAGGCAATTAAGTCAAAAGAGAAGGTTGAGATTAAGTACGATTACAAAACTTTTCAGATTAAAAGTTGTAAAAATTTATAAAAAGAAAGCCTGCAATATGCAGGCTTTTTTTATCTAAGAATTAATTTTTGATTATTGCTTAGACTCTAGGTACTTAACAACGTCTTGAACAGACTTAAGACCTTCTGCATCTTCTTCTGGAATTTGAATATCAAATTCGTCTTCCATTTTCATCATAAGTTCAACGATGTCTAGTGAGTCTAGGTTTAGATCGTCTACGAATGAAGTTGTAGCATTGATTTTTGCGATATCGATTTTTGTTTGATCCGCTACTAGTTGAATTACTTTTTGTTCCATATTTGTCTCCTAATAAATATATTAAGTTATAAACTCAATTTCTCTCTCTTATATAAAAATTTAATTTTAGTATATTAATATTTTTCTAGATATAAAGTCCACCGTCAATTTTAATAACTTCACCAGTAATATATCCTGACGCTTGGCTAAGTAGAAAGCACACAAGATTTGATACATCTTCAGTTGACCCAAAGCGTGAAGTTGGAATCGAAGCAATATAGGCTTCTTTCGCTTTTTCTTCAAGGGCATCAGTCATATCAGTTTGAATAAAACCTGGACAGATTGCGTTACAACGAATGTTGCGGCTAGCTAATTCTTTCGCAATTGACTTCGTTGCGCCAATTAAACCTGCCTTAGATGCTGCATAGGCCGTTTGAGAAACATTTCCCATAAGACCAACAACTGAGCTCATATTAACAATCGATACATTTTCAGCTTTTAAGAATCCACGTGAACAGATACTTGTTAGCATGATTGCACCCTTAAGGTTTGTATCAATTACTGCGTCAAGATCTGCTTTTCTTGTTCTTAGAAGAAGAGTGTCTTTTGAAACACCAGCGTTGTTTACAAGACCTTCAACTGGACCAAACTCTTTTACGAAGTCATTTACGGCAGTTTTCATTTGTTCTTCATTATTAAGATCAAACATTAGTCCCGTTACATTTGAAGCACCAAGCTCTTTAAGTTGAGACTCTACTTCTTTAGCTACATCTTCTTTCCCTTCACGGTAGTTGAAGATTACGTGAGCACCTTGGGCAGCTAGTGATTTTGCAATATCTAGCCCGATACCACGGCTTGCGCCAGTTACTAATACTCTTTTATTTTTTAAATCATTATAAGTTGCAATCATATTTGCTCCTATGAGTTTAAAGCTTCCTTAAGCTCATCAAAAGCACCTTCTTTATCAAGTGAGATAACTTTGATGTTACGGTTAATCTTTCTTGCTAGTCCCATTAGAACTCGTCCTGGCCCAACCTCAACACAAAGAGTGTCATCGTCTAGGCTTGCAAAACTTTGAGTCCAAAGAACTGAACCATCAATTTGCTTGATCAGGTTCTCTTTTACAACTTCACCGTCTGTACCAATTTGATACTTTTTGGCGTCAATATTGGCAATATAAGGAATTGTCGTTTTATTAAAAGTTACGTCATTAAAAAATGCTGCCATATTCTCTCTGGCCGGCTTCATTAGGCTAGAGTGAAATGGTGCACTAACTTTTAATTCAACTGTCTTATGTGGGTCTGAGAAGTTTTCTGAGATCCAAGCAACGGCCTTGTCACAGGCATCTGCATGTCCTGAAATAACGATTTGCCCTGGCTCATTAAAGTTGGCAGGCATAACTTCGTTACCTTCTGTTGAAACTTCTTTGCATGCCTTTTCAACGATTTCAGCAGGAACTCTCATAACGGCATACATTTTTCCCATTCCCGCAGGAACAGCTTCTTGCATGTACTTTCCACGATTGTGAACAGATCTTAGAGCATCTTCAAAGCTTAGCGCACCTGCTGCAACAAGAGCAGGGTACTCACCAACAGAGTGTCCAAGTACACATGAAACCTCAACGCCAGCTTCATCTAAAATCTCTTTAGCTTTTTGAAAAAGACCAATTGAGTAAGTTAGGATTGCTGGTTGTGTATTTTGAGTAAGTGTAAGCTCTTGTTCAGGGCCTTCAAGCATAATCTTTGAAAGATTGTAGCCAAGAGCACTGTTTGCTTTTTCAAGTAATTCAAATGATGGGTGTCCTTCAAGACTCTTTCCCATTCCTACGTATTGTGATCCCTGACCAGGGAAAATCAAAACAACTTTTTTCATAATATAAAACCTTAATTAATACCTAAGTAGAGTTGCTCCACTAGTTAAACCTGCACCAAATGCATCTAGCAATAATAGCTGACCACGCTTGATTCTTCCATCAACAATTGCTTCGTGCATTGCGATTGGAACAGTTGCAGCTGATGTATTTGCATATTTATCAATATTAACAATAACTTTTTCAGGATTAATTCCTAGAAGCTTTCCAGTTGTTTCGATAATTCTCACGTTTGCTTGGTGAGGAATTAACCAATCAACTTCTTCAAGGTCTTTACCTGCTTTTTCTAAAACTTTCTTTGCATTTTCGGCAAGAGTTCTCGTTGCTACACGGAACATTTCTTTACCTTTCATTTGCATATAGTGAGTTCTCTCGTTTAAGTGTTGAGCTGTGATTGGATCAACTGCTCCACCAACTGGTTGGTCAAAGAATTCTTTCCCTGCACCATCTGCACCTAGTTCAAGTGATAGGATATCTGAATCATCACCATCTTCATTTGCACCAACAATAGCAACACCACAACCATCTCCAAAAAGAATACAAGTGTTACGATCTTCCCAGTTAACTTCTCTTGATAGCATTTCAGAGCCAACAACAAGTGCATTCTTAATTGCACCCATGCGAATCAGTCCTGTTACCATATTTAAACCGTAAACAAATCCAGAACAAGCTGCTGCGATATCAATTGCCGCACACTTATTTGTGATTCCTAATTTTTGTTGAAGAATACAAGCTGTATTTGGAAGTTTATAATCTGGAGTAACTGAAGCGAAGATAATCATATCAATATCATTCGGTTCAAGGTTTGCTGCTTTTAATGCATCTTGAGTTGCATGGTAGGCCATATCACTTGGCCACTCGCCGCCTTCTGTTGAGCAAATATGACGTTGACGAATTCCCGTTCTTTCATAAATCCATTCATCACTTGTTTCGACCATACTTTCTAGATCGACATTTGTTCTAACTTCTTTTGGAGCGTAGATTCCAGTTCCTTTAATTTTTACTTTAATATCCATTTAAATTCCTAATCTTGGTAATAAAAAATTGCGCCTATTTTATTGAGTATAACAATGATGGGGAAGGGCAGGGGCGTTATTATTTGACACTGTGTGTTTTTCGGTCAATTTTACAAAAAAAGGCCACGTTTGTGGCCCTATGTTCATTTTAAAAGTTTGGAAGCTTCTTCAAGCCTTTGTAGACGGCGTGAAGACAATCCTGTCTTTAGGAATTGAACAAGATCTGCCTTCTCATCCTCCGTTAGCTGTAGAGGACGCCTAATATCGTCATCGCTTATTAACTGATATCGCAATTTATTGTTAATAAAATTTTCATCTTTAACGATTTTTTCTTCGTAATGACCTTGAGTTACTTCGTTAACAATATAGTTTTTTATTGCTGGGCGAGTGTGATTATAGTGATCAACAACCTCTTCTAGGGTCTCGTAAACACCGTTGTGCATATATGGAGCAGATAAGTGTATATTTCTAAGGGGTGGTGTCCTGAAATTATATTGATCCGCTTTATTGCCTGTTACTTCAAATCGTCCTTTGTCATTTAGAGTGGACGTTGCGCTAATTGGCCCAATCTGAGGCAACCCAATTGATTTATAATCCCAGTCTGTTAAATGCTGGCCACTGTGGCAATTGATACAAGCGCCTTTATCCAAGAAAGTTTTAAGCCCTCTTTTTTCAGAATCATTTAATGCACTAAGATCACCATTTAAGTATTCATCATAAGGCGTATCAACAAGATTGAAGTTTCTTGTGATGAAGGCCGCAAGTGCGTTGGCGACGTGTGAGATATCAATTTTACCGGCCTTGAAGTCTTTCGGATATGCTCTCTTAAAAAGGTTTTGGTACATGGCATTCTTAGAGCCATTTAAAAGACGATCAACATATGCATCCCATTTTGCAAGGTCACCTTTTTGAGAAGCGATTTCATTATTCTTTCCTAACATCTCTTCAACTGAAAGAAGTGGAAAGATAACTTGCGCGGCCAGAGCATTGCGAATTTTCTTATTTAATTCTGTCTTAGCATTAAGTTCCTTACTTGGAGTTTTGAATTCTCCCTTAGTCCAGTCAACATGAACTCTTCCATCCCAAAACATATCTGTGATTTCATCGTAGCCAAGATTGATTAATGCTGGTGCATGGCGCTTGATAATGAGGCCTTTACCGTCTTGAATGCGACTTTTTCCAAGTCCTGCACCACCTGTACCAATCGAGAATGGAATATTGTCTCCTGTTCCCAGCATTGGATGATGACAATGCATGCATGTAATATCTTTATTTCCACTAAGGCGAACCTCTGCAAATAATCTTGAACCTAGAATCACTTCATTTTGATTTTGTAATTGTGATTCAGGTAGGGAAGTTAAGTTGTGTTTTTTGATGAGCTTGGAAAGTGCTTCATCTAGAGGTGATAGTGCAAATGTATTAAAAACGAATGCAATTGTTAAAAGTAATCTCATGTGTCTCTCTCTTAGTTTGTGTAGTTAGTTTATACTAAAAGAAAGTTTGATGGGTCAAACTGATTTTTATTAGGTTCCAGCAGACTTTTACGTAAGCACGGCATTATTGAGACAACGCATCGCTTACGTAAAAGTCTGCTGGAACCCTGTAAAAACACAAAAAGCCCACTCGACGAGTGGGCTTTCTTATATGAAAAATAATAAATTATCTTATTCTTCTACTTCTTCTCTATCTGCTTTCGTAGCGAAGACTTTCTTACCTTTCCAATAACCAGATGGAGAGATACATCCTTTCTTCGTTAGTTCACCAGTTGTTGAATCAGCTACAACTACATTGTTCGCGTAAAGCTTGTGTGTTTGTCCAGCTCTTCTTAGGCCTTTTCTTGAAACACTTGTCTTCTTCTTAGGTACTGCCATTTTCTACTCCGTTATATTCAACTTCAATTTTTAACTACAATTATGAGCTTACTTTATTACCTTACTCACTTCATTATTACAAGCCTAAAAGTTAGGCCAAATTAATTGCTATGTCCGCAACTGTCTGTATTTAGGTCGACTCCACAAGTTTGGCAAAGACCTTTGCAATCTGCGTCATGAACTGGGTAGTGATTTATGGCCAAAAAGCAGTTTTCAGCTACTGCTTCTCTCAAATCTGCCTTACCTCTGTCATGAAAAAACATATCGGCCGTTTCATCTGAAATATAAATTTCGTCGATTTCTTCATACTCTGGGTCGTCTTCATATCTCTTATTAATGAAAGCACATGTAAATTCAGTTTCAAACTCTTGTGGAGTGTCTAGTAAACAGCGAACACAAGTTGCTGTATAGGCTCCAGAAGCTTTTCCTTTTACAATAAGGTGCTCTCCAAAAGTATAGTCACGAGCATTCTTTAGTTGAAGCTCAACATTTAAGTGCTCAAAGCCTTCAGGCTTAACTTCCGGATCGAAGTCCTTTGTGATGCCATCAAGAATTGATTTTACCCATTCATTATTCTTATCAGTTAGTTGGTAAGTTTCAAACTCGTCACCAACACGAGAGATAAGAATCGTTGAGTCTTTCAAGAATGTATTATCTTTATTTACGATTTGCATTTTATCCTCTGTCATTTGAACTCTCTGTTTATATTGCGAAGGGCCAAAAGGCAAGAAAATTAGGACATTATGAACGTAATCGTGTACTTTTTTACTTATGAGAATCTTTCTAACGGGCTTTTCTGGAGCCGGCAAAACAACATTTGGTGAGAAATTATCTAAGGATGATCAATTTCAAGTATTTGACTTAGATGAGGAAATCTTTAATCGCATGGGGACTGGGTATGACTCACTAGCTGAGTATATCCAAGACATTGGAATCGATGAATTTCGCAAAGACGAAATTGATATGATTAAGCTTCTTCACCAGAATATGAAAGATGACTACCTTATCTCACTAGGGGCCGGTGCACTTGATGAGCAAGATGTTGTTGATTTTATCTCTGAAATTGGCGGAAAACTTGTTTATATTCAAAGTACTTTTGAAGAGTGCTGGGAGAGGCTTAAAAAAGATGGTAATCGCCCATTGGCAAAGAATGGTATGGATTTCATGAAGGATCTTTATGAAAAACGAATTCCACGCTATGAAAAAAGTGATCTATTTCTAACTCAGGCCCAAATTCAAGAAATAAATACAGTAGAAGAGCTCTTAAAATTGCTATAAGCCTTGTATTTTGATACGATTTTAGACGATGTTATGTCCTTAGAAGGAGTTTTTGCGCCATGACAATGATTAGTCCAAAAGTAGCCATTCTTTCTTCAATGATTGAAGATTGTAAGGGATTTTCTAAAATCTTTAAAAATATTAATATTCTTATCGATTCATTTGATGATGCTAATGCATTTCTAATATCTCATATTCAAAGAGAATATGACTTAGTTTTAGTGCGCGCTCAAGATGTGGACTATGAAGGCCAATCTCTATTTGATCGCCCAGAGCTAAAGAAAGTTCAAAGGGTGTTCATCGTAGCCTCAAATTCTGACCTTAAGTCTGTTGCAAAAATTGAAAGTCTTGGCTCAATTTTTACAGAACTCGATCTGCTTGTTCAGGTTCGTGGTGTTCTCGATCAATACAATCGCAAAACAGCACTAATGAGACAGGTGAGTCAATTTGAAACTTTCCACGATAAGTATCGTCATAAGCAAGAAGCATTAGTTGCTAGTCTTGAAAGTGAAAGAACAAAGACTCTATACGGAAAGGACTTTTTTGAAGTTTGTGATTCGATAAACTTTAATAAGGATAATAGTGACTTTAAATCATTAGTTGCAAATGTATTTGAACCACAAGAATTCGTAACAAGCATTACTGTCTTTGATCTTAATCGTAAAACAAATAAATTATGTGCTGTTAAGTACGATGGGATGAAAAATATTAATGTCCCAGATATCTGGCTAGGTCATATTAAACTAAACGGTGTTAATGAGAATGGAATGAATATGGTTAAGAATATTGTTTCTAACCTTGTTCATAATCCTGTTGTCACTCTTGCAATGTCTGCTAACGCTGAAGATATTACAACTGTTGTCGCACTTGAAGTGGACCGCGATTATTTATTTAATTTTAACTGGCAAGTGGTGGAGTCTCTGTTAAGTGGCGTTTATTCTCAACTCGTGAATGCAAATACTCACTCGGCAGCAGTCGCAAGTGCTCAAGGGCCATTTGAGCTATTAGGGCAAATTTCTCAAACAACTCATGGGAGAAACTTAATTGCAGTCGATACGTCTGAAATTACAGACCTTCTAGAATTAAGATCTGACTTTGATTTTGATTGGGAAACATTTTGGCGCGATATGAAGATTAACTTATCGCAGGTAACTAATTTATCAAATATTTATAATATCTCTTTTGAATCAATTATTTTAGATGTTGAAAATGACTTCTTTGATGAGAGCTTTGCGGCAACGAAGGATCTTTGTAAGAATATCCGTTTAGCAAAGTATTTCTCAGGTAAAGATAAGAGTTTAATTCTTTCAATGTCTTTAAATGTTTTTGAAGTTCCATATTCTCAATACTCAATGGTAACAACTGCAAGGAAATTGAAAACTAAGAGATCGTTTCAAGAAAGCACGTTATGAGAATAAAAAGTTGCATGGAGATTAACGTCTCAAATCTTGCAAGTAACTATCAACTACTAAAAGAAATTTGTCCAAGTAATGAGGCCCTTTTTATGGTTAAGGCAAATGCCTATGGCCACGGAATGGTTCCTATCGTTAAATTTGCATACTTTGAATTGGGAATAAAAGAATTTGGTTGTGCTAGTATTGGTGAAGCCTTAAGGCTTCGTGAAGAAATACCAAACGGAGAGTTTGAAGTTTACGTCTTCTCTGACGTGAATCTCGATCTTCAAGAAGCAGCTGATATATATCTCAATAACCGCATCATTCCAGTTTTATCTAATGAATCAAACTTGAAGTACTTCTTAGAGCAGGAAGACTTTAGATACTTTCCACTGTGTTTAAAATTTAACACGGGAATGAATCGTCTTGGTTTAAGGCTTGATCGAGTTGATGAAGTGGTTAAACTAATTAAAGCATCCGGAAGAAAAAGTATTTATCATTTAATGTCTCACTTCTCGAGTTCAAGTTTATCAATGATAAAGAATAAGAGAAATCTTGCGCAGAAGGAAAATTGGCGAGAATTAAAATCTCAATTAACTGCCGCAGGAATTGAAATCGATAAGTCCTCACTAGCAAACTCTGGTGCAATCGAGCAGAAAGTAGGTCTAGAAGAAACTCATGTAAGACCAGGGCTTATGATGTATGGGCCAACTTCACTTCTTCCTCAATATAGTCATTTAAGCTGTTGGCAAGGAAAGTTAATTTCAAGGCTCGAAACAACTTTTATTAATAGCTTTAAAGTTGATCGTGGAACCCCAATAGGCTATGGAGCAACTCCATGTCCAACGGATGGGGTCGTCGGAATATTTGCCCTCGGTTATGGTGATGGGTTCTCAACTCGTTATCAAAATGTTCACCTAAGACACGGTAGTGAAGTCGGCCAGATTGTGGGACGAGTGAATATGGATATGGGACAAATTTTGTTTAATAATCAAGACCTCGAAATAAAAAATGGGGAGAGGTTTGTGGTTTGGGATCAGGAAGGTGAGAACTTCTCTAATATTTGCCTTGAGTCTAAGACAATTCCTTATGAAGTGTTCATTCACTTAACAGAAAGAATTCCCAAAATTTATCGACAGTAAGTAGCAGTTTCACTCTTTTTCCTTTAAAATTTCAGTAATGAATTATTTACTTAGAAGTTTTGTAATCTTTAATGAAAACTTAGGTCGCATCTTTATTAAAAATATAGCGGGCCTTGGTACGATAATGAATTTTATCGTTAGCTTTTTCTATTGGGCAACAAGAAGGCCTTATCGCTTTAAATTATTTTTTGAGCAGATGGACTTCATTGGCAATAAAAGTTTATTCATTATTTTCTTGGCCGGATCATTTACAGGAATGGTTATGGCCTATCAGACCTATTTCGGTTTCAAGTTAATTAATGTTGATTCATTAGTTGGACCGGTTGTTGCTATTACTTTAGCAAAAGAGCTTGCACCTGTTTTAACAGGGCTCATCGTTGCAGGACGTGCTGGAGCCGCAATGGCCGCACAGATTGGAACGATGAAGGTAACAGAACAAATTGATGCTCTTGAGGTTATGGGAATTAGTAGTGTTCAATTTCTTGCGGTTCCAAGAATCGTTGCAGGAACACTTTCTCTTCCGCTTCTTTCGATTTTCTTTTTACTCGTTGGAAATATTGGTTCTTATATCGTCGGAACAATTGCGCTAAAAATTGATGATGCAATTTATCTCTCAAAGCTTGGTCAGTTCATGTATGTCTCAGACATTTTCCAAGGAGTTATTAAAGCAACTGTATTTGGTTTTGTTATTTCTGTTATTGGAACATACTTTGGCTTCTCTGTTACGAAAGGGGCCCAAGGTGTAGGTAAGGGAACAAACTTAGCTGTTGTTTGGGGAATGATCTCCGTACTCGTTCTTGACTATTTCTTAACGAGCTTTTTAGTGCAGGTGATGTAAAATGTTACACTTTAAAGATTCGTCAGTAAAAATATCTAACTTAACTAAGACTTTTGGAAAGCATACAGTTTTAAATGATCTTAGCTTTGATATTGAAAGAGGAAGTATTACAACAATTCTGGGATTCTCAGGAGCTGGTAAGTCGACTCTTTTAAAACATATCCTAGGACTCCATCATCCAACTTCTGGAAAGATTGAAGTTTTAGGTAAAGACCTTTCTCTCTTAGAAGAAGATGAGCTCAGAAAGTTTCGCCAAAATTACGGAATGCTTTTTCAATATGCGGCCTTATTTGATTCTAAGACTACTTATGAAAATGTAGCCTTTCCATTAGAAGAGTTCACAAAAATGAGTCCTAAGGAAATTGAAGAGAAGGTATTTGGTTTACTTAAATCAGTGGGCCTTCAAGAAATTTCATTTGATAAATTACCAAGTGAGCTTTCAGGTGGGATGAGGAAAAGGGTAGGTCTTGCAAGAGCACTTGCCTTGAGTCCACAAGTAATGCTCTATGATGAACCAACTACTGGTCTGGATCCAATTACGACAAAAATGGTCAACGACTTAATCGTCGATACAAGCCATAAACATAAAGATATAGGATTAACGTCAATTATTATTTCTCACGATGTAAAAGCAACGCTGGAAATTTCCGACTACGTTGCCTTCCTAAATCGTGGTAATATTGTTGAGTACTTACCTGCAAAAGAGTTTAGAAATTCAAAGCACCCACTCGTGCAAGAGTTTATTAATCTGTAAGTACTAAGCCTAGGGAAGAGGGTTAAAATGAATGAATTTAAAGTAGGGCTGATGGCCCTAACTGCCATGATAGCAGTTGTTGTCATGTCACTTGTTGTAACTTCAAATCAATCGGGATTTGGAACATATAATGAGTACTACACAACAGTTAGCGATGCATCTGGTATTTTTCCAAAAACACCAATTAAGGTTGCCGGTATTAATGCCGGTCGTATCAAGGATATCCGCCTTATTGGAAATAAAGCAGAAATTACTTTTGAAGTTCTTTCAAGAGTAGGGATTACAAGAGGATCAAAGCTTAAGATTCGTTCTGTTGGTTTCCTTGGTGATAAGTATCTAGAGATTTATATTGAAAACTCAAAAGAAATACTTCCAGATGGTTCAGAGATTATTGCAGAAGAAAAAGCGGGGATTGAAACTCTCTTAAAAGATGCAACTGAAGTTATGCATGATGTGAAGACTCTTGTTGGTAGTATCAAAGAGTCATTTGTTCCTGAAGGTGGCGAGCCGGCCATGAAGAAGATCATTCGCGATGTTCAACTTACTCTAGAAAATACTCGTGAGATGACGGCCAAGCTAAATGATATCGTTGGACGCAATAATGAAAAAATTCAAAATATTGTTAATAACTTAGAAGCCTTCTCTGATCAGATTGCTTTTCAAACAGATGCTAATGAGCCAGAAAGTGCTGTAGCAGACGTGAAGGAAATCTTAAAGAAAACAGATCGCATGATGGCCGACCTCCAAGATCTTGTAAGAGATATTAAAGATGGAAAGGGGACTGTTGGTAAGCTCTTAGTTGAAGAAGAGATTGCTGATGAAGTTAAAACAACTCTAGCAAGTGTTCAAAAAGTTATTGGACGTGTTGATAGTATCCGCACTCAATTCTCTGTTTACACTGGTGCAAATACAGGGACAGGGCAAACTGACACAACTGCTGAACTTAGAATCTTTCCTTCACCTGGTCGCTTCTACTTACTTGGTGTAACAACGGCTGAGTTTGGGCCAGAGAGAAGAAAAGTTACGGAAACAACAGTTGGTGGAACAACAACTACCGTTGATGAGAAGAAGAGAAAGTATAATGATGTTCTTCTTAACCTTCAGCTTGGACGTCGAATTGATAATTGGACGTTCCGTGGTGGTCTAATTGAATCTTATGGTGGATTTGCTGTGGATTATAATTTTGATGATTATGGTCTGGTATCGACACTAGAAGTTTTTGATTATCGTGAAGATGTAGGGCCAAATATTCGTGTTGGTCTAGATTTACAACTTTGGAACGTACTTTATGGTAAAATCGAAGGTGAGGATTTAATTAATGACCCACATGCGGTTTACAGTCTTGGGCTAAAGTTTAATGACGAGGACTTAAAAGGATTCATAGGAATTTTTCTATAGGATGTAGTAAATAGATGATGATGGACAATAGAAATTGGCTAATTCGCACAAAATCAAATAAGATTCTTGGCCCACTTTCGAAACAAAAAGTTATCGAATTTGTTCAAGACGGAACACTTACAGACGAAGATGAAATCTGTAGTGGGAATGGTTATTGGTTTTGGATTAAAGAAGACGACTTATTGAATCGTTACTTATTTGGCGAAGAAGAGCAGAATTTCAATCCAGTTTCTGAAGCAAAGACGAAAGTGGCCTCTAGTGTAACAAAGCTAGTAAAGACCACTGGTATCGTTGATAAAATGAAAGACTCAGAAGAGGTAATTCCAGCGACTCCTTCAACTCCAGAAGTTGAAACTTCTGCGAGTGGAATAATTTCAATTAATACAAATGAAGATGGTGAAGAGATTGTATTACCTGAAGATGGTGATCTCGATTTTCCTGAGCCAATTGATTATAGCAATAACACTCTTCCACAGCATGACGTTCCTGCAGCTCCTGCAAGCACAAGTCCTCTAAAGGATATGGACACTGGCGTAAGTATGTCAGAGGTCGCCCAGGCCATGAATGTTGAAGAGGAAGAAGAAATTGTTCTACCAAGTGATGATGATCTCGATTTTCCTGATATTGGTAGCACTCAATCTACAATTTCTCTTGTTAAAGAAGAGGCTTCAACTGGTAGCCAAATTGATCTTTTAGTAGCGGAAGCTGAAGCAGAGGCCAGTGCGCAGAAAGATTCTGAAGTTAAGTCGGACCTTGATGATATTGCTGAAGATGCTAGACTTGCTCTTGAGAGCGAAAAACTGGCCGAACTACCTAAGTCAGCACCCGTTTTAAATGAAGAAGAGGACGATATACAGCCAATGAAGGCCGTTGAAATGCCTCGACCTAAGAAAAAGAAAACTAAGAAAAAATCAGGTAAATCCAAAAAGAAGAAAAGAAAAAGTGACTATAGCTTCGTTTATGTGGCCATTGGTGTTCTTATTATTTTACTTTTCTTTATCTCAAAATTTTATTCGAAATTAGTAGGGAAAGACCTTTTCTCTCAGATGCAATTCAAGATGCCAACAACAACAGTTTTGGCACAAGAGTTTCAAGCAGATAAAAAAAAAAGATATTTTTAAACTACGTTAATATTTCTTACAACTTATCTTTGAGTGGTGTTGAATATAAACCGGAGTTTGTAAAATCACCGCCAGCTAATTGTTCAAATATCTCAAAGTTTGAATTTAATTTAATCTATGCCTTTACAACATCTGGTCAGTCTTCAAATCAGTGGATTGAGTTTCAGGCCAAATGTCAGGAGTTATTCTATTCTGATATTATTATGCAGAATAAGAGCGAGGTCCGCTCAATTAAGCAGGTCGAAGAGTTAGAAAAGGCCCTCAAAATTAAATTTAATAGCAAGAATATTGCTCATCAAAAGTTTTTAAAAAAATTAGAAAGAAGTAATTTTCATCAGCTTGTGCTAGAGATTGTAATAGCGTCTTCTCTTAATAAGGGAGAGTGGCTCACTGGAGTCATCATTGACCTCCTAAAGAGGAATATTGAACTTTACCCTGTATGGATCAATGATAATATTCCAAAGCAGGTCAGAGCTCGTTATGAGGCCGCTCTGATGAGAGTGTTTGATATTGTAAATAGCTCAAGTATAGATGAAGTTTATAAATTAATGCTTTTTAAAAAATTTACTCATATCTCGACAGGAGATAGTCGATTAAAGTTAACACAGCTTCTTAATCAAACATTTGGATCTGCTCTGGAGTTTGATCTATCAAGTTATAAATTTGGAATTAAGCTCGCTCCATTTTGGGTTCAAGAGCTTGACGACTTTAAGATGAAGCAGAAACTTGTTGAGCGTTATTTTAATACACCAGCTATGCAAGGCTTCGATGATTATGGGATTATTCTTTTTGAATATAATATTCCCAATATTGGTAAGAAGAGAGATGATTTAATTAATAAAGTCGCAACTTCATATAAGTCCTATAATTTTGAGAAGATGATGGCGTTAATGGTGGGACTAAGAAATCCTGTTTTTAAAAGAGAGCTTGTTAAGAAAGATTCATTTTTTGAAAGGCCAATATTTAGCATTGAAAGAACATATTTGGCCAATAGGCTAAGTGAAAAAAATAGTAGCTGGATTGCGTTTCATTTACTATATCTAGGTCAAAGGGACGAAAATATAATTAAGAATATAATGGTCGATCTATGAAAAATATCTTTATCTATCCCACTGATACAGTATGGGGAATTGGTGGAAACCCATTTGAAATTGAGACTTATGAGCTAATCGCTAAAATTAAGGGAACTTCAATAAATAAGCCCTTAAGTATCTTAACAAATGATATACAGAACCTAGTAGAAAGCTTTAGCGGATCTGAAAGCTTAGATGAATTATTTGACGAGCTTTTTAAGTATCAAATTACGGTAGGCATTCCTAAGGCCAGTTTGAAGATTAGTTTTCCATCAGGCCCATTTGATGAAACAAATTATATATGTTTTCGAGTAATTCAAAATGAAATAATAGATGAATGCATAAAGGATTTTCCCGGCTTTATTACTTCTACGAGTTTAAATCTAACTGGAGAAGATCCAATTAGTGATACTGATGAGGCAAATCTTTTTTGGCAAAAACATTGTCCCGAAACTAATTTCATTAGTTCAGAGTTTTTAGTTCCAAGTGGTAAATCTTCAACAATCGTATTTATCTCTGGCCTTAGTGCAAAGATTATTCGTGAAGGTGAGGATATTCAAAGTATTCTCGAAACTTTAGATAGGCATGGAATTAATTACTAATTATTCTCAACCTGAGTTTTATCGTTTTTCACGTGATTCAATTGAACTAGCAAATCTCGTCGTTAACTATTTTATTGAAAACTCTATTAGTCCTGGAAGAGTTGCAGACCTATGCTGTGGCAGTGGTGTTATCTCTCTTGAGATTATTCAAAAATTAATGGATGACCCTTCTCTCAAGGTGAGCTCTATTGATTTCTATGAACTACAAGAGGATTACAGAAAGCACCTTGAAAATAATATTGGCCAAGTAAGTGAATACTTTCCTAATACAGATTTCAATATCAATATTTGTAACATTCTAAAAAACTTAGAACAGTCTCAAGATCGATTTGATCTAATTGTAATGAATCCTCCATACTTTCATCACGCCAGTGGCCGTTCACCAAAAGATGAAAGAGCAAGAATTTGCCGAGAGTATAAAGATGGACAACTAAAGGGCCTTCTGAATAGAGGTGTTGAGCTTTTATCTGCTAATGGAAAATTCTTCTTTGTTTGCCGTGAGGATAAAGACAGTATCAAAGTTATTGATGAGCTTTCACTTAAGTATCAAGTTGAGAAGGTAAGTGAGGCCAGTTCCTTTTCAATCTATTTACTTCTTCGTTCGTAATTGAAAGTATAAAGACTTTAGCGATTCTTTAAGGTCCTTGTCACCAATATCTCTAAACTCATTCTCTGCTGCCTGCATAATGGCCTTGTATTCGGGCGATTGAGGGTGCAGTCTATTTTCAACTTCTTTCTTTACTTGCTCTTTCTTAACAACTGCAGACTTCTTCTTTGTGAAATATTGATTATCAACTTGGAAGAATACTTTTGTGATATGGCCTTTTGTTTGTGGCAGAACATTACCAATCGATTTGATAATTTCTGTTTCCATATATTTTAGTTGTTGAGCATAGACAGGGTGAGAAGTTAAAATTGTCAGTGACTTGTGCTTAAGCTTTAGTGGAATTGTAAATTGTGAAAGCCTCGGACCAACAATTTTATCCCATGAATTTGAAAGATCGAGGAAGTCAAAAAGATCCACACTTCCAAGTCCTTTTTTCTTTGGAGCATAGTTCTTGTAACGTGCTAATTGCCCGTCAGTATCAATATCTTTGAGGATGTCTTTGAGGTTTTTCACAGCATGCATCATATATTAAATAGGCTCTTACAGTCAAAGTAATAGACGATTCCATTAATCCTAGGCATATTAGTAATATGAAGTTTCTTATACTTATCAGCGTCGTTTTATTGAGCTCTTGTGCGGGGTATCGTTTTAGTGACTCAAGTAATCCGTTTGAGGCACAAGGTGTTCACAGTGTAACAGTTTTTGTTGTTAAGAATCACACGGGAATTACTGGCCTTTCGCAAATCTATACCGATCAAATCGTTGAAACATTATCTTCATTTAGTAACTTAAGAGTTCGTACCGGAAAGAATTATCGCAGTGATGCTATTTTACTTGCGGAAATTACAAGTAAGAAAATGGCCGGTAAGGAAGTAAGAGAGCAGGGTGATACCCTGATGAGTGATGATCAAAAGAATCAACTTGGTGGAAATAGGAATGCCTTCTATCTTTCAACGGAAGGTGCTTATAATTTTGAAGTTGAAGTTAGTGTCTTTAAAAAACCAAATTTTGAAGAAATTAAATTCTATGAATCATTTTATAAATTAGATCATTCTCAATTTCCACGTAGTATCTTCTCAAAGAAGTTCTCTATCAATAGTTCATATATCATTGAAAACACTGTTGGAGGAATCGATAGTTCTGCGCCTTTAAGAAGTGTTAAGAATAGGGGAACATTTAAAAAGTCTCTTGCAGATGATGCGAAGGACTTTGGAGAAGATTTTAGAGAGGTACTTCTTTATGCCTTCTAAAAAGCAAAGCTTTGAACTTAGCGGAATTGATAAGATTGTTTCTATTTTGGAAGCTTTTGAAGGTGTCTACCACTTAAGTGTCCCAGATGAATTTACCTCAAAAATTATTTGTGACAGTTTGGCCAAGAAAGCAAAAAAACTTTGGCCGCATGAGTTTAGTCTCGACTTTATTGAGCAAGAGCTTTTAGCTGGAGGTGGTTTATTTGGCCCTTCTGGCCCATTCATCATTATTGATGCTCAAGATATTAAGGCAAATGCATTCGAAACTTTTAATAATAATCGCCATTTAATTAATGAGTCGATTATTTTTATAACGAAGGGAAGGCTTCCAAAAGGTTTTCCAAAAGATGACTTAACTGCACTTTCCTTAAGTGCTCCAAAGCCGTGGCACTTTGGCCAATACCTCGATGTATTCGCAAAGTACTTTGGTTTTCAAATCTCACCGCAAATTAAAAACTTTATCGAGAAGTCGGTTCCAGATAATGCCAGTGACTATTTCAATTGTTGTCATATTCTTTCTCACCATGTTGATGAAAGGGGAGCAATCTCTCTTGAAAAGGCGAAGTCATTAATTAAGGTTAAGAAGTTAGACTTCTTTGATCAGGCCGATTTATTCAATCAATCAAATCTTAAAAGGTTTTATTTAAACCTACTTCTAATTGAAGATGATTTTGGACTCTACCTCGATTTCTTCCGTTCTTTTCAGGGACACGTGAATAAAGTTATTGATCCTTCGTATTTGGCAGCTAAGAAGTCGCCAAGCAAGTACGATAGAGGAATTCAACTTGCTGCTCGCAAGTGGGACTTTAACGAATTGATCGATTTTCAGCAAAAGATGATTAACTTTGAGATTATGGCCAAGTCTAAGGACTTTTGGCTAAGAGACTGTCTAAGAAGAGAATACTTAGGTCTTTAGAAATATAAGAATTTATTAAGAATATTGAAAAATGAGCACAAACACAAAAAGCGGAGAAGTCTCTCCGCTTTTTATATATTCAAACTTTCGTAAAAGATTAAAGTTTGTTGATTTGGCTAGCTAGTCTAGACGTTTTTCTACCAGCAGCGTTACCTTTGATAACACCGTGCTTAGAAAGACGAGAAAGAAGCTTTTGTGCAGTTACTAGAAGAGATGATGCTTCTTCTTTTTTACCTGCTTCAATAGCGTTTCTTACGTTCTTAACAGCTGATTTAACAGCAGTTTTTCTTGCAGTATTTCTTTCGTTTCTAACAATTGATTGTCTAGATCTTTTCTTTGCAGATTTGTGGTTTGCCACAATCGACTCCTACGTTTAACTTGTTCAACATCTAATTAATAAGCCCCTTTTTATAATCTGCCAAGGGCCCTTTTGCAAGGGAAAAGTTAAATTTACACGATAAGTCACTATAATTTATTGTATGCACTGGGTGGTCCATAGGACCAAATAAGGCCCTATTTACCAGTAATTTAATGGACGATCCCTTATAAATTAGGTACTTTCAATGCCAATACAAAGGAGACACAATGATTAAACAAATTGCCGTTATTGGAGCAGGGCAAATGGGGCGTGGGATTGCTCAAGTTGCCGCCATGAATGACTATAAAGTTTTTATGTATGATATCTCGGCCGAGGGCCTTGAGTTCGGTTACAACTTTATCAAAAAGCAATTAGACAAAGGTGTTACTAAAGGAAAGTGGGAGCAGTCATATGTTGAGACAACTCTTGCAAACCTAACAGCAACTTCGGATATGGCCGATCTTAAAGATTGCGACCTATTCATTGAAGCTGCAACTGAAAACAAAGAAATTAAATTTAAAATCTTTAAGCAATTAGATGAGATTGCAAAACCGGAAGCGATTCTTGCTTCGAATACTTCTTCAATTTCAATTACTGAAATTGCTGCTGCAACTTCTCGCCCAGCGAAAGTAGCAGGAATGCACTTTATGAATCCAGTTCCAGTAATGAAGCTTGTTGAAACAATCACGGGACTTGAGACAAGTGCTGAAACAATTAATGCAGTAGAAGAAGCTGCAACTAAAATGGGAAAAACTGTTGTACGTGCAGACGATGTAGCAGGATTTGCTGTTAATAGAATTCTTATGCCAATGATTAACGAAGCTTTCTACACTTTATATGAAGGCGTGGCTGAAGCTAAGGGAATTGATGATGCCATGAAACTTGGTTGTAACCAGCCAATGGGTCCACTAGAGTTAGCTGACTTTATTGGTCTTGATACTTGTTTAGCAATTATGGAAGTTCTTCACGATGGCCTAGGAGATACTAAGTACCGTCCTTGTCCACTTCTAAAGAAATACGTAACAGCTGGCCGTTTTGGGCGTAAAGTTGGAAAGGGTGTTTATGAATACTAATTTCGAAACAATCGCATTTGAAAAAATGGGTGACTTTGGTGTTTTAAAAGTTAACCGTGAAAAGAAATATAATGCTCTTAACTCTCAAGTTCTTCACGAGCTAAAGGATTTCCTATCTTCACTAAGTGAAGGTCATGACCTTAAGGGGATGATTTTTACAGGTGCAGGTGAGAAGGCATTTATTGCTGGTGCAGATATTGCAGAAATGAGTGATATGAGTGTTGATGAAGGACATGACTTCTCAACTCTTGGTCAAGATGTAACGCTTCTATTTGAAGGTTTAAATATTCCAGTGATCGCTTGTGTAAATGGTTTTGCACTTGGTGGTGGTTGCGAGATGGCCATGGCATGTGACTTTATCTATGCAACAAATACTGCAGTATTTGGTCAGCCTGAAGTAAAGTTAGGTCTTGTTCCTGGTTTTGGTGGAACACAAAGACTTGCTAAGCTTATTGGTCGCAATCGTGCTAAAGAAATTATCTACACTGGACGTAATGTAGATATTAATGAAGCAAAAGAAATTGGTCTTGTTGTTCGCTCTTTTGAAACACAACAAGAAATGCTTGATGAGGCAATGAAAACTTTAGAAAGCATTGCTAAGAATTCACCAAATGCTATCGCAATTTCTAAACAAATTATGAATGAAGGTAATGACCTTACTATTGAACAAGGTCTAGATATTGAAGCTCGCCACTTTGGTGATATTTTCTCTTCTTACGATATGAAAGAAGGGAGTGCGGCTTTTGTTGAAAAAAGAAAACCTGTATTTAAAGGGGAATAATAAATGATGTTAAGTGACTACCAAGAACTTAGAGACCTCGTTTCTAAATTTGCAGACAGTGAAGTTGCACCACTTGCTGCTTCTATTGATAAGAATGAAAAGATTCCAACTGAGCTTGTTGGTAAGCTTGGTGAAAATGGTTTCCTAGGTTCATATGTTCCAGAAGAGTATGGTGGAGCAGGTATGGACTACGTTTCATATTCAATTATCGTTGAAGAGATCTCTCGCGCATGTGCTTCAACTGGTGTTTTAATTTCAGCTCACACATCTCTTTGTGTTTACCCGATTTTAAACTTTGGTAATGAAGAGCAAAAGAAAAAATATCTTCCAAAACTTGCTTCAGGTGAGCATATTGGTTGTTTCTGTCTATCTGAACCAAACGCTGGGACAGATGCAGGTTCATTAACAACTTATGCAGAAGATAAAGGTGATTACTATGAAATCACTGGAACTAAGAACTTTATTACAAATGGTAAAGAAGCAAATATTGCAGTTGTTTTTGCAAAAACTTCAAAGACAGATAACTACAAAGGAATCTCTGCATTCATCGTTGAGTGTGACTCGGAAGGTTTCGAAGTTATGAAATGTGAAGAAAAGCTTGGGATCAAAGGGTCTTCTACAGCTCAAATTGCATTCGACAAAGTAAGAGTTCCAAAAGAGAATTTACTTGGTGAATATGAAAAAGGTTTCAAAATTGCCATGAATACTCTTGATGGTGGACGTATTGGTATTGCTGCTCAAGCCCTAGGTATTGGTGAAGCTGCTTTCCGTTATGCTAAGCACTACTCAAATGAAAGAGTTCAGTTTGGAAAGCCTCTACATGCTCTTCAAGCAATTCAGTTTAAACTTGCTGATATGAGTACAAAACTTGCTGCATCTCGTCTTCTGATTTGGGAAGCATCTCGCAGAAAAGATAATGGTGAAGAATACTCACTACAATCAGCTCAAGCTAAGCTTTTTGCTGCTGAATCTGCAATGTGGATTACAACTCAAGCAATTCAAGTTTGTGGTGGTAATGGTTATACAAAAGAGTATCCGGTTGAGAGATTCTTCCGTGATGCTAAAATTACAGAAATTTATGAAGGGACTTCAGAGATTCAAAGAGTGGTTATCGCTGCTAATGAGCTTAAGAGCTTAAAGTAGATAGTTGTTCAATTGAAAGAGAAGTGATACGGTTTTAACTTGTTATGTTAAAGAAAATCTTGGAGAAAGTAGGCATGGCCAAAAAAACTACTAAGAAGAAAACAGCTAAAAAAGCTGCGAAGAAAGTTGCAAAAAAGACAACTAAGAAAACTACTAAAAAAGCAGCTCCAAAAGCAGCTCCAAAAACAGCTAAAAAGACTGCAAAAAAAGTAGCTAAGAAAGCAGCAAAGAAAGTTACGAAAAAGACAGCTAAAAAAGCTGCAAAGAAAGTAACTAAGAAAGCGGCCAAAAAAGTAGCCAAAAAAACAACTAAGAAAGCTGCCCCAAAAACAGCAAAGAAAGTAGCTAAGAAAGTTACAAAAAAGGCAGCTAAGAAAGTGACTAAGAAAGTAGCCAAGAAAACAACAAAAGCTGCAGCAAAGAAAGTAGCAAAGAAAGCGACTAAAGCACTTGCTAAGAAAGTTGCAAAGAAAACAACTAAAAAAGCTGCTGCAAAAACAACTGCTAAGAAAGCAACGACGAAACCAACTAAAGCAAAAGCTAAGAAGGAAGAGATTGTTGAAGAAGTAGTTGAAGTAGAAGAAGTTGTTGAGCTTCAGCCTGAACTTTTTGAAGAAGAAGTTGAAGAAGTCGAAGAGGTTGAGGAAAAAGTTGTTCCTGAAGAAGAGGAAGAAGAAGTTGTTATTAAAAAGACTCCACTTCCATCGACAGAAGAAGAGAAGGTAGAAGAAGTATTTAGACTTGCTGAAACTTTAGACTACTTCCTTGGTGATACAGACGAGTGTTTAGCAAAGGGATGTGATAACCCTGCAACAACAGCTGGTTTCTGTCGTCTTCACTATATTGGGTATTGGAAAGAGATCAAAAACAAAATCTCTATTCTTGAAGAGGGAATGCTTCAGAAATACGTAAAAGAGATTATTGGTAAATATCCTGTAAAAGTAATCGATGAGGTCTTAAAAGATCTTAGTGATGATAAGTCATTCGTTGATGTTCTTCGTGAGATGGATATCGAAGCGGATGAAAGCTTTGACGAAGTTGATGATATTGATGCAGAAGACGATCAAGATATCGCTTTCGAAACTAAGTCATCTGTTAAAGCTATTATGGATGAGGAGTAGCGTCATTGTTTGCCCACAGGCAAACTATTGGACGCTACGCCAGCTCCCCAATCTTTAGCTAAAAAATTATTTCAACAAGCCGGGTTCAAGCCCGGCTTTGTTGTCTCAGGAGCAATGGGAAAGATGTCGCAAAAAAAGCGACACTTTCACGAAGTGAAAGTTAGCAAACAATCTTTCTTACATGACCGAAACACGCGAGCTATGCTCTTTGTTTCTTGGGTCACATTCATCTCTGCTTCAAAACTGCCCTTTGGGGCACTTTTGCCGCAGGATGTGTCTCAGGAGAAAAAAACTTTGTACTTAGCGACACTTTAGCTTCGCTAAAGTTAGCAACAAAACTTCTCATATAACCAAAAGCGACATTTTTACGAAGTGAAAGTTAGCAACAATCCCCATTTAAATTGGAAGTAGGGTACAGCGCAGTGCTTACGTAAAAGTCTGCTGGAACCTAAACTACTCACCCTTAAATAAACTTAAAAGATAAGTGTTAATGTCACCAACATCAAGTGTGGCATCATCATTTGAAGATTCAGAATAATCCATACCAGTTGATGCAAACTTTTCATTAAGCTCATCAGCAGAGTAGCCAATTGAGCCTAGGTCAACTCCCATCTCTTGATACTTTTCACGATTTTCTTCTGACAGAATTGAGTTCTTCATTTCCATGGCAAGTGCACGAGTGTTTCGTTGAGTGTCTTCGTTCTCATCACCACTACGAATTTCAAGGTATGAAGAAACAATATTATTGAAGTGAACGAGCTTTGAGAAATTCTCCGCTCTCTTTTGCGTTTTTTCAGCAAGTGCTGCTATTGTCTCAAGGTCTTCGATTTCGCTAAATTCATCACCCTTTGTTGTATGCTTCTTTATTTCATCACTTAGTGACTGAAGGATAGCATCTTTCTTCGCTTCGTAGCGCTTGGCAATTTGATCCTTTACACCTTGTACTGTAGCAAGATTCTTTGCTTCATCTTCAGTGTAACCTTCTTCAATTAATAGCTTTGCAACTTCTTCTGGATTATCTTCGATATCCTTAAGTTTTTGTAGTGTGACTTCTTCTTGAACCTTAAGCTCTCCAAGTAAGGAGTATTGTTCTTCTCTATTTGACGAAAGGAATTTCTGACAAGCTTCGCCGTCAACAATTTTGCCGTCTTTGTAGCATTCTTCCATTGCTGCGATTTCTTCTTTTTGACCTTTGGCCATTGCTTCCATCGCATCCCCAGAAGAGATTGTTGTGAGAGCATCAATACTCTCGTCAGAGTTTTCTCTTGAGTCGTACATTTTTACGTTTGATAAACTGTCTGCTCCTTGCAGTTTTTCAAACTTCTTTGCGATTCCATCAGTTGTCGTAATACTCTGTCTTGCTAACTCAATATATTGAATAACATTACACGCTCTAGGGTATGAGTAGCGAACGAGGGAATCACACTTATCAACTTTTTCATCACTGTCTTTGCCTTTAACATGTTTGGCACATTCATTGACGATATCTGCACGAACGACCTTGCGCCCACCTTGAGCGTTACTTGGGTCGGGGCTGAAGACTTTGAATTCACCTCCGGCCGCACCTGCGTAGCAGACAGCATTAATATTTCCAATACAAGCTTCCCAATTACTGGCCGATTTAAGAACTTGTTTCTGCTCACCTGTGTTTGGGTCTGTTTTAACAACTGTTTGATTAAGGCCTGCAAGGTTTTCATTTTTGATTCTTTCTCTTTCTGCTTCATCTTCAGAGATAAGAGGGTAGCCATAGTTCTTTGATTCGATACAGTAGCTTGTGGCCGCTGAGATAATATTCTTACCTAATTGTGTTTTGTATAATTCAAAGAAAGTTTTCTGGCTGGCAATTTTATCAAACTTACCTTTTGTACTATCAAATTCCCCGTAGAGTGCCTTTTCTAGTTTTTCGATAAGAAATTGTTTTAAGGTTTCAAGTCCCTTAGATGTTCCTTTCGTTGTATCCATCGTTGTGCGGTAACGGCCAGAGCCTTTCTTACCACTTTGCTTTTCAACTAATTTATTGATTTGTTTAAGGGTTCCCTCATCGGCCTGAATTCTTCCCCAAAGACAATTACCAAGATCAACTCCACTAAAGGTGTTCTTTTCAGATTCCAATCGATAGCATTCAGAGTACATATCTTGAACGCCTGGTACACTCATGGCACTTTCAAACATTGGGTTTTGACTTGTTAGAACTTGAAGGTAGCGTGCCTCCGCATTGTCGTTGCTATTTTTGGCAACGGCACTAAGGCTTAAGCTAGTAAGAATAAATAGGGTTTTTAACCTCATAACCATATTATACTACTCGGTTATTTAGGCAGATAACTTTAATTCAATTTGATTTAATTTAATGTGATTTTAGTGGTTTAGGAGGAGGTGAGAGGAGAGGTTGTTGCAAAGAAATTGAGGACTTAACCGTCCTCACCAATTGCTTCAACTGGGCATGCCTCAAGAGCTGACATACATTCTTCAAGTTCTGCATCGTTTGAAGGTTGAAGTTTTACGAAGGCGTGTCCTTCATCGTCATTCATTTCAAAGAAGCGAGGGGCCTCCATAACGCAAGCATCACAGGCGATGCATTGGTCATCAACATAGAATTTTCCATCTACATTTTGATCAAATTTTGCGCTTTTGTCGGCCATCTCACTTCTCCAAATTATTTAAAATTACTGTGGTAATTGTGCGTATTTATTTTGCTTGAAAGTATATTCTTTACCTAACTTATCTAGCAGAGTTTTTAGAGTTTGTTGAGCACTAATATTAGTAAGTGAATTTACATCATAACCCTTTGAATCTGTTGACTTAGCAGGTGTCGTTGCAACAATTGTTGTTTGTGTTGCATCTTCAAAAGTAAATAGACCTGAGTCTTTTGTGAAAACTTCAGCAACTTGTTTTTCATCAAGTTCACCTGTTGGCCCGGCACCTTCAAGTTTATTGATATTGATTTCTTTAATACCAAGTCCGTACTTCTTTTCAAGTGCACTTAGTGCTTTTGAGTTTGAAGCAGCTTTTTGTACTTCTGTGATTGCTTTCTTCATTAGAGGAGCAACATCTTTTTCTTTTTGAAGAATTTCTTTTGCAATATCTTTTTGGTGATCCGCTAGTTTTGCTGTAACAGCTTCTTTGCGATCTTCAGCGTAGATAATGTGGTAACCATAAGAAGTTTTAACTGGCTGAGAGATTTCACCTTTCTTAAGTGTGAAAGTTGCTTTTTCAAACTCTGGAACCATTTGACCACGCTTAACCCAGTTAAGGTCTCCACCGTTGGCCTTTCCTTGTGGCTCTTGCGTGTACTTCTTTGCAAGTGCTACGAAGTTCTTCTTATTAACTTCTTTTCTAATTTTATTTGCTTTTTTTAGTGCATCTGCTTCATTACCATTTTCAAAAGTAATTAAGATATGTCTTGTTTTTACTTCTTCTTGTTGGCTTAGTAGTGGAAGTTTGTCTTTAAATAGAGACTCAACTTTTGCCTTGTTAGCTTCTTCTTTTAAGAACTCAGTGATATCTGAAGAAGAGATTGTTACAAGCTTTCTAACGTTTGCATTTTTGATTGTGATAATCTTTGCATTTCTCTTTTCATTATATAATTTGTTCAGTTCTTCAGTAAGTGCCTTTGAAACAGGTACATGTTGAACAATATTTTGAAGTTTTCTTTGTGCAATTCTTTCTTTTGTTTCTTCTTCATAATTTTCTGGAGTGAATTTATTGTATGAAAGAAGAGTCTTGTACTTATTGATGTCAAATTGCTTATTAGTTTGAAAGTATGAAGTATTTTTAATGTCGTTAATCACTTCATCTTTTGAAACAAGAACACCAAGGTCTTCAGCAAGAACAACTCTTAGTTTTTGGAATACTAAATTTCTGATCGCGTTGTCGTAAACTTTGTACTGGCTCATTTGTTGAGAAGTAAGAGGTTGTCCTCCACCAATAAACTTAGAATAAAAATCTGATTGTCTTTGAACTTCCATATTGAAGTCACGTACCTTGATATCATGACCGGCAACACTACCAATTGAGTCTGGTGTACCTGTGTTGAAGAAAGGGCCTGAAACCATGAATGAAATAACGATAATTCCGATGAAAAGAGTCAGGAATATCTGCGATGATTTTTTCTGAAAATTAGATGACATTTTACCACTCCATGTAATTTTAATTTTCGATATTATCACTTAAATATGCTACTCCGTAAAGAATATTGGCAGTTTAAATAATCCTGTGTACTCTTTTAATATAAAAAAAAATAGCAACTTAGGATTAGAATGAAGCTAATTGCATCGGAAGGATCTCGAACCAAATTAATCATTAACCTAGTTGTCCTATCACTTGCATTTTACGGCGTGTCAAAGCGTAAGGCCCCTTATAAAGAAGCCTCTATTTTTGAAAATGTTATGATGGACACCTTGGCCCCTCTTCAAAGAGGTATTTCAAATGCATACAAGAATGTTGCATCATTCTTTGAAGACTATATGCTCAATGTTAATGCGTCGAAAGAAAATGTCTCTCTTAAAGAACAAATTGGTTCTCTTAAGCAAGAGGTCTTTGCGTTAAAGCAATTAGAGCAAGAAAATCAACGTCTGCGTCAAATCTTAAATTTTGGTAAAAAAATCAAACACGAGATGATTTCTGCCCAAGTCGTTGCGTGGGATTCATCAAGTGACTTCAGAGTTATTCGTATCGATAAAGGTTTTAAAGATGGGATCAAGTTGCAATCAACAGTTGTCACTTCTGATGGGATTGTTGGTTACGTTTATCGTCTCACAGATCACTTTGCAGATATTTTAACAATTCTTGATCCAAGTAACCGCGTTGATGTCATTGTAAATCGCACACGCTCATACGGTATCTTAGAAGGGTATTCTGGTTGGCGAACTGTGATGAAATATGTGGTTCGTACAGACCCTGTTCGTCTAAATGATTTAGTTATTACTTCCGGTCTTGGAAATATTTATCCGCGCGGAATTCCGGTAGGGATTATCACAAAGATTGAAAGAGAGAGTTATGGGATTACTCAACACCTTGAGGTAACTCCTACTGTCGACTTTTCAAAACTAGAAGAAGTTGCTGTTCTTGTACCTTCTGAGGATCAAGATAAGAAGCGAGTGGAGTGGGAAGCTCTAGAGAATAATGCCCAACAAGGAGATGGGAGATGATTAAGTCTTCAGATATCCCAATTCGATTACTGATTACTGTATTAATCCTTATTGTATTAGAAGTTCTGGCCAGTGCGTTCTTACCGCTATTTGGCCTTAACAAATATATGATTCCATTTAATGTACTTCTTGTTCTGTATATTGGTTTTAAATTAGAGACTCCATACCTTGCAATTATCATTTTAATTCTTCAGTTAACACACTCTCTATTCTCTATTGAGGGATGGGAGTATGGAACGATTTCAGGAATTCTGATTTGTATTGTTATTGGTTACTTAAGAGACCTGCTACATTTTACAAGTAGCTTTATTACAATGCTTACAGTTTTTCTCTTCCAAGTACTTTGGTTTTTAATTAGTTCATCATTACTTTACTTAAAGTTTGATAGCTTCGATTATATTGTACAGAAATTTTGGCGCTTTATTCCTGAGAGTATTATCTTATCTTTATTAGCTCCAATTTTCTTCTCACTACTTGATAAGGTATGGAGAACGAAGAGTGAAGGCCTCATGGGGAATAATGTCTAATGTTTGCTGAAGAAGAAGTAGTTCGGTCCCATAAGACTAGGGCCGACATTCTATTTACATTAATCACACTTGCATTCGCGGTTATTTTAATACGTTTATGGTACTTACAGATTTACCAAGGTGATCTTCTGTATCAATATTCAATTCAAAACCGACTAAGAAAAGAAACGGTTAAGGCCCCTAGGGGAATGATTTTTTCTCGTAATAATCAACTACTAGTTGATAACGTTCCTCGCTTCGACTTAGTTATCATTCCTCAATATCTTGATAATAGAAAAGAGACGATTAAAAAGCTTTCTAAGATTCTTGATATGAGTGAGAAAGAAATTCATTCGACTTTAAAAAAGTATCGTGGACAAGCGCGCTATCGTCCTGTTCGTATTAAGAAGAATATCTCTAATAAAGAAGTTGCAATTATTGAGACTGAAAACGAAAAGCTTCCAGGTGTTCAGGTTGAAACATTTATTTCACGTGAATATCGAGACAAGGAAGTAGGCTCTCACTTATTAGGGTATATTGGTGAGATTTCTCAAAACCAGCTTCCACGCTATCGCAAAAGAGATAATATCGACTATAAGCTTGGAGACTTTATCGGACAAGCTGGTGTTGAGGAAAGATTTGATCGCGATCTACGTGGAGAAGATGGTTATCAAATTATGGAAGTTGATGCCAGAGGACGTATGCGTCGCTCAATTGGTACAAGTAATATTCTTGCCGGAATTGAAAATAAAAAGGCGACGCCTGGAAATAACTTAAGGCTGACTATTGATCGTGATATGCAGAAGACGGCCTATAAGTCTCTTGAGGGGAAAGTTGGTGGAGTTGTGGCCGTGGACGTTAGAAATGGTGAAGTTCTTACGATGGTTTCACGTCCTTCTTTCGATCCAGGGCAATTCTCAAAAGGTCTAACTTCAGAGTATTGGAACTCTCTCATTAATAATCCTGATCGTCCTCTTCGCGATCGTACGATTCAAGATCACTATGCACCAGGTTCAACATTTAAAGTCTTTACAGCAATTGCTGCTTTAGAAGAAGGCATTATTAAGGCCAAAGATGAAGTTATGTGTGGCCCTCGCTTTCGCCTAGGCCGTCGTACATATAATGACTGGAAAAGATCAGGTCACGGAATTACTGACTTATATAAATCTTTAAGAAGATCTGTAGACGTTTATTATTATAAGATTGCGGTTGAGCTTGATATTGATATTCTTGCAAAATACTCGAGAATGTTTGGCCTTGGTGAAAAAACTGGAATTGCTCTCCCTAGAGAAACAACGGGATTAATTCCAACTCGTGAGTGGAAAGAAAAACGTTTCGGAGAGAAGTGGCAAGACGGTGAAACTGTAAGTTGTGTAATCGGTCAGTCTTATATGTTAACGACACCTCTTCAGTTAGCTGTTTCTTATGCGGCCATTGCTAATGGTGGGAAAGTCTATAAACCACAAATCGTAAGAGAAGTTTTTAATAATAAAGGTGATATTATTAAAAGCTTTAAAGAAGACCTTGTTCAAACGGCCAAAGTAAGTGAACAAACTCTAATTGATGTAAGGCAAGGACTTTATGAAGTTGCTAACCATCCAAGAGGTACCGGTTGGTGGGTAAGAGGTACTGGAGTTAAGATGGCCGGTAAGTCTGGAACGTCACAAGTTATTTCAATGAGTACAACTGAGCTTTTCTCTCGATGTGCTGATAAGCCATATAATCAAAGACACCACGGTTTATTTGTTGCCTTTGCTCCTTATGAGAATCCACGTGTTGCAGTTGCGGCCGTTGTTGAACACGGTTGTTCAGGTTCAGGTGCTGCAGGGCCAATTGTTCGTAATGTCCTGACAACATATATGAAAAAGTATATGCCAGATCTTCATAAGATTTACGCTAAGGAAGATCGTAAGATTATGTCTGACTTCTTTGCTGATAGAAGAAAGAAGAGACAAGAAGCTGAAAGGCTAAAAGCTGAAAAAGAAAAAAAGAATGAAGAGTCTGACGGCGATGATGAAGGTCAAACGGAAGATTAAAAAGTGAGAGCTTAATGGATTTATCTAATATTAAAGAATTTTTTAAAAGGTATGATTTCTCGTTCTTTCTTTTAAGTACGGTTATCTTTTTCTTCGGAATTCTAAATCTCTATTCGGCAACTCACGCATCTGCTTCGACTGCGCATGCTAATTTATTTAAGGTGCAGATCGGTTGGTATGCTCTTTCAATTGTAATTGCTTTTGTTATTAGCTTTATTAACCCTCAAAACCTCTATCGCTTTGCTTGGCCTATCTACCTATTTAATATCGTTTTACTCATCTTAGTAATTGTTCTTGGTCATAAAGGGATGGGGGCAAGACGCTGGCTAATGATTGGGCCTATTAGGTTTCAGCCCTCTGAGTTAATGAAGATATCAGTGATCTTCGTCTTAGCAAGATACTTTAGAAATTATGCTCCAGATAATGAATTAGGACTAAAAGACTTAATTAAGCCTGCCATCCTAGCTTTTATCCCAACGATTTTGATTATCGTTCAACCAGACTTAGGAACAGGGCTCCTAATCCTTCTGATCTTCTTTACAATGGTATTTTTTAGAAAACTAAAGTGGAAGACTCTTCTTATTCTCGCTCTTGTGGGCCTTGTGAGTGGGGGTGTGATGTATCAGTTTGGCCTAAAAGAATATCAACGAAATCGTATTAGAACATTCATCAATCCGACAGCTGATGCAAAGGGGACTGGATATAATGCCATTCAATCAAAAATTGCAATCGGTTCAGGAAAGATATTTGGTAAAGGATTAAGAAAGTCGTCTCAGGCTTCTCTTAACTATCTTCCAGAAAATCACACTGACTTTGTTTTCTCAATTTATAACGAAGAACATGGGTTCTTTGGGGCCATCCTTCTCATCGGACTCTATCTCTTTTTATTCTTCCGATTTGTCTGGCTTTCCGTTAACGTCAGCCGAATATTTGAGTCCGTCACCATTATTGGAGTTATGAGTATTTTCTTCTGGCACACCTTTATCAATATGGGGATGGTAATGGGACTACTTCCTGTTGTAGGGCTGCCTCTACCTCTAATGTCCTATGGAGGTTCATCTCTTTTAACCTTTGGGGTTTGTATAGGGGTCGCGACTTCAATTTCGAACACGAGGCGCTTCTTTTAAAAAAGGGGGCTTTTGGCATCGATAATGCATCAATATAGGTAATACACCTTAATATGGAGCAAATATGCCAAAAAAGATGATCAAACTTTTAACACTTGTCTTATTACTATCCGCACCACAGGCTTTTGGGGCCGGCTTTGGTAGTGAATTCGAGTTATTCGATCGTCTAAAGGAAGATATGTGGAATCTAGGGTTAGATTTTGAATATGTGCATACTGCTGATCTTAAATTACCAAATACTGACGCCATTCATGAAGGTGGAGAGATGGAGCAGGGACAGTTACTTGTGAAATCAGTGCCTTATGAATTAATTCATCGATTTGAGCGCTCATTTTAAGATTTGATTAAAATAGTACTAATATTTGACTATGTCTTTTTACTCTCGCTACAATATTCGTGTTAGTGAGGTATGCAATGAAGAACGTATCTGCAATTGGAAGTTTACTGAAGAAGATCTATCGTATCTACAGTAATCACATTCTTAGTTATCTACAAGAGAAAGGCTTTACAGACTTAAGGCCGAGCTTTCTTGAAATTCTTATTTATATTTGTGAAAACGAAGGCCCAACAATCAAAGAGATTGGTTCTGCTTGCGGCCTAAAGAAGCAAACAATGACGAGTCACTTAAATGAGTTACAAAAACGTGGCTATATCATTCGCAAGTCTTCTGAAGTTGATAAGCGTGAACAACGCGTTTATTTAACTGAGTACGGTGAGAAGTTTAAGTTCTCTCTCTTTGATGTTCTTGAGTTAATTGAAGGAAATTATTCGAGAAGAATTGGAGAGGTTGAGCTTGAAAGAATTCAATCAACTCTAGAGAATATGCACAACAAATTAAATAATGTTGAAAGGCATACATTAGAGTCGAGAATTCAACTCAACCTATCACTCGATTTTTAATAAATAGTTTAAGCTACTTTTACAACAACGGAACCTTGTGTTGCTGGCCAAAACTTGTAGCCACCTGAAACGTTATTCACGTTAAAGAAGCCTTTCTTTACCAGCTTTTCACATGCTTGAATTGACTTAAGTCCATCTTCGCTAATAACTAAGATTGGCGTTGTCTTATTTGTGATCTCAACATAGCGGTGATCGAGATCTTCATAAGGAATATGAATTGCACCCTCAAGCTTAACAGGCTTTTCATAATCCTTTGGAGTGATATCTAAAATAATATAATCCATGTCCTTATCTTCATAGACATCAAATGCCTTACGAGGAGATAGGTCATTATATGGGAGTCCCATTAGAATCATATTATCATCAATGAATTCACCGTTCTTTACGCGAATTAAATGATTTCTTTGAAGTGAAACTGAGAAGTCGACTTTTTCGTCAATCTTTGCAAGGTTGCGTTCAATATTAGTTAGTCTAGTATTGATAAAATCAAGCATTTGAAAATATTTTAAATCCACGAAATTCCTCCTCGTTCAAACTCCATATCGGATAAACAAGAGGAGCAATGAGAAAACGGGCCCTAATTAGAAGAGCGGGTAAAAATTTCCATAATAAATATTCCCAGTGATAACCGTTGTTAAGAAGCATGAAGTGAAAAGAATAGCACCTTCATAAATTCCATAACCGAGTTCTACGCTTAGGTTTGCATCGTCAGTATCGTCTTTCTTAATTTGTAGATCGTCTTGAATTGAGAAGACCAGAATAAGACCCTTTCTAATAATAGGGATGATGATAATTGAAAGTAGGATCTTTAGAATCACTTGAATTGTATACCACTTAATATCTTGAAGAGAGTGATCAAGAGAAGAAGAGATAATCGTACAAAGTCCTAAGATGAATCCCATGTATGAAATTGCAACAGCTAGGCTTTTTTGAACAAGAAGCCTGTTAAAAGAGAGCTTTGAAATAATTTGAAAAGTCTTAGAGCAGAATCCTATGAGAACAACGGCAAAAAGCCATAGGAATAGCGTCATAATCAGAGAGCTATTTGATACCTTAATAACTGTTTTTAAAATATAGGCCAACGAGATTGAGTGAGAAAAACATATAATAGCGTAGGCGTAATTTTTTCGACGTAAGATTTCATCAGCATATTCAAAATTGTAGAGAACAATGCTTTCTAAGATATAGAGTGAAGCGAGGTAGAGGGCGATAACCATTATCGACTCTAAGAAAAGTTGTCCTAGTGCAAAGTACATCCCATCAGAAACATTGATGACAATATTTGAATAGATAATTCCAATACCAATAATTCGTCCAAAGAGGTGGATCGTGTCAGTTGAGTTTTTCGATGGAGAGAATTTTTTTAAAATTTGGTGCTTGATTGATGGAAAGAGAATTAAATGAGCTTGCTTATATATATAAATAATAAAGCAAATAATTAGTGCAAAAATAATTCGAATAATTAATTTATCGTATAACTCATTCATTCTTTTGTTCCCACTTAGGTAAACTAGTATATTTCTTCAATATGTCTTTTAGTGTTGTTTTGTTTTCGCTCTTCTTCTTAAATGCGTAGTGTGCTGTCGTTACAGAACCTTTTGTTCCGAACTCATTATTTAGGCCATAGAATGGAGAGTTTGCCTTTTCAAGAACAATCATTCTACGATAGAAGTCATAAGTTGGGGTGAAGTCTCCCCAGTGGAAAAGCTGAGGAAAGTTCTTGTATGTTCGGTGAAAGCGCCAAACCTTCTGTCCCGAATCTGAAGTTCTCCAAGTTCCATAAGCAGGTGAGCCAATATAAATTGAGCCAGGAGGCATAGGAACTGTTGAGCTTACATCATTTTCATATCTTCTAAAAAGAGACATTCCTATATTTGCTTGGTTCTCAAGAAAGAACTCACGAGAAATTCTTACATTAATTCTTTGTGGTGCCTTAAAGGCATGAATGATTTGATAGCGGTGGTGATAAGTTTTAATGAGGGCACCTGTTGAAAACTCTCTTTCAAGAATAACTGAAATAGGTGAGCCCTTAAAAATATTTGCGTATGCATTTGCATTTGGAACAAAGATTGTTCTCTTCTCAGATGGAGAAAAACTCTTCGATATACCGAGGTAAAGCAAAATTAATAGCACATAAAGTGAAAACTTATTCATATCTATTTATTATAGACGACCTTGACGAGCCTAGTCCAAAGAATCAAAGATTAATTTGAAGAAATAATTTTATTAATTTCTGCTAAATTCTCTTTGCTTAGTTTTTCCATATCACAATGAAGTCTATTAATAGCATGGGACTTCGAAAATTTGTGGAATAGGTCAGTTGCTTCGTTAATATCGAAGTACTCTGTTTTACCACCCATTTTTGAATTCCTTACAACTTTCATCGTGTATTGCCCCTTGTTCTTTGGCCTATCTGCTGCGTAGTACTTAGATAGACGTCCAGTTGAAGAAGAGCGAATCACTTCCATATTGATAGACTCTAAGTAGGCTTGAACCTTCTCAAGAGTTGCCAATTGTGAAGAGTTGAAAGATTCAAAAATCTTTTCTGGCGTTTGATTATTAACAATCGCCTTTGCATATGGATTATTTGAGTGTCTTAAAATCTTCATAAGATGATAATCATCGTGCTCAATATATTTTTCAATATCGGCCGGGATTAAGTACTCATATGGAGATGTTTTAAAATAACGTTGTAAAAGTTTTTCAAGGCAAACTGCACGATAGTGGAAGTAAACCATGATGAACATGTGGTAGCGACTTAGCAGGAAATCATCGAAAGTGATGACAGCTCTCTCAGAAATTCCTAATGTAGCTTTCCCATCAATAATTGCAGCTTCAAGATTATCAAGTAACCAATCAAGATCGTAAGAACCGTAGCTCACCCCGCAGAAGTAGCTATCTCTTAGAAGATAGTCCATGCGGTCACAGTCAAGTTCACTTGAAACAAGTTGATGAAGAAGAGGGAAGTAGCTAATACCATCAATCTTAAAATAGTCATGATCGTTAGTTTCACCACGAATAAGATCCGCGATATACTTTCTTTCAACACCAAAAGTTTTTTCAACTTCTTTTAAACTGTGTGCAAGAGAGCTATCTGCAATGGCCTTGATCGTGTAGTCTTCATGAGTTGCTTGGCGGTCACTTGTTAGGTCACGACCTAGAAGATATTCTTGAGGAATTTTTAGATCCTTAAGCTTTGGCATCACTACTTCAGTCGAGTGACTTAGTGGAGCGTGCCCAATATCGTGTAAAAGACAAGCTAACTTAAAAGTTTCTTTAATTCTTAAGTGCTCTTTTGTGATGATTTGATTTTTAAAGAGACGATCAAATGCCATCTCTCCAACTTTCATCACACCAATAGAGTGAATGAGACGAGTATGAGTCGCACCAGGAAAAATATATTCAGAGAAACCTAGTTGTTTAATGTTGCGAAGACGTTGAAAAAAGTCTGCACGAATAATTGGTTCTTCTTCTTTTAAGATGTGAATTGATCCGTGGACCGGGTCTCTTACTTCCATTGAATAACTTCCTCAAAAAATTATTTAAGCTTATCCTTATTTTGAACTAACCAGTTGATGATATCTTGTGATTCAAACATTGGCTTATCGTCAATATAGAGACAAGGAACTGTACGTCTTCCTGTAGTATTAATATGCCTTTCTAGGGCCGATGTGTCATTCATTATATCGCAATAAGTTAAATTAATCCCTAGCTGTTCAATAACGTCCATAACTCGATGGCAAAATGGACAACCTGTATAGTAAAAAAATTCTAATTTCATAATATCGTTCCAAATAGAAAAAGCGGCAAAAGCCGCTTTTTCGTTATTTATATTTTATCTCAATAGATTTTAGTAAAAATCATCCTCATCTTCATTTTCATCAGACTTATCAAGACCAAGTGCATATCTTTCGTCTTCATCAAGATCATCTGTTGATACTTCTTCTTCTGGAGAATCAAATGCATCATTGTATCCCCATCCAAAGCTCATATCATCTTTTTCATCTTGTTCATCGTCAGGATTATATTCTTCTTGAAGATTTGGTCCTGGCTCACTGTAGTTTTCTGTAGCTTCTAGTCCAACGCTATCTTCGCTTTCTTCAATTGTTTCAAGCTTAGTTTCTTCGGCCACTGCAAGCTTGTCTTCAAGCTCATATTCTTTTAGTGAGTCAGCTAGTTGAGAATCAAGAGCATCCTTGTGTTTCTCTTTATACATTGCAATTGCTTCTTCACGAGAAAGACCTGTTGTTGAGTCTTTTTTACTTGTATCTTTCTTTGCTGTTTTTTTAGCTACTTTCTTAGTCGCTTTCTTTGCCGCTTTTTTAGCTACTTTCTTAGTCGCTTTCTTTGCCGCTTTTTTAGCTACTTTCTTAGTCGCTTTCTTTGCTGCTTTTTTCGCTACTTTCTTAGTCGCTTTCTTTGCCGCTTTTTTAGCTACTTTCTTAGTCGCTTTCTTTGCTGCTTTTTTTGCAACTTTCTTAGTCGCTTTCTTAGCCGCTTTTTTAGCTACTTTCTTAGTCGCTTTCTTTGCTGCTTTTTTTGCAACTTTCTTAGTCGCTTTCTTTGCTGCTTTTTTTGCAACTTTCTTTGTTGCTTTCTTTGCAGTTTTCTTTGCCACTTTTTTAGCTACTTTCTTTGCAGTTTTTTTCTTTGTTACTTTCTTTGCCGCTTTCTTAGCAACTTTCTTAGTTGCTTTCTTTGCAGTTTTTTTGGCAGTCTTCTTGGCTACTTTTTTCTTTGCCATATATACCTCGCGAAAAAGTTATAAATACGTCCCTAGTATATAAAAGATCGTTAAAATTTCGCAAGCTCTTTTTTGTTTATAATGGCCCATTACAGGCCATTCTAAAGGGGAATCGGTAAATTTAGGTAAATTGATTAGAAGTATAAATCAGGGCCAAATTCAGACAGCTCTGTTTTTGGAAGAGGGTTTGAAATAACATCCCCTGTGGCCTTCACATCTTCTGGGCTTCGAGGTGTTTCGCCTTCTGGTGAAAAACCTGCCTGAAACTCCATGTAATTTGATTCATTCTTTGCGTAACCAGATGCAGTATCTGTTATTGAGACGAGGCTAATAAGCTTTGTTGAATAGGCATTTCGACGATGGTTCTTACCCTTGTTTGTAAATGGGTTCACCGAACGGCCATTATTTTCACCGCCATAATCCTTACCTGGAGCATATGCTGTCCTAAGTGAGTTATTATTTAGAGAAGGCGAAGGTGGGTTGGCCTCATTATTTTGACGATACGTCGTAATATAGTAGAGGTTAGATTGAGTTTGTTGGGCCTTGTTATTGATAAAGGTCTTTACGGCCCCTAGTAGTGGGATCGTTTCACAATTGTCTGGTTTTGCTTCCTCATCTTTTCCAAGAATGAAGTATGTAAAGCGAGAAGCGATACTTTGCTTTTGGCACTGCGGAATTGGTAGGGCAACTGTTGTTGTGGTTGGATCTCCGTCAACATCTGGATCAAAAATGGCCTTTGATGCGTCAATATAGGCCGTTGGATCCTGTGCACTAGTATTTCTTACCTTTGTTGCATAAAAGCTAAGGGCCTTGCGAAAGACAATAACAGCGTCACTTAAAGTATCGATGTAGTCAGTTAGAACTCCAGTTAGTGCTTCACGGTCTTTGTAAAGAAGGGTTCCGTGAAAGAGTGGAGCAAAGTAACCAATTGTTTTGGCCGATGGATCAATATAGCGAACAGAAGGAAAGTGATCAGATGTTGTATCTGTCTCTAAACTATCAACTGTAGGAACCATGTAGTTAATGGCATCGTAATTGGTTGGAGCACGAACATTCTGAAACGCCTCCAGGAGATTTTGGGCCGTTACACCGGCCTGATTAACTGTATAGTTTGGAATATTGGCCCTCAGGTCAACAAATTGCTTCGTTGTAAATAATCCGGCATTTTCACCTGTGATATTACTTGGATTTGGGTTGTAAGCAAGCGTTGGGAGATCTGATTCAGAAGTCGTTTGTGAGTTTAAATTGTAGATCATATTCGGAATTGTAAACTTAACATCGACGTTTGAAGGAATTCCACCAATTGCTGCTGTCGTATCTGTTGCATCAAGGAAGAAATCTGACGTTGCTGGAAGAGGAAGTCCTTGAACCTTTACACCATCAGTAGGGTCATTAGTTGTTCTCGGATCACCAGTTGTCGTAAATCCCATAATAAAGTTCGCACTTCTTGAACCAGAAGCATTAGCGATTCGAGCAGAGTTTGAGCTTGATTCAGCGTAGTCTTTTCCTACTGTTGGAGAAACAATAGCAGGTCCAATACGCCCCCCAAATGGCTTTGCCGCTGCGTATGCGGCCATATCAATAACTTGTCCAAATGGATTTAAAAGTCCTGTGTATTTAACTTTTGCCTTTACTGCATAGTAAGTCACAACCTTTGGGTTCTTATAGAAACCTAGAATATAACCAGGTACAGGAAGGGCCGTTTTTGTCGAGGCACATGAGGCCTCAGCAGCTGTTCCACTTGAGTCCGGAACGGCAATTGTTGAAATACCTTCAGTCGTTGGTGCAAAAGTTGTAAAGAACGTTGTGAAGTTCATGATCATTGGTACAAGATCAAGGTAGCGCTTTGAAGAAGCAACAAGCTCCCCACCGTTATAACTGGCATCCTGTGGGATAAGAAAGCTTGAAAGAGATTGTGGTGAAGGTGTAAAAGTTTTTGGTGCTAGCTCATAAAGAACTAATGAGTTCTGTAGTGAAGAACCAAAGCTTTCATTAAAAATTCCACCACCAACAGACTTAGATGCTGCGAAATAGGCCTTAAGTGGTCGGTCGTTAATTGGAATACCTGTCGACTGATTTTCCATACTTAGTTGTTGTGGATTTATACAACCTGAGGCCGCGCCACCACCACAGATACCTTGAGTAACAGGTGGGCGATTAACAATCATCTCAAGATTTCTAATTCGAAGAGCAAGCTCCATCGATTCAATCCAAGCACCAGTGCGGTCTGCAGCTGCAATTGGTACATCGTTTTGTGAAACACCTGCAGCAAAGGCGTAGTTCTTTGCGGCAGAGAAGTTGTAAGTCGAACGAACCATGCAGTTCTTGGCCTTCAAGTTAACAAATGCATCCATTGTTCTTTCAAACTCTTCACTTACATCTGGAATACCCGCAACGTGAAAACGTGGAAGACCTGGGATTTGATAGATTGTACAAAGGTTTTCATTATTACCTGTACCAAAGTGAAGGCATACAGAAGGAACGTTATAATGGTCGCCTTTAACACCACTACTAAAGTCAGATCCTGTTTCATCAAATCTCTTTAAGGCGAAATTCATTGTATCAGTTGTGTTAGCGTGAGTGTTCTCATTGGCAAGTTGACCAAGAACGTAGTACTTAAACATCCACTCTTTATAAGTATTTCGCATTTCCCAATTTAGGTGAGCGATATTTGTTAGCTGTCTGGCCTGAGAAGCTGCTCCTGACCAAGCGGCCGAATCAACTGCATTCTGCAAATTAATCTTGGCCTTTACAAAGAGTCCTACATTCACCACAAATGCGATAAATGAGAAGATGGCCACAAGTGTAACTCCAAAGAAGATACTGATTTGGCCTTTTTTATTTTTAACTAGTTCTTTTGAATGTGAATGATGTGCTTGTGTCATAATGCCTTATTTTTCCGGTAACTTAATGCTACCGAAAGTGGCATTTATGCGTCAATTCATATGAACACTTTCTATTTTTAGTTAGTTGCACTGAGTTATTTTTGGCATTGAACTTGTAATAGTAATGGGTACCAAGGATATGGTGCCTGATCCCTGGAGTAGAACGTTTGTGCAGGCAAGGCTAACCACCTTAACCATGGCCGCATCGGTCATCTTTAAGTACTTGCTTTTACGAGTGCTTATCTCTACCAGGCTTATGGTCTTGTTCGACTCAAGGATGAATAAGAACAGGGCCTGGTACCTTTTTTACCTGCTTATAACAGGGGAGTTAAGTTGGTAAAATTAAGGAGTCGAAGTTTGTTAACTTTGTCGATGCTTAGGAGGGCGATAATTGAAGACATTGAATTCATTTAATCCATTAGAGACGCGTACTTACAAATTTAAGAAAGCGCATATTGAATTCTTCTGTCCTCTTTGTCGCACTCAAAGGGCAGTTATCACAAACCCACATATGAATGCTAAGAACTACCTTCAAGTGTTTATGCTAACTGTTGCCACAACGGGAATGCTTTATCCATTTGTGAGCTTTGCAGGAATCTTCTCATTCTTTCTATACTGGGCCGGTTTTGAAGCAGCACTAAGACTGAATTTTAAAAAAGAAATTCCATGTCCTCACTGTGGCTTTGATGCAGCTTGGTATAAAAAAGATGTTCGTATCGCTAAGTCGAAAGTAAAAGAGTTTTGGCAGACCAGAGGTGGCCATGCTCAAATTGCTCCAGAGAATGTTGAGCAAGCTTTTGCAGACATGAATTAAAAAAAATTAGAATCTCCAAATTCCCACTTTTATCATTTCAAGCTCTTGACGCGAGTTGTTCTTTTTTTTGTCTTTGCAAGGCTATTTATGACTTCTCGATAGGAGAAAGTCGTATTATTGTAGTAAAGTATTAAGGTAATACTCAACCTTGCGGTTATAGTTGAATTCTAAAGTATTGTTTCAGTTATACGCGAAGAAGATTGGAGGAACAAATGAGTGTAAACAAGGTTATTTTAGTAGGACGTTTAGGACAAGATCCAGAACTTAAGTACACACCATCTGGGATGGCAGTATGTAACTTCTCACTTGCAACAGGTGAGTCTTGGACAGATAAAAACGGACAAAAACAAGAAAGAACTGAATGGCACAGAGTTGTTGTTTGGGGAAAACTTGCTGAATTATGTGGTCAATACCTAGCAAAAGGTCGTCAAGCTTACTTAGAAGGTCAACTTCAAACAAGATCTTGGGAAGACAAAGATGGTAACAAGAGATACACAACAGAAATCAATGCAAGAACTGTACAATTCTTAGGTGGAGCAGCTCCATCTGCAGGTCAAGGTGCTTCAATGGGTCAGTCAAATAACAACTCATTCAACCAAGAGCCACCTCAGCAAGATGATATGAACCAAGGTTATGATATTTCATCAAACGCTTCATTCACAGCTGATGATATCCCATTCTAGAGATTAATTTAAATTTCTATATATGATTAGGGCCTGCTTTTGCGGGCCCTATTTATTTCTAAATACCTGAATTTTAAAGTAAACATAGAATGACTAAAGAAATCTTAACTTCTTGGCGATAAGTGAGTTGATGAGTCAGTTAAGATTTTTAACATTTTTAGTTGTTCTAGCTTCATGTGGTTCTTTTGAAAAACATGGGGGACTTCTTCCTTTAAATAAAGTTGAAAGTAATGAAATGCTTTTAACTGAAAGTGAAGAAGCAGAGTATCGTTACCTTGCAGACCTTTATGGGATCTCGGAAGAGAAGCTCGATCTTAAAGGTGATGCTCCAAAGAGAGTTGTTCAAACTGAAAAGGATTGGCAACTTGAGGATGTAAACCTCAATGAAATTGAAAATAGCTCATTTGTCATTAGTGATTATGAAGTAAGCTTTGTTGAAGATAAGTTTAAAAATGAAGCTCAACTAGTTGCAGAGGCCAAGGCCGCTGAAGCTGCTAAAAAGAGAAAGTCACGTGGAATTGCTTCTGTTCCAGAGGTAAGCCTCGTTCACAAGAAGAGAAGACCTGCTTCGCTCTTTGCTATGGCAAAGAAATCAACACCAGAATCAATTCGTTACTATATTGCCAAAAAAGGCGCTGACGTAAATGAGAAGAATAAGAGAGGAGATACACCTCTTCATATTGCGATCAAGAATAAGCGTTTTGATAATGTTCGAGCTTTATTAGGAATGAAGGCCGATCCAAATATCCCAGATGCTAGTGGCAAGAGCGTTGCTCAGTACGCACAAGAAATGGGGATACAATCAATTATAAAATTAATGAAGAAGAAATAAAAAAAGCTCCCGATGGGAGCTTTTTTATTATGTAATTTTGTGTTTGATTACTTTGCTGCTGGAGCTGCTTCTGATTTTGTTTCTTCAGCAGGAGCTTGTGCTGGAGCTGTTGTATCAGAGTTAAGTGGAGCTGCAATTGGTGCTGCACTATCAAGAAGAGACTTAGACTCTTTACCTGTTTGAATCTTCGCTAGAAGAATACAGTTACCTAGGAAAAGAACTGTAAGGACTACAGTGATTTTACTTAGGATATTACCTTGTTGGCTACCTGTGAATACGGCTTCTGAAGCACCACCTAGAAGACCTGCTTCTGCACCTTTACCAAATTGTAGAAGAACTACGATGATTAGAAGTACTGAAACAACACCGTGAAAAATCATTAAACCAGTAACCATAATTTATTTCCTTTCAATATAAATAGATAAATTAACAACAATTTATATCAACACATCGAGGCCATGACAAGTACTGTCTATGACCTGATGAGTTATATATATTGAAATTGATCGTTTATTTAGTTTGGACAACCTGTGAAGATCTGCTTTTCAAGATTGAAAAGGTAACAGTCGCGCTTCTTGTAAGCATTTCTAAAGAATTGAGGCGCAGCTTTTGCGACGGCCTTTCTTACTTTGTAGATTTCTGGCCAAGTAAGAGAAACAGGCATCTTTGTGTGAAGATAGATATTTCCATTATAAGGTTTCGCAACACGATCCCAAGCTTCCTGAGTTGGCCTATCATCTTCGTCTCTATTTAAGAACCAAAGGTTATCAAATTCACCTTTAAAGTCTTTAAAGAGTTGAGCGAAAGTTTCACCTTTGTAAGTGAACATATTATCAAACTGAGTCAGCTCTGCTGTTTCTGAAATATTATATGAACCACTCATTAATTTCGTCTTTGAGAAGTCATTCTCATCATAATCAAAGATCATGTACTTGTGGTGATTCAAGGCCCAGTGGCGTGGAGATGGTGCGTGAGAATAGTACTTAATTCTTACTGGTGCGACCTTGTTTTTATTTCCAGGAAGCTTCTTCCAATTATAAACAAAGTAAGGAGTCATCTCTTTTGATTTTGTACTAGTTTTATACTCTTGATTATCAGCTACAATCTTAACATCGACACCTCTTTTAACTGCATCTAAAAGTGCGTCAGCAACTTCTTTGATAACAAGGTGATTAACATTAACGAGAATATTCTTTTGCGATTCATTGATTAGCTTAATCATGGCATCACGAACGAGCCATGTCTTTTGTCCACTTACTTTACGAGCAGTCATTTTAATATAACGTCCCGATAGGTAGCTCTTAGATGATGGTTTTAGGTTTGTGTATTTAAAGTTCATTGAACTTGAAACAAAGGAAGGATTTTCTTCTTCGTTTGGATCATTCTTTAAACTTTCAAGATCAAGAGATGCTAGGTTTTCTTCTTGTACTTCTGAAGTGTAGATATCTTTCCCCGAGTTCCATAGAAACTTGAACTCACGGTTGAGGGTATTAATTGTTAGGCGACCTTCTTGTGAAGAGTCATTGTTGAAAATAAAGTTCTCAGAGTAGCGAGATTTTGCACCACCTGAAAGGTTAGCACTTGAATTGAATGCCCACTTATCATCGACAATAGAAAACTTCTCATGCATTTTCTTGTAAGCAAACTTTACACCACAACCAGCATCTTCAATTGCTGTTGCGTAATCATTAACTCGAGAATTATTTCTTAGGTTAGGGTGGAGGACAACTTTTACGTCAACTCCTGATAGACATGCGACCTCTAGACTTTTTGCAACTTTTGAATCCGACCAGCTGTAAACAGTTAGCCAAACTTTTTCTTTTGAACCATCGATTGCAGAGTATATCTGATTAAATGCTTCCTCGCCTTGGTGAGGTGAGAAGAGCGCCCAAAAGCTTGCTCCAGCGAAGATATTACTTGCAATTAGTGTCGTAAATAGCAGTTTTTTCATTCAGTCTCCCTTCAGATTTGAGCATTGTGTATCCCACGCAATGCAAAATGAGAAGGTTGTAAGAAATTATTTCAATAAAAAAAGTGGTCAGAAAGTGATATCAGCAACTTAAATGGATTATTCTTTTGACCTTCGGCAATCGCTTCTTTACCATTTTCATATGGGAAGACTTAAGAGACTTTGGCCATGGCTGGCCTGTGCTGCAACGGTATTTTCAATTTCTGGAAATAGCTTTGCGAGTAGTTTAAAAATTACAACATTTAACTTACGTTGGTATGGACTGGGAGGAGAAATCTCGGGACAAAGAACTGACGAGTATCGTGATCCTTTTATTACAGAGTTTCTAAGTACGAAGTATATCAATACTGATATTTTTCTCTTCCAAGAAGTTATCGACACGGATCGATTGGGGCAACTAATGGACGGCCTTGGTCATCATTGTGTTTCCTACCGTCATGAGCAATTCAATCACCAACACCTAATGATATGTTTAAAGAAGTCTCTTGAAATCGTTCCTGAAAAAGGTGATGACGACTATGCTTATCCACTTATGGAAAACCGTCCTTACTTAAGGCCGGCCCTTTATGGACAAGTCATTGATCGTTATTCAAAGAAGCCATTAATTCACTTAGTAGGCCTTCACCTTAAGGCCGGCCCTAGCTCTATTGATGCGCGCCTTGAGCAGGTTAATAATTTAAATAAAAGAGTTCTCGAGTATCGCCAAAGTAATCTTCCTGTTGTTATTGCTGGGGATTTAAATACTTATCGAAATTCTCGTTATGAAGACAAAGAGTCAGACCTAGTTGTTCTAGGTGATGCCTTTAAATCGATTGAAGTGACAAGAAGAACTAGTGACTACGATTATACTTATCGTAATGGTGGCTCTGGAAATGTTTTTGACCACTTCTACGTCTCTGATAATACTGAAACGAAGTATGTTGAAATTTGGCGTGCTTGTAGTGGAAGTAGCCGTAATACAAAGAGATTGGAAAACCTCTCTTGGTATCAACGCTTTATTTCTGACCACTGTCCAGTTTCATTAAGAGTTGATATCAAATAGTAAGCTTAATTGTTGGTAAATTTTAACATTTGAATTTAACTTTAATTAGGCCTTAGTGTTCATTTTTTTATGCTAATTTCTCAGGCATGAAAGCTTTAATTATTTTGTCACTCTCAGTCCTGACGTTTGTTTCTGCGCATTTTACTTATGCACAAGATGTAAAACCAAATGTCGTATTACTAACATCTCTTGAAACACCACGTATCTGGTACAAGCCTAAGGGCTGGAAGATTGATCCAAAACTTGAAAAAATCTTCAAGAAGCACTTTGATAAGTCTGGATACAATATTGTTGTAAAACATAGTGTGGACTTTCATGAGCTACGTCGCCAGCTTCACAACCCAAATAATATTGCTGTGTTCTGGGCATCCCATGCGGCCGGAACAAGTCAGAATACAACTGGCTCAAATAATATGGGTGCAGTTCTAAGTATTAACGGAAAGGATGTTAAGGATCTTTTTAAGTCTGTGCATCCAAATATTCGCTACCTTGGGCTTGTTGGATGTGATGCTGAAGGAATCCTTAATGAGATTTCACGCGAAGGACACTATCGTTATAATCCAAACTTAATAACTCATTCATTCACAAAGAAAATTGATGCACGTAAAGGACTTAAGAAATCTCTGAAAGCATCAGTTGGACAACTTGGTTATACAAAGAAGAGATTATTCTTCTTGAAGAAAAAATCACTTATCTTCCGTCATGACTTTTATGGAAGAGAAGATCTTTTAAAAGTTAATAACTACTTTCATTGCGCAAAAGAAAATGGCTACCTTGTAAAAGGTGTACGTACACTTACTCAAGACTCGATGGAAGTTGCAATTACTAACTCACAAGGAATTCTGAAGATTCTTCCAGCTGCTAAAGCAGGGGATCGCCAAGAGTTTCAATTCTACTTACCATATCATCCGGAGTTTGCTCGTCGTGATATGAAGATCAATGTTGATAGTCTTATATATTTTGGTGAAGAAAGAAAATATTTAGGTGAGTTCGATTTTGAAACAGATTGGGGAACAGACTGGCGTGTCTTTGCTAAGCCCGACGGAACGGTCTTAGGAGTTACTAAGAATCTATACTTACCAAGGGGAAGTTTGCCATCAATTGATGATGTTCAGACTTACAAGGAATTAAGTTGTAACGATACTGAAGAAATGAAAGTTCACGTTTATTAATTAAGCGTGAAGACCCATGTAGCTGTCCGCTTGTAGGGCAGCACCACCAACAAGGCCTCCGTCAATGTCTTGGCATGATAGGAGGTCTTCTACATTTGAAGGCTTAACAGATCCACCATAGAGAATCGAAGTTTTCTCACCATCGATTTCTAAGCTTTCATTGATGAATTTTCTAATGAAGGCATGAGTTTCTTGCGCTTGCTCAGGAGTTGCTGTCACACCAGTTCCAATGGCCCATACTGGCTCATAGGCAATGATGACTTTATCACTGTTAATACCAGCAAGACCAAGACGAAGTTGCTCTGAAAGAACTTCTTCGACCTTTCCAGCTTCTCTTTGTTCAAGAGTTTCACCGATGCAGAAGATAACTGTTAAATCATTTGAAAGGGCAATCTTTGTTTTTGTATTTAGGGTTGCATCGTCTTCATTGTAGATTGAACGACGCTCAGAGTGACCGATGATCACGAAGTGGGCACCGATGTCTTTTAGTGAAGCAGGAGAGGTTTCTCCAGTAAAGGCTCCGCTATTTTCAGTTGCACAGTTTTGGGCACCGATTTTAAAGTCGTCAGTATTTTGAAGACAAATAGGGATGTGGATCGCTTGTGGAGCAATCCATGCTTCGTGACGAAGTTTAGAGCTGTCGATAGTATCAAAGAAGGCGATAACGTCTTCTGTGTTCTGATTCATCTTCCAGTTTCCTACGATATACTTCGTTCTCTCAGTCATATTTACATCCCTTTTAATTATTTAAGTTTTATTCAACACCAAATTTTAGAGCACTAATTCCTGGAAGACTACCTTTCTCGATAAACTCAAGAGATGCACCACCACCAGTTGAAACGTGACTCATCTTGCTTGCAAGTCCTGATTTGTTTACAGCACTTACTGAGTCTCCGCCACCAACAAGAGTGTAGGCATCTGACTCACTTAAAGCTTCAGCGATTGCAAAAGTACCTTTGGCATAATCTTCATTTTCAAAGATTCCCATTGGCCCATTCCAAAGAATTGTCTTTGCTTCACGAAGAAGAGAGCTGTACTTTGCAATTGTTTGTTCACCAATATCTAGTCCCATTTTTCCATCTGGGATACCTACTTTATCAACTGCTTCTGGCTTACCACCAAACTCACTTGAAACGATGTGGTCAATTGGAAGAACAATTTTATGTGCAGTACTTTGAGAGAAAATTTTCTTTGCTAGACTTACGTCTTCATCAGAGCAAAGAGAAGTTCCAACTTCATTTCCTTTTGCTTTTAGGAAAGGGTAGGCCATAGCACCACCGATTAAAAGACTTGATACACTTGAAAGTAATCTTTCAATGATCTTGATCTTGTCACTTACTTTTGCACCACCAACTACCGCAACAAATGGAGTCTCTGGTCTTTCTGTGATTTTTGAAAGGGCCGCAATTTCTTTTTTCATAAGAAGGCCAGCATAAGCATGGTTCTTAAAGAATGCATTGATTTCATAAGTTGAAGCGTGTTTTCTGTGAGCAGCACCGAATGCATCGTTTACATAGATATCTGCATATTCAGAAAGTTTACGAGCAAACTCGCGATCATTTTCTGTTTCTTCTTTGTGAAAACGAAGGTTTTCAAGAAGGATGATCTTATTTGAGTTAAGTGTAAGTAGAGTTTTAATACCACGATCAAGACATGATTCAGTTAGCGTAACTTCTTCTCCTAGCTTGTCTGCAAGATAAGTTGCAACCGGCTCAAGTGAGAAGTCTGGATTAACTTGTCCCTTTGGGCGACCAAGGTGAGACATCATAATTAGCTTAGATGCGCCTTTGTCTAGGATTAGCTTGATTGTTTCAAGAGCATTATCAATTCTTGTTGTATCAGTAATCTCTTTAGTTTCTTTATCTAGAGGTACATTGAAGTCAAAACGAACAAGAACTTTCTTGTCTTTGATTTGTGATTCATCAATGCTGTCAATAAATTGTAATGCCATAGTTTTTCCTAATTTACTTTTTAAGTATTAAAGTTGGCTACCGATGAAGCCTGCAAGATCAATTACTCTATTAGAGAAACCTGCTTCGTTATCATACCAAGTAACAACTTTTACACTCTTCTTATCAATTACTTTTGTCAGTGGAGCGTCTACACATGAAGACTCTCTCATACCCATGTAATCAACAGAAACTAGTGGCTCATCTTCAAAACCAAGAATACCTTTCATTGAAGTTTCACTTGCTTCTTTTAGAGCTGCATTTACTTCTTCTTCTGTTACTTCTGTTTCTAGGTTAACAGTAAGGTCAACTAGTGAAACGTTTGGTGTAGGAACGCGAATTGCGAAACCATCAAGCTTTCCTTTTAGTTCAGGAATAACTAGACCAACAGCTTTTGCTGCACCAGTTGTTGTTGGGATCATTGAAACAGCTGCTGCACGAGCACGACGAAGGTCAGAGTGTGAAGCATCTAGGATATTTTGATCACCTGTATAAGAGTGAACAGTTGTCATGTGACCATTTGTAATTCCAAACTTATCGTGAAGAACTTTAGCAACTGGTGAAAGACAGTTTGTTGTACAAGATGCATTTGAAATAACTGTGTGTTTTTCAGCATCGTAAGTATTCTCATTGATCCCCATAACGATTGTGTTATCAACGTCTTTACCTGGGCAACAAAGGATAACTTTTTTAACTGTTCCAGTTACGTGCTTCATTAGAGATTTTTGATCTTTAAAAACACCTGTTGCATCAATTACGATATCAACTTTATCTTGTGTCCAAGGAATTTCACTTGGGTCTCTATACTTGTGAAAAGAAATTTCTTTTCCGTTAACATGCATTTTGTGTGATTCATCTACACTTACGTCACCGTTGAAACGTCCAAATACTGAATCGTACTTGATTAGGTGAACATAGTCATTGATATCTCCTGGTGAGTTAACTGCAACAACTTCTAAGTTTTCAATATTGCGGTTAAAGATTTCTCTAAGAACTGTACGACCAATACGGCCCATACCATTAATACCAACGCGGATCTTTCCAGACATACCTGACTCCTGTGCTTAATTATTAAAAAAAAATTCCCCTGTAATATGCCACAATAGAGAGAGATTGCCTACCTAAAGCACATATTTCTAAGAGGATGCGACGATTTTGCTCACTGCCCAAAAAATAGCTGAACAAGCTATAATTTTACTAATGCAGACAAGTTCAAAAATGCCATCAAATATCATTCACTACAAATCCAAAGCGGATTATGAAAGTGGAATCAAGAGTGAGGCCTCTGTGCCTGAAAAGCTTGCTAAGAATGCAACGAAAGTTGTGGAGAAAACTGCTAAGGTTGCCGAAGCTGCTGCCAAGGCATCAATATCAACTGATGCTCTTGCTATTGCTCAGGCCGGAAAGAAGTTGGCCGTGGATGCTGTGACAACAATTGCTAAGTCAGCTGTTAATGTACCAGAAGAGAGTAGTGAGGTTAAAAAGGTTGAGCCGGTAAAGGAATTACTACCAATTAATAAGCCTGCAATATTCTTTTTAGAAGGACTTCATCTTTCCACTCTTAGCTCAAAAGGTGGACTTGAAGATATCGCTAAGTCTTTTAGCGATGGAGAGTTTGTCAGCTGGAATGAGGAAGATAAGGTTTTTGAGGAAGTTCTTAGGCGACCTAAGGATCAACCAATTATCTTAGTTGGCCACTCTCTTGGGGGCGATGCAGTTGTGAACTTGGCCAATCGACTCAATAGTGCAGAGGCCGGTTTTCGAGAGGTGAATCTTCTAGTGACTCTCGACTCGGTAGGCTTTGATAATGATATCATTCCAAAGAACGTAAAAAAGAACCTCAATTTTATGCTGGATCGCTCTTTTATTTTCAATGATGGGCCTAATGTTGCTCGTGATTTTAAGACGACAGATGTGATCAATATTTTAAGGCCAGAAGGTCATACTAAAATAGATGAAGCAGCCGATGTGCATCGCGAAATTTTTCAAGAAATTACCCAAGTTTTGGATCAGAATTACTTGGCCAAGAGAAAGCAACAACTTGCGGGCCTCTATCGCGCCTTCTATGAGATGAATCAGCAAAATAACTCGTAATCCTTTCTAGTCTTTATCAACTGATTATGCTATGAAGTGTCATGCTAAAATATGTTATGATCCTTTGCGTTGTTTTCTCTAGCTCTTGCTTTGCAATTGTTGGGGGAGAAGCTGTGAGCAAAGGTGAATATCAGAGCGTCGTGGCCCTCGTTAGGCTTGGGCGCCCATTCTGTACAGGGGTTGCCCTAACTCCAATGCATATTCTTACGGCAGCTCATTGTCTTGAGAATAAGAACTTCAAATCAATTCGCGTCTACCTAGGTGAAGGTAAGTCTATGACGGCCTCAACGAGAGAGAGTCTTGATGCCCAATATAGCGTCACAGGTATAGAGCTACACCCGAGCTTAAAATTTAAATACCCAAATGGGCCACTGGCCGATCTGGCAAGTTTGAAAACAGTTGATCTTGCTGTTGTGACTGTTGATGTGCCTTTGAAAGTTAAAAAGTTTTATTCTCTTCTTACTGACCCAAGAGAAGTGCTGGCCAAGATTATTCCTGGTGCAGTGACAACAGCTGTTGGATTTGGCTACACAGGCGAAATCGGCTTTATGCCAATGGACTCAGCTCATGCCAATATTATTTATGGGCAAAAGAGGGTGGCCGATATCCCGATCTTCGAAGCATTCTTTAATGAAATCGATATGAGAAATAAGCAAACTGATACTTGCTATATCGATAGTGGTGGACCGGTTTTTGTTGATGTTAATGGAGAAAAAAAGATTGCGGCCGTTGTTTCTGCTTCCTTTGGTTTTTGTGCTGAAGGAAAATACGCGACTTTATATTCTTTGGCCTATCACTCTGCCTGTTGGCTTAAGAAGGTTACAGGAATCTCTGATGAGTTTACTGACTTCCACTGTGGGCGAAATATTAAAATTGCTCAAGAGTGCTTTGGCATTAAAAACGAAAAAGACCTCTTAAGTTGTGCTGATAAATACTCAGATGAAATTCTTCGAAGCTACCGATAGTCATACAAATCAATGACTTACAATCTAGTCTTATTTTATTAACCATTTATAAAGAAATATGTGAATTAAGTCTCCTTAACTGCGTGTTATAATTGCGCGATGGAAACGATAAAGAAGCTTTACGAGCATAAGAAGAAAGTTTGTCATGACACAGAAATAAAGCCTGAGATGATTGAGGATTTTGTTGAAGAGGCCCTCAATATAATTTTACCAGGTTCTGTCAGAATGCAATTTCTTAATTATGAAGACTTTGAGTTGTATTTCAATCGTCATCTTATTAGTGCAGATCAAATTTTAAATCACTTAAAGCTCGAAACAGATGCTAGGGCAAAACTTATTGAAAGCTACAGTCTAGAATTATTAACACTTGCAAAGAAGATTGAAGTTGATGCGACAGCGCTCTTAGAAGGAGATCCAGCAGCAAAAAATATCTGTGAAGTTGTTCTATGCTATCCCGGACTCTTTGCCATTACCTCTTATCGATTGGCCCACTTCTTTTATGGAAAATCTTTAACAATCTTTCCTCGCATGATTGCAGAATACGCCCATAATAAAACAGGAATCGATATTCATCCTGGAGCTAAAATTGGGGAGTCATTCTTTATTGATCACGGAACAGGCGTTGTTATTGGGGAAACCGCAATCATCGGAAATCGTGTAAAGATTTATCAAGGGGTAACCCTCGGAGCTTTATCCGTCAGTAAGGAATTAGAGAATACGAAACGCCATCCTACAATTGAAGATGATTGCGTGATCTATGCACATGCAACAATTCTTGGAGGAAAGACGGTAATAGGTGAAGGCTCAACGATTGGTGGGAATGTTTGGCTAACACAAAGTGTGAAGAAAAAATCAATTGTTTATCATAAAAGCGAAGTTCACTTAGATGTGAAGGATCGACAATTTAGTACCGAGGAGCTTACCTATGAAATTTAATAATATTTTGGATACCGTTGGAAATACACCTCTCGTAAAAATCAATCGTCTCTTTCCCGAGGCCAATAAGAAAAATATTACAATCTATGCAAAGCTTGAACGTGCTAACCCTGGCGGCTCAATTAAGGATCGTATTGCAAAACGAATGATTGAAGATGCCCAAAAGAAAGGCTTAGTCAAAGAAGGAACAGTTATCGTTGAACCAACATCTGGGAATACTGGAGTAGGGCTGGCCATGGCCTGTGCAGTTCTTGGTTATCGACTTATCATCACAATGCCAGAGAGTATGAGCTTAGAGAGAAGGCGTTTGATGGCCCTATTTGGAGCTGAGCTTGTTCTTACTCCCAAAGAGAAGGGAATGAAGGGAGCAATAGAGAAGGCCCAGGAGATTTGTGAGCAAGAGTCTAACTCGTGGATGCCAATGCAATTTGATAACCCTTCAAATGTTGATGTACACCGAGATACAACAGCAAAGGAAATCTTAGAGGATATCGATGGAAAGATTGATTATCTTATAACTGGAGTTGGAACAGGTGGACATATCACTGGTGTTTCAGAGGTTTTAAAAGAGAAGTTTAGTGCTTTAAAAGTTATTGCGGTGGAACCAAGTGATTCACCAGTTCTATCGGGTGGTGATCCAGGACCTCACCCAATTCAAGGAATAGGTGCAGGTTTTGTTCCTAGTGTTCTTAATCGTGAGCTATTGGATGAAGTGGTCACAATAACAAAAGATGAAGCTTTTGAATTTGCTAGAAGTGCAGCACGTTTAGAAGGAATTCTTTTGGGGATTTCAAGTGGAGCGTCTTTAGCGGCGGTTGATAAGAAAATCAGTGAGATGCCAGAGGGCTCAACTGTGCTAACTTTTTGCTACGACACAGGTGAGCGCTATCTATCAACTGAAGGATTATTTTAATTTAAAGAATAGATTTTCGGCGTTGCTATTGGCAACGTCGATTAATTTTTGAGCATCTATTTCTTTATGAGTTGCAATGAAGTCTGCAACACAAGGAAGATAGAATGGGGCGTTCTCACGTCCTCTAAAAGGTACTGGAGTCAGATACGGAGAGTCTGTTTCAAGAAGCATCTGCTCAATAGGAACGATATCTAGGACATCGCGAACATTTCCAGCATTCTTAAAAGTCACAATTCCGTTAAATCCGATGTGAAACCCTTCGCTTAAACAAAACTCTGCAAGCTCGATTCCCGAAGTGAAAGAGTGGATGACGCCCTTTCTTTTAAGCGTTGTTGAGAAGTTCTTCAAGATGGCCTTTGTGTCTTCATCCGCTTCACGAGTATGAATAACAACTGGTAGATCATTATCACATGCAATTTGTAATTGTTTTTCAAAGGCCTCTTTTTGAATCGTAGGATCTGAAAACTCATAGTAGTAATCAAGTCCAATCTCTCCAACAGCAACAATCTTAGGGTTAGTTAAACTTTCTTCAATTTCTTGATAAGTTTCTTGTGTAATATGCTTGGCCTCATGAGGGTGTATCCCTTGAGTACCATAGACGATTTCATTGGCCGTGAGCTCTCTGACTTTTTTAAGATTGTCAGGAGAGACCGCAATTGTCACAACTTTATTAACACCATATTCTTGGCATTTTTCTAGAGTATCAATTAATTCTTGGCCTTTGAGGTAGTCGAGATGACAGTGGGTCTCGATCGGACCCACTGCATATTTAGGAATAATTCTTTCTTTTTTTTTACTCATTAGTTCTTAGCTTTATGTTCTTTTAGAAGGTGATCCATAATTGCAGTATAGTCACTTAATGGCCTTACACCTTCAATTTTTACACCATTAATTAGCTGAGTTGGTGTTGATTGTACATTAAAAGAATTGGCCTGAGCGATCATATCCACAACGGCCTGCTTTGTTTCTGGCTTTGCCATACACTCAGTTACTCCAAACTCTTTTCCTTTGTTGCTAATCCACTCAGCAGTTAGGCTTGATTGGTTCTCAAAAATTGCATCATGCACTGATTTAAATTTCTGAGGTCCAACACAGCTTGCAAGGTAAGCAGCTTCACAAGCTAGCTGGTGAAGAGGTCCGCTCATTCCAGCATTACAGTTGTGATCAAGTGGATAGAAGAAGTATTGAATATTGATTTTACCTTCGTACTTCTTTTCAATAGTTGGAAGAACTAGGTTAAGTGCATTACACGCTGGACACTGAAAGTCTGAGAAGACTGACATTTGAATTGGTGCATCTTTAAAATCCTCCGAAGAAGAAGCGAGACGGTAAGGTGAAGCTTTTTCTGGAGTTCCTAAGTTATTTAGATTCTTAAACATAGCAACGACTTGTGCATTTCTTGCAGTCGAGTTTTCAACTTTTGAATTTGTAAAACCATAGGCTACAGAACCACTAATAACCATAGAGATAGCAGCAGTTACAAAGAATTTCGCATCAAAATCACGATCTGCTTTGTACTGAAACATCATGGCCAGACCAAGCCAAGAAGCGACATAGTAAAGTGTACAGAATGGACATAGAGTTCCCAGCATTACTAAAGAATAGATAAATAGGATAAGACATCCAATACCGTTTAGGAGAAGTAGAAGAAATAAACTTCCTTCAGCTCTTTTACTATCAACCATATAAAAAAGCATTATCATGGCACCCATAACAATTCCAAAAATTGAAATAGGAACACCAGCAATATTTGATAGAGGTGAAAGAGTCGCAGCATCACATGTTAAGAATGAATTAATATTACATGCAGAGGCCGAACCAAAACCAACAGGGAATTTAACTTGGTAGTAGTGGTTTGTTAGATAAATAGAGAGGATAAACATTGCAAGACCTGCAACGAAGAATAAAACTCTCTTGTTAAAACTTAGGCGATTTAAAAAACTATCAGTCATATTTTAATTCCTTTTTAAAATATTATAATTTCTCTTAGTTGTTTGATTTCTTCTAAAGCTATTATAGTTGAGATTTGCAAATGTGCATATATTGGTAGATATGACATGTGCTTTTGGGAAATTATTTGAAATTTGTACCCTAATTTCCATCTCTAAGCTGAACGTTAACTTGCCTTCTATCACGGCAAAAGCTTGGGAGTTAGGAAAATTTTGTTTAAATTCTTCGCTAACCTCATAATTTACAGCACTTATGTGTGGACCAATCAGGATAATTTCAGGTTCAATCTTTTTAATTTCGTCGTTTAGGATAATTTGATCAGCTAGGCCACGCCAACCAGCATGGATATTTGCGACTCCTGATTTACCAATAATTACTATGGGTAAGCAATCAGCGGTCTTTATCGCTAGTGGGCGATCGAGCTGGAGCTCAGACGTTATTGCATCAGCTTCATTATCATTGGAAGCAGGAGCATTGACCACAATAGAGGAATGGATTTGCTTCACTTCATCAAATTCAAAATCAGGTCGATCATCATAAACTTCAAAGAGATAATCTGAAATTTTCTTTTGATAAAGTAGCTTTGCCAAATCTACTCCGATTCCGACTCAAGAAAGTCGAGGACTTCTTGAAAGATTGGTGGAGGTGGTTCTTCGAAATATAATTTTTCTTTCGTAATAGGGTGAGTGAAGCCAAGAATTTTTGCATGTAAAAAAGGATGCTCATAATCTTTGATAATGGCCCTAAGTCGGTTATCAACTCGTAAGAGATCATTCTTGGGCACACCATAAAGTGGGTCCATAAGAATAGGAGCATTGAGAAGCTGACTCAGGTGAACACGAATTTGATGAGTACGTCCTGTTTCAAGCTTAAGTTCAACATGGCTTAGATTTTGGTAATACTTTAGTACTTTATAATTAGTGATAGAGTTCTTGCCTGTGCGTACATTCACCGCCATTTTTAAACGATTATTTGGATGACGTCCGATAGTAGACTCTAATCTTCCTTCTGGAGCAAGCTTTGTGCTTACACTGATACATTCATAGTAGCGATCAATATCATGGGCCTGAAAGAGTTTTACAAGCTCTTCGTGACACTTTTGATTTTTTGCCACAACCATAACACCACTCGTTCCCTTATCAAGACGGTGAACAATCCCTGGACGCTTCTCATCGCCAACACCTTGAATGTCTTTACAGTGATGAAGGATTGCGTTGACAAGAGTTCCTGTGTAATTTCCTGGCGCAGGGTGAGTCACCATTCCAACAGGCTTTACGACAATAGCTAGATGCTCGTCTTCAAATAAAATCTTAAGTGGAATATTCTCTGCTTTTGCAGTGGACTCTCTTGGGGGAGGTATATCAACAAGAACTTCTGTACCTACGGCAGGCATTTTCTTTAGTTCAATTTTTACATTAGAAGTAATGGAGCCTTTTTTAAAAAGCTCCTTTAAGAAACTTCGTGATTGCTCAAGCTTACTAGCAAGGACTTGATCGAGTCGAGTAAACTCATCATGGTCTTCTTGGGTGATCTTAATAACAAACTTAGAATTTTGATCACTCATGACAATTTAATTGCCTTCCTTTAAAGCTTTAACTCTTTGAAGGTATGAGTTAGCTACTAGATCAGGGTTTAGCTTTAAGACTTTTGCATATTGGTAGACGAATCCTCTAACGTAAACGATTGCAGGCATCTTATCAACTTCTTCATTTTCAATATATTGTAAAAATGTTTTTGAAATCTTTGTCATATCAGACATGCGACTAACATCAACTTTTTTGTATTCGCGAACTTTCTTAAGGAATTCACCAGTGTACTCACTACATTGTTCAATTTCTTTTTCAAACTCCGCGTTCTGTTCATACTCTAGGCCGTAGCGTTTCTTGGCCACGAGACGATTCATCTGATTTGTCACTTTAATCGTATTTTCATCTTCAGGCTTTGTTGTTGCAACGTAATTTGTATCATCTTCAATAACAATTCCACGTGCTTGATTGTACTTTTTTCTCTTCGTTGGGTTGCTTAGAATATTATAAGCTTCCTCGATAAGCTCAAGTACTTTATGTGCCTCTTCTTCTGATAGGAGAGAATAAATGGCAAGACTGTCACCACTATATGCAGTTCTTGCTGCTGTATACGCTTTTTGAATCTCATCGGCCGAAGCATTAGGTGCAACTTCTAAAACCTCATAATAGTTCTTCTCTTTACTCATTTATTCCTCATTAAATTAATTAAACAATTTTCTTCGTTAGATTTAAAATACGATTGATAACGTGCTCAAAATTCTTTACAAGTGCTGAATTTGGGAACTCTAGAATGAGAGGTCTCTTTTTCTTTACACTTTGCCAAACCGTTGCATCGTATTCAAGAAATCCAACGTAATCTAAGTTGATACCGAAGTACTTCTTAGAAATGATTCTCATAGCAAAACCAATATCAATATCGGCCTGCGTTCTTGCCTGATTGATAACTAGTTTTGGAGTAATGGCCTCGATTTCTCTCTTTAATTTTAGGCCTTGTGCTTCATTGATTTGCATGGCCTTTTCAATAATTTCAGATGGAGTGCGGTTTTCACCAACTTTTCCATTTAGAACTTTCTCAATAAGTGGCCCTAGCTCTAAGAAGTCATCAACCGACTGAAGTTTGCGGTGGTAGATTGACTTGATAAAGCGATAAGTATTCTCAATTGAGGTTGGCTCAGGAAGAGTTACTAAGATACCTTGATCAGCTCCTAAGAAGAAATCTAAAGTATTATTAGTTGTTCCCGCTCCGAGGTCGAGAAGAATATAATCGGCATCTAATTCACGAAGATCATTTAAAACTTTTGATTTATGAGCGGCCTTAAGATTGGCCATTCCTAAATTATCCTGTGCCCCACTAATTAAGCTTAAATTCTTAAGAGGAGTAGGAGTGATTAGATCTGAAAGTTTTGTATTTGGTTTAGTGAAGTAGTCACTTAAAGTTTTCGATGGAACACTTACCCCAAGGCATGTGTGAAGGTTTGCACCTCCAAGGTCCATATCAATGGCAATTACCTTCATTCCCATTAGGGCAAGGCAAATCGATAAGTTTGACGTAACAAGACTTTTTCCTACGCCACCTTTTCCGCCACCAATGGCCCAAATTTTCTTGCCATTGTTTGATGCACCTAGATATTGGCCAGCATCTGCTAAATGTGAATTTGTACTATTATTCAAAATACGTCCTTGTATTACTTGCTTAACTTTCCATCATTATAGCCAAAATTAAAAAGCCTCGAAAAGGTCTTTATTTTATTTTTCTAAAATTATATATTGTTGTAATGGAAAGTATTTATAGATTCCCAAGTAAGTTTGAACCACACTTATTAAGAAAGTTAGTTCATGTTTTTGCAGGATTGGGAATTGCCTCAATTTATCTTCTGTCTAATCTTGATTCTCATAAGTTTTCAATAGTTGTTCTTGGAGCAAGTGCTTTATTTACACTAGTTGAAATTCTTCGCTTGAAGTTTGATGGAATTAATCAGGTATTCATTAACTCTTGTCGTGGGGTTCTAAGAGATACTGAGATTAATAGCTTTACAGGTACGCCTTTCTTTCTTCTAGGTATTGGACTTTCTTTCTTTTTCTTTGATGAACAAATTGCACTCTTAGCAACAATCATTCTTTCACTAGCAGACCCTGCATCTTCATTTGTGGGGATTCGTTATGGAAGAAGAAAAGTAATGCAAGATCGAACTTTTGAGGGATCGTATGCATGTTTTTTAACGACATTTTTAATTGTGGCAATATATGGGCTTATGTATTTTCCACTAAGCTTGAAAATTATTATCTTTGCTTTCTTTACAGCTATTGCAACGGCCTTTATTGAATTATTGTCTACTCGAGTAGATGATAACTTCACGCTTTCATTCTTTAGTGCATGTGCAATGGCCTTAATTAATATTCTTGTGGCCCTTGTTTAATTGGCCTGCTTTAGCTGAAGTTTTTCACTAACAAATTCTTCAAAGGCCTGTGCCACGATAGGGTCTTCATGAAAGATATGTTCATCTGTTATCAGAGAATTTAAAATTTTAATTTTATCATTGATATTATCTTGTTCTAAGAGAAGCTGTCTTATTTGACGGCTCTTGATAATAAAAGTGGCAACATAATTGATAATTTGATCGGGCTTATTAAGGGTTTCAATAAAGTAGTCGCGATCTTGATCATTTGGAATATTAATATCTAGCCAATTGTAGAGAATACTTTCAAGGCGATAGAATTCATCAATATTACTCATGACACATTCATCATCTTTTAAAATCGTTACATTATACATCGGGTAGGGGTTAGATTGCGTTGGGTAATTAACTTTGCACTTTCCTATACAACGTACCAACACCTTGAGTGTATTTCCATCCACTCTTTCAATCATAAGAGGTTGTCCAATACCAAAGACTTCACATGGGTATGCGAAGTAGGTTTCAAAATCTTTTTCCATGGCCAGAGATATCCCAACGGGATTTCCTGCACAAGTGGCCTCTTCAAAAATGTCTTGAAAAATATCATCGACAACATAAAGAGGGAGGGATGTTCCCGGGAAAAAAACTATATTGGGAAGAGTGATTACTGGAATTTCGATACGTTCAGGGAAGTTTAAAGTCATGCTTTATCATAGCTTTTATAGGCATTTGAAGCATATTAAACCTTATTAAAATAGGTAAATCTTCTTTGCTCATGCTGGAAAGTACGATAGCATAGCACTATGATTTTAAAGCAAATTCCACATTTAGTTACCACAGTATGGGGTGGCGAAAAGTTAAAGAAATATAAAGACCCTGAGGGTTCGATTGATGGCCCATTAGGTGAAACATGGGAAGTTTCAACTTTAGAAAATGGACTTTCTCTTTGTGAAAATGGCCAAAGCCTCGAAGAAGTTCTCGAAGGCAAGGTCCTTACTTATTTAATTAAATTTATCGACACGAGTAAGAACTTATCGATACAAGTTCACCCTGATAATGAATACGCTCATATCCACGAAGATGCTCTTGGAAAAGATGAGTGTTGGTATATTCTAGATGCTGATGATGATGCTGGAATTTATCTTGGCCTAAAAGAAGGGGTCACTAAAGATCGATTACAAGAGGCCATTGAAAGAGGTGAGAATGTTAATGAGCTTTTGAATTTCATTAATGTTCAAAAGGGAGACTTCTTTAATATTCCGGCCGGTTCAATTCATGCTATTGGTGAGGGAGTTACACTTGTAGAAGTTCAGCAAAACTCAGGTGTGACTTATCGTGTTTGGGATTGGAATCGCATGGGCCTTGACGGAAAGCCTCGTGAGCTCCATGTAAAGAAGGCCATGGATGTAATTAACTTCAAACCAAGTGCTAATGAGTTAGAGCATTTTCAATATAAGAACCTTGAAAAAAGCGGTTTGCTAACAAGTAATAACTACTTCAATGCAAGAGTAAAAGTACTTGGAGCAGGAGACGAAAGTGTCCTTTCTCTAAACGGAATTAGTTCGATTGTTGTTTTAGAAGGTACTTGTGAAATTGATGATACTGAAATTAAAGAGTATGAGTCGGCAGTGGTAAAGGATATTGAGTCCGCTATCTTGAAGGCAACAACGGACTCTAAGGTTTTAGTCGTTAAACAAGTTTAGATAATATTACAACTTAGTGGGTATGTTACTTCGTGCCCATTCTTAGTACGAATAGAGATATAAGTATTCATCTCATTTGAATTCGTCACATCATCAAAGTGAATTTGATATTTTTGGCCAGCAAGTTGGTAGTGCTTTGTTACTGAGTTTCCAACTTTGTGTGTGCGTCCAATTAGGGCCTGGGCAGGAGTACGACCTTCTACTTGAATCTGATTTCCCTTTAAATTGAATTCAATATTCTTGCGCATTGTAGAGCATTTAAAGTTAACAGAAGCCTGAGCTGATAGTGTGAATGCTAGCGAAAGTGCGATTAAGCTAAGTAGTTTCATATTCCCTCCAAGATTTAGACACTGTCTTAGGTGCAGGAATAATGCCAATTATTTAAATGTGATATCAGGGGTTTAGGTAGGGTTAGAAGGTAAAATAATTTTGCAATTGTCTAATTTTTATTCGAAATCCTTGAGGTAGTACTCTGCTAGATCCTCATCTGAGACTTCTTCTTTTAAATCCTGCTTTCTAAGTTCGAGAGGAATACTACTTGAATCATCATCAGCTTTCTCATTGAACCCAAATGGGCAATGAAGGCAGCCGCTCTCACAGCAGTAACCACGACGTAGATGAAACTCTTTTGTGAAGACAGTATTACCATCTTCATTTATATAGAAATCTTTTTTTGAATCGTCGTGAGAGTTAGTCATAGGCTCTAAATAAGTAAGGCCCCTAATTCAGGGGGCCTAAAGTGTGTGTGGTGTTTTGCAAAACGGTCACTCTTATATCTAATAAAATTTATTACATCAAGGAAATTTTCAAATACATTCACTATAATGCAACACGCATACAGATTGCGTATTGTAAGTAGCTAAAAATTAAAATACAATAAAATCTAGACTAAATTTATTAATGGTAACAAATGGAGCTGTCCTGTGACTAAACCTTGGCTTAAGCACTACCAAAATGGTGTTGCTGAAGAAATTAATCCTGAATTATATCCTTCAATTCCAGCATTATTAGATGAAAGCTTTGCAAAATTTGCTGATAAGCCATCTTTCCACTGTATGGGAAAGACTCTAACTTATAAAGAAATCGATCATCTTTCTAAGAAGTTTGCTTCTTATTTACAAAATGATCTAGGGCTTAAAAAAGGTGACCGTGTCGCAATCATGATGCCTAATATTCTTCAGTATCCAGTTGCTCTTTTTGGAATTCTTCGTGCTGGTATGGTTTGTGTAAACGTAAACCCACTTTATACAGCAAGAGAACTTGAGCATCAGTTAACTGATTCACAGTCTAAAGTAATTATTATTTTTGAAAACTCGGCTTCTGTTCTTGCTGAAGTTGTAAAGAACACACCAATTGAGCACGTTCTAGTAACTCAGATTGGTGATATGCTTAAGTTTCCAAAGTCACTACTTGTAAACTTTGTTATTAAGCACGTTAAGAAGATGGTACCAAATTGGGATCTTCCTGGAGCAAAGTCTTTCCTTGAGGCCCTTGATAAAGGCGATGAGTCTAAATTTAAGAAACCTGAAATTAATAGTTCTGATCTAGCATTCCTTCAGTACACAGGTGGAACGACTGGTGTTTCTAAAGGTGCAGAGCTTATTCACAGAAATATCGTGGCCAACTTACTACAAGCAGGTGAGTGGGTTTCTCCAGTTGTTAAAGAAGGTGAAGAGATTATTATCACTCCTCTTCCGCTGTATCATATCTTCTCACTAACAGCGAACTGCTTTACGTTCTCTAAAATTGGAGCGCTAAATGTTCTAATTACTAACCCAAGAGATATTCCTGGATTCATTAAAGAACTTAAGAAGTGGGACTTTACTGCCCTTACAGGTGTTAACACTCTCTTTAATGGACTTTTAAATAACGAAGATTTTAAAACTGTTGATTTCTCATCACTAAAACTAACTCTTGGTGGTGGGATGGCCGTTCAACGTGCCGTTGCTGAAAGATGGAAAGAAGTTACAAAAACACCATTAATTGAAGCATATGGTTTAACTGAAACATCTCCTGCCGCTTGTATCAATCCACTAGATCTTAAAGATTACAATGGAATGATCGGTCTTCCTGTTTCTTCAACAGATGTTTGTATTAAAGACGACGATGGAAATACATTAAATGCAGGTGAAGTTGGTGAGATCTGTATTAAAGGTCCACAGGTAATGAAAGGTTACTGGGGACGTCCTGAAGAAACTGCAAAAGTTATGACTGAAGATGGATTCTTCAAGTCTGGTGATATCGGTGTTATGGATGAAGATGGCTTCTTTAAAATCGTTGACCGTAAAAAAGATATGATCCTTGTTTCAGGATTCAATGTTTATCCAAACGAAATCGAAGAGATTATTGTAACTCACCCTAAAGTTTTTGAATGTGCTGCTGTTGGTGTACCACATGAGAAGTCGGGTGAGATTGTAAAACTATTTGTTGTTAAAAATGATCAGTCCCTAACAGAAGAAGAATTGATGGCCTTCTGCAAAGAGAACCTAACAGGTTATAAGAGACCGAAGATTATTGAATTTAGAACAGAACTTCCTAAGTCAAATGTTGGGAAGATTCTAAGAAAAGATCTAAGAGGCCAGTAACCTCATGAAAATAAAAAGGGAGCTAGTAAGCTCCCTTTTTTTATTCTATAACTTTAAATTTTTTAATTGTTTAATTGTATCTTGATTATAAAGATTAATTCTCAACGTCGAATAAGCAGCGTCTTTCACAACTGCATCCACATACTCTTTCTTAGTCGCACCAGTTAGAGCATCTGTCATATCTTTCGGATGCTTAACTTTCTTAAAAGCCGCTGGATTTAATCCAATAAGAAGATGAAGACGATTGATATCATCGTCAGTCATTGGTTTGTGAAATTTCTTTGTAAGCCCAACTTTTGACTTAAGCTTTAGAAATTCATAATTCGTATTGTAGAAAAGAGTGAAGACAACTGGAAGGCATGCACTATCACAGCCTGTTGTTGTATCCACGTCACGGATAAAGCCAAGCTTCTTTCCATCTTTGTCATAAGCAATTTGAATCGTTGTATTGATTGGATTGTCACTAATCGTATCGACAACACTCACTTTCTTAAGCTTTGTGGCCCTAGGAAAGACCGATTGGTAGAAATTAATATTATTTGCAAAAGAAAAAGAGAATGATAAAAATAAAATAAAAACTATCTTAAACATAGGCATCCCCAATGAGATTTTTATTACTAGCGTTAATTCTACTTCATTCTATGACTTTTGCGCAAAAAGTGCAACGAGACGTGAAAGCAACGTCTGGACTTGATGATAAGCAATTTGTCATTGTGCCGGGCCCATCATATATGCCAAGTACTAAGCTTGGGCTTGATTTAATTGGAATGTATCTCTTTGATGCAAATGACGGAAAGTACAAGGACAGCTTAAGGCCAGTACCACCTTCAATAATTGGTGCATTTGGAAAGATTACAACAAATGGAACGGCCATGGGTGCTATTGGTGCTAAGCTTCACTTAGGTGAAGATAAGTGGCGACTAACAGGTGGGTATCTTGAAGGAAATATTCTAAGTCAGATGTTTCAAGCTGACCTTGAACGCTTTCTTGATACTTCAAATAAAATTCGAGCTGTTGTCGTTAACGTTAATCGAAGAGTGTGGAAGGATTTATTTATTGGTGGAGGGATTATTTGGAATGAGGTTATTTTTAAGGCCGATATAAACCCTGCAAATTATGCGAGCAATACTGGATTAAAATTTAATCTTTTTTACGATAGTCGCGACAATACCTTTTCACCAACAAGTGGATTCTATTTAAATACGCGTACAAATTTCTATCGTGAGAATCTTGGTGGAGATGACAATATTACAACTCTTGAGGCGACGCTATCGCAGTATATTTCGCTTGCTGGAAATTCTAATCATCTCTTTTCTTGGCTCTTTGATTCAAGTTTCAATCTTGGTGATACGAACCCAAACTATAATTATAACTACGGCTCACGTGGCCCTCGCGGATACACTGGCAAAGTTTATGAGGGTGCGAATATGATCCGTTTTGAAGGTGAGTATAAGCATTATTTTGAATCCATTATGAATGGAAAATTTGGCGTTGCTGGTTTTGCGGGGGTAGGATTTGTCTTTGGGGGAGAATCACGAGTTGGAAATGAAATTCCATCAGATCTTTTTGAAGCAGACCCATTAGCTCATATTGGAACAGGAATTCGCTACAAGGTTCTTCCTAAGCAAAACCTTAATTCCCGTGTAGACATCGCCTACGGTCGAGAAAAAGAATTTACGATGTACTTTGCCTTGAATGAAGCCATTTGATCAAATCACATGAAGTAGACACTATGTTCACTTTTTAGACACCATGTAATACTGTAAGTGCATGAAATTATTGTTGTTTTGTACCTGTTAGTTGGCACTGTGATTGCAGTATATAGGGCATGAAACTTAAAAAGCTAATCTCATTCATTATTATTTCTCTATGTTCATTCCAAATGGCGTTTGCTCAGACGATCGAAAATACAAGATCTGTGGCAAGTGTTTATGACCTGGCCGAAACTCTGGCAGAGCTAAAAGAGATTAAGAAGAATCTTCGTGGTAGCGTTTCAAGCGATCTATCTGAAGAAGAAATGGCGCAAATTGCACAAGGCTTTCAAGCTCAAAGCGCTCAAGAGTCACAAGGTGAAGCTGAGTTTCAAACTGAATTCATTACATTTCTTGATTCAATTAAGAAGAACTCATGTGGTGTAAAAGATTACCAAGAAGAGCAAAAACAAGTAGAAGCAAAGAAAGTTACAAGAGGAGATAATCTATTCTCAAGTATTGCTGCAGTTATTGCTGAAGTTGAAGTTGATGAAAAACTAAATCGTAAACAAAATAGAAAAATCGATACTTATTCGGCCCAAGCTCTAAAGTTCTTTTCAAGAGCGAAGTCACTAAAGACTAAGATTGAAGATATTATCAATAATACAAATGAAGCTTATGCAGATAAAGAAGAGCTACTTCTTACTTACAATGATTCTATCGTTAAGGGCCTATATGACATTAAGGTAATTCTATCTCCATTTAGAAATATGTCGGCCATTAATATGAATGAGATTCTACCTAAGCTTACGACAGACTTCATTGAAGAGGATACAGAGCTATACAACTTTCTGATTCACGGTGAAATGAAGGATAAGATTTTCTTTACTGTAGATATTGATGGAAGTGATGTTGAGTTAAAGCTTAATACATTCCTAAACTCTAAAAGAGATGTTGTTACAATTAATGAATCACCAAGTGCAAAGAACTACTTACGTGCTCTTAGAATCCTTACGATTCAAATGATGGCAACTCAAATTAAAAATTATGACCTAATGATCGAGTCTAAAGAAGATAAGATCGTTATTCCAAAAAGTTGTCGTAGTGAAGTTAATGGTTCATGGCCACACCTTTTAGAACTTAAGGTTGATGAGTCTGTTGCAAAAACATACTTAGATAACCTTATTAAGAACTCAGGGCTTTCATATGATGAAGGTAATCTAGAGCTTATGAGTGTTAGGGAAGCTGAGGAGCTAAACCCTCTAGCTGAGACAATGGTTGCTTCTACTTCAGTTGAAAACTTCCTAAGAGCGGCAAAAGGTAAGGAAGGAACTAATTTTTACCAAAAATTTCTAAAGGCTGGCTTTGACGAAGTTAATGCATATAATAAATTTGTTGATATGAAGATGGGTGAAGTTGCTCAGGCGTATAAGAAAAATATCTATTCTTATGAGAGAGGATCAAGAACAAGAAAGTCTAAAGAGGTAACGACTAAGGATATCGCTCTTATTAATGATATCATTGCTGTTGTTCCAGAATCAAAAACAATTGAAGTTGATATTTATGAAGGTGATCAGAAGTATGTTGAAAATATTTATCCTTCAGCAATTAATGCTTCTCCATACCTTGCATCAAAAATGGCCCAGGCCAGAACTGAGAACTTAGAAGATATTATTAGTGACTCAATCAAAAATGAACTTAAGAAGAATAGAGTTGTTATTGAATTTCCATCTTTATACTCTCAAGAAGCTTACCGTAACTGGGGACTTAATACTCTTTATCAGAAGGCGCTAGAGCTTCAAGATGAAGAAGAGTTTAAAGTAGGTTCACGTCATAATAATATGCTATTCGGTTTTTGTTATAGAAACCCAGCTCAGCTTTGTAAGGGACTATCAAGAAAATCAAATGTTCTTAACAGAGTTGTAAGTTATATCGATTCTTTAAAGATTGATGGAAAATTTATTCCTGTTGCTCGTCTGGATCAAGCAAAGGTTAAGGAGAGTTATGTAACTCTTGCAAAGGTATTTGATTACCTAAGAACAGGACCAAAAGCTTTTCCTGAGCTAGTAACAAATGAGTACGATTATTTATTAGATCAAATGCAGGCGCTAAACCCTCTAGCAAAAGTGAGACTAGGTTATCTTGTCGCTCGTGAGGAGCTTCAAAATATTAGAGATGGTCGAGTTAAGACATATAAGAAAACTTCTCGTGGAATGAGAGTTGATTATAGCTATAAGTGTTTTAATAACAACATGAATGCTTACCTTGAGAATCTTGAAGAAGCCGCAGAGATCCTTAAAGTGAACCGTAGTATCAGACCTAACTTTCTAACTAGTGAGTTAAAGAAAGATGAGTATAAGAGACTATGGAATACAATCTTTGATGAGTTTAACAAAGATACGACTCAAATTATGACAGCAGAGCTTAACTCAGGAAAGAAAGCGTTTGAACTAATCGATTCTTTATCGAATAAGGTAACTTTAGAGCGTAATCAAATTGAAGATGCTGCAAATGAAACAATTGAAGGGCGCCTACTGTATCAAACAACAGAAGATATTAGTGCTCGTCTACAAGAAGAAGATGTTGAAAAAATCGCTTTTTATAAAGAGATCTTAGCAGCTAAGTCACATACAGAAAGAGCGGAAATCTTTGATTCTCGTCCAGGTAGTATTGATATCTTTGATGACTATGAATTAGTGCATAACTTTTTAAAGCTAAATATGGATCTTAAGACTCCAGTATATAAAGAGATTTTAAAGAGATCAGCTCTTAAGCGTCAGCAAGATACTTATAAGAAGATGAATAAATTTTGCCAAATTGATGAAGACGATATTGATAGTCTTAAAGAGAACTTTTATGCAACAGTTAAAATTCAAGACCAGCTTAATCAGCTTCTTGGAATTCCTGCTGTTCCAAAAGAGTTAATGGACAGAATGGATGATTGGAATAGCGATGAAAAGTGGGCCATGTTTAATGGTGTATTTGGATTCCTACTTGGTATGGGAGCTGTTCTAGCTGCTGGTTCATGTACAATCGTTACTGGTGGACTATGTGGACTAGCTATCGCTGGTGCTGGTGCCGTCGGATTTGGTATGCAAGCAAATGCAATTCGCTTAGAAACAAAAGTAAAGTTTCGTGCTGATAGAAGTGAAGAATATGTAGGTGAAATGGCCGATCTTGGCTTCACTGATTCAAACTCTACTGAGAATGTTGCAAGAGGGTGGATGGCCGTGGCATTTGAAGTTATTGGAACAATCTCAATGATTTCAATCCTGACAAGAAGTGTTTCAGTTGGTTCAAAAATCTTCAAAGAATCACTGAAGGCCATTGTAAAGAATCGTTCACAACTAGGAATTAAAGAAGCATTAAAACAATCTGGAAAAGATGCTTCTGTTATCGTTAATGAATCAGAAGTTGAATTTGCAAAACTAGTTCTAGGACTTAAAAAATATAGTGATGTATTTAAGAAAATGCTTTCTTCTAAGTCGATGGATGATATCGCTGAGAATTTAAGAAACCTAGATTTAGATGAAGAGTTCGTTGAGAAAACTCTTAAGAAAATGGATCGTATTGAAGCTAATTATACAGCTGGAAAGCTATCTCAGACGAGTTATAACAAAGCAATTAAGAATATTGTTGCAAGTGTTGAAGAAGCAATCACTCGCTCACATGGTGGAATCTATCGTTATACAAGTGATGTTGCTGTTAACTTAAATTACTCTCAAGTAGATGAGGCCCTTGGAAATACTGTTTCAAAACTTTTTAATGGTAGCCCACTAGAGCTAAGACACTATATGGGAAGCTATGTGAAGAGGCTTAATGCTTCTAAACTAAGCAACTCTTCAAAAGCTGCACGCTCAAAACTAAGAGTGAGAAAAGCAGACCAGGGTCAATATATGACTGGGACAAACTGGATTGTTCGTGCTTGGAATGAGAATACTGCAAACCTTGCTAAGAACCGTCGTCAGTTCCTTAAGATCTATGATGAACTACAAAGACTTCCTGAAGCAGAATTAGCTGATTATATTGCTAAGAATGCAGATGTATTAACTGAGATTTTTGTGAAGATTCCTCTAAGAAAGAGAGACTTCCCTTATATGCTAATTCAAGGTGCTCCTCACACTGGTGGGTTCTTTGGAAAAAGACTTCCTGTGATCTCAGCTGTTGGAGAAGGTGTATTAATGAGAAAGATCTTTACTGCACGTGCAAGACTGATCTCTGAAGTTGCTCGTCGCTCAGCTCGTGAGACTCTTGGAATGAAGAAAGTTCTTATGGCCGAGACTGTAGGTGATCTATACCGTGGACTTGAAGTATCTGTTCTTGAGGCACTTCCAAAGATGACTAAAAAAGAAGTTACAGAAGTTGAAACGATGATTGCGACAGTAAAAGAGAAGGCAATTTCAGGTATTATTAGAAATTTAGAAAGTGATCGCGCTACTGTTAAGTTTATGAATAAGTACGGTGTAAGCTTTGATGGCCTTACTCCTGATCAAACATTTTCAGAGCTAAATAGAATTCTTTATTCTCCAAATGGAACTATTGAGAACACTTTATCTCGCTACCTATGGGCAAGTGCTGATGTTGAAGGACTATTTAAGGCACCTGAGTTTTCGGGACTAGCTTATAAAGTTATGAGAGATACAATTGAAAAAGAAAATATTGGAAGCTTACAACGCTACCTAAATGCTCTCAAAGTTCTACAAATTAAGGACAATGGAACACTTGGTAGCGTCGAAATTTTTTAGTCTATTTAGAAAAACACTTAGTATCTGGATCTCTTAAATATTCAAGCAGTGCCAGCTTCTTTTGACGAGTTGCTGGTGTTCTTGCTTCATCCGCTTCTCTTTGAAGAACATCAAAGAAAGCATCCATCGTACCTTTCTTCGTATCTTTCATCTCATCAGATGTCGCTTTTAAAAGACGAGTTAGTTCCGTCATTTCTGCATCACTAAATCCACTCGATAGGAAAGAGTAGAACTTGTGTCCGTTTGTATTGCTGAATAGATCAACCTTTCCACCACTAACTGAAACATCTCTAATGGCCGCGATTAAATCCTTTTGTACAGGTGAACCAACTTTCTCTGCTGTTAAAAAGTAAAGTAGTGCTTCTTCATCCGTTGCATTAAGCATTGGTGTACGACTTGACCATTTCTGAGACTTAACTGCAGAGTTGATCTGGCGTGATAACTTAACAGGTGAGCTATAACGAGACATCACCTTAAAGATTCTTTGTGAGTAATCATCTTTCATCTCCGATAGGACAAAGTTAAAACCAGCATCAGATAGATTCTTATTCACACACGGTGCACATGAAAGGATACCGCTCTTATTATAACCATAACGTTGTGACAGATAGACAAAGTTATTGATTGCGTTTTTAATTTCTTCAGGAGTGGCCGATTCTTTTGAAAAGACTTCTTCTACTCTCTGAAAGCGGGCCTTATCTTGAGATCCAGAAACCATCATCTTTAAAGTATTCATGCTAAAGTCTTCTTTCTTTCCAGTATGAGAAAGATCTTTCATAGCTAATTCAATATTGTTGGCAACAACAGATCTCACTTCTTGATCTGCGATCCCACTTTTGACTAATAGCTCATCTAGGCCGTGACCTGCCGACTTGAATACACTGAATACCGAACCAAATGATAATTGACTCGTAAGCATTAGGAATACTATTTTTGATGATAATTTCATTCAAACCCTCTTCTGATAATTTCTTAAGTTAAATATCGGCTAATTTTGATCAAATATTTAGTAAGGAGCTGTGTGTTATGGTTGTGAATCCTCGAAATATCAAGGAAATCAGGATGTTATAAAGATGAACAATTCTTGAATTAAGATATTCACTTGGGTACAATGACGCCTCACTTTGGGGAATGTATTATGGTAAACTTATTTAAGGTATTAGTTTTATCTACTTTTTTACTGCCAAACTTGGCCTTAGCAAGTATCGATGGAGCGACAGAATCTGAGATTGAAACTTGTCGTCGCCTAAGAATTTTCCTGGCCGGTGCAGTAGGTGAAGTAGAGTGCCAAACTGAATATCAAATCTACTCTAAGTTTGTTGGTAATTACGATCGCCAGAGAGTTAAGAAAGAGTCAAAGAATGTTCGCATTGGTGCCTTTAATTTATTTAAGCCAGGTGCGACTCAAACAGAATACAAAGATCATCAATTAGTTGCTGAGGTGATTAATCACTGGGATGTTGTTGCAGCAATTGAGCTTACCTCAAACAACGGACTGAGTAAGAGACACAATGACGCAATCGTTGAGTACTACACAAACCGTCTAACTGAAATTGAAACAACTAATAGTGACCTAAACTCATTAACAACACGAAATGAGCTAGCTCTTATTCGTGAACAATACGATTTTCCAGGATATATTCTTCTTCTTAAAGAATTACAAAAGCTAGATTCTTCTTGGTCTCTTGTTCTATCAGGCAAGCAAGAAGGAAGTGAGAATGCGACTGTAAAAGAACTAACAGGCTTCTACTATAGAAGTAGCGTTGTTAGCCTAAAGAAGACTAACTACTGTCGTGATCGTTATGGAAGAAATGGTAAGTTTGGTTGTCTTCCTGTTTTAGATGAGAAGACTTTTGGGCGTGATGTAGATGGGCTATTTTCAAGAAGGCCATTTATTTCGACATTTGAATCAGGTGAGTTTGATTTTACTCTACTTGCAACGCACGTTATTCATAACACTCCTTCAGACGAAGCTCTTCAGAAAAAAATTCTTAAAAATGTTTATGGTGTCGAAGACTATAAAGATATTGGGCCAGGTGTAACTCAACTTAAGTATGCTCGTTTTGCCGAAGTTAGACTAATGGCCGAGTTTGTCGACTACCTAAGAAAGTCATACTACGAACAAGACTATATTATTCTGGGTGACTTTAATTTAGAGAGCTCAAATAACTATTGGGAAACTTTCTTTAATGACTTCTCAAACCTAGAGATTAGAATTGAAGGTGCAACTTCAATGGCCGTTGGAAAGAGCCTTTCTGACGGAACAATTACTCATGGGACAAAGAGTAACTACGATCATTTCCTTTTTGATCCTAGTGAAACGACTAACTGCCAAGGTGATGGTGCTGCTAAGATCTTCAACTTCATTGAAGGAGATTTTTCTCGCCTCATTAATAGAAGATACCTAGTTCGTTCAAATGCTATGTATTATTCAACGACAAGAGAAAAAGATATGTACCGCTTAAAAGCTGGTGGCCGTGAAAAAGTAGAGTCACTTGTAAGCAATTATGTACGTTCTATTGAAAATAAAATGACGGTAAAGAGTGGTCAGCTTGTGAAGAGATTCGATATCGAAGAAAGCAAGCAAGAGTTCTACGATCGTGTGATCGACTCTCAATTATTTGATAAGACTTATTACAGCTATCTAAAAGAGGTAATGAGTGACCACCTTCCAATCTATATGAATTGCTCAAATCAATACGACAACGACTAATTTCACAACACGGAATTTAGTAGAATTTGGAAAACAACGAATAATTAAGCCTCCGAATGGAGGCTTTTTTATTGCCTAAGTGCTTAATAACACATGGCTTCTGGCCGTACTTGTCTTGAACGGCCTATGAAATATGTTCACAATAGAAGATATTTACTCGCAGAAGTTCTAAAATCTAATCATTAATCAACTTAATGAAAGGTTTTACTATGATCAGAGCAAAAGAGCTTATTTGTATTACGGCAGTCCTTATGGGGCTTACTTCTTGTCAAAATGACAGTGCAATTACTGAGAAAGCAGTCGAGGCAGGTAGTAGTAATTCAATTCTTGGAAAAGATGATCGAAGATCAACGATCAATAACTTAAATAAAACTTTCTATCGAAAAGTTGGCCAGTTAAGGTCTGATGTAAAACTTGGAAACTCTGGAATTAAAAAGGTTGCAACATGTAGCGCGACACTTATAAAAAATAAATTTGTTATTACAGCAGCTCACTGTGCATACCTCTCAGATACAAATAACTTACTTAAGAATACATACTTTTATCCAGGGATCGATGGTGTCGATAATTTTGATAGCGGACGTTATCCAGTTGTTCGTGTCTATCATCCTGAACTTTATGATAATGAGAATTTTTCTTCTTCTGAAGATATTGCGATACTTGAGCTTGGTGCTGACAGTGATGGAAGGCACGCAGGGCAAATCGTTGGAACTCATGGCTACTGGGGAAAAGAATCATTCCCAAGTGGTGAAACACTAACAATTGGTTATCCTAGTGATAAGCCGAATGCAAAACAATTTTATGAAACAGGCTGTGATATCTCTAATAGTAATTATAACCATCTTTCATTAAATGTAGAATGTGATGTTATTAAAGGACAAAGTGGTTCTCCAATTTTTGTCTACAACTCAGAATACGATAATTTCTATATTCATGGAGTTATCACTAGTGAGAGTCCTAGAATGAACTACGGTAGTTTTCTATCTAAAGAAAGACAGAAAATCATTAATACAATTTTTGATGGAAGCTTTTCGACGACTAATGAATTTGAAGAGAAGTGGATTACGAAAAAAGTTAAACAAGATAATCTTGTACGTATTCTTGTTAAAAATACGTGTCGAAACGATTTTACTAGAATCGCACTTAACTACAAAAATGTAGAAGGTGAATGGGTGAGGGAAGGTTTCTATACTGTAGGAGCAGGAGAAACAAGTGAGTTAGCAGTTAGCCCTAATGGAATCTTCTACCTACATGCTAGAAGTGGTAATTGGAAGTCCATCATCAGTGGCGGAAATGTATATCAAATTCCTGGTAGTGGAGCTCAGAACCTCAAAAAATATTCTGTCGATAAATATGGAGATTACGTCGTCAAAGTTCCTTGTTATTAATATCATGTGATTTAAATATTAACCGAAGCTGGCCGTCGTAGGCGCAGCTTTCGGTTGTTTCAAAACGATAATGATTAATATCAATTGCCCTCAATAATAATTCCTTTCAATAACATTTTATGTATCCTACAATAAATTAAGTTTTAATTTACTTAGGGGTTGATGTTGAGGAATTTTCTTACTTTATTCTTACTTGTTTCAATTTTATCGTCATGTGGAAAGAGTGACATTGTCGTAGGTGGAAAATTTAATCCTTTGGAGAGCCTCTCTGTTGAAGAAGCATTCTATTCTCAGGCCATAGGTAATTGTTCAAATAATACTCGCCAGCATAGGGCCTTATCATTCACTGGAATTCTTTCAAGAGAAATCGCAGGCGAGCGCTACATGGCCCAGATTAAGATAATTCTTAATAGGAATGCAAAGACGTATGACATGACCTATTCTGAGTATCCATTTCCTGCAAATGTCGATCAAATGATTTTTACAACTAGTTTATCAAGTACATATGAAGTTGTGGAAAATACCATTGTTTTAAAGAATTTTGCTAATATCAAAGCAACTATAGAGAATGATAAAATTTCACCTCTTATGGAAATCACAAATGACATTCGAAGTATTATTGATACTAGAACAATCGTAGGGCGTGCAAAATTCTATTCTGATGATGATATTGTTAATGAGTGTTTGTAGATTTTTCTTTTCGTTTTATTCTTCAACTTTCCCATTGCTCCTGAGACAACAGTCAGCTCCGGCTCCTGCCTCTCGCTGACATACAATTCATCCTTAACATAAAAGCCTGCATAAACGCAGGCTTGTTGAAATTATTTTCTAGCTAAAGTGTAAGGGAGCTATAACAGCGTCAAATCTTAGCTTCGCTAAGATGCCGCAGTTATTTTAATTCTACTTTCGGGAAAAGCGCCTCCGGCGGTTGAGGCGTATAAGTCGCCTTACCAAATTCCATAAGCTCAGACCCATTTACACTTGAACCAATATATTCAAGAGCAGTCTTTGTACACTCAGGAAGGAAAGCTTGAAGCATATAAGATGCTGCGGCCATTCCGTAGAAACAGTTATAAGCGATTGGTGCAAATGCTGCTTCATCAGCTTTGTGCTTCCAAGGTTCTTTGTCGTTAACGTATTGGTTAAGGCTAACGATTAGATCCCAAATAGCATCAATTGCTTTATTGTGCTCACGTCTTTCCATGAACTCTTTAGCGCGCTCAAAGTGTGGAAGCGCATCGATCTCTTGAGTAACACCTTGTGCAGTATAAACTTTATCAGGGAAGCTCTTAAGACCTAATTTGATAACTCTCATAAGAAGGTTACCATAGTCATTTGCAAGCTCACTATTGTGCTTATCAACTAATTCTTGCTCAGAGAATTTTCCATCACCTGAAGAAGAAATATTTTTTAGCATATAGTAACGGAAAGTATCCGTTGGATATTTTTCAAGCATTTCAAATGGATCAACAACATTACCAAGTGACTTACTCATTTTCTTTCCATCTTCAGCAAGTACCATTCCGTGAACATAAACTTGTTTTGGAAGTGGAAGATCAGCGGCCTTTAGCATACATGGCCAGATTACTGAGTGGAACCAAAGAATGTCCTTACCAATAACGTGCATATCTGCTGGCCAAAACTTTTCTCTCTGGTCTGTGTTTAAAGCAGAGTAGTAGTTAATGAGAGCATCAAACCAAGTGTACATAACAAAGTTTTCATTACCTGGAACAGGTACACCCCAACCTTGGCTTGGACGAGAGATCGCAAGATCTCTTAGGTCGTCATTTTCAAGACGAGAGAGGATCTCTTTGTATCTTGCTTGTGGCACGATAAAGTCTGGATTAGCTTTTAGGTGATCAATAATCCATTTTTGATATTCGCTTAGCTTAAAGAAGAAACCTTCTTCTTCTTTAAGTTCAAGTGGCTTGTGGTGTTCTGGACAATTTCCATCTGGAGCTTGTGCTTCAGTATAGAAAGACTCACATGAAAGACAGTAATTCCCAGAGTAGTGACCGTGGTAGATCAGTCCCTTTGCTTCTAGGTTCTTCCATAGTTCAACACATGTATCAGCATGACGCTCTTCTGTTGTTCTGATGAAGTCATTGTATTGAATATTTGCTTTTGTACAAAGTTCTTTAAAAACTTCAACATTAGCATTTACGAATTCAAGTGTATCAAGTCCAGCTGCTTTTGCTGATTCAATTAGCTTTTGTCCGTTCTCATCTGTTCCTGTTAGGAAGTGAGTTTCTTTTCCAAGAAGTTTATTCCAGCGAACGTATGAGTCAGTTACGATCTTCTCATAGGCGTGACCGATATGGGGTCTTCCATTTGGGTAGTCAATTGCAGTCGTTGCATAGAATGTATTTTTAGTCATTTCAAGTTTCCTTTAAACAAGTTTGCTCTTAGGGTGAGTGCTACTTAAGGTTTAACAACAATATTACAGATTCTACCTGGTACGTAGATCTCTTTAACAATAGTTCCCGTTAGGAATTTCGCAACCTTCTCATCAGCTTTTGCTTGAGCTAGGAAGTCTTCTTTTGAAATATCCGCTGGAACGTCAATTGTTGATCTCGTCTTACCATTAACTTGGATGGCCATTGTAATTAGGTCATCTTTTGCAAGGTCAGCATCAAATGCTGGCCAAGCGGCAAGAGAACAAGAAGTTGTTTCACCTAAGTTTGCCCACATCTCTTCTGCAGCGTGTGGAGCAAATGGAGAAAGAAGTCTTGTAAACGCCTTAGCAGTTTCAACTGAAACCTTACCAAGTTTAATAACTTCGTTATTCATTACCATCATTGCTGAGATTGCCGTGTTAAAACGTAGGTTCTCAACATCTTCAGTAACTTTCTTAATTGTCTTGTGTAGGTGTTTTAGAACGTCTTGATTTGTTTCTGCACCTTCATAAGTATTTTCTGGATTACCATAGAAAGAAAATGACTTTCTAAGGAAGTTGAAAACACCTTTTACACCTTTTGTTTGCCATGGCTTAACTTTCTCAAGTGGCCCCATGAACATTTCATAAAGTCTAAGAGCATCTGCTCCGTATTCTTTGATGATGTCATCTGGATTTACAGTGTTTCCTTTAGACTTACTCATCTTCTCACCATGCTCATCTAGGATAAGACCTTGGTTGAAAAGTTTTTGGAATGGCTCTTTTGTTGAAACAAGTCCTAGATCAAAGAGCACCTTGTGCCAGAAGCGAGCATAAAGTAGGTGAAGGACAGCGTGCTCAACACCACCAACGTATAGATCTACTGGCATCCAGTATTCTTCAAGTTGTTTATCCCAAGCAACTTCAGAGTTCTTAGGATCGATAAAGCGAAGGTAGTACCAACAAGAACCTGCCCATTGAGGCATTGTATTTGTTTCACGTCTTGCTTTCTTTCCTGTCTTTGGATCAGTTAGGTATAACCAGTCGTCAATACGAGCAAGAGGTGATTCACCAGTTCCTGATGGTTCGTACTTTTCAACTTCTGGAAGACCTACTGGAAGTTCATCTTCATCAAGACATCTTACTGTTCCATCTTCGAATTTAAGAATTGGGAATGGTTCTCCCCAGTATCTTTGACGAGAAAATAACCAGTCGCGAAGTTTGTAGTTAATCTCTTTCTTTCCAATTTCATTTTCTTCTAGGTGAGCGATTGCTTTTGCAATCCCATCTTCCTTGTTTAGGCCATCAAGGAATCCTGAATTAATATGTGTTCCATCTCCAGTGAAAGCTGCTTCATTTACATCGCCACCTTCAAGAACTGGAATGATTTCTAGATCGTACTTCTTAGCAAATTCCCAGTCTCTTTCATCGTGAGCTGGTACGGCCATGATCGCACCTGTTCCGTACGAGATGAGAACATAGTCTGCAATCCATACTGGAATCTCTTTTCCATTAAGTGGGTTGATTGCATAAGCACCAGTGAAAACACCTGACTTATTCTTGTTAAGATCTGTTCGATCAAGATCAGACTTAAGAGATGCTTCTTTGATATAGGCGTCAACTTCAGCTTTCTTATCGTCTGTTGTGATTTGTGCAACAAGGTCGTGTTCAGGAGCTAGAACCATATATGTTGCACCAAATAGAGTATCTGGACGAGTTGTGAAAACATCGATCTTTGAATCAACACCTTTTACAGCAAAAGAGACTTGAGCACCTTCTGAGCGTCCAATCCAATTTCTTTGTAGTTCTTTAAGAGACTCAGGCCAGTCAAGATCATCAAGGTCTTCTAAAAGACGATCTGCATATTCAGTGATTTTTAGCATCCACTGCTTCATTGGCTTTCTAACGACCGGGTGACCACCAACTTCAGATTTACCGTCAATTACTTCTTCGTTAGCTAGAACTGTCTTAAGTTCAGGACACCAGTTAACTGAGATCTCATCTTCAAAGGCTAAACCTTTATTATAAAGTTGAGTGAAGATCCATTGAGTCCATTTATAGTAGTCAATACTTGATGTTGCGATCTCGCGATCCCAATCATATGAAAAACCACAAGCTTTTAGTTGTCTTGTGAAGTTTCCAATATTTTCTTTTGTAATCACATTTGGGTGAGTACCTGTCTTAATGGCATAGTTTTCTGCTGGAAGTCCAAATGAATCCCAACCCATTGGGTGAAGAACGTTGTGTCCGTTCATTCTTTTGAAACGAGCAAGAATATCTGTTGCTGTATAACCTTCTACGTGACCTACGTGAAGACCAGCTCCTGAAGGGTATGGGAACATGTCCAATACATAGTATTTAGGTTTAGATTTGTCTGTTGAGTCTGTTCTAAAAGTTTTGTTGTCGTCCCAAAACTTCTGCCATTTTGGTTCAATTTCACCAAAGTTGTACTGCATTAAAAGCTCCTGAATTTACTAGTAAAATATCAGGGCGAATTATAAACCCTATAATGTAGATCGTCTATTATGTGTGTCGCGTTATCTTGGAGATGTCCTGCTAAAGGAATTGCCAAAATAAGTCAGTGGATTTATACTTAAGCCATTAAAAGTAGATTAATTTTTTGAATGGAGAAACGATGTATCGTTTAGTGCTTTTTTCCCTTACTCTAGTAGGGCTAGTTCTTGTTATGAACCTTTCTGGTTATCAGAGTATTGAAGTCAACAATGATAAATATAATTTTGAAGATGCAAAGAAAGCACACGCTGCTCACGTTGTTGAGGTAGCTGAGCTTGCTAAGAAGCATGCTGAAGTTACAGCACCTCCGAAAGTAACTGATGAAGTTATTGAAGAAAAAACTTTAATCCCTCTTGATACTCCACAGCTAGTGAGAGCTGATAAACTTTATAAGCAATGTATTGCATGTCACGCTAAAGATGGTTCTGGTAAAGCAGCAAATAAAGCACCAAGAATCGGTGGGCAAATGGAATGGTATATTGAGAAACAACTTCTTGATATGAAATCAGGGGCCCGTGTTAACCAACAAATGTTAACAATCGTAAAAAAGCTTTCTGCTGACGATATTGCGGACCTAGCGGCTTACTTATCAAAGGTGCCATGGGGCGGAGTTAAGAACTAAAATTTAATTTCAATAAGAGGCCGCTTTCTAAGCGGCTTTTTTTTTGGGAGAAACTATGAAGATCTTTTCACTTTTACTTCTTTTAACGATTACAGCTTGTGCATCGAAGCCGAAACTTTATCCAAACTCAGCTTATCAAAAGTATGGAAAGGTACAGGCCGATCGCGATATTGAGATTTGTATGGCCAAGGCCGATGAATTTTTAGAGAGTGATCGTGGAAGACAAATGGTGCGTGAAGGTGGAAAAGGTGCTGCATGGGGTGCTATTGTTGGTGCTGTTGCAAGTGCTGTCTTTGGTGGCAATGCTGGAAAAGGTGCTGCTCAGGGCGCCGCTATTGGTGGTGCAAGTGGAGCTGCTTCCGCAGGGCTTAGTGAAGATCAAATTAAGCAGCGTTTTGTAAATCGTTGTCTTGCTGAAAAAGGCTACGAAGTAATTGGGTGGAGATAAATGACTTTATATCGTTACAAAAATATTGAACCAACTATTGCTGAAGGGTGTTTTATCGCAGACTCGGCCGATGTTATTGGTAAGGTCTTTTTAGGAAAGAATGTTTCTCTATGGTTTCAAGTTGTGGCCCGTGGGGATGTGAATGAAATTCATATCGGAGACAATTGCAATATACAAGATTTGACGATGCTTCATGTAGAAGACAATATTCCTCTAATCATTAAAGAGAATGTTAGTGTTGGTCACAGCGTGACTCTGCATGCTTGTACTGTGGAAGAAGGTTGTCTTATTGGAATGGGTGCCACTGTCTTAGATGGTGCAGTCATTGGTAAGAACTCGATAGTGGCGGCCGGAAGTGTTGTCCCTCCAGGAAAGGTCTATCCTCCTGAGAGCTTCATTATCGGGACTCCTGCTGTTGTAAAAAGAAAGTTAACACCACAGGAAGTGGAGCAGTATAGTAATCACTATAAGTCGTACTTAATTACAAAAGATGAGTATTTAAACGACGTCGAAGTTATTTGCTAAGCTTTAAAAGATTAAAGACCTTGTCCACAAGATCATCTCTAGAGAAAGGCTTAACAAGAACATTCGTTACACCTGAGTTGATGACACTCACCATTGATCGGTTATCTAAGAACCCTGAAATAAGAAGGTATTTCATTTTTTGATACTTCATTGACTTACTAGCGATATCGATGAAGTAGGTACCATCTTTATCAGGCAGTTTGTAATCAATAATAACAAGATCAAACTCTTCATTTCTCAGCTTCAGAAGTGCAACACTTACAGTGTCGGCCGTGACAATATTTCGAAAAGCACCTGTCTGCTCAAGAAAGGTTTTTATTAAAAAACAAATCTTTTCTTCATCATCAACGATGAGTATAGAAGGCTTTCTAGGCGCGAGTGAATTTTTAGAAGGGGACATCGCCATTAGTCCTGCTCCTCATTTTTTATACCAAGCATATTTAAAATATCTTCTTTATTAAATGGTTTTTCAATAAAGCCTTTAACTTCTTTGTTGCTCTCTATCTTTGCACGATCGGCTACCCCAGACATAATATATGTAGGGACTTGAATACCAAGATCGATGATATCCTTTGCAAACTCAACACCATTTACTTTGGGCATATCATAATCTGTAATAATAGCATCAACATCAGTCCCATCTAAGATTCTTTTCGCTTCAACAGCATTTGATGCAAAGATTAGAGTAATTGGCCCTTGAGCAAAGAAATTAGTAAAGAGATTGAGAATCTTTGGTTCATTATCGATCACAAGAACTTTCTTAAATTCATGATTTGTACTTAACTCACTATCTGTGAATGTTGTCGTCTCCATTTTTGGGAGAGTGATTTGAAATTCACATCCTGATTTTGAGTCTAATAATTCGAGTGAACCAGAATAAGAATCAATGATCTTTGAAGAAATTGAAAGCCCAAGACCTGTACCTTCTCCTACCTCTTTTGTCGTAAAGAAAGAATCAAAGATCTTGCCTTGATTTTCTTTTGGAATACCTGGCCCATTATCTTTAATCGTTAAGAGATAGCAAACATCGTTGCTAGAGATTGTGACTTCAATTTTTGGTGAACTCGTCTGTGCTTCAGTTAGTGCATGAATCGCATTTGTTATTAAGTTAATGATAACTTGCTCAATCTCAATTGGGTTTACTTTAACAATCGAAGAGGTCGAAGGGGAGAAGTCTAGCTCTATTTGATTTTGCTCAATCGGTAGCTTTAAAAGAGTTAAAGACTTTTCAATAATCTCCTCTAGTGACATAAATTTCTTTTCACTATCTTTATTGTGAAGGAAGCTCTTTAGGCCTTTTACAATTTTTGTAATACGATCAATAGAGTCACGAGTATCATTAATGCTTTCATTAATGATTCCTTGTTCCTTTAATTCTTCTCCAGATAAGAGGACACTGATTAGTTCAATATTTCCCGAAGCAATTGTTAAGGGGTTTGAAATTTCATGTGAAATCGTTGCCGTGATTTCACCAATAGTGCTGAGCTTGTCCGCTTGAATAATTTGATTATGGATTTGTTTAAGTTCTTCAATTTGAAAGCGATACTTTGTGTAGAGATTCTTTTCGATACTGATATCGTTGAAACAAACTACCTTTTCATTATTTTCACTTTCAATAACTTTGATGACGACATGGTAAAATGTCTGATCATCGAGAAATATCTCGACTTCAGGCCCGACCTTAACATCATGAATATCTTCGAGAAAATGTTCAATATCAAAACCTGTAAATAGGGAACTAAGCTTAGGTGACTTCTTTAACACCCTTGGTGACTTCTTGAAGAAAGAAGCAAAGAAGTGATTGTAGTAGATAATCTCATTATCATTATTAATGACACAGATTGGTTCAAAAATAGAGTCGTATAATTCGTATTTAGCCATCAGTTACTTCTTTGGTTATTTCATTTGTTTAATGAATTGAAAGTACTGCGCTTCAATAGCATCAAATTCTAGTTCTTCACCATCATCATTTTTCATGACTGGTGCTTTGTTATCAACGACATCACTAGTTTTAATTAGTATCATCTTTACATCATCAGAAGATTCTTCATAGTAGGGAGCGTAGAAGCTTTCTACTTTTATTCCTGGTTTAATAAAGCCGTGGACCATATTAATTTGTTCAATGACAGTCTGAGGACAATGAGAGTAGGTGATTGCACCAGTTAATTCTCCAAGCATATTAATCCATTCTCTAATCCCACAAGAATTAATCATTTCAACAGCGTTGAAATTAATATGAAGGTCTTGATCCTTAACTCCAAGGATAGGAGTTAGATCCGCGTCCTCATCAATTCTTCCTGTTAAATTTAAAATTGTTACATCATTTTCAGTCTTTATCTCGACCTTTAAGTTACTCATATTTTAATCCTTTAAATTATAAAAACTTATCGATGGTATTCTCTTACTAATTTCTTTATACCTTTTATTCTTTTCGATATAGAGGTAGAAACTAGTGCTATCTTCATTTGCGACAATATGAAGTCGATCACAGTTTTGGAATATTAAGTATAGACCCAGTCCTGCACCTCTTCCTTCTTGCCTTGGGGTCTTCTCTACGGCTGCACGATAGAGAGAACCAATGATTGAAGATTTGGCCACACTAGTATAACTCTTGTAGTGCACTATCGTTTTATTTTCATCCTGAGAAATTTCAATTTCTCCATGTTTTTGGTTGCTTACTCGATGAAAAATATCATTTGTGTAAAATTCATTTGTAATCAATTTTAATTTATTCTCAAAGCTTTCGTGGTAATCTTTTAGGTCAATGCCGTTTAAAAGAATATTACATTTTTGATCAAATTCATTTTCGAGGTTGATCGATATCTTATTTGTTTTCTTTGAGTTAATTCTACTTTCGAGATTATTTGGCCTTTGTTTTGTTAGGTACGAAATGATATTTTTAATTTCATCCTGAAGGCAAGGGGAGGTTCCAATCAGATGATTGGTTCTATTATCCTTTAGGTACTTTAGATTTACGAGCGTGTCGTAGCGACTTAAGAAGATATCGCATGAACCTGAAAGCTCATCACTAATTTTAAGATTTAAATTTGGAGCTTGAAAATCTAATGCTTCAACCTCTTTAAATTTTGAATTCTCAATCTTAAATTCTATACCCATAAGAACATCACTTTATTTCCTGGCAGATGAGAGTGAGATCATCGTCAAATGAATCACTTCCTCTGTGATTGTGTACAATAGAAACTATTGTATCACGAATCTCGGTACCCGTGTGGGCTCCATATGTCATTAAGATCTTTAGTAGTTTTCTAAGTCCCCACTGTTTACCATCACTGTTTTCAGCTTCAGTGATTCCATCTGTCATATACACAAGCAGGTCACCTTGCTCGAGAATAATGGTTTCGTACTCATATTTAGAGTCCGAGCTTTCACCTAATCTTGGCCCCTTTGCTTCAAGTAGGGGAAGTATATCTGCTTTTGAGATTTCAGATTTCTTTGGGACCTTAAGTACTTCAAGGTGACTAGCATTGGTATATGAGTATTCCTTTGTTTTTGTGTTGTAGACGGAAACAAAGGCCGTAAGAAGAATCTTGTTATTTGAAAGGTTAATAACCTTATTTAAATGTGAAGTAATTCGTGCAGGAGAGATTTGTGTCTCATCCTCTGACAGTCTTATTTTAATACTATTAAAGGCCGAGTTTATCGCCGAAGTTAGGAGCGCCGCAGGTAGGCCGTGACCTGTAGCATCCGCGATAATAGTAATGATGTATTCATTAAATTCGTAGTGTCCCCACCAGTCACCACCACACTCTGAAGCTGGTGCCGCGTAAGAGCTAAGTCTAACATTAGGAGTATCAATATCATTTGATGGAAAGAATTCTTCTTGCACCATCTTTGCAACTTTTACTTCTTCATCTAGGCGTGCCTTTTCTTTCATCTCTTCAATATATTCAAGAATTTCACGACTCATTTGATTAAAAGAATCGCCAAGAGTTCCAAGCTCATCTCTTGTCTTGATTTCAACTGTCGACTCAAAGTCCCCTTGACCAATGCTGATGGCCCTTTGGTAGAGCTTCTCAATTGGTTTGGAAATTGTTTTTGATAGTAAGACAATGATGATTGTCGATAGGGCAATAATAAAGATTGCAAAGAAGATTGCTCTTTGGACTAGAAACTTCGTTACCGATAGGGCGTCTGATTCAGAGATCGTCGAGACAATAGAAAGAGCGAAGGCCTTTGTTTGGGCCAGAGAAACCAAATAGTCATCATCATTAAAAGTAAGCTTCTTTACGATATTATTACCTTTAAGCTCATTCTTATCATAATTATGAAGGCCAATGAGGTCATTACCAAGAACGAGATTACCGTCCTTAAAGACAAGCGTATTATACGTTCGATTTTGTGAGAGAAGGTTATTTAAGATATTGGCCTTGATAACGATTGAAGTTAGGCCTTTGTTTATCTTTTTAGTGAGAATGACAAAAAGGTCTTCCTTGTATTTGAAAGAGCTAAGTGAATTATCTCTCGTATCTTTTGGAATCGCTAATTTAAAGTCATTTTCATTCTTTTCAAAATCTTTATTAATGATGAATTGGTTCTTTTCAATAAAGGCGAGGATATACTTACTTTCTGCAACCGCCTTTGCTCTTAGCTTATTATTTTTTATAAGAGCTAAATTCTGAAGATCATTCTCTATTTTATTAAGAGTGTAGTTCATCTCCTTAGCAACACTTGTGACATTAAATAGCGAGTTCTCGTAGAGGTAAGCCTTCTTATCTTTTTCAAAGAGGTGAGTGGCATATTTCGTTAGAAAAGCGATAACGATAATTAGTAGCGCTGTGTTTAGCGATATTAATTTAAGCTTGATCGGAAATGTCGGTCTCTTGCCCATTATTTACCTATGTAGAAGTCTATTGATAATTTAGATACAATGATATTAACGATTTGCGTCATGCGCAAGAATGAGAAAAGAGTACCAGGAACAATTTTGGGGCGACTAAATTCATTAGTTGATACATTTCTAATCTTGATGTGCCTTTGTGTTGCGGCCTTTGCTGGCAACCAAGTTTTCAATACATCATATATTCCACCAATCATGGGTGGGGAGCGAATTACTTTAGGTCAGGTCTTCGAGTTACAAAATGATGTGAGAAGAAGAAGTTTTGATAACTTCTCTTGGCATGACCTAGGTTCAAACGAGGCCCTCTTTCATAACGATCGAATTTTCACTGATAAGAACTCTACAGCACAGTTAGAGTTTAGTTCTGGCAATCGCATCAAAGTGTCTGAAGAAAGTCTCTTCAAAATCACTCAAGAAACGGATGGGATTAATCTTAATATCGAGCAAGGTGTTATCTTTGCAACTCTTAATAATGCCAATGAAGCCTTTGTCGTAAAAGTAGGTGATCAGATATATGAGATCACTTCGAATGATTCAAAGATTAAGATTTCAAACTCAAATGGTAACAAGGAACTTTCAGTTCTGGATGGGAAGGCAAGTGTTAAGCTTGGTGACCGCGAAGAAACAATTGAAAAGGGTGTAAAAGTTCTTCTTACAGACGAAAGTTATACTATTAAGCAAAGCTGGCCAAGTGAGTTTTTACCGCTCGATGGTGATGTCTTTTACGTGAATGAGAAGAATTCAATTAAATTTAACTTCAATGAAAAAGTAGGGAAGTTATTTGTATCGAAGTCTCGCTCGGCCTTTGAAAATGGAGAGGCCCATGAAGTTAATGGCCTTGAGATTAGCGTTGAAAACTTATCTGAGGGGATTTTCTATTGGCAGGTAAATGATGAAAATAATGTTTCAACAGAGAAGTCTTTTGAGGTTGTTTATGAAGTCGTTCCTGAATTTGAAAATCTAGATGAAACACAAAATACGATCTTAGTAGATAATGAAAAACTTATTTATACTCAGGCATTTGATGAAATTGAGTTAATGGTTAACGGAAAGCTATGGGATGATTATGACTATGACGAAGGAGAGCTTAGGCTTACTTTTGAAAAAGTCGGAGACTATGAAGTTTCATATCGTAATAAGGATAAACGACATCCTTATGCACTTTTTTCTAAGCCTGTCTTAATAAAGGCCGTCGCAAAGCCTGGAGATATTGTTTTAAAAAGACCATTTAATGGGGAAGAATATTATTTTTATAATGATGGCGTTGTTAAGTTCTCTTGGGAAACACAAGACCTCTTTAGTGAAGTGAGTACTTATCTCGTCTTAAATGGTAAAAGACAATTAGTTGCTGGAAACACATTTACAGCTTCTGTGAGTGAAAGTGGAGAGTACCTTTGGTCACTTGAGTATGTCTTAAATAATGAAGTGATCGCACGCTCAAAAGAGAATAAGTATCGTGTAACTTTTGATAATGACAATAGTGCTCTTGAACAGGGCCGTAAGATTGTCGTTAAAAAGCCGGGAGATGTAATTGATCTTACTTGGCAACAGCAGGGAAGTGACAAATTTGTAGTTGAGATCTCTCGCGATCGAAACTTTAAGGCGATTAAAGAAACAATTGAAACCTCGGAAAGTAATACAAAGCTTCTTATTAAAGAACTAGGGATTCATTACTGGCGTGTGAAGAATGAAGAGAATAAATTCGTTCCTCCTGTGAAGATTATTATTGTGCCTCCACCACCGCCAAAGGCACCTCGTATTGATAAAGTGGAAAAGAGAGTTCAGGTTATAAAAAAATCTCTCCCTCTGGCCATTTTAAATCTATTAATTGATCAGGCATTTGCGCAAGATAATATTGAGCTAAAGTGGGAGCCTGTTAGTGATGTTAAAGAATATCGTATTCAGATTCTTGATGGTGAAAAAATCATTGTTGATGAAAAAGTGAAGCTTAATCGTTTTGAGTGGAATGACTACTTAACAGGTCACTTTCAATGGAGAGTTTCAGCAATTGATTTTTGGAATCAAGAAAGTCCATTCTCTGCTTTAGAAGATTTAATCATTACAAAGAAATTTGGTGGAGCGAAGGGGATTGATCTTATCTCTCCAAGACACGGCCTTGCTATTAATGAAGGCGATGTAGTCGAGATGAAGTTTAATCAAGTTCGAGGTGATAAGTTCTTTATTGAAATTTCAAAGGATAAGTACTTTACAAGTGTTAAAGAAATACCTCTTGGAAAGAAGACAACATATACGTTTAGAAATAAATTGGAATCCAGCTTTTACTGGCGTGTTAAGGCCATCGAGAAAAAAGATATTATCTATTCAAAGAAGAGAAGGGTAGATGTTGCTCGAAAAGAAGTCGTTCAACCTAGAAAGGTTGAGAAAGTGATGATTTCTAAAAATACGATAAGAGAAAAGAGCTGGTACTTTGGCTACGCCCCAGAAAAAACAAATTATGAAGTTATTAACAATGGAAAGAAAATTGTTGTTGATGATATGAATTTCATTTCTCTTTATGGTGGCCACAAAGGAAAGCTTGATAGCTATCACTATCTTGTTGAACTTAAGCATTCAAGTGGAGTTGTCTTTAACGATCTTGGCTTTAATCAATCAATTTTTAAGGGACGAGTCCTAAAAGAATATCAGAGTTTTGATTATGGGCTAACTTCACTTCTAGAGTACCGTAGTGAACTTGAATATAATGGTAGCGAAGTTACTTCAAGTGCACAGTTCTATTTTAACCTCGGACTTACTGGTAAGTTTCAATATGAAAAGTTAAGCCTTTCACTCGATTATTTCTTCTTAAATTATGCAGGCCTTAGCGCTAAAGTTAGTTATGAGATTAATCGTAATTACGAAGTTGGGATTAACTTAGAGACGCGAAGTAATTCCAAGATTGAAGCCGACTCTACTAATATCGCTCTTCTTATTCAATATAATTACTAGAAAATATATTTTATGGACTGACCAGTATATGGGCCAGATTTTTGGCCGAGTAATCTTGATATTCCCTTCTAAGTTATTGAAAACCACAAAAAGTAAGGCCATTTTCGGGGCATGCCGATGGGCGCTTTATAATTAAGACAGGTTAAAACTAGAACTTGTGAGGGCATTTTGAAGAGAGAAAGAAGGCCACATTCACATTTATATTCGGTAAAGCTACTTGCTTTTCTCGTTGGGGTAATGTTGGTTGCCTCTTCTTGTGTTCCACAAGATGAGATTGAGGATTTAGTTAATGTTCCGGGAGCTGATTTACCAACGCTTCCAAATCTTGATGTCGCTTGTTACCAAGATGTGTATGCACCTAAAGAAGAAGATATTACGAGAAATATCGATATCCTGGTTATTCCAGATACGTCTGCTTCAATCATTGCGGAAAGGGCACAGATTGCAGAAGGCTTTAATGCTTTCTTAGATGTTCTTCCTGCAGCAGCTGATGTGAATATCGCAGTTATGCTAGGCCATGGTTCGGGGTCTTCACGTTTTGGGACGTTATATACAAAGTCGACTGAGCCAACGATTCTTTCGAATCGTTCACTTACTATAGATGAAATTAAAGCACACTTAAGAACTAAAATGGAAAATCCTGCTGGTGACTACCGTACAGATGGTGGAGAGGCCGGTCTTGCATCTCTTAATCGTGCGCTTGAAGATGATTACTATAGCAATATTCAAGAACAGGGCTTCTTTAGAGAAGATGCGGGCCTCGTTGTTGTCTTTGTCGCTGATGAGCAGGATATTTGTGCCATCTATCCGGAAGGTGTAACACCTGTTCCTGATCCACAAGGTGGTGAGGATCGCTCACGTATTACAGAATGTTTTGATGGAGATACACAGGTTGTTACTCCAAAGAGTGTCTTTGATAAGTTAAAGGCCCGCTATACTGATCGCCCGCTTGTAACAGGTGGAGTTATCTATAATAATTTAAGTACTATCCCATTTGGTGGAGAAAATGAAATTGGATATGGGTATAAAGAGTTTGTCGAGTTCGGTGGTGGGTTCACTGTCGATATGGCAACAGGTGAGTATGGTGATGGTTTATCTAAATTAGGTACACTTGCCATGTCACGTATTGATCCTGTTAATTCATTTAATCTAGAGGTCGCAAATATTGATACGAATACCATTCGTACTTTTGTTGATGGAAAGGAAGTTGAGTACTCATATGATACTGAACTTAATATTGTTTCCTTAAACGAAGAGCGTGGGCCTTTCTCAATTGCAGCAGTTCAGTACTGTGAGAAACCTTCTGTATCAAAGCAAGTCATTCAGATCGTTGCAGGTGGTTCTCACTCTTGTGCCCTTATTGCCAATGGTGAAGTGAAGTGTTGGGGAGACAACTCAAAAGGTCAGCTTGGTCAGGGAGATACTGTTGATCGTGGTGATAATGAAGATATTAATTCGATTCCTGCCATTGATTTAGATGGAGAACTTGCACTACAAGTTATTGCAGGAAATCTTCACACATGTATTCTAACGGAATCTAATAAAGTTAAATGTTTTGGTGATAATACTTATGGACAGTTAGGGATGGCATCAACTGATACGCTTGGAGATGACGAACAGCTGTCTGAATATGGTTATACTCAAATTGGTGGAATTGTAAGAAAGCTATATGGTGGAACTTATCATAATTGTGCTCTCTTAACGACAGGTGATGTTCGTTGTTGGGGACAAAATTATTACGGCCAACTTGGAACAGGTGATACGGAAATTATTGGTGATGATGAAACACCGGCCGAAGGTAATCTTGTGGCACTTGGTGCTAAAGCAATTCAAATGGATATTTCATCTATGAGTTATCATGCCTGTGCAATTTTATCAGGTGGAACTCTTAAGTGTTGGGGACGTGGAACTCACGGACAACTTGGTTTAGGAAATACAGATAGTATTAACTCACCAAGTTTAGCTACTCCAACCCCTAAGGGAGTTATTGCTGTTACAACCGGTGGTATTCATACTTGTGCCCTTCTTTCTGACTCTACAGTTTACTGTTTTGGGCATAACTCTCAAGGACAGCTAGGGGATGGAACTAGTGAGGCCATGGGTGATAATGAAACACTAGAGAATCACACAGCACTTGATTTAGGCTTTGAAGTAGCATCTGTTGTGGCTTCTAATACAGCAACTTGTGCAATCTCTAAAGGTGGAGAGGCCAAGTGTTGGGGGAATGGATCGTCAGGTAAGTTAGGTCAAGTAGGGACAGCTAAGATTACAGGTGATCTTGCAAACCTTCCTGCAATTGAACTAGGTAAGAGTGTTTCACAAGTTTCTGGTGGGCTAAATCACCACTGTTTCTTAACGACGGATGAGGGCCTTGTAAAATGTATTGGTAATGGTAGTAAGGGACAACTAGGTAATGGAAATACTGAGTCTATCGGTGATGATGAATCACCAGTTCTAACAAGCTTCCTTGCTCTTTTTAATATTTAAGAAATTAATTCCAAATAATAAAATCATAAGAACGATGGCACCGAGAATACTTTCATTATTCGGTGTCATATCTTCTCTAACCGCACACCCTGGCTCAATTCCTGATTGAAGAGTTTCAAAGCCACTTGCCCCAAGTGTTACGATGGTTGGATTAGGCGAGTAAGATCCACCAACTCCTGTGATGACTCCGTCAAGTTCATCAAGACGAATAATTCCATCGCCTCCGTCTCCTCCTGCTCTTCCAAGGACTCCACCAGCTGCACCACCGTTTCCTCCTGAGGCATCGAGAGCTGAATTGAGTTCGATATTACCAACTGCTTGTAAGAAGATAATTCCACCGGCACCACCACCTGAGCCACCAGAATCTCCAAAGGCTGAAGTTGTGCCCGGCTGTCCAGCTCCACCATTGGCCAGAATAGGAGCGTTGATATACATATCTCCACCTGCGGCGATATGAATAACTCCACCACCACTTCCTCCAGGTGTTGCTCCACCTTCTGTTGCACCACCTTGCTCGCAGCCACCGCCACCGTTTCCACCACCAGCACCACCAAACATTTGTGCTTCAAGATTTAAGGCAGAGTCATATGTTGCAGTTGTTGTACCTGGGGCACTAAGAGTATCTGATCCATCAACTGAGCCAGAAGAAACACCTGAGCCACCATTACCACCTATCGTTGCATGTGATCCACCAGCGCCACCACTGCCTCCAATATCAGAGAAGCTAGAGCCTCCACAAACGGCATCTGTTGCGCTTGATCCTTGTGAGCCAGGAATTGTCGCCGGGCCTGTTCCTGCAGCATATCCACCGGCCACACCTTCTGCTACCGAAATTGAATGGTTAATGGTTACATCGCCTTGAACTTTTATGATGAGGGGATTAGCTCCCGTAATTGTAATTGCACCTGTTGTTGTGAGGTCCGTACAATTATAGGTTCCACTAGGGATTGATCCTGTCCAGCTACATGAAAGATCACTACCGTCGCCAGTATCAACGGCGCCAAAAGTAGTTGATGATATTAGTAAGAATATAGGTAGGATAAATCTCTTCACTGAAGAAATTTTAACATATCTTAGGAATGTCTTTAACTAGGTATAAATGACTAGAAATTACCTTGGAAGAAGTTAAAGCGAACGGCCTCAATATCTTTTCTTCCCTGGTTATATGAGAAGAAGCTTTGCTTTATAACTTGAGAGCGTACTTCAATTTGCTTGCTTTTTTGGTTGAAGATAAACTCAAGTTGAACATCCTCATTTGTTGCCTTTAGGTAGACATCATTTCTTTCAATTTTGTAGCCACCAATCTTTCTGATGACACTTGCAATCTTTTCAATATTTTCTTCAGGTGTGGCCCCAAGCATTTTAAAAGGCATGATATAGCTAGAAGAGGCCTTCTTCTCTTTTGAAGAAAGACAATTGTCGATTGATGGGCAAGTGAAGTTGTCCAGACTCGTAGACTCTTGAATAAGGAATTCTTTTGAGCAAGATGCTGTCGTAATAAGAATTGCGGTAATCAGTGATAGTCTAGCGAGTCTCTTCATTAGTTTAGTCCTTCTCTCTTAATCTTAACTAAAACATATGGTTGAACAATGAGGTATTGGAATTCTGTATTCTCTTCTTCCCATGTTCCAATTTGCTCATCAGTTGGGCGAAACATTTGCTCATCCGCAAGCCACTTCTTAATATACTCAACCTCATCGCGGGCCATGGTAAAGCCAACAGCAGCAAGTTCAAGTTCATCAGTGATCATAAATAATGCTTCTCTTTCATGATGTGGTTTTAAGAGATCCCACTTTGCATCATCGATGTCATTAGCTAGTCTTTCTAATAGGTTCTCATTATTATTTTCATCGTTCATATTAATTTCCTATTAAATTGCTTTCATCATTTGTTTATCGTTATTAATTTGTGCAATTAACTTCTCATCTGTATCGATGTAGTTAGATGTGTGAACTTTCTTGGCCGCTTCTATTAATTCTTTAGAAGGCTCTTCCTTGTCCATTTCATTCTTAAGAAGAGAGTAATATTCTCTTTCTAGTTTGTTCTTTTTCTCTTCCTTCTTACGGTAGTAAGGAGTAAGGATAAAGAGGAAAGCAAGAACGGCAATCATCGACCATACGATATGATAAATTTTCAAAAATACACCTCATGATTTAGTTTCGTAATAAATATACTATGTTAAAATTGCTCTGTGAATGATTTAAAGAAACTAGTTATTCTTGCCCAAGGCGGCGATACAGAGGCATATCACGCCTTTTTGGAAACCGTATCTCAAACAATAAAACGAATTGTTTCTTTTAAAGTATTTAACGAATCTCACCGCGACGATATATGTCAGGAAATATTAATAAGTATTCATCATTCACTCCCAACATATTCTCCTGAAAGACCAATAATGCCTTGGATTAACTGTATTATTGAGCGTCGAATTATTGATTACATTCGTAAATACATGAAATTAGAAGAAAGAGAAGAAATCTTTGATGAGGCCGTCACAAAAGAGGCCAATGCAACGAATAACAATATAGAACGACTTGCTGTAGAACAGCAATTAGAGATGCTTATTGAGAAGTATCTAACAGAAGAATTACGTAGGCCACTTTTGATGGCAAAGCTTGAGGGCCATAAGACCAAGGAGATTTCAAGGGAGCTTGGAATTTCTGAAGCGGCAACTCGAACGAGAATTTCTCGCGCAATGGCAAAGCTAAAAAAAGCGGTTAGGATTAATAATGGAAAATGAAAAATTAATAAATTCATTGGTCAGTGACTTAAGGCCTGTAAAACGATTGGCCTCTCCGGGGATTCGTGCGTTGCTATGGGCCGTGCCACAATTTCTTCTTAGCTTCATTGCTATTTCAATAAGTTCACCAATTGAATTTAAGTATATGTTAAATGCACAATTTATCATTCAAGTGTTATTTGCCATCGTTGCTCTTGGTATAGGCTCGTATCTTGGTTTTGCTAATACTGTTCCTGGACTTCTTAGTGAAAGGAAGGCCAAGCTTGCTTTTATTCCATTTCTAATTTTACTAGGACTCATTATTTTTAATATTATTTACCCAGTCGGACTCGATCTTACACATGAGCATCGTGCAAATTGCTATCAAGAGTTAAGTGCTCTGATGATTATTGGCTTTGTTCATAATTACTATATGCTTAAAAAGGGCTTTATTGCCTTTAGTAGTGCAACTGTTGCGACAGGCTTTTTAACAAGTGGTATGATTCCATTGGTCATTCTGTACTTTGGATGCTCTTTCTCAACTCAACACTTAGTTGTATCTCATTATCTTCCAATTATTGTGATTACAACTTTAGGTTTATTAATTTTTAAATTAACTAAAAAGATTAAATAGAGTGTAACTATTTTAATTATAAGTTCGAATAACAAAGTAAGAAGAATTTAAGCTTCTTAAAAGAAATACTAAAGGAGAATGTTATGAATTCTAAAAAATCACTATTAATGGGTGCTGCAGTTGCAGGTCTAATGATCTCTTGTACGGGAACAGAAACTAAGATGCCTGAAACTTCAGCGAATGAAGTAATGTGTTACGGAGTAAACTCTTGTAAAGGTCAAGGGGCATGTCACGGTAAGGTTGATGCTTGTAACGGTAAGAACGGATGCCAAGCAGAGCTTAAGTGTGGTGGACAAAACTCTTGTAAAGGTAAAGGCTTAATTAAGCTTTCAAAAGAAGACTGTGAAGCTAAAGGCGGAAAAGTCGCTAAAAGGTAAGAAATGCAAAAATACGGTGTTGGATTAAGACATACTCATTTTCCATATTTAGAAAATGAGCACTCAAAATCTCAAGAAGGTGTTGAGTGGTTTGAGGCACTTCTCGAAAATTATATGGGAACTTTTGGACGGCCATATAAAATGCTCGAGAAGATTAGGGCCGATTATCCAATAGCGTTTCATGGAGTTTCTCTATCGATTGCATCTAGCGAAGACTTAAATTTTGACTATATGAAAAAGGCAAAAGAGTTATATGATAACTTCGATCCTTTCGTGACAAGTGATCATATGTGTTGGACAGGGCATGCCCATTCAAACCTACACAATCTTTTGCCTTTTGCGTATACCGAAGAAAATCTCGATTCAATTACAGAGAAAGTCATGAGGGTGCAAGATTTCTATGGTAGGGAGATGACCTTTGAGAACCTCTCTGCTTATTTCACCCTGAAAAACTCCACAATGACTGAGGCCCAATTTCTAAATGAATTGGCCAACAAGAGTGGTTGTAAAATTCTTTTAGACTTTAATAATGTCTATGTGAATGCAGTTAACCAAAACTTTGATGCCAGTGAGTTCTTTGAAACAATTGACTCTAAGAACGTTTCTCAAATTCATTTGGCCGGCTACTCTGACCTTGGAACGCATCTCTTTGATACCCACTCTCATCCTGTTCACGCCGAGGTATGGCAATTGTTTAAAAAATATTGTCATAAATTTGATGTTCCAATTCTTCTCGAATGGGATGAAGACATTCCTGAGTTTCCTGTCTTAGAAGCTGAAGTCTTAAAGGCAAAGGAGATATTTAAAGGAGCTCAATTATGAATCATCATGAGTTTCAAAATAAATTTTTAAAGGGTGTCCTTACTAAGGATATCTCAAAAGATATTATGACTGAGATGATTCCCATTGGAGAATTATCAAATGAGCAAGTGCTGGAAGTTTATCAAAACGATTATCGTGCACGCTTGCAAGAAGTAATTGGTGATAATTATGAGACTTGTTGGTTTGTTTTAGGAGACGAAGACTTTCTGGATATCTCACTTTCTTATGTTGAATCTAGGCCTTCAGAGTTTACTAATCTTCTTCATTACGGTGATGACTTTCCTGATTTCATTGCCTCTCGTGTAAAAGAGTTTTCTTTCATTAAAGACCTTGCAGAATTTGAAAAAACGTTTTGGCACTTATTTCATCAAAAAGATAATCTAAAATCCTTTAATCCTCAAGAGCTAGGAGAGGGAGTCTTTGAAACCCCTTTAAAGCTGAGAGACACCTTCTCTCTTTTTTCATGTGATATTCAGTTATCCGAGCTTTGGCAGATGCGAAAAGGGGATAGTAGTAAGACCTTTAATGACATTCAAGGCAATGAGTTAACAATTCTTTATAAGAGAGAAGAGAAGATGCAAATTCAGGTCATCTCAGAGGGAATTTTTGAACTCATCTCTAACCTAAGAAATCACGAAACAATTCTTTCTGCTGTGGAAGATATTCAGGAAGAGAAGTTAAGTGATCCAAATCTGTGGTCAGTTTTCTTCAATCTTCTTGGTTATATTGCTGAGATCAAAAGCAAATAGATCCTTTGCAATTTTTAGACAATCTTCAGTCACAGGAGATTCAATAACGATATCTTCTTGAGTGATAGGGTGCTTAAAGCACAATTTATATGAATGAAGAAAGATGCGATAGAATTTATAATCTTTTCTAAAAAGGTTGTTAATTGAAGAGTGTCCATACTTAGTATCACCAACTAAATTATGCATTCGTCGTGAGAAATGCTTTCTTATTTGATGCTGTCGGCCTGTGAAGATTTCAATATCAACGAGACTATACTCTTCATTCGTTGAGATTCTTTTAAACGCTGTCTTAGCGTCTTGAATACCCTTATCCGTTTTAATTGGAAAATCGTATACACCTTCTTTCTCTGCAATCCCCTTAACCATGGCAACATAGTGTTTAGAGACATTGTCACTATTCCACTGCTCTTTCATAAGTCTTGTTGCTTCTTTTGATTTTGCAAAAAGGACAACTCCTGAAACGGGCTTATCAAGCCTGTGAATCGGAAAGAGGTATAGGTCTGTTTGCTTCTTGAGAGATCTAAGTAGACTTCTACGATCAGAGCTTCTTTCTTTAAAAGGGTGGACTAAAAGATCACTAGGCTTAGTGGCCGCAATATAGTGATCATCTTCAAATAGGACTTGGATTTTGTTCTTCACTTCTAATTTATAACAGATTAAGCGGAGATAAGTATATGAAATTTTAGGATAACTTACTCTTTTACTAAGGTACTTTGTGTAAGTTACCGATATGTGAGACGTGGGAATATTAAGAGAGAAACTATATTTTATTTTATTCATATGCATGGGAGTCTCGCTTTCTGTTGGGGCATCTGAGTCAGGAGTCCTTTATCGCAATGGAGAGACTTCAATCACCTATGATCGAAGTAAAGATCAATTTATCTTTCGAGATGGAAAGTCGGTTTCAGAGTATTCTAGATTTCGCTACAACGATTTAATTCTTGAAAAATTTAATCGCATTCCTGTTGAGGATCACGGAGAAATTGAAAGGCGCTTAAAATTAGTAAAGCAAACGTACCATCTTTCGGCCCCTGCTCCTGAAGAGATTCTTCAAGAGAGTTTAGCTGTTGCTGCTAAAATTAATGAAGCAGATAATTACGGATGCGGTGATTCTCGAATAAATATTGGAGATGATAAAGTCGCTTTTACTGCAGAGATCGAAATTGAAAAACTTGATGTAAAAAAAGAAGGCTTCTTTGGTCTAGGAGAGCTTGAAGGTGCTGAATTTGAAGTTAATACATCTAACGATAACCCATTACACGGTGGTCTTATGGCCCTTGGTGTTACTAATTTTAACGAACGTGATGGTATTGAAGGGGATGATCGAGGACTAACTTTTGGGGCCAAACTTTCTGCTAAGTTAAAATTTGAAAATGGTGAAGTCCTATTAAGCTATAATTCGAGGGCCTATACAAAGCTTGTTGAAAAATCATGTGGAATGGTTGAAATACGTGGGCGTTTATACGAAAGATTTTGCTACCAAAATGATGATGGAAGTTGGAATCAAGAAGGTATTAATCGAGACGATATCGATATTAGTGTTTACCGAAAATTAGGTGATGATAAGAAATCTTTTGTCCAACTTGGTGCAGGGCTAACGATTCTAGATGATAATGGCCTTGCTATGAATACTCAAAGGGCCTGGCATAAGATGTCTAAAGGTGCTGGTACAGTTCAGTATAAGAATTATGGCCATATGGAGCAAGTCATCTCACCTAAGGCCACTTTTAAGGTTGGAAAGATCTATGACTATAAAAATGATGAAGGAACTATTTCAACAACTTCTCAGTTATATACTGGTGGCCAACTCTCTCATATAAGTGGAAATGAGAATTATATTGGAGTGGGAGGCGAATTTAAGGTTAAGTTTGAACCACAAGATAGCAATGGGAAATTTCCAGCTGTCGAGACACGCTTCTATTATGATGGGCAATATACTCAAGAGGGTGAGATGAACCACTATTACGGTGTTGAGGCCAAGACAAATGTTTACACAACGAAGAAGTCAGTTGTCTATATTAAAGCGGGGATGGGGATTGAAGATGATCACTATACTCGTGAATATGAAAAATATGGAAAGTCTTTTCTTAATCCAAACTTAGATATTCAACATTACTTAGGTATTGGTATCGAAAAAAGGTTCTAAGCGTAAGCAAAGAACCTTTTCGACTATAGAAATTAGATCTTATTTTTCTTGATAGATATGAACATCTCTTTGAGGGAAAGGAATTGAAATTCCTTCTTTATCAAATTCTAATTTTACATTCTCTTGCATATCAAACATTACTTGCCAGTAATCAGCTGACTTAACCCATGGCCTTACAGCAAAGTTAACAGAGCTATCTGCAAGGGCGGAAACAGCAACAACTGTTTCAGGCTCGTTAAGAATTAAAGGGTGCTCTTTTGTAAGTCTCATGAGAACTTCCTTGGCCTTCTTAATATCATCGCCATAGCCAATTCCAAAAATCATATCAACTCTTCTGATACTTTCAGCTGAATAGTTAACAATACTTCCCGATGAAAGAGAACCATTTGGTAGAACAACCGTCTTATTATCTGCCGTATTTAAGATTGTGCAAAAAAGACCAATCTCTTTTACTTTCCCAATAAAACCTTGTGCTTCAATAACATTTCCAACTCTAAATGGTTTGAAGAAAAGGATAAGGACACCACCTGCAAGATTCCCAAGAGCTCCTTGAAGTGACATACCAAATGCCAGACCGGCGGCACCAAGCATAGCAACAAAACTAGTCGTCTTAATTCCTACCATTCCAATGATAGTAATAAATAACCCTATCTTAAGGGCAATACTTACAATTGAAGTAATGAATCCTCTTAGAGAGAGTTCAACTTCTTTCTTTTGAAGTGCTTTATCAACAAGTCTATCAATGAAATTGATAACTTTAAGTCCGATAATTAGGACAACAATTACTTTAATAAATTGAATCCCATAATCTGCAGCAATATTCGTTAGTTTTTCAACATTGGCTTCGTTTAATAATTCTTTCATTTATTCTCCTAAAAATTCGCCAGAAGACTAATTGTTGTTTTGTAATCGTGTTGATCTCTTCCTTCAACTGGTTGATTCTCATATTCCCAAAGGACACCAGCTTTAAGAGAGAATGTGCTATTAATTAGCATACGAATTGAAGGCTCCATATTAATAATATAGTTTTCACTATGCTGTACACTTGGAATATATTCGAGCCAGTAGCGAGCTGTTACACCTTTTCTTAGCTCTTTACTCACTTCGTAGTATAGACGCAGTTTTTGCTCATGATTATCAGGCTCATTTTGAACGAAGTTTTCTCTCGTATAACGATAACCAAGCTCAGCTAGCATTTTGAATTTATCTTCATCAATAAACTTATACTTAAAACCGACGTCGATATTATTTCTTGCCCAGAAACCTTTAAATCGATCTGATTCAAATAGGTCGGCAGCAAAGATATCAACTTTCTTTGAAAGGACATGGTCGAAACGAAGTAGGGCACTCCAATTCTCATCATCAACTTCATCATCTGATTCACCGTAAGAATAAGTCCCATTGAAAGTAAGAGTATTCGTTTCCCACTTATATGAGTTGCGGGAAGCAAAGTCATAGGTCTTTTTGTTAGTATTTCCACCAGAAGCAATGAATGTTACTTCATCTTCCGATTTAAACTGAGCATGGGCAAATTGGCCAAATAAGATGGCCATAACTAAAATTTTTTTCATAACAAGATTCCTTTATAAAAAACTATTTTATGTTCATCATTTATATTTACGTTCCTAAATTGTGTCTATTTATCTTAACTATGATTAACTTTTTTGTACAATCGATCCTTTAGCTAAAAATGCCAACTATCATTGGTTTGAGATAACACTTATTTGGAATCATTAATTATTGGGCCACTCATTACAGAGACTTAGAAACTGATAAAAAAACTAGATTAAAAATAGTCTGTTTATCGGCAAAATGGGGCAATTGTTTGTGCGAAGTGTTTTTCTCAATTAAAATTACTTAATTGAGAAATTGGAGCTATTAATGGAGTTAATCGAACCATTCTTGAATGCTTTACTTGAAGTATTCAAAAAACAACTAAATATTCCACTGCTGGCAGGTGAGGTTCATCCTAATTACGAATTTAAAGATACCGTTGATATCGTAGGGCTAATAGGAATAAGTAGTGAGAAGATCAATGGGGAACTTGCTCTTTGTTTTAATAAAGCTAGTTTTCTAACAATTTACAACACAATGTTCTCTGAGAATGAAAAAGAGCTTAATGCAGAAATTTCTGATTCCGCTGCTGAGTTTGTAAATATGGTGCTTGGTCAAGCAAAGGCCGAAATTAATAAGATTACAGGGCTGACTGTTGAGAGAGCAACTCCTGAAGTTTTTGTAGGAGATGGTGTAAAGAATGATCGCATCACCGGGCCAAGAACAGTAACAATTCCTTTTGAACTTCCAGTAGGGATGGATAAGCAAGTATTTTATATGAGCTTAACAATAGACGAGTAGTAAATGCATAAAAAAATATTTCTAATTTCTTTTCTATCTATTTTTCTTTTTATTTCATGTAACAAAAAGTCCTCTCCAAAAGCTGAGCTTAAATATTGGAATGACACTGCTGTAACAAAAAAGATTAAGACTTATTTAAAAGATATCTCGGACGAGAAGTCTAAAAACTTTATTCCTAAGAGTGAGAGAATAGCAGTCTTTGATAATGATGGAACACTTTGGGGGGAGTACCCAATGTATGTTCAGTTTATAGCGCTGTTGGACTTCTATAAGGATATCATTGTTGGGAAGTATAATAGAAGCAATACTCTAGTCGACGAGGTGGTGGAGCAATTTCCAAATGTAAAAGATAAGGGAAAGCTTTATCAGGCCCTGCTTGATATGCAGGCCGGAGTTACTAATGATGAATATATGGAGTATATGGCCAAGTGGCTTGCAACTAAAAAGCATCCGAAGCTAAAGAAGAAGTACACGCAACTCGTTTATGCTCCAAGCGTTGAGCTGATGAGAACACTAGAAGCATTTGATTTTAAGGTTTTTATTGTCACGGGTGGGGGAACTCACTTTGTTAGGGCCTTAAATAATATAGTCTATGATCTCCCTTCGTATCAGATAATTGGGACAAGATTTGGAAAGAAATTTTCTGAAAATGGTAAAGTTGAATTTCAAAATCAGGCCAAGCTTGCTTTCTTAAATGACAAAGAAAATAAACCTGTGGGGATTTTAGAACATATTGGAAAGGTTCCAGTTTTTGTTTTAGGAAATTCAGATGGTGACTTCGCAATGGGGAAGTATGCAAGTTTAAATTCAAAGTTTAAGTCATTTGTTGGAATTATTCATCACGATGATAGCGCACGTGAGTTTGCATACGATAGAGACTCCCATGTTGGAAAATTAGATAAAGTTCTAAGTGAAGGGGATAAGTACTTCATAAACTTAATCAGTATGAAAAAAGATTTTAAACAGATCTATTTTTCTGAATCAGATAAAGTCCATCACGAATAGGGAGCATGGTCTTATAAAGGTCATCTCTCGATTCAATATAGTTATTAAAGTCTACAAGAGCGTTCGTCGTCTTATCTTCTGGATCGATGGTCTCACTAGCAACTTTACCGTTCCAAAGCACGTTATCGACTACGATCATGCCATTTTCACTCAGTAGCTCAAGAGAGAGCTCAAGGTAGTTCTTATAACTTCCTTTGTCTGCATCGATAAAGACGAGATCAAATTTTTGACCAGCTAAATCTTTTAAAACTAGATTTGCATCTCCGAATCGGGCCTCTATTTTATTTCCTACTTCGCTACGGTCCCAATAGGATTTTGCAAAAGTATTAATCTTTTTATTCTTATCAATTGTGATAACTTTTCCATCACTCGGAATATTCTCGGCCATGGCCAAAGCAGAGTAGCCAGTGAAAGTTCCAATCTCTAAAATATTCTTGTAATTATTTGAACGAATAAAGAAGCCTAAAAGAGAGGCCACTAGCTCGCCAGAGATCATGCGCCCAAGAGGGTGATTATCTTTTGTATAATCGCCCAGCTCAACGCAAAGATCACTTGGGATATTTGATTTATTTAAACAATATTTTTCAATTTCTTTTAAATTTTCCACTGAAACTCGATTAGTTTATTTCCGCTTACTTCATCACAAACGCTTGTTAATTCTTTTGTTAAGAATAGCATAGAAATATAGGCATTGTATTTAATGATATATTTAAAACCTGGAGAAATGTAGCGGTCTAGCTCTTCTTTAAGTTCCATACAATTTGGAGAGTCGGTCATATATGATGTTTCAAAATCAAGTCTCTTAAAACCCTTTTGTCTTGAGAAGTCAGCGCTATAGAAACATTGCCCATCATTAGATTGAACATCAAGAATAATTCTTCTTGTCGAGTCAGAGATCCCTAACTTTGTAAAAGAGACATCAAGGGCCGCAATCTCATTTGGTGCAGCTACTTTATCGCGAAAGCTCTTACAGGCAAAAGTCGTAAAATCAGTCACAAACTTCATATCTGTTGCACTAGGTGTAAGTTCGTTGGCGTAAGTTGTTGATATCATGAGAATAACTAGAAGGAGTTTTTTCATCTTTTCGATCCTTTAATATTTGTTTGATGGTTGAAATATTAATTTATTTATTCATACTCCCGTCCGGCTAAAGAGTAAAGTTAGTATGAAATTTTGATTGATACTCTCTAAAAAAAACTTAATAACCTGATGTTTTTACTTAAGTTTTGGTAGTTCTTGCCGATAAGCCCAGTCCTATGGAGCAGTTCTTAAATAATTTCCTATTAGGAGCATCAATCTTACTTCTTTTAAGCATTGTGCTCAGCAAGTCTTCAAGCCGCTTTGGTCTGCCGGTTCTTGTGCTATTTCTCTTCATAGGGATGATGGCCGGCTCAGATGGAATTGGTGGAATTAACTTTAGTAATTACGAGTTAACTCACTCTTTAAGCTTAGTTGCTCTATGCCTAATTATTTTCAATGGGGGATTTGAAACTCCATTTAGCAAAGTAAAAAAAGACTTTGGAAGAGGAGTTGTTCTTTCTTCTATCGGAGTTATGCTCACGACTTTCTTAGTTGGTGGCTTCACTCATCTTGTAACAGACTTAGGTTTACTTGAATCTCTCCTCATCGGTGCCATTCTTTCGGCAACTGATGCTGCTGCTGTCTTTTCTGCATTTAAGGATCCAACGGCACAAGTTGGTGATGTTAAAAATATTCTTCGTTTTGAATCGGGAAGTAATGATCCCATGGCCTATTTTCTTGTCTCTGTCATTATTGGCTTCATTGAGCAAGGAATGGGAGATGCCCAAACGACGGCTATCATGTTTATCTCAAATCCTATTATTGGTTTAATTGGTGGTTGGGTAACTGCTCGCTCATTCATCTTAATCAATAACGTGGTAAAACTAGACTTTAATGGACTCTATCCACCACTTACAATGGCCATGTTATTTCTTGGTTATTCTTTAACAACAAAGCTTGGCGGAAATGGTTTCTTAGCAGTTTATGTTTTTGGGATGATGATTGGAAATCGAAAGATTCTACACAAGAACTTACTTTCATTATTCTTTGATGGAGTAACTTGGCTTTCGCAAATTGGTCTCTTCATTATGTTAGGACTACTCGTCTTTCCAAGTCGGCTTCTGACAGTTGCTCCGGCAGGACTTTTCATTGCTTGTTTCTTAACATTTGCAGCAAGACCAATAACTGTTTTCCTATGTTTAATTAAGAGTCGTTTCAACTTAAATGAAAAACTCTTTGTTTCATGGGCCGGACTAAAGGGGGCAACACCAATTGTTTTTGCAAGTTTTGCAGCAACTCACATTGGAGAAAAAGCCCACGTCTTATTCGATATTGTGTTCTTTGTTGTGATTGTTTCAGCTCTTATGCAGGGATCATCTCTAAAGTTTGTTGCAAGGAAATTAGGACTTGTTGTTGAGCAAGAAGATGAAGCAAATTTTCCTGTTGATATGGAACTACTTGAACAAACAAAACACGGTATTGTTCAATTAGAGATCAGACAAACTGATTATGCTGTTGAACATCGAGTTGTCGATTTAAGACTTCCTCCTGGAGCAATCGTACTTTTTATTAAAAGGCATGGTGCGTTCATTATTCCGGATGGTGCAACTGTTTTTGAAAAAGGGGATAAAATTCTTTTAGTGACTAAACTAAAAGAAGATCTAGAAGCCGCTCAGGAGTGTTTCGTAAAAAAAAAGATTGAAGAATTAGATGAAGAGGATGATGATACACAAGAGTTACATGCGGCCTAAAATTAGTTAGGTCACTAACTAAAGGATATTTGTGGGAGTTCATGACCTTACACAAGGATCTGTCATCAAGTCTTTGTTTAAATTATCAATACCGATCGTCATGGCCAATTTCCTACAAACGGCCTATCAGTTAACGGATACTTTTTGGGTAGGGCGCTTAGGGACAAATGCTATCGCATCCCTTTCCCTTTCATTTCCTGTAATCTTTCTTTTAATCTCTATGGGAGCAGGCTTTGCTGTTTCAGGAACAATCTTAGTTTCTCAATATACAGGTCAAAAAAATACAAAGATGGTTTCTAAGGTATGTCTTCATACTTTATTTATTATTCTCATTACATCAGCAATCTTAGCTGGTATTGCTTATGCCGTTATTCCTTATGTCATTCGTGCAATGACTCCGACCGTTGAGATTCAAAATATTACGATTTCTTATTTGAGGATTTCATTTATAGGTCTGATATTTAGCTACCTCTATATGATGTTCCAATCTCTGTACCGAGGAGTCGGAGATGTTAAGACACCTTTTTATATTGTTCTCTTCTCTGTGGTCTTAAACTTTATTATCGATCCCATCTTAATTATGGGATATGGCCCAATTAAGGCATATGGAGTTGATGGTGCTGCGTACGCAACGATTTGTACTCAAGGACTATCTGCAGTTATTGGACTCTACTTACTTGCAAAAGGTAAGGGTGGAATAAAAATAGATTTCACAAAGATCTCTTTTGATTTCTCTTTGGCCAAAAAAATTATTCACCTTGGCTTTCCTGCTTCGACGGAACAATCCTCTCGAGCAATGGCCATGATGGTGATGACATTTCTCATTGCGACCTTCGGTGACATCGCACTAGCTGCTTACGGGATTGGAATTCGAGTACTAACATTAATGATTATCCCAAGCTTAGGGTTTGCGATGGCAACATCAACTTTGGTTGGTCAAAATATTGGTGCGGGAAAAATTGAAAGAACCAAAGAAGTTACGAGTAAGGCCCTATGGGTAATCTTTATTGCTCTCTCAATTGCTGGAGTTGGCTTTTTTATTTTCGCTGAGCAAACTTTACAAATCTTTGTTCCAAATGAAATTGCTGTCATTAACGAAGGGGCAAACTTCATTAGAATTATCGCTCTAACATTTGGACTTATTGGGGTTCAACAAGTTGCCTCAGGTGCCATGAGAGGTGGGGGAAGTCCAATGATCTCCATGATGGTGGCCATTGTTTCTTTATGGGTCATTCGTTTTCCAATTGCATATGTTCTTTCAAAACATACACCTCTTGGTCAAACTGGAATCTATCTTTCATTTGTCGTGGGGAATATTCTTGGGGCCTCAATTGCTATTTTCATCATCAAGCAGAATCGATGGATTAAGAATCTAACAGATCCAATTACTGAAGAAGAGCGTAAAGTCATTGAAGAGACTATTGTTGAAGACGGTGTAATCTCTTGATTTTATTGAGTTATAAAGAATTATTGTTAAGATAATAACCTAGTTTCCCGATAAGGTATTGAGAGATATCTTTGAGAGGGGGAGACGTGAGAAAGGTTTACTTGATGCTTTGTGTACTGGTGCTACATACATACGCAAATGCCGTTGTTGTTAATACCTATGAAAACATGTCTAACTCAAATTATGTCGATGACGTCGAAAATCAAATTGATAATGTCGTAAATGAAGCAATTGAAGATATGGAAATGGACCCTGTTTCTACTCCTGAAAGTGCAGTTACCTGCGATCCCAATACAGCAATAGATAACCATGCTCCAGAGGCCAAAAGAGCTCTAGAAGAAGGTCTCGCCTTAGCTGAAGCTGCTGCAAGAGGTGAGGATTGCCAATTCTATGAAAGATTTCTCGATCAGGGTGTTCCTATAGAGGCCCTAAAGCAGTCACTCCTTTATTATAAGGAGAATAAGAGTAAGTTTAAAAATAAGAATTATATTACAATTGCAGACTACTCTCAGAACTCTAAACATAAACGATTCTTCTTATTGGATATGAAAACTGGTGAGGTTAAGAATTATAAAGTGTCTCATGGTAGCGGAAAGGTTAGAGGTGTCACTTACGCTGATGCGACAATCACTGATAGTGGTAGAGTGACTAGGGCATCAAATCATGTTGGAAGACTCGTTCGCTGTCGTGTGCCTGCAAGGGCGAAGCCTAAGCATGATCAGTGGGCAATGACGAGACCTGGCTTTTTTAAGACTGGTGAATTTTATATGTCTAGTAGTCATGATGAAAGAGTGAAAGGGCAAAGAGGTTGGCCAACATTTAGAGCTTCAGGAAGAAATTATAATGGAATGCGCCTCGATGGCCTCTCAAAAGGTGTTAATGATAAGGCCCGTTCGCAAGGTGTTGTTATGCACGAGGCTTATTATAACCGCGGTAATATCATGGGAAGAAGTTTTGGTTGTCCTGCATTCGTACCAGGTGAAGGGCGAGAGATTATGGAAAAAATCAATAACGGCTCCCTCTATTATTCATATGTTCCTAATGAAGGATGCCGTAGTGATTATAATAAGGCCCTTAAGGATGTTAAGGGCTGGGAAAGAATGTGTACTGGACGCAATTAGCCCTTATTTACATCAAGCTGATTTGAAAACTCAATTGTTCGAATCGGAAATGGAATTGTAATTCCATTATTATCATAATATTTTTTAATGTTCATAACGGCCTCATGGCGTGCCTTATAAAATGCGACTCCTGCTCTATAGTCAATCCATACTCTGGCCGTCAGATTGATTGAGCTTGCACCAAATTCTTCAAAGAAAACTTCGACAGGAACATTTTCAAGCCTTCCATTAATGGCCTCAAGTGCTTCTCTTGTTACCTTTTCAACTTTTTCAAGATCATCGTGGTACGAAACACCAACGGAAATATCCACACGACGTCGTGGCGTACTTGTGTAGTTAATAAAAGGCTTTGTAAACATATCTTTGTTTGGAATAAAAACTTCAAGTCCTTGGTAAGTCGTGATTCCCGTTGTTCTTAATTCGATATTTGTTACCTGACCGACAATCTTATCAATTTCGATAATATCACCAATTTGATATGGCTCACGAAAAGCAATTAGAACACCTGAAACAAAGTTTGCTGCAATTTCTTGGAAGGCAAAACCTAGTGCTAAACCGATTACCCCGGCCCCAGCTAGAATTGATGTAACAGTTTTCTCAAGACCTATAATTTCTAAGGCCGTAAAAATACCAACAACAATGACAATGACATTTGTCGTTGTCCCTAGAATTTCATTAACAGACTTCTTGTAGGAAACTTTTTGTAGAACTTTCTTAACTAAGTTACGTAGAGTTTTACCAAGGTAGAAGAAAACAAATAGGGCAACGATTGCAACGATTAAGTTTGGGATATTTTTAATAAATGCTTCGTACCAAAAAGTTAGTTTTCCTGAAATTAGTGTAAAGACTCGATTAATATCAAACAATGTAAACTCCATCTTAAATTATTTCTTTAAATTTTATCGCATTTAAAAGAAATAAAAAAGGAGCTTATTTGATAGAGATCTTAGCAAGTCTTTCTTTGTAAAGATTTGAAATTACCTTAGGTACTTTAAATGGGATTGTTTCGATGATAAGTTTCTTAAAGAACTCGAGATAACTCGCTCTGCGATACCAAGTTAAGCTAGAGAGATTTTTAGTCATCGGAGAATAACCTTCATTGATGAGTTCTTGAATGCACTTGGAATTATCGAGGCGATTATACTTACTTAAGTCGAGTGAGAGAATAATATCTGCATCTTCAATTTGCTCTCGTGTCCTAAGGTCAATGGCAATATCCATGGCATTACTAATGATAGCGAAAGTATCATCAGGTTCTTGATACTTTTGTACTCCATTTAAGTCGACTGCAACGATAATTCCGGCGCCCATATCTTCAAGTGGGGAGACGGGAACATTTTCTGTTATACCTCCATCAACGAGAGTTCTGCCATTGATTACCTGAGGAACAAATGCACCAGGTACACAGACAGAGGCACAAACTGCATCGGCCAAATTTCCTTTGTAGAAAACGACTTGTTCACCAGTTGAAATATCAGTCGTACAAATGGCCAGAGGAATTCTTGCATCTTCGATATTTACATCACCAAGATCTTTGATGAGCATTTCTCGTATGGACTTCGTACTAAAAAAACCTTTCTTAGGAATTGTTAAGCTTATTGTGTCTTTATAATTTAGTTTCTTTGCTAAGGATAGAAAGTCGTCGTAATTCTTACCAAAGGCATAGTAAGAAGCAACAATAGCGCCAACGCTTGTTCCTGATAAATAGGAAATTGGAATTCTTTGTTCTTCAAATGCTTTTAAGACGCCAATGTGTGCGATACCTTTTGCGGCACCTCCACCAAGAGCAAGACCAATTTTAGTATTTAGAAAGTTCCATCTCATAGTCTAATCTTATCGGAATATGAGGGACATCTCCACATAAAATTGAAATTCCCTCTTCTTGAAGGGAAGCGGCCTTTTTATCGAGAGAGTGAGAATACTTAAGGGCAAAGATATTTCTTCTTAGATATTTGTTTAGTAAATTCTTGGGAGACTTTAGTCCTAAGCTGCTGGCATGTTCAATATAGTATGGGGTTAAAAATGCGCTACGGCCTAGGGATTCAAGAACATGTCTTACCATGCAATTATACTGACTATATTTCTTCTCGTTTGAAACTTCCTCTTCGATAAACTCAACGATACCAAGATAGTCTTCAGTCTTAAGTCGTTTAGAAATCTCTGAACGAAGTCCCTTAATATCAACTGAATCAATATCTTGATATTTATAATTAGGGATAGAAAAGTCTCTTGGTATATTTGGGGCCTTGCTCATTTCAATAAAGTCGAGGCATAGGATTGGGATACCGGCACGACGATACTTTTCTAAACTTGGTTTTAATAGCTTTGCGTAGATAAGAGATATTTTTTCTGCGAAGATCAGGCTATTTGAAATTTTTTTACTCTTAGTATTTGTATGATCTGAGTAAATTTCTCGACGGTTTCGATTGCTTGAGATTGCGGCGTCAAGGTGCTCTTTAAAGCACTCCATGGCCATTGACTCTTGGGCCAATAGTATTAAGAAGGCGAGAATGAAGGGAAGCGTTCTCATGCTCAATTACTATCATTTGGCCTCGTTTGAGTAAAGAGAGTGTAGAAGTTTTTCAGGGAGCAACGAGTCGAGACATTAATAGTGAAGTTGTTATAATTACACAGTGAAATCAGGAGCTTACCATGCAATATATCAAGCAAGAAGAATGCTATTTAATCAAATTATATAAAGACGAAGATCTTTTTACGTCCCTAGAAGAGTTTGCGGCAGCGGAAAAGCTTGGCGCTGGTATGCTAAAAGGTATAGGGGCCTTGAAAGACGTTGAGCTTGGTTTCTACCACCTTGATACGAAAACATATGATCGCAAAGAATTTAAGGGTGACTTTGAGCTTCTAAGTCTTGATGGAAATCTTTCCCATTTAGATGGAAAACCATTTTTTCATATTCATACTGTTTTAGGTGATGAGGATTTTTCTTGTAAAGGTGGACACCTATTTCGCGCTACAGTTGCAGTGACAACTGAAATCTACTTCTTTCCAATTGTTCAAAAGATTGAAAGAAAGATGGATGAAGAAATTGGCCTAAACTTATTATCACTACCACAAGCATTTTCTCGTTGTGGAATTAAAGGATAGAATATGAAATTTAATCGCCCGTTTTTTATTAAGATTCACCTCTACTTATCAGCTCTCGCTTCGCCATTACTTTTAATGATGGCCTTTACTGGTGTTTCTTACTTACTAGGTTTTAAAGGAAGTGAAGTTGTTGAACCTGTGAAAGTCGTCCAACTTTCAAAGGCGCAATTAACAAAAGAAAATATTTCAGTTGAGTTAAATGAAATCGATGAAGGTTACGATTTTGCCTATGTTAAAACAGTCGGGGATGGAGCAATTACTAGACCAACAACTCGTGATTACTATAAGTTTCAAGTAAAAGAAGATGGAACTCATATCTCTTACGTGAAGCCAAACCTTCTAAAAAGATTGATTGAACTTCATAAAGGTCATGGACCGCAGTTTCTAAGGTATGTTGAAAAGATTGTCGGAATTTTCTTACTGCTAATCATTTTAAGTGGGCTATATCTAGCTTATACAATGAAGAAGGAAAGAAAGATCGTAGGAATCTTATTCCTAATTGGCCTAAGTATTTACCTCTTTATGTAGGAGTTACTTTAGCCACCTTGTGAAGCGCTCGTGATTGCTTAATCTCTTATTTTCTTTTTGGATTTTAAGCTTCACGCGCTCTTCTAAGCTCAACTGATCATAGATTGGAATATCTATTGTCTTCGTTTCCTCTCCAAACTCTAATGTTTCTAAATCAATATACATAAGCTTACTTTTAGTAATAAAAAAGTAATTGAGTTGCCACTCAAAATGATAACCATATGGGGACGTCAGTTCATTTAAGCGAATTTGAATTTCTGTGACTTTCTTTGCTAGGTCTTCATCAACCTTTTCTTCGACGAGCCTTGCGAGTTTTCCATTTGGTATGTCATAGAGAATAAGAGAGTCTGTTTCTTTGATGAGTGTTGGAAGCTCCGGATACTCATCTGTAAATCTTCTCATTAAAGGAAGAGCTTCAGGTTCAATTTCATTTTTTAAAAGCACCATAAAGTTCTCTTTTTCATACTTCATGAAAAAGAAGAATTTACTTCTCTTGTCGATATAGAGAGTTATGCCATCAAGGCCTAACTCTGATTTTATGAGCTCTTTAGTATTCAAACCTGTATTCAAACCACGACCTCTCTTTAATAGAGATTATATCATAGTTTAAATTCTAGTGGGCCTTCTTGCTCTTTCGAGTTGAGAGGCCAAGTAGTGAATATCCTGGGCATATACCGAGGATTCCTGTTATTAATGGAACGACTCCAATAAGACCCCAATAGGTTTTAGGACCTATTACAACTAAAGAAATAAGGACCATTCCTACAATAATTCGAATAATACGATCTGCATTGCCTTCATTCATTTTCATAAATCTCTCCTTTCTAATTCAGCATTATCTTGGCCATAAAATCTGAACATAGTATGGAGTGTTGTTAGAAAATCTTAACAATTAGGCCCTCAGCCATCCTGTTAGTGAAAGCCTCGCTTTATATGCAGGAAGAACTTCATGAGGAAGGTCTTCAGATAGAAAGATAAGAAGTCTTCCAAGCATAGGCTTAATACGAGTTACTTCCTCATCTTGTCTTTCATGATGATAGATAACAACCTCTCCACCATCAGCTTCACTCATGTCACTTAAGTACAGAATCACACTTAGGCGTCTAAGGCCTCTTCCTCGGTGCTGATCGACATGCTTGCGATAGAAAGCTCCTTCGTCATAGCAGGCAAAGTGTCCTTCGTAAGATCGAATTCCTAGGTAGAAAATAGGGTTGAGTTGATCCTTGAGATTATCAAGAAATTTTAAATATTGTTGAAGGGCCAGCGGGTGCTCGGCCATATCTCCTTCAATCCACGAAGTGAGATCCCCACGGATTCTTTCGTCAAGTCGCTTTGTTAGTTGTCGTCCTACCTTAGCTTCCTGAAAGTCTCCGATATGAAAACGCGTCTGGGCCTCGTCCTTTAGGGCACGTGCTAATTCGTTTGAAATAAGCGTATCGCTCACATAGTATCGCTTCTCGGTTAAGGATTCGATCAGCGCATCAAGCTCTTGCATTTAAATGTTCTCACTAGGCCTAGGGCCTCAAAGGGTGGCAGGAAGGATTGGCCACCAAAATAATGGATGAGATGATTTAATCTTAAAGGCTACCTAAGTCAATCGAATTGTTATAACATGAATAGAAATAGGATGAATTATGATCAAAGCACTTTCTCACTTAGTAATTACTTCTAAGAATGTTACGAATATTTCGAACTTTTTCACAGATGTCTTTGGTGTTAAGGCCCACTTTGCCAATGAAGACTTTGCAGATTTTGTCCTTCCTGACAAAAGTCGCGTGGCCTTCTTTCGTCCAGTGGGAAAGGCCTCTAAATTCTTTGAATTAGTAGATAATCCAGCTCAAGTCTCTTACGGAGTGACAGTTGAAAATGTGGATGATTTCTATAAGAAATTAATGGCCTTAAGTTCAGAGTATCAATTTGAGGTGAGTGGTGAACCAAAGGATCACCCATGGGGAGAGAAGAGCTTTCTTTTGATGGACCCAGACGGGAACCGTTGGGAGATAACGCAGTCACCCAGTGAAGATGGGCATCTTGTGAATATCTCATAATTAGATGAAATCTATATTTTTAATATAATTGATAACTGAACGGCTCCGCGGTAAATAAAGCCTGTGTTTATGTGGAGGTCGTTATGAAATCAGTTGTTGTTCTTTTATCAGTTATTCTTTTTAGCTCAGCTATGGCCTGTCCAGAGTTAAATAATGTTGATCTTGCTTCAAGTTATGATCGTGATGAATACACTGAGGTTTACTCTGAGCGCCTTCCTAAATTATCAAAAGAAGAATTTGCAAAGTACACTGGATTAGCTGATTTTGATTATGAGTACTGTACAGATGCCTTAGAGCTTAGAAGGCTTGAGGCGACACAAACTGGTACAGTCTATACAATCGTCGTTACTGTTGAAGATCATTGTGACGGTGGTAACTCTTATGGAAATATTCTCGATGAATCTGGGTCTAAGCTCCTAGGTAGCATCGGTGATTCGTATATTGCTTGTTTCTAATATAGAAACTATTCAACTTGCTTTGGGAATCTTTACCACAAAGCAAGTTGTTTTCTCACTTGTGTCTAGGAATAATTCCCCTTGATGCTTTTCTAGAATTCCTTTTGAAATCGATAGTCCTAATCCCGTTCCTTTTCCGACTTCTTTTGAAGTGTAGAAAGGTTCAAATATTTTTCGCTGAAGGTCCGTGCCAATTCCTAGGCCAGAGTCCTTCACGCTGACAAGAACAAAGTCTTCAACCTCTTTGACTGAAATATCGATCCAAGAAGATTCAGATGTCTCAATGGCATCATAAGAGTTATTTAAAAGATTGATAAAAACCTGAGAGATTTGAACTCTATCAGCATCAACTTCCACATTAAAGGCTTTATCCTCGAGATCAAACTTAAGCTCGATGCCATGGGCCCTAAATTTCTCGGCACAAATGGCCGTTGCATCAACAAGAATATCTTTAAGAGAGATGACTTCTCTTTTTATCTCAGCTGACTCACGTGAAACAACTTTTAGACTCGAGATGATACGAGTGATGCGATCAATTGTTTCAAGAATACGTTGAATGTGAATATCGTATTTCTCTTTATTTATTTCCCCAATATCTAGTAGGCGCTTAATTTGATAAATAGATCCGTAGATAACAGTTAGAGGGTTATTTATTTCGTGAGCAATCCCACCGGCCATCTCTCCAATTGCGCTTAAGCGTGAACTATAGATAAGGCTCTCTTTAGTGCTATTAAGCTTATCCATTGTTTCTTGTAAGGCAATCGACTTATTCACTTCACTTCGATAAGTGCGATCCACAAGACTAAGGAGTCTGTAGAAGAGTAGGCTTAACATAATCATAGTCAGAGAATGAATTATAATAAGGGAAGTTTCTGGCTCATCAAGAAGTAAGTAACTTGAAGTGATATAGCTAATAACAGCTAAGAGGGTGATAAGCCCACTATAGATATGCTTTCCAGTTACTTCAAAGAAGATATTATTGCTGGCAACAATCATAATGAGATAAAGGTACCAGAACGGTGAGAATGGCCCATCAACGATATAAACTGCAAAAGGGCAGAGGACACAGATTGCAAAAATTTGTCTGAAGACCTCAATATTTAGAGAGTTCTTAACTCGAATACTTATTTGAGAAATTGTGAGATTGAAAATAAGAAAAGCGAAGATTCCAAAGAAGCTATTTAGTCTTTGTGAGATTTGATACTCGTACACACCAACACAAATTGCAAAGAGCATTGTAAATGGACCAAGAGTGAAGTCCATAATCCTTAAGATATCTTTAATACTCTCTGTTGGCCTTTTGGGGTTTATTCTTAAATTCATTCTATTCCTATCGATGTGACATATATAGATTTACCGTATTAATAAACTGAGTTCAATAATATTTAGTTCAAATAGAAATTATAGAGTTGTCCGAGTATAATTATTTTCCTCGTGAAAATAATAAGTTAGCTAGAAAATATGTTAAAATCAGTTCATAAGTTTTTTGAATAAATGTGAGGAAAAATGGACTTAAATCAGCATAGTAAGCTACTTGTGCAGCAGGTAAGAGAAAATTGGGAGCTTTTGGGCTATGAGACAAGAAATAAGTATCAATTCTTGGATGAAGCACAGAATCCTATTGGCTATGCAGCAGAACAACAAAAAGGCTTTCTTGGCTTTATTATGCGCCAGTTCCTAGGGCACTGGAGGACATTTGATCTTCACTTCTTTGACCAAGCTCGCAATGAGTATATGATTGCTAAGCACCCATTTTGCTTCCTTTTTCAGCGCCTTGAAGTACTGGATTTAAATGGCCAAATGATTGGTTCACTTCAGCAAAGATTTTCTTTAATAACAAAGAAATTTGATGTCTTAGATGCTCAAGGGAATATCATCATGGAGATGCGTTCACCAATTTGGAAGCCTTGGACTTATCCATTTTACTCCCGTGGCCAAGAGGTTGCACTCGTGTTGAAAAAGTTTTCTGGACTCTTTTCAGAAATGTTTACTGATCGCGACAACTTCGCCATCGATTTAAAAAGTCAGACACTAACGGAGCAGGAGAAGAAAATTATTCTCGCGACTTCGATTTTCATTGATCTCGTTTATTTTGAAAGAAAAGCAAAATAAAGAGAGTTCTTGTAAGAAAGAAATTGTTTACGGATAAAGTTGATAATTCTATTTTGTGAATATGAATTGTCGACTTTGCCGTTATGCAATCTCTATTTCTATCCTTTGGTGGCGCTAGTGCGCCTTTCACACATTATTAGTTAATAATAAATTTCGATCTATTTTATATAAAATTTAAGAGGTAATCATGAAGAAGATTATTTTATGCTTTGTTATATTAGGACAAAGTGCTTTTGCAAATACGAATTATATTGGCCGCTATGAACTTGAAGTAAATATTGGCGGTAAATTTTTTAAAGATTATTTTACAGTATCAAATATCTCAGCATCCAAGAAAGTGACAGGTATCTTTGAAGTACCAAGAGTTTTTCAATCATCATTTACTGGTCAATTAAATGATCGCTTTGTATCTGGTGATTTTATCGCAAAGGAGAGAGGCAAAGAGTTTAAAGTTGAACTACTGGCCGAGCTTCTTGATCAGTGTCAAATAAAGGGAACTCTACTTCAAGATAAAATTGTCTTTGCTAACTTTGTTGGAAGAAAGGACTCGTGCCATGAATGAGTTTATTCAACAAATACACTCTCATCGTTCAATTAGAAAATTTTCAGATAAGGATATTTCACAAAGTGATTTGGAACTCATTCTAAGTGCCGCGGCAAGTGCATCAAGCTCTGGAAATATGCAATCCTTCTCAGTTGTTGTGACAAGAGATAGAGCAATGAAAGAGAAGATGTACCAGGCCCACTTTGAACAAAGTATGCTAATGGATGCTCCCATCTTTTTAACATTCTGTGCTGACTTCTATCGTATGAGAAGGTGGCTTACATTAAGTGAAGCAGCTAACAATTTTGATAATTATATGAGTTTTATGATTGCTTCAATTGATGCCATTCTCGCTAGTCAGAATGCAGCGTTAGCCGCTGAAAGTCTAGGGATGGGACTTTGTTACATGGGGACAACATTGGCCAGTGCTGGCGAAATTGGTGAGATCTTAGAGTTACCTGAGAATGTCGTTCCTGTCGTAGGCTTTGCTCTAGGCTATCCAGACGAGGCACCTGACTTAAGAAAGAGGCTTCCACTTGAGTCCCTAATTCACTATGAGAAATATCATAAATACTCAGATGAAGAGGTGCTAGAGATATATCGAGAAAGAGAGGTCGAGGGGATGAAGCGTTATCGTGATAACCCGCGATTACATCAAATGATTAAAGACGTCGGAGCAAAGAATTTGGCCCAAGTCTATACGCAAGCGAAATATACAGAAGAGTCTCATCTTAAATATAGTGAAGATTTAATTGCTTATCTTAAACGTCAAAATTTCTTTTGATATTGGCCACTAGGGTATGCGAGAATAAATAAAAAATGTGTACCCTAGGAGTTTTGCTTGAAAAAGATATATATCTTCACCATTGTCGTTATCTTTGTTTTATCTGCGATCCTTCTAAGAGTTTTCTATTTTAAAAATAATTATGAATTAATCTCTCCTAAAAAAGGCGATGTTGTGGAGGCCATTTATGGCCTAGGGCGAGTCGATACTGATAAAGAGTTTAATGTGAAAATTGGTGTCCTATCTCTAGTTGAGAAACTCTATGTTAAAGAAGGGCAAAAAGTTAAAGAAGGTGACCGCCTTGTTAGTTTCGATGGCCGTGTTCTTTTTAAAGCGCCTTTTGACGGCACAGTCACTCTTATAGCTAATAAAGAAAAAGAAGTTGTCCTACCACAAGTGACTGTTCTTAGAATGCAAAATCTTAATGAAAAATTTATTGAAGTTTCACTAGAGCAAGAAGCCGCACTAAGAGTTATCCCAAATCAAAAAACGCGAATCATTTTTGAAAGCCAGTCTCAAAAAAAATATGAAGGATATGTAAAAACGATTTATCCAAGAGAAGGTGAGTTCATCACCCGCATCGAAGTGAAAGGGCTTGAAAAAAGTATCCTTCCTGGCATGACTGCTGATGTGGTCATCGAGGTTGGAAAGAAAATGGGAGTACTTTTAATTCCTGTTAAGGCCATTAGTAATGGAAAAGTTCTTCGCATGCGAGATAAGAAGAGAGAAAAAGTCGAAGTCGTCACAGGAAATAATGATGGAATGTGGGTTGAGGTTGTCTCGGGAGATATTAAGCTTACAGACCTATTATTCATTAAGAGGTAGTCATGCTGTTCTTGTCGATGAAGCAACTATTTTCTAAAAAGAAGCAAACACTCCTTATTCTCTTAGGCATTAGTTTCGGTACGATGCTCTACGTAGCTATCTCTGGAATTCAGCTCGGGCTTAGGCAATATATCATTAAGGCCCTTTTAAATAATACTGCTCATATATTAATCTCTGGTAAAGAAGATCTTATTGATCGCCCCCTCGTTAATAAATGGTTTTATGAAAATAAACAAGTCGATTGGGTCACCCCTCCCTATGGAAAAAGAAGTGAATCAAAACTAGAAAATTATCAAGGTTGGGCAGATCGTCTTTCTCATCATCCAGATGTCTATGACTTTAGCCCCCGCTTAACAATACAGGTTATGTTAAAGCGTGGTGATCTTACTCACAGTATGGGGCTCATTGGAACAAATGCCAGACGACAAATCAGAATTAGTGATATTCCTGATTACATGGTGGAAGGTGATTTCTCGTCACTTGCTAGTGGAGGAAATAAGATCATTCTTGGTGCCGCTGCTGCTGAAGAAATTGGAGCACGTGTTGGTCAGTATGTAGAGGTCATTGCGGGAAGCCTGACACATAAAAACTCATTTAAAATCGTAGGACTCTTTTCTTTCGGAGATGATCGAGCAGATAAGTCCATAGCATTCTCTCACCTTGAAGATGTACAAAAACTTAATAAGACACCTGGGCGAGTCTCTGAAATAGCAGTATCACTATTCGACATGAATAAGTCACAAGTGCTTGCTGATCAGTGGTCTCTATTAAGCCATGATAAAGTTGAAGACTGGAAAGAGTCTAATCCCATGTTTATGGAAATGATAATGATGCAAGATATAGTTCGCTACTTTATTACAATTGCCATTCTTATTGTAGCTGCCTTTGGGGTTTATAATGTTCTAACAATTATGATTAACCAAAAGCGAAAGGAGATCGCTATTCTACGCTCTATTGGCTATGGCCCCAAACGAATTCTTGAGCTTATTATGTATCAAGGTATATTCCTTGGTGTAAGTGGTGGAGCTGTTGGGCTAATCCTGGGATTCATCATTTGTCGAGCTGTCGAAAGTATTGAGTTAAATATAAATATTGGTGGCGATAATCACTTACTTATGGATTATACACCTTCAACGTATATCATTGCATTTGTTGCGGCCCTTGTTGCTTCGCTGGTTGCAAGCTTTCTTCCTGCTCTATCAGCAAGTCGAATGACTCCAATTGATATCATAAGGGGCGAGTGATGATAAAAGCAGAAAGTATTATAAAAGAATTTGGAGATCCACCTCAACGTATTCTTCACAATATCTCCATGGAGATAAATAAGGGAGAGTTTGTTTCTATTTCAGGACGTTCTGGAAGTGGAAAATCAACCCTTCTTTATATTATTAGCTCTCTCGATGAACCAACATTTGGCCATATTTATATTGATGGAAAGAATGTTACTCATATGAGTGTTGATGAAATTCATGAGTTTCGAAATCGTCATATTGGATTTATCTTTCAATTCCACTACTTACTTCCAGAGCTGACGGCCTTAGAGAATATCCTATTACCTCCTCGAAATCTTGGTCTCTTAAAAAAGTATGAGCCTCGTGCAAATATGCTACTTGAAAAACTCAATATTCCACATACTCGTAATAAGCTTCCAGGGCAACTATCAGGTGGTGAGCAGCAACGAGTGGCCATTGCCAGGGCCCTCATTATGGAACCTAGTTATATTTTTGCAGATGAGCCCACAGGAAATCTCGATACGGCAAATGCTGAGATTGTGATGAATATTTTAGAAGAAACTAATAAAGAGAAGGGAACGACAATTGCTCTGGTAACCCATGACCCTGATTATGCAGCAATGGCAGATCGTGAGATTTTCCTCGTTGATGGCCATGTTTCAGAGACTTACACCGGTGACTAAGGAATGTTCACCCTCTGGAATTCTTACCAAATAGCTTATCTCGATCTATTTTTTTGATAAATTTAAGCTATGAAAACACTAAGCCCAAAACTGAAGAAAATTGTTCTAACGGGAGTTCTTTTACTCTCACAACTTAATCAGGCCTCGACATTTATTCAGGCCGAAGAGACTCCTTATAAGTATATTAAGGCAACGGAAATTGTTAATGACCGTTATATCTTCGAAGAATGTCATGGGAATAGAGAAGAGCTTAAATGCCGTAATCTCTTTTCTGATTACAGAACATTTGCCAGAAGCGATATTAAAAAGATGGCCGATATGAATGGACGCCACGCTCTTTATGCAGCAGGTGCTGATGTCGCAATCTTAGCAGTTTCTGCTTACCTCGGTTTAATTATTGGAGCAAAGGCCACGGCCGCTTACTATATTGGTACAGGAGTTAGTCTTGATGGTGGAGTCGCTGCTGTTGGTGGGTTCTTCTTTGGTGTACCATCGGGAACGGCCGTAGGGACGACATTTGCAGCAGGCCTTGATGAGCTCGATCCATTTGTTCACAGAGATATGTCCATTGCTCTAGAGCAAGTAATCGGAGTTGCAGATGAAGATGATCTCGATGATGTAGAAGCAAGGCAGATTGAGGATGGGATGATCGTTGAAATTGAAGATATTAATTTTGAACAATTAAAAGATAAAATAAAAAGTCAGCTAGAAGATTTAGATTAATAAAAAAAGGGCCTTTAAAAGGCCCTTTGTTATTTCTTACTCAGCATCAACTGCTGGGAAGTATTCTACTTGTTCCCCAATCTTATGATTTTCTGGGAATTCTTTTGCAAGCTCATCAATCGAGTAAACACTCTCTGGAAGATTTAAAGAGACACGAAGCTTCTCCATTGTTTCCGGTGCAAATGGCCTAAGCATTACTAAGATATTTCTTAGAATATAGAAACAAGAGTAAAGTGCATCAGTTCTTTCTTTCTCATCAAAGCGGTCATCGTGAGGCTTGTACTGATTAAATAGTCCGTTAATAATACGAGCATAGTTTTCAAGGGCACCAAGTGCTTTTGGGTATTCTCCCTTTTCCATGAATTTCGTATATTGCTGAACAATCTTAAGAGTTTCTTTTTCAGTCTTACCGATAAGCTCACCCTTAGGAACCACGCCACCAAATTGCTTGTGACAAGCTGAGATTGGTTTTTCAAATGAAGCGTTCATTGGCCCAGCAAGGAATGCATTCTTTGCTTTGAAAACTTCAAAGTCAAAGTTAGAAGCCTTCTCTGAAAGACTTAGAGTTGAAAGGAAGTAGCGAACTTGGTCTGCTGTGTATCCCATTTCATCAATAAGCTGATCACCAGTGTAGAAGTTTCCTTTTGATTTACTCATCTTCTCACCATTGATTTGTAGGTGGAAGTTAGAGAAGACGTCAGTTTGTTGGAATTCACCTTTTACTGCTTGTCTCATTGGATCTTCTTGGACACCAAACCACATCGCTCCCTGCATAAGAACGTAGAAGAAAACGTTATCAGTTCCAAGGAATTGGAAAACCTTTGCTTCAGGGTCTGTCCAAAATTCTTTATAAAGATCTGGGTCCAGACCTTTCTTCTTAAGAGCAACTTTTGTAAATGAAATCGGTGCAATTAAAGACTCTGGCCATACGTAGAGAGTTTTTCCTTCCATGCCTGGCTCAATATCTGTTGGAACTGGAATTCCCCATGAAACGTCACGAGTAATCGCTCTGTGTGCCCAACCATCATTCAGTTCACACTCAATTCCTTTATCTTCTAATTGTTTCTTACCTGATGCAAGATCAGCTAAGTTCTCAAATTGAACAAGAACCTTTCTACCAGGAGCATAACGACTCTTATGCTTTGGAAGCTCTTCTTTAATTTCTTTATATGCTGGTTCAGACTTATTTGTGAAAGTTACACAAGGATAAACCGTACCAAAAGCTTCTTGAAGAATAGGCTTTCTCCAAGTTTTCTGCTTTGTGTTTAACCATTCAATTAACTGATCAGTTACTTTCCACATATTCAGATACCAGTGATCAGTATCTCTAAGTTCTGGAGTCGCGTCACTTACTGCAGAAACTGGATTCTTTAACTCATGTGGATCATAGTTCTTCCCACAAACGTCACACTCGTCACTATATGCTTTTGTATTTGAGCAATCAGGATTTGGGCAATCACCTTGAACGTAGCGATCAGGTAGGAACATATTAAGTTTTGGATCAAACCATTGCTGGCTTGTCTTCTTATCGAGCATTCCATTGGCATGCATTTTTCTAAGGAAGTCCTGACAAAGCTCTTTGTGGGCTTCGTAATTTTCTTCCTTTGAAGTTCCAGTATATGTATCAAGGCCAATCGAGTAGCGCTCCATTGTCTTTGATTGTTTTGCATGAACTTCACCAATGAATTCTTGCGTTGTCTTACCAAGCTTCTTTGCCGCAACTTCACTTGTTGAACCATGGTCGTCTGTACCACAAACAAATAGTACATTATCATCGCCAACCAGTAGCCTCATCCAGCGTGAGTAAATATCTGCTGGAACATGAGCACCTGCTAAGTGACCAATGTGAACTGGGCCATTTGCATACGGCATACCTGCTGTAATAACAGCTTTCTTAGGGCGGCTAACGCGAGATAGGATTGTTGGGATGTCCTGCTTTGGACGCATGTCTTTTTTATTCTTATTATTTTCATTCATGGGTTCAAATTTAACACTGTGGGCCTATCTTCGTCTATATTTCTCTTTTGCAAAAGTTATTCAAATTACCTTTTGTGAGATGACATAGGGAGTTAGTGTAGGGGATGTATGGCCATGCCTAGAAGCTTTAATTTATGCCCAGAGCAATTGTCTAGATCATGCTCAAGTCATTGAATTGTCGAAAAGCGTCCACATACCACCCTCATGATTTAGAAGGGCCTCTTTAATATCTGCTCCAGCTACGTAGCCCGAAAGCTCACCAGACTTTGCGATGACGCGGTGACAAGGAATGATTAAACATATTGGATTTTTGGCATTGGCACTTCCAACTGCTTGCACGGCGTTTGGAGATCCGACCTTTTGAGCAATATCAGAATAAGTCGTCACTTCACCGTAGGGAATATCCAGAAGTTGTGCCCAAACTTGTTTTTGAAAATCCGTACCTTTGTTAATGCTTAGAGGTATGGAGAATTTCTTACGGCTTCCAGCAAAGTATTCTTCGAGTTGATCGTGGGCCTCATTGAGATATTTTGCGATACGCTTATCATCCTCATAGTGAGGGCCGTCGTATTCTTGATCTTCCCAGCCAAGATAAGAAACACCATTTTCATTAGCGCAAATATAGATTGTGCCAAATTTTGAATGAAACTCAATTTGTCTATCAGTCATGTGGCGATTATAGCACTTTCAAATCTTAAAAAGAACTTATGTTTAAGTGATCTATTTTGAAGTTTATTGCGTATATATAATTAAGAGAGATAAAATTAACTAATTTTTAATTTCTGGAGGAAATATGAAAGTAATCAGTCGTTTATTAATTGTCATGTGTATCATGTTCTCTTTTGCCCATGGGGAAGAAATTAAGCTAGGACAGAGTGTTCCGAAGTTTACGGTAAAGAATCATGAGGGCAAAGACTTTTCAATGATGTCACGAAAAGGGAAGTGGACTGTTTTATATTTCTATCCAAAAGCAGGAACTCCTGGTTGTACTAAACAAGCTTGTGCTTTTCGCGATAGTATCAAATCAATTAGAAAACTAGGTGCTGAAGTTTATGGAATCAGTACTGACTCTGTAAAAGATCAGGCAGCTTTTCATGAAGAGCATTCTCTTCAATTTGATCTACTCTCTGATGAGGACGGGAAGGTGACAAAGAAATTTGGAGCGAAGATGGCCGTTTTTAATATTTCAAAAAGATGGACTTTTATTATTGATCCAAACTTAAAGATTGTGGCAATTGATCGTGATGTTGATCCAATGTTAGATGCCGACCACGTCTCAAAAAAATTAGCTCAGCTTCAGAAAACGAAAAAGTAAATTTAAAGGCCCTCTGTACGCCAATATGTGGAGGGCCATTTGTCATTTTTTCCTTTTAAATAATCCCGCCTCTTTTATTTTCTCTTTCTTAGTGTTGTAATTCTAGTGGTTTATGATGTTTATGACCATGTGGGTTGATAGTTAAGAAAAATTAAGTTTGTGCTTCTATAGCTAAAATCTATCCTGATATAGACGAAATATATTATCTTTAGACCTGTCTTTCATCGATACTGATTGCATCGAAAACATAGATTTTCAAAGGAGCCAAATATGAAAAGAAAACTACCTTTGTTAATTGCTACTGTAGCACTTTTGAGTTGTGCATCTAACTCAAATGAAAATATGGGCCAGCAATTCGCAAGCGGTGAAGCCAAGCCAAATAGTTTTTGGTGGCCTAGCCGAATCGATCTAACACCTCTAAGACAACACTCAGTGGAATCAAGTCCACTAGGATCTAAATTCAATTATGCAAAAGAATTTAAAAAGCTAAATCTTTCTGCAGTAAAAAAAGACATCAGAAAAACATTAACAACATCACAAGACTGGTGGCCAGCAGACTACGGTCACTATGGGCCATTCTTTATTCGTATGGCATGGCACAGTGTTGGTACATATAGAAGTCACGACGGCCGCGGAGGTGGCGGTGGTGGTCAACAACGTTTTGAACCACTTAATAGTTGGCCAGATAATGTTTCCCTAGATAAGGCCAGGAGGCTACTTTGGCCTATCAAAAAGAAATACGGAAATAAAATCTCATGGGCCGACTTAATGGTTCTTACTGGGAACGTATCTCTTGAAGATATGGGATTTAAAACAATTGGCTTTGCCGGTGGACGTACAGACGATTGGGAAGCTGATCTTGTTTACTGGGGCCCTGAAACTCAGTGGCTTGCGGGAGATAAGAGATACAAAGGTGAGAGAGAGCTAGAAAGACCTCTTGCTGCCGTTCAAATGGGGCTAATTTATGTTAACCCTGAAGGACCAAACGGAAAGCCTGATCCTCTTTTAGCAGCAAAAGATATTCGTGAAACATTTGGAAGAATGGGAATGGATGATGAAGAAACTGTTGCGCTAATTGCTGGTGGTCACACTTTTGGTAAGGCACACGGTGCTCATAAGCCTCAAGATTGTTTAGAGTCTGATCCAGCAGGAGCTCCAATAGAGAACCAAGGTTTTGGTTGGAAGAATAAGTGTGGAAAAGGTCACTCGGAAGATACAATTACTTCAGGACTTGAAGGAGCATGGAATGCAACTCCTACACAATGGACTACAGGTTACCTCGATAACTTATGGTCATTTGATTGGAAGCTTACGAAATCTCCAGCAGGTGCACACCAGTGGATTCCAACAGATGAAGGTGCAAAGGATATGGTTCCTGATGCACACGTAAAAGATAAATTCCACGCACCAATCATGTTCACAACAGATATTGCTCTTAAGGAAGATCCTTCTTATGCAAAAATCTCGAAAAGCTTTTTAGATGATCCAAAGAAATTTGAATATGCATTTGCTAAGGCATGGTTCAAGCTTACTCACCGTGATATGGGGCCACAAGCGCGCTATATTGGTAAAGAAGTTCCGAAGGAGTCTTTTAAATGGCAAGATCCAACTCCTAAAGGGAAGAAGATTTCTAATACAACGGCCTCGGCAATTAAATCTGATATTTTAAAGTCAGGCTTATCAGTATCTGATCTTGTTAGAACTGCTTGGGCATCAGCTTCTACATATCGTGGAACTGATATGCGTGGTGGTGCTAATGGTGCACGTATCCGCTTGGCGCCACAAAAAGATTGGGCAATTAATAAAGTATCTAATGTTGATACAGTAATTCCTAAGCTTGAAAAGATTAGTAAAAGATATGGCGTTTCACTGGCCGATACAATTGTTCTTGGTGGAGCAGCTGCAATTGAGAAGGCTTCTGGTAACAAAGTTAAGGTACCATTTGCTTCTGGACGAGGTGATGCAACTCAAAGACAAACAGATGTCACTTCATTTGCTTATCTTGAGCCAAAGGCAGACGCTTTCCGTAACTACTATACGCAAGATTCAGGAAGAACTCCTATTTATATGCTAATTGATAAAGCAAATATGTTAGGTCTAACTGTTCCTGAAATGACTGTTTTAATCGGTGGTATGCGTGCGCTTGACGCAAATGCTGATGGATCAAAAAATGGTGTCTTCACTAAGCGTCCTGGAAAACTTACAAATGACTTCTTTGTAAACCTTCTGACGATGGACAATAAGTGGACGAAATCAAGCACTCCTGGTCTATACAATGGTGTTGATAGAAAATCAGGAAAGGTTAAGTACACTGCAACTCCAGTCGACTTAGTATTTGGTTCTCACGCAGAACTAAGAGCTATTGCTGAAGTTTATGCTGCTAACGATGGACAGAAGAAATTCATGCAAGACTTCGTTAAGGCCTGGACTAAGGTAATGCAAGCTGATCGCTTTGATCTGAAAAGATAAGACGATATGCCTGGCCGAGTGAGACAACTCGGTCAGGTTTTATTCCTACCTAGAATAGTAAGTATACCAATTATGAATTTCTCTATACTTCTTCTTTCTTATAATGTGAGACAAGGAGAGTTTATGAAAGAGACATCATTTGGTTACATCAAAACAATTCAAACAAAAGAGATTAAAGAAATTAACTTCTTCTCATTTTCGAAGGCGGGGCGTCCTCATAAGCATACAAGAGGGGAAGTGGTCTTCATTACTTCCGGAAGTGGAATAATTCATCTTGAAAACCAAACGATTCCTGTTCAAAAAGGAAGCCTCATTACCATTGAGCCGAATAAGTCTCACTACATGGTTCCCGATGAAGGAGAGTGCTTAGAATTAATTCTTTGGTATGAATAAGTACTACAGGCCGTAGTACTTACTCATCCAGTAAATTAGGGTGATATCGTAGCCTGGATTTTCATCTGCGGCCGCACCTCTTTTCTCATAACCAACTGTGTAAGGCTCTCTTTGCCACATGAATGAACCGCCAGGGTGGCGATGTCTAATATCAAGAGCATCTGCTGAGATCGACATGAAGCCTTTTCCGCCGTATTCAGGGTATTGGACAAGTTCGATATCCTCAAGTGGTGGTTTTACAATACTTACATTCCTTGGCGAACGCTCTAAGAAACGCACGAGATTTTCTTGAATACGAGTAATCTTTTCTTCTGATACAGCTTCTGGGTTAAAAGAGTATTCAATTAAATTAAAGAAAGAATTATCGTGGTGACCTGTACTATATTTAATGACTTTATAAGACCTAAGCATATCTGCACGACGCTCTTGATTCTTTTCTAACCTAAAGTAGTTATAAAAGTGCATATTAAGTAGGTTGAATTTGTAATACTTATTTACATTATCCTTGGCAGTAATATTGTGAAAAATATAGGCCGTCTTACTTAACTCAGACATGCGGTTTAGCTCTTGCGTATACTGACCAGGGAACATGTGCTCGCCAATGACAAGCATATTAAGTTGCTGCTCAGGACTTCCAAACCAAACTGTCGGCGCGATAACCTTTGCAGGAGTGATGCTGATTTCACGGTCTTCAGATATCGTCCAATTATTTCTGATTAGATAATCAAGCATCATACGATAATAAGAAGCTGCCTTCGTCTTAATCTCTTCATCTTCAATTAAGTCATAAGTAATTGTTAGGCCAAAGATAATTCCAGTATACTGATCTCTTGTGATACCTTTCTTTTCGTGATGGTTAACCCATTTCTCGCCTTTGTAATCAACAATCTCATAATCAAGAGGGTCTCTATCTTTCATCAGTGCTCGACCGGCCATACTATTTAGGGGTTGAGCTGATCTTGAAAGAAGGCCAGTAAAGCCATTTACACCAAGTAGGTTTCCAATTCCTTCTAGATTTGTCCTGATATTACTTAAGGCCTTCTCATTTTGAGAGACACTGTAGCGAAAGGCCTGTGAAGCAAGATAAGCACCATTCCAAATCGCTGCATCTGAGAACGTACCGAAGCCAACAACTTCACCCTTTGTCCCTTGTCCGTTTGGCCCATAGGCATCAAACCAAGAAATATAATCATTTTGATTATATCTAAGGTTTAAAACAGTTCCATTTATCATATGTTTTTGAGCAATTTTCTCTTCGATATTTTCAATCGTATCCTCGAGGTCTGAAAAACTATACCTTGGAGGAGACTTGAGTCGATCTGGAGTTGCTTGCCTAAAGCGCTCGTTTAGCACAAATACTGTTTTTAACTGCTCGCTACCTTGAATAAGGAGCTTGTCAAAAGACTTGTTAATTTTCTTTTTTAATACTTTCTTGGCCGCAACAAGAATACCATTAATAAGGACATTAGATGCTTTAAGATCAACTTTTAATTTTTTATCGATGGTCTCAACTGATTTCACTCTGATGACGCTATTTTCGTCTCTGACATAGTTGATAACGTATTTAAACTTTAGCTCTTTAATATTTAGCTTAATAAGTTTTGTCATACGAAACCATTTCGTTTTATATCTTAAGCGAGCTCTAAGCTTTAACTTCCACTTGTTTGAGTCAGGAATACCGACAACAATTTTGTTATCAGTAATCTCATAGAACTCAATCGGAAAGTCGAGAATATTGGTTTCAGCAATATTTGCACTCATAAGCTTTAAATTGCTTCCAATTTCTTTATTGTTAAAATTTTCTTTAACTTCTTTATTGATATTAAAAATAATATCTTCTTTGAATCCATTGAATAACGACTTTAATTCGTTGTTGAGAGTGCTTTCATGAGAAAACGCGAATGAATAACTTTGCACTAAAATGGCAAGGAATAAAAAGTACTTCATATTACTATCCTATGTATTACAAAATTAAATTTTTATCCCTAAGTTAATTTGGAAAAACTATAGTAGTTCAAATTGTTTATTGCAAATATGATAGGAGACTTTTGGTGCAGAAACTGTCAAAAGTAAGAAACTTAAGAAAAATTAAGTGACCTGGCCAGTTTCCTGGCCAGATTGACATCACTTATTAGTATTTGATTAGAGTTTTTGTATCCATGATGAACTCACCATCGCGATCAGGTGAGTAAACACGGGCCTTTCCGTGAGTATAGATTTCAAGCACGATATCGACTTCATTGTATTTGTCGATAACTTTATCTTCGACGCAGATCTTTTCAAAACATTCAACCGATCTCCCTAGTTCTGCATATGGGAAAGAATATGTACCTGGCCCGTGGGCAAGTTCTACTTCCACCACATCCTTTGCTTCATCAAAGCTTGTTACAAACCCTGACCAACCAAAGACATCCATGACCTTATCGTCTTTACATAACGACTTGTAGCATTCACTAGCAAAAATAGGCATTGTTAATAATAAAATAACGATTACTTTTTTCATTTTAAACATCCTTGTTCTATTCCTTAGAAAATGTATCAACAAATTTTTTGATTTCATCAACGTGCTCAAGAATGTACTTGGCCTTTGTTAAACCAAAGCTCATAACAGTACCGTACTTTTCTAGTTCGTTACCTTCATCATCAACTTTATAAATTTTAAAAATCTTATTGCCTTTAAACTCTTCAACACCGACGTTATGCGGAGGTAATTCATAACTCATATACATTCCTTATTAGTCTAGTTAATTACTCTTATTCTATCACTTAATTCAAAAATTATTAAATGATAAAAATTTAATATCATTAATATTTATCCGAAAAGTAAAATATAGAAAAACATTTTTAAATTTATATCAAGGGTTCTTTATGGAAAATATGACCAAAGAAGTAGAGATGCTATTAGAGCTAGAAAACGAAAAACTTTCGTATGTAAGTCTAAAAAGCTTATGTGAAAAGTATGATGTCGAGTTAGATACTCTTCCACATACCATTAAAATTCTAATTGAAAATATTGCAAGAAGAGTTGATGGAAAAGACGTGAAATTAACTGACGTTGAGGCTTTAGTAAAGTGGGGAAGCGGCTACGATAAGAATGCATCTCTGGCGTTTATGCCCGCACGTGTCTTAATGCAAGACTTTACGGGAGTACCTGCTGTTGTCGACTTGGCCGCGATGAGAAGTGCCATGGCAAGGGCTGGTGGTGATCCAAAGAAAGTAAATCCTTATGTCGGGGTTGATCTCGTTATTGATCACTCTGTCCAAGTTGATAATTTCGGAAATGCGCAGGCATATGAAAAAAACCTTGAACTTGAATATGAAAGAAACGCTGAAAGATATGCTCTTTTAAATTGGGCACAGCAAGCCTTTCAAGACTTTCGTGTTGTTCCTCCTGGGATGGGAATTTGCCACCAGGTAAACTTAGAACATCTTGGTCATGTTGTTCAAAGTAAAAAAGGCTGGGCGATTCCTGATACATTAGTTGGAACCGATTCTCATACACCTATGATTAATGGACTGGGGGTTCTAGGATGGGGAGTTGGTGGAATCGAAGCTGAGGCCGCAATGCTTGGGCAACCGATGTTCTTACCAGAACCAATTGTTATTGGTGTAAGAACGAAAGGAACTCTTCCGGCCGGTGCAACTGCTACTGATTTAGTACTAACGCTTACTGAGATGTTACGAACTCACGGTGTTGTTGGCAAATTCGTTGAGTTCTTCGGAGATGGCCTAAGTAATTTAAGTATTGCAGATCGCGCGACTCTTTCAAATATGTCACCAGAGTTTGGTGCAACAGCAACCTTATTTCCTGTTGATCAAGTTACTCTTGATTATTTAGTTATGACTGGTCGAGGTGACAAGGTAGAGTTAGTTGAAAAGTATACAAAAGAGCAGGGGCTATTTAGAAGAGATGGAGACAAGGAGCCACAATTTAGTGAAGTACTTGATCTCGATTTAAGTCGTGTCGTTCCAAGTTTAGCTGGGCCTAAACTTCCTCAACAAAGAGTGGGGCTTGATAGTGCTCGTAAGTCATTTGATGATAATTTTAAGGTTGAAAAAAATGATGGCAAAGTTATTAAACACGGTGATGTTGCGATAGCTGCAATTACAAGTTGTACAAATACTTCAAACCCATCTGTCATGTTAGCTGCAGGGCTCGTGGCAAAGAAGGCCGTTGAGGCCGGGCTCAAAACGAAGCCTTGGGTTAAGACTTCTCTTGCTCCAGGTTCTCGAGTGGTAACAAATTATTTAAAAAAAGCAGGACTTCTACCTTATCTTGAAGAGCTAGGCTTTAATCTTGTTGGTTACGGCTGCACGACTTGTATCGGTAACTCTGGGCCTCTACCGGTAGATGTTGCAAAAGATATTAATGATAATAACCTAGCGGTTGTTTCTGTCTTATCAGGAAATAGAAACTTTGAAGGACGAGTGCACAGTCAGATTAAAGCTAGTTACTTGGCTTCACCTCCTCTGTGTGTTGCTTATGCTCTAACTGGAACGTTTCTTTGTGACCTATCTAGTGAAGCAATTGGCCAGGATGAAAATGGTAAAGATATTTACTTGAAAGATATTTGGCCTTCTGCAACCGAAGTACAAGAGCTCATTTCTTCCTCTGTAAGTTCTGAACAATATGAATATGAGTATGGGCGAATCTTTGCAGGAGATGAAAAGTGGAAAAGCATGGCCGTACCTAAAGGTGATCTCTTCGAGTGGCAAGGTGATTCAACTTATGTAAGAGAGCCTGACTTCTTTGTAAATCTACCTAAAAAAGTAGCACCATTAGAAAATATTAGTGATGCAAGGGTTATGTGTTTACTTGGTGACTCTATCACCACAGATCATATCTCACCGGCAGGAACTATTGGTAAGGATTCACCAGCAGGTCAGTATTTAATTGAACAAGGTGTTTCACAAAAAGACTTCAATAGCTTTGGCTCTCGTCGAGGAAATCATGAAGTTATGATCCGTGGGACATTTGGAAATATTCGCTTAAGAAATGAAATGGCCCCAGGAACTGAAGGGCCTTGGACAACTCATTTACCAAGTCGCGAACAAATGAGTATTTATGATGCTTCTAAACGTTATCAAACAGAAAAAGTTCCTCTTATTGTTGTGGCAGGAAGTGCATACGGATCAGGAAGTTCTCGAGATTGGGCCGCTAAAGGAACAACGCTCTTAGGTATTAAGGCGGTGTTAGCTGAAAGTTACGAGCGAATCCATCGCAGTAACCTTGTGTGCATGGGCGTTCTTCCTCTGCAATTTAAAGAAGGACAGAGCGCTAGAACACTTAAGATAACAGGTCTTGAAACATTTTCGATCGAGGGTATTGAAGAGGGGATATCTCCTCGTAAAGAGCTTTCGATTAAGATGAAACGTGAAGATGGCAGTATCGAGACGTTTGAAGTTATTCTAAGAGTCGATGCTCAGGCCGAAGTGGATTACTATACACATGGTGGTATTTTGCAAATGGTTCTAAGAGAGATGCAAAGTAATTAAGAATTTATAAAAAGCCAATTTTTACTAATTTGTCTAAACTTGCTGTGCTATTAAGTGTTTACACCTCTTTCGTATGGCGCTTTTAGTGCTCTACTTCCATGTTGTTATTCATTTTATAATGAAAGAACTCACAACAACATAGGAAGGATAATATGACGAACAAAACAGGTGTCTTAGCATTTGGGGTGATTAGTTATTTAATTGGCTTTTCCGCTCTCGTTGGTTGGATCGGCAGCATGTTAGGCTTAATTCCATTTCAATATGGAATTGTTGATTACACAACGGACTCTCTTGGTAGTGCATTCGCTATTGCCATAGGGCTTAGTGCTTTATTTGCAGCTCAGCATACAATCATGGCCAGGGAGAGGTTTAAAAAATTTATTAATAAGTATATTCCAGCGGCCGCTGAACGATCTCTTTATGTATTGATGTCTGGTATTACTCTTCATTGTGCAATTCTATTTTGGCCTAAGAATGGCGTTGTCATGTGGAATATCGAAAATACGATGGCATCGACTCTCATTATGAGTATTGGGGTTGCTGGATGGGCCTATCTCTTTGTGGCAAGTTTTGCTTTAAATCACTTTGAATTATTTGGGTTGGAGCAAGCTTATAATTATTATCGAGGAAGGCCAATTCAACGAGTCCCTTTTCAAGAAAGCTGGATGTACAGTTTCGATCGTCACCCAATTATGACAGGAGCTCTGATAGGGATGTGGTTTACTCCAGAAATGACTGTTGACCATCTGATGTTTAGTGGAATCTTTTCTGCCTATATTGTCGGAGGGGTTTCTATTGAAGAAAGAGATCTTGTTAGGCAATGGGGGAGTCGCTATATGGACTATCGAACTCGTGTGAAAACCATTGTTCCAACATTCGATATCATTGGCCCAAATGATATTAAGGCCAGCGAAACTAAACAAAAAGATCATAAGAAGGAAGAGGCCAAAGAAAAGAAGAAGGCCGCTTAATCTTGAGGGAGCTTTGTCTCCCTCTTACTCATTGAAAATTCTTCATGAATAGAAAAGCATTTGTGAATTTAAGGCCATTTGGTGATAATAAGAGCTATGCGCAAGAATCGTTTTCTCTATTCGACAATTATTTCGATAGGAATTCATGGAATATTAGTATTTGGGACAGCTTCAGCTTTGAAGCCAAAGTCTTCGAATGTGTATTTTTCAGCAAATCAGGCCCAGGCCATTCAGGTTAGACGCTTAGTGAAGTTAAAGAAGATCACTGAATCTCCCAAGAAGCTTACTCAAAAGAAGGCCCGTTCAAAGCAGTTGATACAGAAAAAGGTCACTAAGGTAGTTGAGCAGTCTCTAGAGAACGCTCCAGTGATTAAAAAGGTCGCCGATGCTGGAGAGGCGAGTGAGAAGGCCAAGTACCTCAAAACGATTAGGGATCAAATTCTTGCTCAAAAACGCTACCCAAGAGTGGCCAAGATGTTAAAAAAACAAGGGATTGTTGATATCTACTTTGAGGTTTCATACCCAAGTAACCTTTCAAATATTCAAATTCAAAAGGGCAGTGGCCATGCCATTCTGGATAAGTCGGCCCTTGAAACAATTGAGGCCCTTGGAGATCTTCCTCAGATGCCAGACTTTCTAAAGTCAGAGGTTTTAAAGGTCGCAATTCCTATTAAATATGAGTTATTGTAATTACCTTAACGCACTGTAAAAACTAACTTCTTTACTAAAACCATTCCAAAAATCATTTCAAATATGATAGTTTGCCTGCATGATAAAAAAGTTTGATGGCCAATACAAATTAGTATTTCTAGGCCTTCTCACACATTCTCTTATCTTTGCGCAAGACGTAAATCGTCTTGAGTCGATTTATATTACCGACGAGCTAGAGGTTTATGAAGAAGGGCAAAGTGCTGCTTTAGGTTTACAGGATGAGATCACATCTGATGAGCTTGAAGAAGAAGTCGCTCAAAGTATCGATGATGTTCTAAAGAAGACATCCGGTGCGACAACTAAAGGCGGTCCACGCGCTATTGGTGAAACCCCACAAGTTCGTGGCCTCGAAGCAAATAAGCTATTTGTAAATATCGATGGTGTAAAACAAACCTTTTATTTTTCAAATCACAACTACTCCCATCTTGCAGTTGATCCGGATAGTATTAAAAAAGTTGATATCTTCAAATCAAATACAGATTACTCACAAGGAATTAGTCTTGGTGGTGGAATGTCATTTGTTACTAAAGATGGACGCGACTACCTCAATGCCGGTGAAAAGTATGGAAGTATCGTTAAGTATTCTTTTGAAGAAGCTTCAAATATGAATGCAGAGTCAGTGAAAACTTTTGGACTCATGAATAGTGGAGACTACCTTCTTAGCGCTAGTTTTAAAGATTCAAAAGATCTAAAACTTAGCGATGAGACAACTCTTAAAAACTCTGCTTTTGAAACATATAATCTTTCTACGAAATTTAATTTTGATCTAAAGAACTCTCAAAAGATAAAACTAAATGCTGAACTCTATAATCTTGAAGATGAATCTCCGCTAAACGCAACTCTTGATCCACCAAGTGATCTGACAACTCTTCACGGAAGAACAATCATAAAGCGTGAGTCTGTTAGTGCTGAGTACAAGCGAAAGGGCCTTGTCGGAAATCTCTATTTCTCTGAACAATTTAATAAGCAAGAGCGTGATAGTGATGGCCGAAAGGAAGAGAGAAATATCGAAACAATTGGTACACGAATAAAAGATCAACTCTCTTTAAGAGATGATTTAAAACTCGTTATTGGTGCTGATGCAACAATTGATAAGGTAACAGGTAAGAGTTCAACTGGTAGTGTTTCAGATTATCCAGATGGACAGATTACTGAGGCCGCTGCCTTTGCTCAGTTGAATTATAAAGTTGGCGCACTAAGCCTAGCACCAGGTATCCGTTTTAGTGATTATAAACTTGAGTCAAAGGATTCAAGCTTTAGTGATGTAAAAGATAATAATCTTTCATCAAAAATCTTAGTAAATTATGAATACAATGGTTTTAATTTCTTCTCTAACTTTTCACAAGGTTTTAACTCACCAGACGTTCAAGAAGTCTATGCAACTGGACTACACCGTCCAGGTGATGGGTTCTTTATCTCTGATAACTACTTTGTGACAAACTTAGACCTTAAACCAGAGATATCAAATACAATTGAGATTGGAACAGAGTTTAAGAAGCAAATATTCTCAGATATGGATCTTCTGAGCTTCAGGGCAAGTGGTTATGTCTCAAAAGCGCGTGACTATATTGATCAAGAGATTATCGACTATGCCATTTTTGATGGAAAAAATGGAACAACTCAATTTATTAATCGAGATAAAGTGACTTTGTATGGACAGGAATTTGATCTTAGGTATCTCTACGATCAATTTGAGCTTGCTGCAGGTTATTCACGAAGTGTAGGTTGGGATAATTCAAGAAAGATGTGGCTTTCTAATATGCCTGCTAATACATATACTTTCGGGGTAAATTATCATCTCGATCAATATGGTGTAAAACTTGGTTATGATACTCTTATGGCCATGAGGCAAGATCGAGTGAATCCTGCTTCTCTTGAGAGAACAACGGCAACGCCTGGTTATACACTTCACAATATCTTTGCTTCAAAAGAGTTCTCATCTGGGATCCTAAATGGTCTTAAGATGACGACTAGACTTGATAACTTAACAGATAAATCATATCGAAGACACGGCTCATATATTCATGAAGTAGGTCGAAATTTTAAAATGAGTATTCAATATAAAATAAAGCATTTTTAATAAACGGAGTTTCTAATGAAAACAATTTTAGCATTCTTAATGGCAGCATCAGCATTTGCAACAATCCCTCAAGGGACATATCTTCTTGATCGTATTGAGTGTACGACAGGAGAGACTCTTAAACTTGGTGGAGCATTTATGAGATATAATGTGACTCTTAAGGTTGAAGAGGAAAAAGCTGAAATGACGGCAATTGCAAAGAGTGCAAAGTGGGCACCATACTTACTAAATTGTACTCAAGTTAATTCAGGTGATTTCAATTATGTTGGCCCAGGTCAGTATCAAGGTGGACTTGAAATGACTAAAGTTAAGTGTAACCTTGGTGTATGGGAAGGCATTTTAAAGAAGCAACATTTTGGTGTTGAATCAAATGGATCAATCTTTGATTATGAGTATAACGACGGAAAGCTTGTTCTAAGTGTGAAAGATACTTTTACAAATTATAAGACATGTCGTGAAGCCGGTGGTTCACCAATTTATCACTACAATAAACAGTAATATTTTTATAAAGGTTGTGTCATCTTAGATGGCACAACAAATTTATCAAAGTCATCAGCACTTAAAAGTCCTAATTCAATTGCTGACTCCTTAAGCGTCGATCCCTTAGCATGTGCATTCTTTGCAATCTTAGCTGCATTATCATAGCCAATATATTGATTTAAAGCTGTCACAAGCATTAGAGAATTACTTAGATGCTTTTCAATATTTTCATGGTTTGGCTTAATTCCAATGACACAATTTTTATTAAAAGAATCCATTGAATCAGCAAGTAATGTGAGTGAGTGGAGGAAGTTGTGAATCATAACAGGTTTATAAACATTAAGCTCAAAATTTCCTTGAGTTCCAGCAAAACCGATCGTGGCATCATTACCTAGGACTTGTACACATACCATCGTCATTGCCTCACATTGTGTGGGATTTACTTTTCCTGGCATGATTGATGAGCCTGGCTCATTAGCTGGGATTGAGATTTCTCCAATCCCACAGCGTGGCCCACTGGCCAGCCACCTAATATCATTTGCAATTTTCATCAAAGCCGTAGCAAGTCTTCTCATAGCACTTGAGCCCGCAACAAGCGCATCGTGTGCTGCAAGGGATGCAAATTTATTTGGGGCCGTCACAAAATTCTTTCCTGAGATTTCAGAGATTTTTTGCGCCACTAGTTTTGCATATTCTGGATGTGTATTAAGTCCTGTTCCAACTGCTGTTGCTCCTAGAGCAAGTTCTCTTAAGTTTTCTATCGAATGGAGTATGTCTTTTCTCGCTCCTTGAAGTTGTGCTGTATAGCCGGAAAACTCTTGTCCAAGAGTAAGTGGAGTTGCATCCATTAAGTGTGTTCTTCCAATTTTTACGATATCTTGAAACTCTTTTGTTTTCTTTTCAAAGGCCGTGATAAGACGATTGAGTGATGAAATTAAACGATCTTCAATTTGTTCAACTGCTGCAATATGCATGGCCGTTGGGAAGGTGTCGTTTGATGACTGTGACTTGTTGACATCATCATTAGGGTGAATTGGTTTTTTAGATCCCATAATCCCACCGCTGATTTCAATGGCGCGGTTTGAGATAACTTCATTTGCATTCATATTTGTTTGTGTTCCAGAACCGGTTTGCCAAACAACAAGAGGGAAGTGCTCATCAAGTTTCCCTTCAATAACTTCATCAGCGGCCTGTATTATGAGAGCAGCTTTGTCTTTTGAAAGTTTTCCAAGCTCTAGGTTAGCAAGTGCTGCACCTTTTTTAAGGATTCCAAGTGCTCTGATCATTTCACGTGTAAAATGATCCCTGCCAATCTTGAAGTTTTGCAATGAACGTTGAGTTTGTGCTCCCCAGTAGCGAGAAGACTCTACTTTAATTTCACCATTACTATCGGTTTCGATTCTAAATTCCATCACATTTCCTTTCTTACTGTTTAGATTCTAGTATAGAAACTTATTAGGCCAAACCTTAAGAAAGGTTAAATATGGAATTCTTATAACTCAAATAGATCCAATGTGAAGACAACTGGAATTTCTTCCCCCGTTTCGTTTAAGACGACTTCAAAATCTTCGAGTAGCTTTAAAATTTTTTCTTTTAGCACAGGGAGGTCTTTTCTTGAAATACCAAGTAAGCTTGAATAATGAAGATCATTTTCTTTCACATCATCAACTGATTCCATGGCCTTTTGTCGCCAGTTAACATGATGGCGTGGAAGCATATCAGAGCCCTGGGGGAGATGGATTCTCGTACTACCAATGGCAAGATTGCCATTAGAGTCTATTGTGACAAAGTTTTTATCAATAAGAAAATCAAGTGCATCCTTAACAACTTTAATACTTAACTTTAAATGAGATGCGATATCCTGAGCTTCATTGAATGTAGGAAGGGCCGTTAGAATGTGAATTGCAACATAGTACCAGCTTGAGTAGTACTTCATTTGATCTTCACTCGTAAGTGTATTGGAGGCCTTTATTCGATTTGTGATCTCCTTACGCTTGTTTTGTACTTCATTAATTTTTTCGAGGAAATACTTTTCAAGTTCCACACTTCCAGCACGATCTTTTTGTACCATGAGAAGAAAATAGTCTTTTTCCTCATCCGTTAATTGTAGATAATTTGATGTTTTAATTGCATGTTCTAGAGAAAGGTGTGAGCGAAAAGTGAGTACCTGGTTGATAAAGGAAAGCTGGCAATTAAGCTCTTCGCTCAGGGATTTCCTCGTCAAATTCTTCGACTTTGGGCCAAGGCATTCTCTTAGGTATTCTCTATAGTCAGTAAAATCATAAGTATTCATAAGTTAGTATTTTATAACATAATAAGTAATAAAGTTATAACTTTTATATAGAGACGTGTCATTTATTTAGATATAAAGCCTTCACATTAATAAATACCAATGGAGGCATAAATGAAAACAGTAACTTACGTATTAATTTCTTTAATTTCACTTTCTGTGGCAGCGGCCAGCGCCTCAGATTTAAGCTCAAGAGTTCTCACTGATCAGCTAGTTATTGAAGAAGAGTTTCTAATTAATATTGAGCCTGCATCTCTTGAATGCTTTTCTGAGAATGAAAGGGGCCAGCAGGAGCTTGGTTATTGTCTTGTTCAAGGTGATTTAAAAGCGCCAAACTCAAGTTGTGACTTTATGATCTCTGTAAGGGAATCTTCATACAATGTGCTTTTGCTTCAATGTGAAGAGTAGTTGTCTAGTTCACAGACATTGGACGTAATTATTTCAAAAAGATATGTGTATCATTTAGTTGATGATAAATTTGGAGATATGATGAAAGGCCTATTTTTTATAACATCTTTATTCTTGGTTCAATCTGCACTAGCTGAGCAAGTAAAGTGTATACCATCCTTAGAAATTCCTAAGGAGATAAAGAAAGACTTTTATCAGAATTATAAAGTTCAAACTCAACGACTTGGTGTCGGAAGCAGTGGTGGTGGAGACAATATTCGCCACTACTTTATTTCTGAAGCTAGGGAAATCTTAAATGAGCTAAGAAGTCATCCCAAATCAATTAAAGGCCTGGTCTCTCTAAACAGTCTAGAGGAAATCCTCGATATCAAATTTATCAAAGTTACTTCAAAGAAGTTAATTGATAATACAGGCTCAATTGTTGATGCCTTTGCGAGGGAAGGTCAGATTACTTTAAATGAAGAGGTTTGGCTTAACTACATTAAAAGAAGTGATAATGTGAAATGGCTTGTTCTACACGAGCTTCTTAGAGCAAGTGGAGTTAATGATGATAATTATATTATCTCTAATAAAATCATCGAAAGATTACCTAGGCTAACTTTTAATAGTTACCTGGTAAAATGTGGTGATTATAAATTTATTTTGAACTCGAATATTCCTGTTGCTGCTTATGTTGGCGAAAAGTATATGAAATTAGATTCTGTTAGCATGTATGATGGGAAAGCAAGTATTAGAATTCACAAGAAGAAGCTAGAGATAAACGAGAAGACGTGTCAGAAACAGGCCGTTGCAAATGGTTTAGTGGCCCAAATCTTAGTTGAAAAAGATAAAATCCAACGAAGTCATCATATTAGAATTCATTCGAATTCGTTAAAGTGTATAAAAAGACAGGTCTACGGATTTGAAGGTGCTTTTACAGGTGTCTGCACAGTAGAAGGAGACTTAAAGGCCCCTAACTCAAGCTCAACTTTCTCGTTAAGCGCTTCAATATCAGATGGGGGCCCTAAAATACACTACAATATCAATGTTATTGATGGTGAGGGGATTGAACCTTTCTAGAGATTTATAATCCTCGCTTGAATCTTGCCATCTTTGTGAGTGAATTGAATTGATAAGTCGCTTTGCTTAACTCTCATCATCTTGTCTTGGTTCTCACAATAAGTGTCCAACCAAAAATTCATTGTGATAGTCGTCTTGTTGTCGCTGTAAGTGGGTCTTTGCCAATGGCCATTATTCAAATTAAATCCATAAACAACTTCTTTATCTCCACAAGACAAGTGCTTATAAATAGTCTCACCTAGGTGTTCAAACTTTCCATTATATGTATAACTAAGATTCGAACTAATATAGTTATTTGCATTTGAAAGTAGACGAAGTGTTAATGGTGTCCCATTAACTTCAAATTCAAAAGACTGCCAATTCTTATTCCATTGATTCCTAACTTTTGTCCCTAACTGATCCAGGAAACTATGACTGATAATTCCAATTTGATGTCCTAGTTCGTGTATTAAGATGCTAATCATTGCTGGAATATCATTCGTAATAAATTGAGACTCTTCTAAATTTATAAATATGTGACCTCGTCGACTAAAGCCTGTTTTTGCAATGCGAGAGGTAATATCAACTTCGTTGTGGAAGAAATCCCCAGCAAATTCTTTACTAACAAAGATAAGGGGTCTTTTCATATAGGCCTTAGCGATGAATGCCTGATTAATCTCTCTTAAAATTAATTCTTCTTGAGCATCGATCTGACACTCGTATTTATTGCCAAGGCAGTTAAAGATTGCATTTTGAAGATTATAATAAGCAAAGGTGAAGTTTTGTTCAACTAGTCCAGAACCATTACCAACAATATCACCTGAGCCTAGTGCTTTCATGATAGGCAGCGATTTTTTATTAAAGTTCTTTGTTAAGATATAGCTTTGGGAAGGGGTGAGCCTTTCAAGTTCTTTTGAAAAAATACAATTTGAAAATAGTAATACTGATAAAATTAAATAACTTCTCATCGTTCTTCCTAGTGCTTAACAACTTGATCCGTGTGGGAAAAGAATTGTGTATTTAGCTGATAAAGATTGTCAGCATCGTGTGTTGAAAACTTCTCATTAAAATCTTTAATAAACTCGAAGATATACTTCTTAGCTTCAGCAATATCACTTTCTTTTACTTTCATTGTGACTGCTGTTATTTGTCTCTCATTCACAGATTGTTCTTCAATTGATTCAAGAGCACGATTAATCATTCCATGATGGTGGCGTTTAATTGCTGAGCTCGGGACATCATTCGTTGTGACAAGTCCTTCTTTTAGGACAATTAAGCGACCTTCTTCATTTCTTCCGATAGTCTGAGTCTCAAGCATTGTCTCAATTGCGTACTTAATTTGATTAAGGGGAACTTTCTTTCTAAGTTTTTGATGAATCCACTGATTATCTTCAACGAATGAAGGCATTGAGATAAGTTGTTTAATTGCAAGAAAATACCAGTCACTTATCGCATTAAATTCTTTTAGACTAAGTGAAATTCCATTCTCTTTTAAGTTCAACGTGGCAATTTTCTTTAATATCTCTTTAGTGTCTTTATTCTTTCTTTGTGCTTTTTCTAGCTGAACAAGAAGCATGAAATATTGCTTCTCTTTCATATTTAATTTTAAATCTTCAGAAATTGCATTGATCATTTCAAGACTAGGGGATCTTTGTCCTTTGATGACCATTGTTAGTGAACTAGGGGATTTATACCCAAGGCGATTTGCCCAAGTTTTTAAGTTATTTGCAGTGTGGGAATAAAGGCCATCAGGCATACCGGCCTTAATAAGGAAGTCACAGTAACTTTCAAAGTCAAAAATTGAAATTCTTGGATCTTGTATTTTAAGATTTTCTTCCATTTGTTCCCTAAGTGAAGAAAGGCCCTTTAGGGAAGGGCCCTTCATCTATCTTTTAATTATTCACAAGCTTCAATTGTGTAGTTTTTCGTGAATAGTTTTCTACCTAGCTTATTGTCATGTCTTCTACCGTGAAGTGTTTTATGTACATCGATGTCGTAAGAAAGTGGGTGAGTATATGTGTATGTTTCGTACTGCATACAATATTGACGTCCATCTCTTCGACCTTGGTGTGACCAACGTACACATCTTTCTCTTTCAGATACGATTTCAGCTGTTCCATAGAAGCTTGTATAAGCAGTACAGATGCTATCTCTATCACCGCCACGGTGTTGCCATTCAACACATCTTTTAAGCATTTTTTTTGTTCTAATAGTGTCTCCATCAAGACAAGTGAAAAATACTGAAGTTGCACCACCATTATCTAGATTTAGTGCAGGCTCATTGAAAGTAACTCTCATGAAGTTGTCTTTAATAGTCTCCCATGAGTCGTGTTCAGTAGGCATACCAGCGAAAACTGATGTTGTTACAAATAATGCGGCAATAAACGTGATTAATTTTTTCATTTAATTCTCCCTATAGTTAGCTTGATTCTGTTGAATCATATGTTCTAAAAAATCTAAACTAAAACTATGTAGTGGTGAGAATTATGTAAATAAAATTTCACGATATAGCAAACAATGTTTTCACAAGATGTGAATCCTAGACTGCGATGTGAGGCCTGCCTCCCTTAGAATGAGTGGCAAGCTTCTGAAATGTTGTAGAAGTTAAAATAGTAAATTTTTTATCTTTCTTTCTTCTCGGCCAGGATTCGATCAAGTCCTCTAAAAACTTCTTCACTGGCATCTTCCATTTGTTGAAAGCCGTCAGTAATAACATCGATATTATTCTTAACATTGTCTAGATAGTTAAAAATGACCTTTGTTCCTGAGTGAACGGCCGCATGATCACCTTCAATGCAAGGAAAGCTTGATAGGCGAGAGAAGCTGGCCTTACCTTCTCCTTCATAATACCACTTTCCAAGACGACAGTTATGATGATCAACAAAGTTAAAGGCAGGCCTTTCTTCGATGACTGAAATATAAGTATTTATTTTCCAAATAACGTGGTCAAGCTTTGCTAAGCTCATGAATACTTCATCATTAGTTGCTGAAATATCTGAGAGGGCATCTTTATTCTTAACAGTTGTTTGAGAAATACTTTCATCAAATTGATTAATTTTATCGTTGATGTGATTTGTTTTATTAAGAGACTCATTTGCCGAACTTTGTAGCTGCTTTGAGATCGAGATAAAAGAATCCGTTTTACTTCTAATATTTTCTAGGAGGTCTGTAGTTGATGTTGCAAGCTTTTGAACTTCTTCTGCAACAACAGTAAAACCTTTCCCAACTTCTCCTGCACGGGCAGCTTCAACAGAAGCATTAAAAGAGAGTAACTTTGATTGGAAGGCAATTGTTGAAATCCCTTCAATTGCTTCAAGGATATCCTTCACTCCTTCTTCAATATTAAGTGAAGATTTTGAAGTGTATTCCATATTATTCTTAAGGCTTGAGACGTCTTCTAGAATCTCTTTTGAGTCTGTTCTAATACTGTCAAATGAAGCATCTACTTCAGTTAATCTATCAAGTGCTTGGGTGCTATTTCCAACTGAATCAGCTAAGTTCTTTTGAATCTGTGAAAGCCCGTCTTTCAGTTTGTAATTCTCTGTTTCTAACAGTGCAATCTTTTGCAAAAGAAAGTCATTCTCACTTATAAGCTCTTGAACCTTCCCTTGGGTACTTGCTAACTTATTAGTAAGCTCAATATGCTCTTGAGTCGGTTGTGTTTCTAATTCTTCTTTTTTGAAATATGTCTTAAATTTTAGAATTCCCATATTTAAATTATCGGAGTCTTCTAGATAAATTTAATCGGATTTAGATGATTATTATCAGGAAAAGTGAAAAAAGGCGTGAAGATTCACGCCTTTATTAATTATAGTTTTGGTAAAGCTTTAGCTTCAAGAGAACCAAGGAAGGCCTTGATACTTTCTCTGTCTTCAGCTGAGATTTCAACACCTAGTTGGTGCTTGGCCATAATAGTGATCGCCTCATCAAGTGTTTTAACACTTCCATCATGAAAGTAAGGTGCTGTCTTTGTGATATTTCTTAGAGTAGGTACCTTGAAGAAGAACTTATCATCTTCATTCTTAGTTACTTCAAAACGACCTTTATCTTTAGTCGGGTACTCTTCAGCAAGTCCTAGCTTTTGAAACATTCCACCTCCAATATTGGCACCATCGTGGCATGTCGTACATCCAATCTCATTGAATTTTTTAAGCCCAACTTTTTCTTGGTAGCTTAGAGCTGAATGATCACCGTTTAAGTACTCATCATAGCGGCTAGGTGTTAGAAGTGTCTTTTCAAAAGCACCAATGGCAACACCTACATTATTGAAGTTGAATGCTTCTTTGTTCCCAAATGCTCTTTCAAAAAGTGCTCGATACTCTTGTGTATCGATTTTCTTCATAGCATCTGAAGCCTGTGCTAATCCATGTTCAACTGGATTTAGGATAGGTCCTAATGCTTGCTCTTCGACGTCTTTTGCTCTTCCATCCCAGAACTGTAAGAAGTTTAGGGCGGCATTGTAAACTGTTGGAGAGTTACGTCCACCAAGGGTCCCATCATGACCTGGTGATGTTGGAAGATTATCGACTCCAAACTGATCAAGTTTGTGACAAGAGTTACAAGAAATGGTGTCATTTATTGATAGCTTCTTTTCAAAGTAAAGTGTCTTTCCTAAGTGAATAAGGTCTTTGTTAGATTTTGCATCAATTAAAGATGCAGGTAGTGGAGAAAGAACTCCATCAACTTCTGAAAGTAATCCCTTATCATCAAATTCTTTAACCTCTTGCTTGTTACAACTAATAGCAAGTACGAACATACCTAAAAGCATGCACTTCTTCATGTCTTCTCCCTCTTAAAAAATGGCGTTATCAACTCATTATATCGGATTTATTAAATTCTAAAATAGGTATTATTTCTCATTTAGAAAGTTAATAACCTTCTTCTCTAGAGGGGCCTTTGTTAGGCCTGCTTTTCTGGCCGTCTTAGTAGCTTCTTCTTTTGATAGTCCTTCATATTGATAGAGGTGAGTTAAATACCAAGCAGCGGCACGATTACCACTTGAGCAGTGAATATAGATCTTCTTGTCTTTGTTATTGTTAATGATTTTAGAGATCTCACTTAGAGAGTTTTCATCGATCTCCTTGTCTTTATTGAAGAAAGGAATTTGGTGATACTCAAGATTAAGCATCTTTGCTGTTGCTTCTTCATCATAACCCTTGAACTCATTCTTTCCTCTTAGATTTATAACGACTTCATAACCATCTTTCTTTGCCTTACTTAAAGTAAGCTTTGTCGGTTGTGGGGCAATTGCTAAGTGGCTTACAACTTTTGCTTCATCATATGTTGTAACAATAGGTGCTTTTTCAACATTGTGAGAAGTAGAGCATCCCGTAAAGAACAATGCCATGAGAATTGTTGTAAAAATAGCTGTCATCGATTTCATATATTATTCCTTTTTTTATTTAATTTAAAATTAGCATACACTTAAATAGTTAAATGATATTTGACCTACATCAAATATTTATTCAAGATAGTGGCATAGGATGATTTATATGGAAGAACTTATTCAATTTATACGACAAAATATGATTTTTATTTTTACTTTCGCCTTTGTCATGTGGCGAATTTATCGCTTTTTTAAGGCCAAGAACGAAGTTCAAAGAATCTTAAAAGAGAATAATTATCAATTAGTCGATGTTCGAAGCGAAGGGGAGTTTCAAGGATTCTCAATACCGAATTCAATAAATATTCCAATCGATCGCTTAGGCGCTGAATTTGAAAAACTCGACAAGAATAAGTCTGTCATTGTCTACTGTGCTTCTGGCGGAAGAAGCTCCATGGCCAGACTACACCTTATGAGACTCGGGTTTAAGAACGTAGTCAATGCTGGGGGTGTTCACGCTCTATCTCGTCTCCTAACTCAAAAATAAGGGATAAATTCGATAAAATTTACCCTAAATCAGCTTTTTGGTACCAAATATTGGTGCTTTTGTGTTAGTTATTTAAAATAGTTCAGAGGTAAACTACTTTCTCTTCATTAACTTACTTAGCAAGGAGAATGAAATGAGAAATGATGTATTTGTTGCACTAAAAGACGTAATGAAAGTTCGAAAGGTTAACTATAAGGACTTGGCCGCTCGTATCGACATGTCTGAATCGGGCCTTAAGAAGCTTATGGCCGGCCAGGACTGTTCTGTAAGTAAATTAGACCAAATATGTGATGCGCTAAATATCAATTTAGGAGAGCTGTTTTCGATTGCCCAACAGTCCAACGACTCAGTCCTAAAATTAGATGATAAACAAGAAGCTTTATTCCTAAAAAAACCAATTATCTATCACTTTTTCACAGAGTTACTTTCTAGTGATGGAGACTGGAAGGCCGTTGTTAAAAAGCACCGTCTTGATAAGAGTGAGTCTCTATCAATGCTTAGAAGTTTGGATAAGGTTAATCTCATTGAGTTGGGAGAAAATGATCGCGTAAAGCTACTATTTAAAGGAAGTGATATTAATATCTCTTCAAAATTAGGTGCTTTGGTAAGTTTTAATATTGATCGATATTTCTTCGAATATGCCCAGGAACAATTCAAGTTAGAGCAAAAGACTTCACGTGGATCTAGAGGAAGCTTTTACTTAAAAAAAGAGTCAGTCACAGACTATCTTAAGGCCCTTGATGATTTACAATTAGAATTTGCTAAGAGGTCAAAGAGAGAGGAGCTTCTTTATGGAAGTGAGAAGCTTGAAAATATAACTTTCATGTCTTATCTAGCCACTGACTTCAGGGCATCTGACTATGTATTTACTAAGTAAATAATTCAAGATCAAAGTTAATTAATATTCTAAAAGTTGTTACTTCTTTAAAAAAAAGCGCCACTTTCGTGGCGCAATTCCTTATATTGCATCTTTAAATCTTGAATCATCTGCACTAATTGAATCTGCATCAACTAATTCTAGATCTTTCTTCTTTTTAGCAAATGGCATCTTGATCACTGGCTTAACTGGACTTGCCGCTACCGGTTGCGCATCTGAAACATTTTCTCCAAATACAATCATTTGAATATCTTCGACAATTCTTGAAAGATCATTTGACTGCTCTTTCAGTTCTGCTGCCTTTGATGAAGAAGTATGTGCAACTGATGTATTCTGTTGTGTTACTGCATCAAGCTGTTGAACAGCTGTTGTGATCTCGTTTACACCTGCTGATTGCTCAGTTGATGAGGCAGCGATTTGTCTAACAGAGCTATTTACTTCATTAAAGCTTTCTAGAATCTCACTTAATACAGAGTCACATGTTTTAATCTCAACTAAACTTTCATCAACAGATTTCTTACCGTGCTCAATAATCCCAGACATTTTAGACTTTGAGTTTTCAACAGTACGATGTACTTGGCCAATACTTCTTTCAAGTAGTTCCGTAATTTCTTGGGCCGCCGTACCACTCATTGCAGCTAGGGCACCAACTTCCTCTGCTACAACCGCAAATCCTTTTCCATGCTCTCCTGCTCTGGCCGCTTCAACTGAAGCATTGAAAGACAGTAGCTTCGTTTGGAAAACAATATCATTGATAACTTTTGTTTTTTCCGAGATCTCATCAATTACTTTTGTAATATTTTGAATTTCAACATTATTTTCTTCTACACTTTGAATAAGGACTTCATTATTCTTATGAATATCCTCAATCTTATGTTTTACACTGCTTACATACTCTTTACCTTCTTGTGCCTTGGCCTGACTCTTTTCAGAAAGGTCAGAAGTCGTATTAGCATTTTCAGAGTTCCTATCGACCATCGCTGAAATTTCAGTAATTGAAGCAGATGTCTCCTGTAAACTGGCCGCTTGCTGCTCAGTTGCTGAAGAGAGATCAGATGAACTCTGTGCAAGAGCGTTTGCCGAGTTTAGAACATTATGTGCTCCAAGCTTAAGGCCCTCTGCAAGCTTTACAAGGCTATTAGAGATTGTTTTTGCAAATGTTAGAGCAAGAAGTAAAATTGCAATCCCTGAAATTGTAATTAAAGTCATGATAACCTTTCTTACTGTATAAAGTGATGCCAGTGCTTCATCTTCATCCATTTCACTTAGGATATACCAGTCAAGTCCTGCAATACTTAGTGGCTTGTATGCACTAATTACATTTATATCTCTATAATCTTCAAAGATTTCAGCTCCAGTTTTTCCTAGAACAACATTATCTGCACCAAGAGTATCAATCTTAGCTGCAAGGGCAGATGTTTTCTTCGATTTCATATAATTGATCGCGCTTTCGCTTAGACCTACTTTTTGCATAGTCTTAAAGAAGTTAGCTTCGTCTTCAACAAGAGTTCTCGAAACACTTCTCATCACTTTATCTTTACCGATAATATAAGTTTCTCCTGAGTCTCCTTGACCTTGCTCTTTCCATTTTTCATCACTTGTTAAGATTTGATTGATCTTTGCAACTGGTACTTGGAAAATTAGTACAGCACTTAACTTATCATTCTCAAAGATTGGTGCTGAGATAAACTGAGCAGGTGATTCGTAGCTTGGGTAATACTTTTGAATATCTGTAAAGAAAACAGCATCTTTAGATTTTGCATTTACTGCTAGGTTATATGCTTGCGCTAGTCCTGAACTTGCATATGGACCAGTCTTAAGGTTTGTTGCAAAGTCAGCTTCTTTGAAGACAGAATAAATAACTTCGGCCTTTTGAGCATCAATTAGAAAAATATCATAATAACCAAATTTATTTAAGTAAGTGCGAAATGCATCATGATATCTTTCATGTGTTTTAGAATAATTTGTACCATCTTTAAGTGATACTAGTGCATCTTTTGATCCTAGAGGATTATTATTAGAACTAATAAAGGCGTCTTGAAGAAGTAATTCATTCTTACTTAACTCTCTAATAATTTCACTTGTTCTATCAAATTCTTTTCCAATATTAGTTTTATTATATTGACCGCCAAACTCATTAGCATAAAAGGATGTGAGTGCTGATTTAGCTGCATTAAAGTCAGTTCTAGTTTCTATCTCAAATGATTGAAAAGATTTTTTAAATTGTCTTGCGGCATCAATCGTTGAAATATTTTGGGCCAGGGCCGAGACTTGGCCACCCATTGTCTTATATAATTCCTCGAGCTGAAAGCTGCGTCCTTCACGTATCGAAATTAGCATATTCTCAGCATTCTTATGAAGAGTCTTGTCGACATTATTTAGAACGACGAATGTTATTGTTAATGAAGGTAGTAGGCCCGCCAATAAGAACCCGAGAACCAATTTTTTGTTTAGGGAAAATTTACTAATGCTCATTAACTATCCTTTTTTATTAGCATAAAATAATATTGTTAACTGGGTTATCGAATGTTTTCTAAATAACTTTATAGAAAATATTGGCATTTTATTTGTAAATACATTGTGTTGAACGCGTCAAAGCTCAAAAAAAACGGTGTGTTAGAGGGCTTTTGCTAAAAATTGCTGATTTTTATTATAAAAAAACTCTAAGCAAAAATTATTAAGCTCTAGTAAGACTATTGTCTGAGCTTAGTTTCATCATTAAAATATTAGCAATGGAAGCCATCAAATTTTTAAATGAAGTCATGAATTCGTACCACGAGCTATCAAGTAATTGCTGGGAAGAGCTGCAAGAAGCCTTTAGAGTGAAGTCATTTAAAAAGGGGACAGTTTTAGTCGACTTTGGTGACACCCCAACAAAGTTCTACTTTGTCTATAAAGGCCTTGTTAGGGCCTACTCAATGGGACAGGATGAGGCCGCCAAGGAAGTTAACAAGAACTTCTTTGATGAAGGAAGGTTTCCATCTGCAGTAGTGGCCTCGCTTGATAAGAGTCCTTCTGAGATTTGTATCGAAACACTAGAGGATTCAGTTCTAGTGGAAATTGATCATGCCAAATATCGCCAGTTACTTGATAAGTACGAAGACTTAAAGTGGTACCATATCAAATACCTTGAGAGGCATTGGGTAAAAGAAAAAGAGCCTGTGGAAATCTCTCTACTGGATGGTGAGGCCAAAGAGCGCTACCTCTCATTCATTGAAGAAAACCCTGGCCTAGCAAAACGCGTTCCTCTTTATCACTTAGCATCGAAGCTTGGAATTACGCCAACTCAATTGAGCCGAATAAGAAAATCAATTAATTGATTATTTTCAACATATGTAAAGGAAGTGGCCTAGAAATTTCTATATAGTAAGGGCATGACAAATCTTGTTTTAGTTCTACTATCTATTTTATCGGGGGGCCTTATACTTTTACAAAGTAGTCTAAATGGCCAACTTTCTAAGTATACTCAAAACCCTTTCTTTTCCTCGTTTGTACTTTACTTTTTTAGTGCCGTTTTCATGATGTTAATTTTTGTAAGCACACGTCTTAAGATACCAAACTTACAAGTTATAAAAGAGATCCCTCTCTATCTTTGGGTGACAGGTAGTATCCTAAGTATTGCGGGCCTAACTCTCGTTTATTGGTTAATGCCAATTTTAGGGGTTTCAAAGGTTTTAAGTGGTATAATCACAGGACAGATAATAGCTGGAATGATTGTTTCTCATTTCGGTTTTTTCGACTTACCTGTGATTGAAATAAATCGTTATAAGATTCTAGGTGTAGCCTTTTTATTTACAGGTGTATACTTAATCAATTGGAGTGCTATTAATGAAACAATTAAATAATGAAATCAAAAACTTCTTAGTTAAAAATACTTTCAACAATATTGATATACTAATTAGTAATAGGGCCATTCTAAAACTAGATACAGAAAGTCTTTACGATAAGTTAATTGTGAGAAAACGTGGAGGTTATTGCTTTGAAAATAATCAATACTTCTATACACAATTGAAAGAAGGGGAAAACGAGGTTAGGAGAGTTCTTGGTCGAGTTGTCTATGGAGATACTCCTGATAATAAACCAAGATCTCATCAGGCCACTGTTATTATGATTGATAATAATCAATATCTAGTTGATGTGGGCTTTGGCCCTTATACTCCTGGAGCAGCTATTCCATTAAGTGGAGAAGAGGTTGAGAGCTTTAATAAGAGAGTTTATCGAGTTACAAAAATAAATGAGGTTGATTATCAACTAGAGATTGCAAAGAAAGATGGTTTCTTTTCTCTCTATCAATTCAACCTTGCTAATTATAATGATGCTGACTTTAAAGTGGCCAACTACTATACCAATACGCATGATGATTCAAAGTTTACGACATCACTAGTTCTCTCTCAGCAAATTGAAAATGGGACAAGATTTATTAGTAATCTTCTGTACTCGGAAATATGTGGTGAGCAGAGAAGAGATATTGAAATTAAATCTGCATCCGAGATGTATGAAATTATCTCTGGAGAATTCAATGCACACTTTAGTGAGCAGGAGTGTGAGGATTTATTCAAGATTGTAAGAAAATTCATTTAAACTAAGCTGTGGTGATTAACTCTTATTGTTTTGGTTGACGAGGCGTCAATAAAAAGAGAAAAGATTATTATGAGTAATAATTTCGCTAGTTTAAAAATTGATATCCGTTTAAAGAGAAACCTAAAAGATTTAAAATTTGAAGAGATGACTCCTATTCAAGAGGAAGCTCTACCTATTATTCTTGAGGGAAAAGATATAATCGCTCAGGCCAAAACAGGTAGCGGGAAGACCGTTGCATTTGGACTGGGAGTTCTTAACTCTATCGATTTAAAACAAATTAGACCTCAATGCTTAATCTTATGTCCGACAAGAGAACTTGCTGAACAAGTGGCCATGGAGTTAAGAAAGCTTGCTCGAGCTATTCCAAACTTAAAGGTTCTAACGATTACGGGTGGAAGCTCTGAATATCATCAAGAGAAATCACTCGGACACGGTGCTCATATTATAGTTGGAACTCCTGGGCGAGTTATAAAGCTACTTAAGAGAAAAATTCTCATTCTTGATTTTGTAAAGCAATATGTACTCGATGAAGCTGATCGAATGTTAGATATGGGCTTTATTGACGATATCTCACGAATCTCGACCTATGTTCCTAGAGATCGTCAAACGCTCTTATTCTCAGCCACTTTTCCTGAGGACATTGAAGAGCTTAGTAAGAGGCTACAAAATGATGCCGTAAGGGTAAGTGTTGACGTTACTCATGAAGGATCAAATATCAAAGAAGAGTTTTTTCAACTAGAATCTCATAAAGATAAGATGTCTGCTCTTATTAAAGTTTTGGCCGCCTATCAGGCGAAGCGTTTTATTGTCTTTTGTAAAACAAAGAGAATCTCTGATACTGTGGCCGATGATTTATGTAAGAACGGAATAATTGTTGAGTCAATTCACGGTGACCTTGATCAAAACGAGAGAACTGCTGCACTAACGATGTTCTCAAATAAGAGCTTAAATGGAATTGTCGCTACTGATGTTGCGGCAAGAGGTATTGATATTAAAGATCTCGACCTTGTTGTGAATTTTGACCTCTCTAATGACCCAGAAGTTTATGTTCATAGAATTGGAAGAACTGGACGAGCGGGAAGCGAAGGAAGAGCTGTTAGTTTTCTTGTTGAACAAGAACTAGAAAGCTTTGAGAAAATTTGTGAATATCAAAAAACAGATTATCAATTAAAAGACTTAGAAACTCTTTCTGGTGAGAATGAATATAATATTAAACCTGAGATGGCGACGATCTATATTCGTGGAGGAAAGAGAGACAAGCTACGCCCTGGAGATATTGTTGGCGCAATTGTTGGTGAAGCTAAAATAGACTCAAATGAAATTGGCGATATCTCTGTGACAAAGAGAAGAACTTACGTTGCTGTAAAGTCTGAGCTCGTTAAACACGTTCTTAACAGTCTTAGAAATGGTAAGATAAAGAATCGCCGTTTTAAATCGGTTATTTTGTAAATTTCGCCTCTTAAAACCTTGTTAAGAATTCAAAGTAAGTTGCACCGTCTAACATAAAAGTTGTGTAAACTTCAGTATTTTGTCCAATCTTTCCGCCGATTGGAGCAGTGTTAATATCTGAGAAGTCATAATTCTTATCACCAAACTCTTTGATCACAAAAACAAGTAGACCTGCACCTTGTGAAAGAAATTCTCCTAGACCATTTTCTTTGGCCACAGCGTAGGCAACCTTAGAAAAACCTGCATGACACCATTTATTTGAAATATCACCTTGATTGTGAAGAGCACTACAAGGATCATCATTTTCAGTGAAATAATCTGACTTAGGGTTCGATAAGAAAAGGGCCGACTCACGACTTAATCCTAAGACTTTAAATTCTTGAGGTCTCTCTTCATTATTCTTTATATACTTTTCAAAGAAGATTGAGGCAGCTCTAGCTGATTGCTCACTATCCCCAATTACTATATCTTTGTACTTATCAGAAAGTTCAACATACTCTCTGGCCATTCGTGAATAAGAGTCTTCTTGTGCCAGCATCATATTTGGTTTGATGTTAAATCGCATATCCCTTACGTCTTGCGCATTAGCAAGAGCTGAAAAAGATAATAGGATAGTTAGTGGCATTATCAATTTCTTCATATGTCGTCCTCTTAATTATTTTGAATATCTTAACTAATTACATAAACAGAATGTGAAAATGTGAAAAAAAGAGGGCCTGTTCTGAGATTAGACAGACGTAATTTCATATGCTTATACTATAATTTAAGAGGTGGAGGTAATTGAAATGAAAGAGATTTCCGAACAATACAAGCGTGATCTACTAGAGTCGATTCCAGTCGTCTCAGAAATGAATCTTGAGATTAAGACTGTAGAAGATCAGAAAATCGTACTAAAAGCTCCTTTAAATAAGAATATTAATTATGAAGGAACGGCGTTTGGTGGAAGTATTAACACTCTCGCAATTCTTTCTTGTTATCTCCTAACTCACCATACGATGAAAATTCACGATATTGATTTTAATTCCCTCGTTATTCAAAATAGTGAAATCGATTACCTTATGCCAGTTGATTCAGACTTTGAAGCTGTGGCAGAAATTGACGAGGCTTCAGTTACTAGTTTCATTCGATCTCTTAAGCGTCGAAAGGTCGGCCGCTTAAATGTTCACTCGAAGATCATGGTAGGAGACAGCATAAGAGCAAGCTTTAAGGGCCGCTTTGTCGCTACTTTATAATTCGTATTCTTCTTTTGTTAGAAATAAGAGACCATGCCCATTGCATAAAGACCATGAGCTTATTTCTAAAATTAATTAAAAAGAATATGTGAACAAGACTCCAGGACAGCCAGGCAAGAGGTCCTGCTAGCTTAATTCCTTTCCATTCTAAGACCGCCTTGTACTTTCCCACTGTGGCCATGGAACCCTTGTCTAGGTACTTAAAAGCAAAACGTTTATTCTTGATTAACTGCTTAGCAAGATGCTTGCCCTGTTGGGCCGCAACTGGAGCAAGAGAGGGGAGAGGGGCTCCGTCTTGCGATTTAAAGTTTGCAGCATCACCTAAGATGAAAATTTCAGGATAATCTTTTAGGCTTAAGTCTTCTTCTATTATTGCTCGGCCCATTCTGTCTTGTTCGACACCAAGCTTAGAGATTAACTTTGTTGCACGATTTCCTGCTGCCCATATGATATTCTTCGACTCTATTCTCTGATTCTTTGTTTGCACATAATCGTCACCAATTTCTTCAACAATTTCACCTATTAAAACCTTTACTCCCAAATCTTCTAGGTATTTCTTTGCCTTTTCTGAAGTCGGATGAGTATTGCTAGAAAGTATCTGCTGGCCCCCTTCGATAAGGTAGACCCTAGTTAACTTGGGATCAAAGTCGCGGTATTCGTTTACAAGAGTTTTATAGGCCACTTCTGCAAATGCTCCTGCCAGCTCAACACCAGTAGGGCCACCACCAATAATAACAATATTTAGCTTCTTTTCTTCTTCATTAAGCTTTATCTCTTCTTTTTCAAATGAATCAAGGACACGGTCTCGAATATTAAGAGCATCAGTTAGAGTCTTTAGGCCAGGGGCACTCTTCTCCCAATCCTCATTACCAAAGTAAAAGGGCCTTGATCCTGTCGCTACTGCAAGATAGTCATATTGATATTCATCACCACTCTTGCATTTTACAATGTTAATGTCTTTATCGATGGAAACCACTTCTTGCATATGTACTTTGATATTTTTGGCATGAGATAAAATTTCACGTATTGGCATTGAGATATCACCTGGCGAAAGAGAGGCCGAGGCAACCTGATAGAGTAAGGGGTGGAATAGATGATGATTCTTCTTATCTAGGATAACGACTTCAAATGAATCCTTATTGGCAAGTCCTTTGGCCAAGGCTATGCCAGCAAAGCCTGCTCCTATGATTACTACTTTTATCTTTTTCATAATAGTCCCCTTGATCTGCTACATGTCAAATTTAAATCATCTTTGTAGTTGAAACAATAAGGTTAATTTGAAATAATTTATTTCCAATATGGAAATAATTGAGAAAACCACATTTGACCGTTTATATGCCCTACAAGTTGCAACTGTTGTTGCACGTGAGGGGACATTTGCCAAAGCGGCAAAGGTATTAGGAACTTCGGCTTCAAATATTACAAAAGAGATTCAAAAGCTTGAAAGTTATTTAGGTGTCATTCTATTTAAAAGAACAACTCGATCTTTTGTTCTCACTGAAGAGGGGCATCTAACACTAGAGAGGTCTAAGAACCTCTTAGAGGAATTGAATAACTTAGAAGAACAGCTCCATGGAGTTGTTGATTCGGTAAAGGGAGTCATACGTATTACTGCTCCTACGACAATTGGACAGAGCTTCTTGGCCCCAATATTTGCTGAATTTCAACTACATTATCCTTATGTCGAGATTGATCTCATTTTAACGGATCGAGTTCTTGATCCTGTTGAGCATAATATTGACTTAAGCATTAGGACCGCATTTCAATTAAAGGATTCGTCTCTTTATATGAAAAGAGTCACCCAAATTGATCGTGTTATCTGTGCTTCTCCAAGCTATATTGATCATTTTAAAAGGCCGACGAATCTTGAATCTCTTAGTAAGCATAATTGTTTGTTATATCTAAGGGGAGATAGTCCTTTTATTTGGAGCTTTAAGAAGGCACAAAAGATAAGTCATATTCAAGTACAGGGATCATATAAGTCGAATAATTTGATGTCACTTATAAAGGCCTGTGAACTTGGTGTTGGAATCTTAAATGTTCCTCGCTACTTAGTTGATGAACAGATTCAAAGTGGTGAACTCGTCGAATTATTCAAGAGTTGGGAGCTACCATCACATAGCTTATTCTTTCTAACTTCTCGTAGGCCCTCTAGTTCAAAGAAATTAGAAGTATTGGAAGAGTTTTTATCGGAGAGATTGACATAAAAAAGATAAGTGAAAAATTTGATTCATATATGATTCATGAGGAAGCGCAGGAATATAATGGTTGTTCATATACTTATGAAGGAAAGAACTATATTCAACGATCTTCAAAAGTAACACCTAAGAAAGTTGGCCAATTTGTCACGTTGTGGAAGAGAGACGAAAGTGGAAAAACAATACCCTACCATCTAAACGACTCTCTCGATTATGTTTTGATTATTTGTGATACAGAAGGTGAACAGGGGTACTTCTTATTTTCAAAAGATACTCTTGTGAAAAAAGGTATCCTCTCTAGTGCAGGTAAAGAAGGAAAGCGTGGATTTCGTCTTTATCCCAAATGGGATCAACCTACTAGTAAACAGGCAATCAGTTCACAAAAATGGCAACTCGATTATTTCTTCAATGGAACTTTTCAAGGGATCCGTTAGAAGCTAGTATGGCCTAATGAAAAGATTAATACTTGTTACTGTTTTATGGGCATTTTCATTTAGTCTAATAGGTCAATATATTGCTGGTAAGATGGATACCTATCTGGCCATATTTCTAAGACTCTTTTTCGCATTCTTAGTCTTTGTCCCATTTTTAAATTTCAGAGCTCTTTTTAGAGTCGAATCTCTTAAGACGATGCTCATTGGAATATTGCAAATTGGGGTCATGTATCTCTTTTACTACAATTCCTTTAAGTATCTATCTGTATCAGAAGTAGCACTCTTTACCATTTCAACACCTCTCATTATTTCAATTATTGGAAATATTATCGAGAGACGATTTATCTTAAGACAACTTTTCAGTGTTATCTTAGTTGTTTTTGGTGCTGCCATCATAAAGTGGAGTGAGATCTCAAATGATTATATTATTGGCTTCTTGCTTGTACAGGGAGCAAATATCTCTTTTGGTCTAGGACAAGTTCTTTACCGCAAGGTAATCTCTGAGCAAAATCAGATGCAAAAATTTGCACTCTTCTTCTTAGGTGCGCTCATTCCTATTTCAATCGTCTTAGTTTCAAGGACAACAGTTGATCTTTCTCAAATTTCAACTTTGCAATGGGGTGTTTTACTGTGGCTTGGCCTAGTTGCCTCTGGTGTGTGTTACTACCTTTGGAATACTGGCGCTAAGTTGGTCTCTTATGGAGAGCTCGCTGTTATGAATAATGCTGTTATTCCTGCGGCCATTCTCGTTAACGTCATCTTCTGGGGAGCAAAGATTCAATGGACATCATTTCTACTCGGTGCCTTCATTATTATTTGTGGTATTTTGATTGAAAATAGGAAGCCCCTTGAGTATTAGTGTCAGAAAATATAGAGAAGATGATAGTCTCGAATTACTTAAGCTATTTAACAGGACTATCCATACTGTTAATATAAATGACTATAATTCTACTCAAGTAAATGCTTGGGCCCCTAAAGAGCGTGACCTCGATGAGTGGTGCCAGTCTTTCTCTAACAGAGAAGTCTTCATTATCGAAGTCGATCAAGAGATTGCAGGCTTTAGTGATCTTGAGCTAGATGGCCATATCGACCGCTTCTATATCTCATCAGAGCATATAGGCCAAGGAGTAGGTGAGAAGCTTTATCTTGAAATTGAAAAATGTGCTAAATCTCATGCTATTCAAAAGCTCTTTCTTGAAGCCAGTATCACTGCAAAACCTTTCTTTTTGAAAATGGGTTTTGAGATGATAGAGAAACAGGTTGTGACATTAAGAGGAGTGAATTTTATTAATTATCGTATGTGTAAATATATTTAAGTTTTTTTGTCCTGAACTTAAATGATAGAATACATGTATGAAAGAAAATAGTATTCGCACAGAAGTCATAGCAGGAATCACAACCTTCTTAACGATGAGTTATATTATTTTTGTCAATCCACTCATCTTATCATCAGATGGTACAGGAATGTCCTTTTCTGCTGTTATGACAGGGACTATTTTGGCCAGCTTTGTTGCAACTCTTCTTATGGGCCTCATCGCAAAGCTACCTTTTGCCCTTGCTCCTGGAATGGGGCTTAATGCTTTCTTTACTTATACTTTAATTCTCGACCAAAAAATCCCTTGGGAGCAAGCCTTGGGCCTTGTCTTTTGGTCAGGTGTTGTCTTTGTTATCTTGTCAGTGACGCCATTTAGAGAGAAGTTAGTTAAATCGATTCCTAAGAATTTAAGAATGGCCATGGCCGTTGGGATCGGTATTTTCCTTGCATTCATTGGTCTTAAGAATACCGGCATTATCATTGACCATCCAGTAACACTTGTTCAAACAGCACCACTTTCAATTGAGGGGACAGCGGTCATCCTTGGTTTTGTTCTTATTATTGCCTTATTTAAGAAGAATATTCCTGGAAGTCTTCTGATAGGGATATTTTTTACTTGGACACTAGGAGCTCTCTTTGGAAAGTCGACTCTTCCTGAAAACTTCTTTGCAACTCCTGACTTTAGCTACTTTATGCAAGCAGATATCTTGGGGGCTTTAAAAATTGCTTATATCCCAAGTATTCTCACTCTTATGATGACTGATCTTTTTGATTCTTTGTCGACTTTTATTGGCGTCGCAGAGACGGCCAGTCTTAAAAATGAAAAGGGTGAAATTAAGAATATGAAACAGGCCCTAACTGTTGATGCACTTGCGACTCTCTTTTCTGCATTCTTTGGAACTTCTACGACGACAACCTTTGTCGAAAGTTCCGCTGGTGTAAGTGTCGGTGGCCGCACAGGATTAACATCAGTTATTACAGCAATCTGCTTCCTTCCGTTTCTCTTTCTTGCTCCATTTGCACAGTCCATTCCAAGCTATGCAACGGCCCCTGTTCTTATCTTTGTTGGGATTCTCATGTTTAAGAATATCTCATCAATAAATTTTGAAAAATTTGAAGAAATGATTCCTGCATTCTTATGTATTGTTCTTATTCCACTAAGTTTCTCAATTACAACAGGGATAATGTGGGGATTGTTTGTACATACTATTTTATATATTGTAGCTGGTCGCATAAAGGACTTAAGTCTAACAGAGTGCTTACTTTCTATTGTTGCTTGTTTATATATTATTTATCATTAATTAAATGGGGTTTTAATGAAAGTTTGTATTATTGGAGCATCTGGAAAGCTTGGCCAGTATATGCTTAAGCATTGTTTAGTACGAGGTTATAAAGTCAATGCTGTATGCCGAAGTCAAAGTGTTTCAAAGCTAGACGCCTTTAGCGATAAGATTACTATTTTTCCTGGTCAGACAGATGATAGAGAGATCATTAAAAAGGCCGTTGAAGGTTGTGATGGGATCCTAACAGTTCTCGTCCCTTGGGGGGTTAACGATTATTCATCAGGTACTGCCCAGGCCGTTCTCGATTTTGCAAAAGAAGGTGCCAGACTTATTTTCTCTTGCGGATGGCATATCTCAAGAGATGGAAAAGATAAGTATAATTGGCAAATTAAATTTCTCGTGCCTGTTATCGCCTTCATCGCAAAATTATTTAGGCTTGTTGATATTAGCGACCAAGAAAGGGCCTGTGAAAAAATCTTCGCAAGCGATAAGAAGTGGACAGTCGTTAGGGCCAGTGATCTTGAGGAAGGGGAGAGTGAAGGACTTCCTATTTGGAGAGAGCATGTAGGTGATCCTGATCTTGCAAAGAATCGTACACGCCGTATTGATTTTGCACTCTTTATGGCCCAGGCCATGACAAATGATGAATTGATACAGAAAGCGCCTGCGATAGTGAGTTGTAAATAATTGATCTCCATCAAATATTTTCAATAGGCTTTTTGATATAATTAGGTGAGGAGAATTAAATGAAGAAAATTATTATCTGTGATTCATGTGGTGCAATTAATCGAATTGATACGACAAAGCTTTCTGCCAGTGGAGCTGTATGTGGAAAATGTTCTAAAGACTTGGACACTAGAGCAAAGGTTCAAAGTATTACCTTTGATAAGCTAGAAAAAATTATTCAACACTCTGAGCTTCCTGTCTTTGTTGACGCTTACGCAGATTGGTGTGGCCCGTGTAAAATGTATGGACCAACTTTTACGGAGTTTGCTCAAAAGAATTGGCAGTCTGCAGAGTTTTATAAAATCGATACTGAAAAGAATCCAATGATCTCGGTTAAGTATGGTATTCGTGGCATTCCCACGACTCTAATCTTTAAAGAGGCGAAGTTAGCGCATTCACAAAGTGGTGTTTTACAAGTTGTGCACTTAGATCAAATGCTTTCTAATTTTTAAATTAACTAATAACTTTAATTAGTTCCATATTTTGGTACTTTGAAATCTGTTGTTCTGCGCTATCTCAATATAGGGTATGATTTTTTCATCATCTAAATCTGATTAGGTGAATAATTGAAGGAGCATATTATGTTTAACTACTTAGGTACTATCATTATTAAATAATTTCGAAGCCTCCTTAAGCGGAGGCTTTCTTATTTGTACATATTTTCAAACCCTTACAGTTCAACAATATTGTAAAAGTAACTGATTCCTTAGAAGTCATTTGAAGAAGCTCTTCCTTTCTATTAAATTCAGCGAGAATAAAGAAGGGAAATTCATGAAAATCATAATCTTAAGCCTATTATTATCTCTTGGTGTTAACGCTGAAATGGTGTCGATTAGACAATATCAAACTCCAGTTAAGAACCAAAAAGACAGAAATACATGTGCATACTTTGCGGTAACTGCCATGCTTGAGGGTGCTATTAAGAAGAGATTTGATATGGAGTTCGATATTTCAGAGCAATTTCAAATCTACTATGGAAAAGAGCACTTTGGAGAATATCCAAATGCTGAGCATGGGTACACTTACGAAATTGCACGTAACTTTCGCAATCAATACTTCTTTGTCGAGGAGACCCAGCTTCCTTACCAAATGAGTTATTTTGAAAATAAAGGCCCTTGCTCACAATATGATCCATTTGATGAAAGTGCGCCGTCTTATTGCTTCTCTCATGCTCCAGTCGATACTAGCTCGCTTAAGAGAGTGAAGGTGGATGGGTTAGAAGTTAAAATGGTCACAAATCTGTGGAGCTCTTGGAAATCCAAAACTGATTTATACGAAGACGAAATTAGAAGTGGTAATGGCCTTGTTGCAACAGTTCTCGTTTATTCTCCACTTTGGAAAAATGCCCATGTGACACTTCCTGATGAAACTTTTGCAAAGTGTGAATCGGGTGAAGTCGTCTGCTATGGCCATGCGATTCACTTTACTGGATACGACAAAGAAAAGAGAATTTTTCAATTTAAAAATAGTTGGTCAAGTGAGTGGGGCGATGAAGGATATGGTTATATGTCTTATGACTATGTTATGAAGCATGCAGTTGATCCCATCTCATTTAGATGGGACCGTTTCTTGGCCGATATCAGAAAATAATATCAAACAAGATATTTAAAATTCTGACTCTCAATTGAATTAATACTTTCAAATGTTGTCTGTGCAATATTACTTAATGCCTCATGAGTTAAGAAAGCTTGATGAGAAGTAATTAGAACATTTGGAAAAGTCATTAACCTTGCTAGGTCATCATCTTGAAGTACGTCTTGAGAGTGATCATCAAAGAATAGATTTTCCTCTTCTTCATATACATCAAGACCTGCAGCTAATATCTTCTTCTCTTTTAGGTTTTTAATAAGGGCCTTCGTATCGACGAGCCCTCCTCGACTTGTATTAATAAGAACGACACCGTCTTGCATTTTAGCAATATTGGCATCATTAATGAGATGGTATGAGCTTTTATTAAGAGGAATATGAAGTGAGATGATCTTCGATTCTTTTAAAATTTCATCAAATCCAACATACTCAACACCCAGCTTCTCTAACTCAGTGTCTTTTGTTAGGTCAAACGCTAGAACTCGACATCCAAAACCAAGGGCAATCTTACAAAAGGCTTTCCCAATCTTACCCGTACCAATAACTCCAATCGTTTTCTTATAAAGGTCAAAACCGACAAGTCCATCGAGATTAAAATTATTCTCTCTAACGCGATTATACGCCTTATGAGTTTTTCTATTTAAAGTTAGAATCATTGCCATCGTATGCTCTGCAATGGCCTGAGGAGAGTATTCTGGCACTCTTGTTACTGGGATGGACTTAGACTTAGCATAGTCAAGATCGACATTATTAAAGCCTGCACATCGTAGAGTGACTAATTTAATACCAAAATCACTTAGCTGGTCTAGTACCTCTTTATTCACTTTATCATTTGTAAAAACACAAACTACATCATGACCTTTAGCAAGTGGTGCAGTTTCTTGATTAAGTTGCTCTTTGATGAATGTGACTTTGTGTCCATTCGCTTGCTTTAATAAATATTCTTTTTCAAAATTATGGGTACTAAAAACAATTATCTTCATCGTTCTCTCTCGTTAGCTTATCTATTAAACGGCATTAATTTATGTCTAGTATATGATACTAAATTTGTTAAAATTGTAACTTATAATCTTTAAATGGAGTTCTTCATGAAACAAATGGTATTATTATCTTTAATTTCAATACAGTCTTTTGCTCAATTATCGACAATAAGACCAGATAACTCTGTTGTTATTGAAGATTATTGTATTTGTAAGGAACAAAAAGATATTCGAGCATCAGCAGGCGAGAGTTGTACTCAAGTATGTCAAAATACTTCTTTTGATTTAACAACGATGATTGCTAAAACTAGCGTAGGAGAAGATATTTCTACCAACCCTGACTTAAGAGATCTTAACGGTTGGTGTTCTCACGATCTTGATAATGGAGCACTTAATCCAGCTTCATGCACATTAGTCGTAACTGATGAAGCAGGGGATCAGTATCGATTACTTCCAAAAACATATAATGGCACGAATTCATTTGAAGTTATTTTAAACGACCTTGCTACGAGCAAAGGCTCCGAATACTCTTTTTATTTGGAAGAAAGTGGTAGTGGTGTTGAGTTCGCTAGAAGTAAAGAAGGATATATTTCTTTTTAATGTTCATGAACTTTAAATGGGAATTATAGGAACTTAGTTAATGAAAAAACAAGAATTAAAAATATGGGTGGATGCGGACGCTTGCCCTAAAGTTATAAAAGAGGTTCTTTTTAAAACCTCCATCCGTTTACAAATCCCACTCGTTCTTGTTGCAAATTCTTATATGAATATTCCACTTCATGAATTAATTTCTTTTGTAAAAGTTGAAAGTGGAGCCGATGTCGCTGATATGTACATCGCTGAACATGTTGAACTTCAAGACCTTGTTATTACTGCTGATATTCCCTTGGCAGCAGAGGTTGTAAAAAAAGGGACGCTTGCTATTAACCCACGCGGAGAGCTCTATGATGAAGAGAATATTGGAGAGCGCCTTTCAATGAGAGATTTCATGCAAGAGCTAAGAGACGGTGGAATGGTCACAGGTGGCCCCGATGCATTTGGCCCCAAGGATAAGCAGAAGTTCGCGAACTCGTTAAATAAAATCCTTTCTAAGAAAGGGCGTCAGTAAATATAGTTTACACTTTGAATGATAAAGATTGACTTGTACCATAAATAAAGAGATGAAGAGTATTGATCTGGATACATTTTAAATATTTGCCTTTGCTAGTATTTGGATTAAGCAACGGCACTAATGCTTTAAAGCAAGGATATTTACTATGTCATCAGTCAATTCATTTGATTCTCTTAAACTATTACCTGAAATTCTCTCTAGCCTCAAAAAGAAGGGCTATACAAAACCTACTCCTATTCAGGCGGGCTCAATCCCTCACTTACTAAATGGTGGAGATATCCTTGGGATTGCTCAAACAGGGACTGGAAAGACTGCTGCGTTCTCGCTACCAATACTAAATAATCTTGGCTCTAATAAAATTAAAACAAAGCCAAGACATATGAGGACTCTCATTCTTACGCCAACGAGAGAATTAGCATCGCAGATTAATGAAAATATTGTAGAATACGGAAAGGGCCTAGGCATAAAAAGTACGGTTATCTTTGGTGGAGTTAAACCAAGGCCTCAGATTCAACAGTTAAAGAAGGGAATGGATGTCATTATTGCAACTCCAGGTCGCTTTCTAGATCTCATGGGTGATGATCATATCAAATTTACTCAACTTGAAACCTTTGTTCTTGATGAAGCCGATCGTATGCTTGATATGGGCTTTATTCGCGATGTAAATAAGATCATTGCTAAGCTTCCAAAGAAGAGACAGACTCTATTATTTTCAGCAACAATGCCTCAAGATATTGTGAATCTATCAAAGAAGCTTCTTGTTAAGCCCAAGAAAGTAGAGGTTACTCCAGAGTCAACAACTGTCGAAAGAATTGATCAAAAAATTAATTTCGTTCATAAAACAAATAAGCCAAAACTTTTAAAAAGTATTTTAGAAGATCAAACGATTGAGCACGTGCTTGTTTTTACAAAAACAAAGCATGGTGCAAATCGTGTCGTAAAGCATCTTGAACAAGTGGGAATTACGGCCGCGGCCATTCATGGGAACAAATCGCAAAGTGCACGCGAGAAGGCCCTTGGTGGATTTAGAAAAGGTGACATTAGAGTTCTTGTTGCAACTGATATTGCTGCTCGAGGAATCGATGTTTCTCACATCACTCACGTTATTAATTACAATCTTCCAGATGATCCTAAGAGTTATGTTCACAGAATCGGACGAACAGCAAGAGCTGGCCGAGATGGAGTTGCTATTTCATTTTGTGATGACACAGAAAAGAATCTTTTAAAGGATATTGAGAAAACGATTAAGTATCAAATTCCTCAAGATAAGGATCACCCATTTCATGGTGTCGCAGGAGCTCCTACACAACCTCAAAATAATCGACGTCCAGAAAAGAAGAAGCAGGCTTCTTCAAGAAGTGGTGCGAAGTCTAAAGGCAACAAAACGAGTAAGTCGAATAATCAGCAAAGAAGTGCGAGACGCAGACGTGCTGCAAGTAAAGCGAAGTAGATTGAAATAGGTTAGTGGGATTGCTTCTTTTATGGCCCAATATGCTTCCATACAGAAAGCAGGGTTTTAAGTGTTTGCTTATGATTTAAGTCTTGGGCTTCATTTAAATATTTAACTGTTGCCAACTTTATATCCCTGATAGTTGAATTCTTATTAAGATATTTCATGTAAGCATTGAAAAAAACTTCAGTTGCAACTTCATATCCTACACCCTCAAATTCAGCTGTTCCCTCAGACAAGAGATAAAAAGCATTCGTTACTATGCCTGCATTATAATAAACATTAGGGCCATTAGGCTTGTATTCGTCAAAGTTACTTGCTTGACCATTTTGTTCTGGGTTTGAAATATCACGTAAGCAATTACCTTGACCAATATATGCTTCATGTCCTAACTGATAGCAATCTGCTCTTGGATTATTTTTAAAGCAAACAAAAACCCCGATAATATCTGCAAATGCTTCATTGAGTGATCCCTGGTCACCTTCGGAAGCAAGTTCTATTGTATTTGCTAACAGCCCATGAGCAAATTCATGGGCAACGATTCCAATACTTGCAGACAAGTGTGTGTGATCTGAAATATCTGAACTCTGCCCGAATGTAATTATATTTTTATCTTTATCCCACCACTTTGCATTATCATTAAATGAACCTTTTTTTAAAAGCACTGAAATTACTTCCGACCCTTTATTATCAAAGCTATTAAACCCTAAGTGCTCTTTTACGATTCTTATTGTTTTTATAGTGTTAACATGAGTATCTACGAGAGCTGGATTTGAGAATAAGCAATTTTGTGATTGTACAATTTTTCCTGGTACTCCCCAAAAATCATCAGAGAGAAAATACAATGGATCATTGTTTAGGTTGCCATAGCTGTGACCTGTAGTAGTTGTAACTTTATATTCTTTGGAGTGAAGGTATTGTTGAGCACTATAAATATTTTCAACAACGTCAAACACCTGAATCTGACCTCGAGAATCTTTACTATGACATGTGACCATACGGTGATCTTTAAACTGATTAGCAAAGTTATAAGGAAAAGCCTTAAGCGATATGAAAATAGTTACAAGAGCTAATAATTGATACATATGCTCTTATAAGGAATCTAAATATGAGTCGCAACTTATATAGTTATAATTTCAGTGTTTTGTAAAAACTACAGGAGTTCTTAATATAAATATTACAGTACCGAAAGCTTGACCTGCGGTGAGAGCGTAAGCTCTGATCGCTGAGTCTGCATAGGGTTGCGAAAGAATGGAACGAGTGTCAGCTTCGTGAGATTGCAGGGACGCGATACCGAGATGTAATTACAGTATTTCTTTTTAAGTAAATTGTTTGATTTATTAAGGAAAGCTAACGAAAAACCGATAATATTTATATGAGATTTTTCATTTTAACATTTTCATTTTTTTCAATATTAGTTTCTTGCTCTTCAACAAATAAGGAAGAGTATTCTTTGGTTTATGATCCATCAATAAAAGTTGAAGCCCCCCCCATATTGAACAAGGAAAAAATAGATTTAGATGTAAATCTTGTTGAATATACTCTTAAAAATTCCTACTCAGGTTATTTTTTTAAAAATAAAAATAACGTAGAACTAGGAATTAAAAAATTAAAAGAATCTGTTGTAAATATTGAATCGATTAAACCAGGAGATTTTTGTAATGTATTAGGGGAATCATTTTCTCATGTTCAAGATGAGCATTTGACTTTTCAGTTTGGCCCTAGGAAATGTGCGAGAAATACATTCGTTGGAAATGTCGGTAAAAGAATCGATAGTGAAGAGAAGAGACTTTGGACGGTAAAAAAAGTTGTTGAAGGTAATAGTAACGTTCTCGTTATCACTATCTCTTGGTTTGCATCACCCTCTTCAAATAAATGGGATGGGATGCTTAGAGAAATTAAGACGCATTTAGATAAGATCGATTTTGTTGTCGTTGACCTAAGAGGTAATAGTGGAGGAGATGATACTATTGGATATCAGTTAGCAAAATTATTAACTGGTGGCTCTCAGTTTTCTACACCATATGCAAATCAATACAAAGTCGTTACAAGGCCAGGTCTAGAAAGTCGAGCGAACTTATCTTCTTTCTTGGCATATAATGCAGAATCAAAGAAACAAAAAGATTTTTTTACGGACTTTATTAAAAGAGATAAGCAAAAATATACTAACTATAAACAAGAGACCGCTATTGTAAATAAAGTGTTACCTAAAGTTGTTAAGGCCAAGGCATTAAGGCCTGTTGTGATCTTACAAGATCGTGCTTGTGCATCTTCATGTGAAAGTACAATAGACTTTTTTGAATATATTGATGATGTAACAAGAGTCGGTGAGAACACAGCTGGTCAGGTTCAATTTGGTAATCTTGGGTTTGTCGTACTTCCTGAAAGTCGCATTCAGATAAATATACCTTCAACATTTAATAGCTATAGAGATAACAGATTTATAGAGTCTATAGGTATAAAGCCCGATGTTAATGTTCCAAAGGGTCAAGATGCATATGACTTTGCGATAACATATATGAAGAATAGACGTAAGTAATAGAATGTACGGTTAGTTATTAGAATTCCCACTATTTACGATTATTTCAATAATCTGATCATCAAAACTATCAGATTCTTATGTATACTTTTTAGACACTTTTATTTTCTCCATAAAAATTCTTCAATAGGTCTGTTTCTCGATCAAGATAATCTATAAAGTTGATTTGTATTCACATTTTTACTTTAGCCGAGGAGACACTATGAACAAGATTATTATTGGTTTTTCACTACTCTTAACACTACCAAGCGTTTCAGCTCAAGCAACACCTGTGTTGACATTTGACTCACTAGTAAACCCTGCAAAAGTAAAGCTTGTAGAAGAAAAAGTAACGAACATATTAACTACATCATTAGAGCGATCTAAAGTCTTAAAAGAAAACAATGAATCTGATTATAGAGACCTTGTTGAGCATATTAATATGTCATTCAATGGAGAACTTAAGCTTCTTCTAAAAAATAAAATCAAAACTGTATACGAAAGAAGAAAGAATACTTACACAGCAGATGAATCACTAGAAAGTGATATTGCAGAATTCTTCCAGGAGATTAATGAAATTCATTCAGAAATGTCTGAACTTAGAACTAAGTCTGAAGGAGTTAATGGATGGGAAAAAGATGTCGAGAATAGAACTCACAAGAAGATTGCACAGCTTTGTAAATCTAAAGCTTCTAACCTTTGCAATACCTTAGAAAGCCTAATCAGAGGTAGAACATTACATGCAGGTAATAAATGTATTTCGACTTCTCTTTCAAACTGTACTATTGATATTATTAAAGACATTGCTCATTTAGAAGACAAACCAGTACGTGAGTACGACAAATCTAAATATATTCCACATAGAAGTATGTATCTTCTTCCGATTAGTTTCTTATCAGAAAATAGTTATATTGATTCTTTAAAAGAAATTCATAGGAATAAGACAGAGATTAAAGTGTCTCATAGTACTTTCTTCAATAACACTATATCTTATTCGGCTGAGGAAGTAAGTTTCAAGCTTAGTCGTAATGGAGCTTCTAGAGTTATATTTGGAGGCCAATATAGTAAAGTAGAAGATACGCTAGGGTATTTTTATGAACTATACTCTCAAAAAGAAACAACACCGAATATGTCAGCTTCATATTAATCAAGAAAAAGTTATATAGAACTTAAAAACAGTACTTTAGGGTACTGTTTTTTTGTTTTTACTCGTAAAGAATTTTTATCAAATCCATTAAGAAGAACCCTTTAAGGGGAGAGTGATGATTTTGCCATATTGGCATTTCTTATTTGAAATTTAGTGATATTGAAAATGTTAGTGGGATTGCTTGGCTGGTTACCCTCTCTCGCTCCCATTATGGTCAGGATGACCGGTATGTCAGCGAGAGGCAGGAGCCGAAGCTGACCGTGGTCGCTCATCAGGGTTGCACGGCTTCAATTAGCATACTGCTTTTCATGAAAGAAAATAGTCATTCAAAAAATGTTAGTGGGATTGCTTAGTTGGTTCTCCTGACCTCCCGTCGTGGTCGGTCATGAGTTGTTCAGCATCAAATTGCCATACTGGCATTTCTTATTTGAAATTTAGTGTTATCGAAAATGTGATTGAGATTGCAGAGCTGGTTACCCGAAAGCTCCCATCGTGGTCGCTTCTGGGTTGAATTGCGTCATCTGCTCCTGCAGATGGCCGCAAACAAAAAAAAAGCCGAGTGGGTTAACTCGGCTTTTAATATCTTAGTCTCCGAAGAGATTAAAACTTGAATGTTGCGAAATGAAAAAAAATGGCGGGAGCGAAGGGACTCGAACCCTCGGCCTTCTGCGTGACAGGCAGACGTTATAACCAACTTAACTACGCCCCCTCATTTCGTAAGACTTAATATAGGGACTTCGGTTTCATTCGTCAATAGAAAAATTTAAAAAAAGTTCAATTTTTTTTCGCCCTTCTATAAAATTTGTCTAATGAAGAGCGAAAAAGCCAGTAATAAAGGACGTCTTAAAATATTTCTGTTAAGATTAGCCTACGAAAAAAAGGTAAAATTTATGAGTTTTTTAACGTCACTTTGGAATTATATTTTAGTCTCTGCCCCGTTTTTAATGTTTGGGCTTCTCGTTGCCGGTATTATTAAGGCATTTATCTCAGTAGAGAGAATTAAAAAGGCCATGGGTGGTAAGGGCCTAATGGGTGCCATTAAAGCATCTATCCTTGGAATCCCTTTGCCTCTATGTAGCTGTGCTGTTATTCCTACGGCCGCTACTCTTAAGAAGCAGGGGGCTTCAAATTCCGCTACTTCTGCATTTCTAATTGCAACGCCTGAGTCAGGAGTTGATTCAATTGCCATGACTTATGGAATGATGGATATCCCTATGACAATTATTCGTCCGATCGCTGCCTTTGTATCAGCATTTGTTGCAGGAGCACTCCAATTAGTTTTTAAGACTGATAAAGATGTTGATCAGGTACAAGCAGAAGTTAAGCCGAGTTGTTGCGGAAGTTCTAAAAAGAAAGATGAAAGTGTTATTGTAAAGCAGAGCTTTGCAAAGAAAGCGAAAGCTTCATTTCACTTTGGTTTTATTGAACTTGTTGATGATATGGCCATTTGGTTGGCCTTTGGAATTGTGGCCGGAGCATTTATTGACTTTGCTCTTCCTGCAAATTTCTTTGATGGCCTTTCTGGTTGGGCCGGAAGGGGAGCAATCCTTCTTGTTGGAATTCCTCTCTATATTTGTGCATCGGCAACAACACCAATTGCAGCTTCACTTGTGATGAAGGGAATGAGCCCTGGTATGGCGCTACTATTTCTTCTAGTAGGTCCTGCAACGAATATTTCAAATATTCTCGTTATCGGTCAGTATATTGGAAAGAGAGGAGTTGTGATTAACCTTCTTTCAATCGCACTTGTTGCCTTAGGTTTTTCATTCTTAACGGATTACCTATACAGTGCTTTTTCTTGGCCACTTAACTTTAATATTTCTCATCACAATCATGAGTCATCAAGCTGGTGGGAAATTTCACTAGCGGTTGCATTTACAATGCTACTTCTTCGCTCACTCGTATTTGTCGAGCTTCCTAAAAGAGTTAAAAAATATTTTGAAGATAAAGGAAATTCAGGTAGCTGTTGCGGATAACAGCTACCTGTTTAAATATAGAAGTCTTTATTTGTGACGTTTTTCGATATCGTCTTTTGACTTGTAGATCATACTACCAAGGCCATTGATAATGGCCGAAGAGCGTTTACCTAAGGCTACTCCTTGAATATTTGCCTCAAAGTTTTCAATATCAAAGATTTCCATCTTATCTGAATCATGCCAGTCGCGACTAAAGCGTCTTTCAAAGCTTGCTACTTCTTTCTTATCAAAGATCTGAGCACCGAACTCTCTAAATGAACCCTGAAGAGTATCTGGGTTAATATTAGAAGAACCACCTAGAACAGTTATCCCATCAATTGACGTGATCTTTCTGTGGTTTTCTTGGTGATATTCTTTAGTTGAACCGTCTGGGAAATTCGCCGTGATACCATAAGTCTTACGAGCACGTACTTGAATTCCTGCATCAACAAGTTTTTTAACGAATAAAGTATTTGGAAGTCCATTCATTCCAAAGTTTCCGTTATGGTCGATAACAAGCTTGATATCAAGAAGAGGGTTTTGCCTCTTTGCTTTTACAAGAGCATCGATAACATATGAATCATATAAGAATAGCTGCTCCATGAAGATATTCTTTTCGGCCTTTGAGATCATATCAACTAAGATATTTCGAACATTTTTAATTGTTCCATCAACATCGGCTTCAGCAAGGCGAATAACTGAATCACCCTTTACTTCATATTTCTCTTTCTTAACTCTCATATCTTCTAGGATTTGATCTTTTTTAGAGAGATAGGCGCGGTTATCAAAGCCTTGCTCTTTATAATAGAACCCAATGAGCTCTTTTGGATCTTCTGTTAGAGCCGCCTCGAGGTCGCGGTAGTAAGAGGCCTGGACAAGTCCGGCAGCTGCTCCCGTCACATAGATTGCATCATCGTAGTAGTAACCGCCACTGTGATCGGTCCAGTTCTTTGAACCAAAATATGCCTGAGCATTTTCCGTATTACCGTCAACGACAATAACTTTCGAGTGGTCGATTTTTGATTCAAAATAAGTACTACCTGACTCAAAATACTTAATCGCTTCAGCAGTTTTTGGAATTAGCTTTGTAATACCAAAAGGAATCCCTGGAGGGTGGCGCTGAATATTTGCTTGTAGTAGAGAGACACTCTTTTTTAATACTGGATCTTTTTCACGACGTTCTTTGATATACTCAAAGATCGGCATCATTTCATCTAACATATTGTAGTTAGTGGCATAGTCGTGGAGAAGGACAACCTTAAAATTTGGATTGGCCTTAAGTTTTTCTTTCGTCTGATCTAGCAGGTACTCTGAAAGAGTTGCTCCTAGTGTTCCTCCGAAGAGGAAAATATCGATAAAGATTGAGTCCTTAGAACTTGCAATCATATCGCGAATCTTGATGTAGATTGGATCCTGTTTAAAAATGATATTTCCAGTAGGATCATCAGCTGTTGGCATTTTGATATAGTCTGAATCAAAGTCTAGCGTTCCACCAGCAAAGATAACCCTTTGGTTAAGCCAATCGATACGCTCAAGAGATCTTTCATTTTCTGAAACAATCTCTGTTTTATTTGATGGCACAAAACCAAGGGCAGAGAGTGAGTAGTTATTAATATCACTAAATGTCTCAGTGAAGTCGATCGTTGCAATTTCATTTTCTTTAATGCTTTCAATAACATCTTTACTGCTAGCGATCTTCATTGCTTGAAGTTTCAGAGTAGGAAAGTATGTTGAAATAGAATTTGAATTGATTCCCTTTCTAGTAATTTTAGAAAGAAGCTTTTGGGCCGCTTTCTTATCCTTATCTTTGGTAAGTGGGTTATCAATAAAGTCTCTAAGGATAAATAGTTTGTAGGCCAGGAAGTAGTAGATAACTTTTCCAAGCTCTTTTTCATTTGGCGAGACCTTTGTCCAGTAAGTAACCGGCATGGCAATCTTACTTGGAAGTACACTGTCGACTTCTTTAAGAAATTTAACAGCGGCTTTCTCTTTTGATTTGTCTAGCTCTTTGATCGTATCAAAGAAAGATGGCGCATGAGCATAGTCACGTTGGCCATAGACTGACTGATAAGACTCTAGAAATAACTTTTGAGAGTCAAGTCGATCCTTGATGTTGAAGCTTGCGGCAAATGATTGTACTGCAAGTGTCGATAGTAGAGCTGTCGTTAATAATTTCTTCGTCGATTTCATAGTCGATCCTATTATTTAATAAATTTTTCTAAGTTAAGTTTTTCTACAAGGTACTCAGTGTTTTCTTGTAGAAGAGTCTTCTTGATTGCATCTTTCACATGCATTCTTAAGTCATAATCCCTAGGGGTTGTTGTTACACGACTCTTCTTAGTAAACTTCTTGTCTTTGTGACTGTAGACAAGTGTTTTAATTTCACCATTGAAATTTGTACGAATAGTACCGTTTGAGTAGTCGCCCTTGATTTTAAATTTTGAAGTCTTAATATCGTTCTTCTTGCTAAAGAAGCTAAAGATTCTCTTGAAAAAGCTATCATGCTTCTTATCAAGAGATACGATTTCACCAAAGTGAAAGATAGTTTTTGTCTTCTTTGGAATTAGGCTAGAAAGATTGTATTCATAAATAGTATCAACAGTAAGAACATGAGGCATCTCTTTCTTTGCTTCAAATTCTTGCTCCGTAATATTTAAGTACTTCGATTTAAAAGATTCAACCTTTAAGTCAGTAGGGTAGTTAACTCGATAGTACTTACGAAGTCGTACATATCCTTTAACACCATTCTTCTTAGGCTTTGGAATAGGCTGAGAGATCTTCCAGTCCGTATCAATTAGTTCCGAAGTCAAAGTGATCGCTCCACCAAGATATTGATAGACATCATTAGAAATTGGAATTTGTGTGTCTAGCACACGATGAGAAAAATTCTTATTATATGTTTGGTAAGCTTCATAAAGTGTTCCTTGAGATTCAAGGTTTATAAGCTGGTTTGTTTTTAATTCGTCTTTGTATGAAACAGTATCTTTGTTATAAGGCGTAAACATAATATCGAATTCAAAGTTTGAATCGATGAGTTTGTGAACCTTAATTGTATAGACAAAGGTATTAAGGAATTCCTTTGTTAGCTCAGGAAGAACTTCTGACTTAAGAGTTGTTCCATCTTGATTGCCCTTTTCAATAAGTCTTTTGAAGCCGGCCGTAAGACCCTTTTCAATTGCTTCTTTTCCATTCTTTGTGAAATACTTTGCGCCTTTGTCAGACCAGAAGTCGACAGACATCTTGTAATCAACGTTTCCGTTAAAATCCTCGTAGATAACAAAGTCTTCAAATGGAAAGAGCTGTTGATACTCTTTGTATTCTCCTGGAACCTTTTGGGAGGCCGGCGCCCTTCGTTCTTGGATCTTTTCTTTCGAATAGACGTTATCAAATTTTGATGTTGAAAAGAATTGATATGCGACAAATGTATTAACACTAAGTACGCACGCTAAAGCGATAAAACTTTGTTTCTTACCTTCACTCATAATATGTCTCTCTAATTAGTAATTATCCTTCTTCTCTTGTCGGTTTTTAAATGCAAAAACTTTACTTCTTATTCGTAATGCCTTGAAAACACGATGCGGTGGTAAAGTCAGACTCTATCGCTTGTAAAAAACACTGGTCATTTTTTATAAAATGTCTCTCGACATATTACCTTTATTTAAGTTTAGAAAAATTCGGATGGACGTTATCGTTATTTACAACCAAAAAAACATGGAGGAAAAAAAATGAAAAAGGTAATTCTAAGTCTAATTCTTGCAACAGGTCTTTCGTTTAATGCATCTGCAGCAGTTGGTATGTTAACTGGTAACTGCTACATCGCTTACACTGGACTTCTTGCAATGAAAGTAGGTGTTGGTTACTCAGTAAAAGCAATCTTCTCTGGTGATCAGAAGGATTGGGTAAAGGCCGCTAAAATTGGTCTTGCTGGATTAATTCTTTTAGATGATGAAGGTCTAGCAGAGTTTGGTCCTGTTTATGGATCTATCAAGGGTGTGAATGCTGATCAAATTGCAATCTACAACTCGGAAGTTGAAGAAGCGAATTTAATTCTTGAAGAAGTTGTTGCACAAATGGATCGTGACACTTCTGTAGCAGAGACTAAAGAAATTTGGGCGCGCTACGAATCTTCTCTTTCTCCTGAAACTCTAGATGTAATGCGTGCGATTGTTTCAGAATAAATAAAATACCTTCTACAAAAAAAGAAGGCCCTCTTATGAGGGCCTTTTATTATGGCTATAAATTTTCTTCGTAAACGAGTTTCTTTATATCTTTAACATTGTCGACGTAAAGCTTTCCGTAGAGGTGATCGATCTCGTGTTGAAAAACAGTTGCTAAGAAGTCCCTAGCTTCAAAAACAACTTCTTGTGCTTTCTCATTTAAATAGCTCACGCGAATATGATTTGGTCTTTCTACATAACCTCTAAGGCCTGGAACAGAAAGACAGCCTTCCCAGTATCCATCTTCTTTATCTGTTAAGAATTCTATCTTAGGATTGAAGATAATCATTTTTCCACTCGGACTAGCATCTTCGTAGCGAGAGTCCTCTGGTACATCGATAATTGTAACTTTCTTAGAAACTCCAATTTGAGGAGCTGCGATTCCGATGCCACCAACTGCAATCATAGAATCATTCATATCTTCTAAAAGCTGCTTTGTTTCCTCACTTAGAATTTCTTCTTTTGTAAAGTCTTGTGCTATTTCTCTTAATACGGGATCACCCATTGTTCTGATTCTTTGAACTGTCATAATTTTATTCCTTTAAATTTACTTTCACCCTCGATTCTATCATAATTTTAATATGAAAATCTTATTTGTTTGTCTTGGAAATATATGTCGTTCACCTGCCGCTGATGGGGTACTGCTTCATCGAATTAAGGAACTCGATTTACTTGAACATATTCAGGTGGATTCTGCTGGAACGAGTGCATATCATGCGGGAGAAGGGGCAGATCGACGTATGCAAGAGCATGCTTATAAAAGGGGCTACACACTTCCTAGTATTTCGAGAGGTTTTACGAAAGATGATCTTGAAGAATTTGACCTAATCGTTGCAATGGATAAGTCAAATTATCAAAATATTCTTAAGCTAGACATTGAGGGAAAGTATAAGAATAAGGTTAAGTTATTTTATAGCTTCTGTAGTGGCCCATATACTTCTTATGAAGAAGTTCCTGATCCTTATTTTGGCGGAGCTAGGGGCTTTGAAGAAGTAATGGACTTAGTGGAAAATGGAGTAGAAGGAATTCTAAATCAATATGGCAATAAAGAAAGATAATTATATAACACCACGTGGGTACGCTAAGCTTGAAGAAGAGTTGAATTTTTTAATGAAGACGGAAAGACCTGAGGTGACAGCAACTGTTAAGTGGGCCGCTTCTCTTGGCGATCGATCAGAAAATGCTGACTACCAATATGGAAAGAAAAGGCTTCGTGAAATCGATCGACGTATCCGCTTTTTAAATACTCGTATAAACGCGGCCTTAATTGTGGACCCACTTTCTGTCTCATCTGAAAAAATCCAATTTGGTGCAACCGTCGTCTTGGAAGATGAGGATGGCAACGAGAAGAGGTACTCCATTGTAGGAGTTGATGAAGTTGATACGACAAAGGGACTTGTTAGTTGGAAGTCTCCGATTGCAAGGGCCATGATTGGCAAGGAAGAAGGGGATGAAGTTATTGTTCAGGCCCCAGGTGATGATTTTGAATACACAATTGTAGAAATTAATTATATTGATATTGAGGTATAAGATGATAATTGAATGTCCCGTTTCTCTCGGTGAGTTAGTTGATAAAATGACAATTTTAAAAATTAAAACGGAAAGAATTGAGGATGCTGAGCGTGTCCGTCTTGCCCAAGCAGAATATGATGAGCTTGCAAATACTTTGGCCAAACTAAATTTAGAAGGTATGGATAAGTTTATCAGAGAGCTTAAAGAGATTAATGAAAAGCTTTGGGTAATTGAAGACGATATTCGTTTGAAAGAGAAGGCCTGTGACTTTGGTGATGAATTTATCTCTCTGGCACGTAGTGTCTATAAAACAAATGATTTGAGATTTAAGGTTAAAAATTCAATCAATATGAGTTACAATTCTGGCATAAAAGAAGTCAAATCATATAAATAGATAACAAAAGAGTATTTAATGTCGAAAATTCCAACGAATTTGAAGTACCAACTTTATGAAAAGTCAGTTCAAAATCACGAAGCTGATATTGAATTTATCAACAAAGAGTATAAGAAGATTTTTGGACGCTCTCCAAGAACTCTTAGAGAAGACTTTGGTGGAACGGCCGCAATGGCATGTGACTGGGTTAAAGAAGGTGGTGAGCGTGAAGCTTGGGGGATTGATCTTGATGAAGAACCACAAGCGTATGGAATTGAAAATCACTACTCTCGTCTAACGGATGAAGAGAAAACACGTATGCATTATATCAATGGAAACGTGCTTGATGATTACGACTTTAAAGCAGATGTTACTGTTGCCTTTAATTTCTCTTACTTCATTTTCAAAGAAAGAAATGTTCTTCTTAATTACTTTAAGCAGGTGAAGAAGAATATGGGGCCAGAGAGTGTTTTTATGGTTGATATCTTTGGTGGTGAAGAGTGTCGTCAAGAGCTAGAGGAAGAAACTGAGCACGACGATCATACATACTTCTGGGATTGTGATAGCTACAATCCTCTAACAGAAGAAGTACAATACTATATTCACTTTAAAACACATAATGATGGAAAACTTTATCGTAAGGCCTTCTCATATGACTGGAGACATTGGTCAATTGGTGAGATCAAGGACATCATGAAAGATGCTGGTTTTGAGAATATTATCACTTACTGGGAAGGTGAGGATGATGATGGTTCTGGTGACGGTATCTTCTATCGCTCAACTGTTGAAGAGAATTGTGAGTCTTGGGTGACTTATATCATGGCCTATTAATCTATTTTCAATAGGTTAGTGAGTGTAAATTCGATATAACTTCTCAAAAACTAAACAAATTCACATTTTTAGTGCTACAAGCTACTGTTTTTAAAAATCTAAATAGGACAGTAGCTTGTGAAAAAACTAGTTTCATACTTTGTAGGAAATAGCTTTCTAGTAAACTTATTAAGTATCATGATGGTGCTCTTTGGGATTATCTCCCTGGCCCATATGAAAAGAGACTTGATATCTAACTGGTCATCAAAAAGAATTCAAATCACTGCCACACTAACTGGTGCAGGTGCTTCTCAAGTTGAAAGATTTCTAACTTATCCGATTGAACGTGCCATCAAAGGTAGTGCTGGTATTGACAAGATTTGGTCAAACTCACAACAGGGATATATGCGCATCAATGTTGATGTAAAAGATGAGTTTGAAGAAATTGATGATCTTGAAACACGTATTAAAGATGCTATTGAAACGATTCGTGGAGATCTTCCTTCTGAAACTAAAGACATTGTTGTTCGCCATATTAAGCAAACAGATTCTTGGTTTAACTACTACGCAATTTTAAACTTTGATCAAAATAGCGATCTCCACCAGAATTGGCTTTTAAAAATAGAAGAAGAGCTTGAAAGGGTTAATGGTGTTTCAAGGGTTGATACTTACGGCTACACTAAAGATCTCTATATTAAGCTAAATGTCGATAATATGGCCCGCTACAGAATTGCTCCTTCTGATATTTACAATAAGATTAAAGAAACATTTAGAATTTACCCTCTAGGAAGTATTCGCAAAGGAAGTGATTCTTACTCAATTGAAATTGAAAATCTAAACTATGATATCGAGTCCCTTAATAATCTTTTAATTCGTTCTAATAACTCAAGCCACACGCTTCGCCTTAAAGACTTAGCAACACTTGAGTACCGTTTACCAAAGATTAACAGAACTAATTACACAAATGGTAAACCAGGTATAAGCTTTAATATCTTTAAAGATGTTGAAGCAGACTCGATCACATTAAAAGAAATGCTAGAAGAAAAGCTAGCTAAAATTAATAAAGAAGCTCCAGAAGAAATAAATATCATTAGTGTTGAGGATGGCCCTGCATTTATTGAGAGGCAAATCAATGCTCTTCAGTCTAATGCTTTAATGGGGATCATTCTTGTTCTTATCACTCTTTGTTTATTTCTAGGTTTTAGAACTGCAATTATGACATCAATTGGGATGCCACTTGCTTACTTCTTTACCTTTACTGTTCTTGAGACAATGGGGATCTCCATTGACCTTATCTCAGTTGTTGGGATGCTTCTTGTTATTGGGATTCTCGTTGATGATGCCATTATTATTTCTGAACAATATATGCAAAACCTTGAAAAGGGAGCAAGTTCCAAAGATGCCGCTGTTGGTGCGGTTCTTTCTACTTGGAAGCCTATTTGTGGAACAGTTGCAACAACACTAATTGCCTTTGCACCAATCCTTGTTGGAAAGGATTCGATGTCAAATATCTTAATGGCTATTCCTGTTGTTGTATTCTCTGCGCTTCTTTTAAGTTTATTTGAAAGTTTCTTTATTCTTCCAAATCACTTAAAGCACTTTGTAACAAAGGCCAATGCACATCATGAATCAAATTACTTTCAACGATTCAAACGTGGGTACTTAAGACTTCTCGATGGGGCCCTCAGATGGCGCTATATCGTTTTAACAGGATTTGTTGCAGCGATGATCGGTTCAATCATCTTTGCTAGTAAGAATATTAATTTCAATTTCAACTTAAGTATTTCATCTGAAACAGTGGAGTTCATTGGTGCCCTAAAAGAGTCTGAAAGCCTTGATGATTCATATAAGCAACTTGCTTCTGTTGAAGAGGTGATGAATAAGATTGATAAGAATAAGTATAATAACTATCAATTTACGATTGGCCAAAATTATACAAATGGTAAGAAACAAGAAGGGCCACAATACTTTAGTTATCGAGTGTCCTTTTCTCAACTTGATAATAATGTCGAGGCCAATAAGAAGGATGTTCAAGACTATCTTAAGAATCAGCTAAAAGAGCTAGAGAAAACAGGTAAGTTTGAAAGGCTGGAAGTAAAGATTGCAAAAGGTGGGAATGATGAAAGTCGTGAAAACCTTGTTGAAGTAACAATTCAGTCACTGTCACCATTCAATGTTGAAGAGGTAACAGAGTATACTAAGAAGGCCATTGAAGATTTAAAGATTGAAGGTATCAAGTCGGTGGATCTTGATGATTCTCTTTTTAAAGATGCTTGGGTATTTACTCCTAAGAAAAATGAGATTCAGTCTCGTGGACTTTCTCTTGGCCAGGTTTCGAGTCAACTTGTTCAATTTATTAATAAGAATGAAGTTTATGAGTACACAAGTGGAAATCGCAAAATCCGTTTCTTAACTTATGCTGCTGATGGGGATGATCTAACTTTTGAAGAGCTTGGAAACCTTCCTGTTGTTCTTGCAAATGGTGAAGTCATTAAGTCTTCAGAGATTGGTACTTGGAAGAAGCAGAAGAAGCAATCAGTAATTAGACACTCAAACTTAATGAGAAAGGTTGTTGTTGATCTACCATTTGATAAAGATATTATTAAAAAAGAAGTACTAATTAAGAAAGTTGATCTTTTAACAAAAGAGCTTTCTAAAAAATATCCAGATCTAATGTTTAATGCACAAGATGCTGATGAACAGTCGAGAAAGAATAAGAATTCGATGGTTAAGAAGTTTGCATTTGCGCTTCTTGGTATCTTCTTCATTCTTGCAATTGTTCTTAGAAGTATTATGCAGCCACTGCTTATTTGTTCTGCAATTCCATTTGGAGTTATTGGTGTTATCTGGGCCTTCTACTTTCAGGGACTAGATATTAGCTTAATGGCCATTATCGGAATTATTGGGATGGCCGGTGTTGTTGTTAATGATAGCTTACTTCTTGTTGTAACGATTAACGAGAAAAGAAGTGATTGGTTCAGCTTTCACCGCCCTGAGATCCTAGAAGGAGCAGGAAGCCGTCTTAGAGCAATTATTCTAACAAGTATCACAACTCTTGGTGGTGTTTTCCCAATGGCCTACGCAATTGGTGGAGATGCTGGATTCACTAAGGGGCTGGCCATGAGTATGGGGTGGGGACTGCTTTTTGCCACAGTTCTAACTCTTATTGTTCTTCCTTGTATGCTACTTATCCAAAGAGATTTTATGGTTTTCTTTAAGCGTAAAATTTTAAGAAAGGGGAGAGTTGAGGAAGTTGTTGAAGAAATAGATGAAGTTGTTATCGTAACTAATAAATTAGAAGAAGAAAGCGTTATTCACTAGAATAACTCTTTCTCTGCTTCTTTTGCTTTTTGTTCTTCAATTTTCTTGATCATTGCTTCTCTCTTGAGAATACGATCGATGCGGTAGAGGATAGTCTTTTCAAGGATTCCATCTGAGCGAACTAGGCGCCATCCTTGGAGAAAGTCTTTTTCAATCATCTGGCGACGATAGATTGAAACCTTAGAGACTTCTTGTTTTCCGCGATATCCTTTAATGACATTTATAACTAATTTAAATTGAGCTGCCTTAACCATTTCTTTAGAACCGAAGGCATCAGAGAAGTTAATTTGACTCGTATTATTGATCCAGCGTGTTTTTACGACTCCAGCTTCTTGGTTTTTCACTGAAATATCGTATTGTTGCATAATTTCTAGAACTGCTTGCCACGTTTGGTTAAAGTTAGACTTGTAAGTCTTTGAAGGAATTTCTGATTCTTCAACTAATTGTTCAAATTGTTCATATGAACTACAACCAAATAGCAGGGAAAAAAGCACTATTATTTTTAACATTTTCATATAATTATAATAACATAGTCATAGACTCGATCGAGATAGAAAAATTGACACCAAAGGAGATGGTAGTGGAGCATTTTGGTCAGATGAAGGAAGTTTTAAAACTTGAAGCTGATTCAATTCTAAGAGTTATTGATCTCTTGGATGAGAAGATGTGTAACAAACTGACAGATGTCTTCGAATATCTCCATGCTCACAACGGACAAATGGTCTTATGTGGTGTAGGAAAGTCTGGCCTTATTGGTGAGAAGCTTTCTTCAACATTTAGTTCCTTAGGTCTGCGCTCTATCTTTCTTCATCCTACAGAGGCCCTTCATGGTGACCTTGGGAGAGTCAGTGAAAATGATGCCATTATTTTCTTATCGAAGTCAGGAACGACAAGTGAGATCCTAAAACTCATTCCGTTCCTAAGAATTAGAAAAGAAAATCGTATTGCCCTTGTTGGTGATTTAACAAAGCAAATTGCTCTCGAGTGTGGGATCTCTTTTGACTGTTCTGTTGAACGTGAGGCCTGTATTAATGATCTGGCCCCAACGACTTCTTCAACGGTCGCACTTGCTATGGGAGATGCCATTGCTGTTGCTTATGAGAAATTTGTAGGCCTTTCACGTGAGGGCTTTGCCATTAACCACCCAGGTGGAAAGCTAGGGAAGTCACTTACAATGAAAGTAAAAGATCTCATGTGGATCGCTAAAGAGTGTCCAATTCTTGAATCATCTAATCTTCTAAAAGATGCAGTTCTTGAAATGACGAATAAGCCTCTAGGTGCTCTTGCTGTTATTGATAATGGTAGCTTTAGCGGAATTCTTGTGGAAGGTGATATCAGACGCTCTATTGCTAAGAATGCCAATGCACTTGAGACAGCGCTAAGTGAGATTATGACGACTGAGCCTAAAAAGGTTTCATCAGATGACCTTGCTATTGATGCTCTTACATCAATGGAGCAGAATAAGATTTATGTGCTTCCTGTTATTGATGGAAATGAATTCAAGGGATTCATCCGTATGCACGATCTTTTAAAAGAGGGCTTTTAATCTTAAAGTGAAAAATCCTTTATCTCTTGTTTAAAGTTCTCAGTACGAATGAGCTCTCGTCCATCTTGCTTGATGACTGCAGAGATTCCTGTATTTGTCGCTCTTATGATTGGAAGGTTGAACTCCACAGCGCGCCACTTTGCTAAGAATAGATGCTGCTCTTGTTCTGAGTAAGGCCCATACCATGAATCGTTAGTGACGTTGACGATGAAATCAATCTTTTCTCCACGCTTCTTAACTTCTTTTATGTACTTGCCTACATAGCGAGGGAAGAGAACTTCATAACAGATTAATGAAATAAAATTCTTATTTTTGACTTCAAAATTTGTGTACTTAGTTCCACTGGCAAAGAATGAAATATTTGTTAGGTGAGGGGCAAGGTACTTATTCAGTGGACCAAATGGTAGCCCTTCTCCAAATGGAATAAGAACTTGTTTATGATAAACCTGATCAATAATCCCTTCACCGCGAGATAAGATTGTCGCATTATACGTATTTTCTAAAACACTAGGGTTAGTTGAGGCAAGATCATAGGTTCCAAAGAAGTAGCTGGCTTCACTATTAACGAAAAGGTCCATTAATTCACCCGCGAGTTTTTTATTCTCTCTTGAAAAAACAAATCTCGGGTATGATGTCTCTGGCCAAATAACGAGGTCAATATCATCAACTCCATCAGCTAGACTTAGGTCCTTATAGATATTAATAACCTCTGAAGAAGCAAGCCTAAGTCCTTGTTCAGACTTAAGTTTTAAGTCGTTCCCAATATTTCCTTGAACAATGCGAATCTTAAGATCGTCTCCAACCTTGGCCTTGATCGGGCCTACTCCAAAGTTAACAAGTAAGAGTGCTAGGATAATTCCACCTTGTGCCTTAGGGAGTCTTTGCTTTTGATAGAACATGAAAATAAGGTGTCCTATAAATAAGCTTAAGAAACTATAGAAAGGCACACCCAAGAGTCTTGCTGGCTTTAGAAATGGAGAGATCTTAAGCCATGGGTGGCCAAAAAGGGCCGGGAATTGTTGTGGAGTGAAGTACTCTAGGGCCACAAAGATTAGTGAATAGAGGATTCCTCCAGCTAAAGTATCGATCTTCACATGCTTCTTTAAAAAGAAGAAGATGATGAGAAAGAGATAGAATTGTGGGGCAATAATAACTGAAAAAAGCTGCCACAGAATAAAGTTAAAAGGAAAGAATAAATTTCCAAATTCATTTAAGGTAAAAGTTAGCCAGTAATAGCCTGCAAAATTATACCCCCAACAGAATAAGAAAATATTTAAGAGATTATGCTTAAAACGATTTTCACTTTTTAATCCGTAAAAAAGAACGGCGGCACTTAAAAAGATTGTCGGAAAGATTGTGAACTTTCCAATGAATGGGAAATTTAATGCGTAAATGATACCTGCAAGAATGTGAACAACTGGCAGGAAGAATTTATTTTTCAGCAGGCTAGACATACTTTATTGTCGTATATGATTTAACATTTGCCAATACTAAGCTTATGAAATTACAATATTCTTATGGATAAAGAATTCTTAAACGACATACAAAAACATCAACATCTCTTCATGGAAGATAATATTGCACAGGATGTGCAACTTATAACATGTCCTAAGTGCGAAAGTGAAAATATCATTGAAGATCGCTGCCAAGAATGCGACTTCGATTTATCTTTTAATCCATTAGGAGAACCATTAGGGGAGAAGAGCTTTTATACTTTTCGTGAAAGGTATTGGCTAACACTATCTCCTCTAGAAATGGAAAATCCTGCGATTTTCCAAGGTGATGTGAAGTTTAAGAAATTCATGATCAAAGTCCGTCGCCGCTACAATAATCTTCTTGATTACTTCTACAGTGAGGATTCGAAGAACGATGTACTTAGGCCTTTGTACCTACAAGAGCTTGTTGATATCGTTATTGAAATGATGAACTCAGGTGTAAGTGAACAGGAAATTTGGCAGCCTTATACGCAAAAGGGGATCGAAGAGATCTCTCTCTATGAGCGTATCAAAGAGGCCATTTCTGAAACGCGTGAGCTTAACAAAAGCCAAGTCGAAAGCTTTCTAGATTATAAAATGATGGGATTCTTTAAGGTATCTTATTTATTGTATGGAATGCTTGGGGTGATTTTTGTTATGGGGACGACCCTTGCGCTTACGTCCTATTTAAGGGCCATCTAGGAATTTAATTATTTTCTGATAATTACTTTTGGAGTGTTTGCTACTTCTCTCTTGCTTCCTTTGTAGCTAGCAAGTTTTCCGTTTGTTTTCGTGTTTAGCTTTTCTGCAAGCTCAACTGCTGCTGTTGCATCAACTCGTCCTGAAGACTTAACCTTTCCATTAAAAGTAATCTCTTTCTTAGCTGTGATTGAGATGATCTTCTTAATTTGCTTAGCTGAAAGACCTGGGTATCCAGCTTTTAACATTGCAGCTACACCTGAAACAAATGCTGTTGCTTGTGAAGTTCCTGTTAGTAGTCCGTTTCTTGATGTTGGGATAGCAGAGTTAATCTTATATCCTGGTGCTGAAACGTCTACAGTTTGTGCTCCCCAGTTTGAAGAGTTAAGAATCTTCATTGATTGGTCGTGAGCAGTTACTGTAATGATATTTGATAACTTGTAGCTTGCTGGAAAGTAAGCTGTGTTCTTGTTATCGATATTTTCTTGCTCGTTACCTGCTGCTGCAACAACGATAATACCTTTTCTTTCTGCTTTCTTTAGGATTTCAAGTTCTTCTAAATCTGGCTCTGGTCCACCACCTGAGTAGTTGATGATATCAACACCAAGATCAACTGCATAACGAAGTGCCTTGATTGTTGAGTTTAAGTTATCCTTACCAGAAGCATGACGGTTGTAATACTTAAGTGAAAGAATCTTAACATTTGGAAATACTGATTTAATAATTCCTGAAACGTGAGTTCCGTGGCGGTTCTTATCGTATGGAGTATTTACATTATCTGCACCTTTAGAAAAGTCTAGGCCAAAGTTAGTAATGCTAGCATCACCTTTAGGTACATAAATATTATCTTTAAGGAATGGGTGAGTTGGATCAATACCTGTATCGATAACAGCTACTACAACTTCTTTTTGAGTTGTAAGCTTCTTAAGTGCTCCTGGAAGATTAATTGAACCTTGTGCAAAGTTATTCTTAATTCCCCAGCTTGAAAAACGAGATCTTAATACATCAGTATTAGATGTTTCTTTTTGGTATTCTTTTTTGAAAACACGTTGTCTTAATTGATCAAATGATAATTTCTGACCTTCACCAGCTCCAAAAGCAAAAGAGCTAGCAATTAAAGTAGAAAGTAGTAGAAAAGATTTTAGTTTCAAAAAGTGCTCCTTAGTAACTCAAACTCACTGTTATAGAATGCACAGCATGTGCCAACACTATGACAGGATTCTACCTACTTAAACCGTTCATCTATAGCCTATATGGATAGTTTATAGATAGGTGTCAAAATCTTATACACTATTTTGAAAGTGGTGGTAGAAAATAAGGCCAAAAGGCCACCGTGTTCATTACTCCACTTTATTAAGTTACCGTAATCATTATATCAGACTTTGGCATGGCCCGTGCTTAATTATGAACAGAAGAAGAACTTACCATGGAGGGTAATTCAGTGAAAACAATTTGGACACTATCAATCAGTATCTTTGTCTTTGCATATGTCATGATCGTAGCACCAATTAATAACACAAATTCAAGTACAACGAGTCCTAAGGTAGAGGAGATCCTCAAATCAAATGAACAGGTTAAGAAAGTCTTAAAAAGGGATATATCGAAATATGTTTATATAAAGAAGGAGACCTTTAGCGTAGACGAGGGGATGGCCCTATAATAAAAAAAGCCTGCAACTGCAGGCTTTTTTACTAACATTTGGAATATGAAAAAAGCTAAGATGCTCTTCGCATGTGTTGTTCTTCACGCTCTCTTTCTTCAGCGTGTGTGATACATAGATCGGCCCATGGTTGGTTTTCAAGCCTTTTCTTACCAATTGGCTCGTCACAATCTTCACAGTGTCCGTAAGTACCGTCTTCAATACGGTGAAGCGCCTCTTCGATCTGTCTCAGCTTAGTCATCGCTCTAGCACGCATATTAAATGTAACCTGTTGGTTAATTACTGCGTTTGCTACGTCACCTTCATCAGGTAAATCATCTGTCGACATCTTAAGGTCTTCAGTACTTGTTAGAATACCACCGTTAAGAATCTCAGCTTTAGCGGCCAATAACTTCTTTTTAAAATATTCTAGTCTTTCAGCTTCCATTTAGTCCTCCTCCTTAACGAAGTAAAACAAGCAAAGTTTGTTGGTTAAACTATTACGCGACACTTAATTTTAACCCTGAATTTATTTAGTTCAAAAGTTGTTTTAAAAGTCGGCAATTGTTGCTTTTAATTCATTTTCAATAGTTGCCCTAAAACCTCAGCCTTTGCTTCGCTCTGAAGCTCCTTGGGAACCTATTGTAGGCACTCTTCGTATGTGGCGGGAAAATAATTAAGTTAATTTCTTTTTACCAATAATATCGGTAAGTTCTGCCGGTAATAAAAAAAGGACGCTGAACGCGTCCTTATTTTTTTCGCCTAAATTTATTGGCATTAAACTATGCTTATCGTTGATCCATCTCTTCTTTGATATATGGTCGGTTAAGATCTACTGCCCCAGTTGTTGAATTTACAACGAAGTACTTATCAAATGTTGTCGTTGCCATATCTGAAAGGGCGTAGTTTGTTCCATTTGTAAGAATCCCTGTATCAAGAACTCCAGCAAATGAAGTTGGGTTGATAAAGACGTAGTGATTACTTAGAGAAGTTGCTGAACCAGCATTATTATTGCTGTGAATATCTGTTGGGTTATGGCCGTCTTTATGTCCTACATAGAGAACATTTTCATAACTAACATTAAATGTATTCACTCCTTTATTTGAGAAGAATGCATACGTGTTAACAGGCGCTGGATCAGTGAACATATTGCCAATAAACTCGAGGTTTCTAAAGGCAAATGTTTCAGCCGCTGACGTTGAGTAATCAATTCGATCAACAAAGAGGGAACCAGTAGGGGACGCAAAATTATTATTTTTCACACTTATATTTTCAAATAATATCCCTTCACCGCTATTCTCTGTAGAGTAGGTACCGGCAACTAACCCTGTCGCTGCACAACCAGTACTGCTTGCAATCGTATTATTTTCTAATTGAATATTGTAAAATTGTGCGCGGTCATCACCATAGTTATTATAGCGACTGATTCTTCCCATTAATAAACCAGCATCACCAGAGGCATCGCAATCAAAACTCATAATAGAATTGGCAATTCTTAGGTTTTTAATTCGTCCGTACTCAACATAAGGAAAAATTCCATTATAGCTTTTGTATAGGCCAGTATAGTTATTATTAATATTTGAAATCGTAAACCCGGCACCATCAAGTGAGCCGTTGAATGGAATATTATCATCAGATAGCTGAAGGAATTGTCCTCCCATATCAATATTGGCCGTTAATCTAAAATTGAAATTACTCAAGAATAAATTGTTCTTAATGAATAATAAATCAGATGAGTTTGAAAGAAGAAATGGACTTCCTTCCGAGCCTGTTACTGTCGCGCGGCCATTTGTTGCAAATCTCATGAAGCGGTTAAATGCTACATCTAACTTAGAATCACCATTTGGAGTAAAGAATGGGCTACCAGTAAAAGTCGAAGGTAGAAACTTATTAGCAAGTTCGTTAAAAGTTAGGCTGATCTCACCACCAGGTGTTCCATATCTTAGGGCACTTTGAAGAAGTGCTGTTGAGCTATCAGTGTAGCCTTGGTAAACAACTTGATTTGTCGTGATTCTATCTAGGACGTTTGCTAGAGTTGTCTCATTGATAAATCCAATGAAGTCGATAATATGAGAAGTACTAGTTCCCCATCTCGTGTAGTGGTGACCATTAACCATCACGTAAGTATTTGTGTCCGACATAACTCCAATAAGAGAGCCACTTGAGTTTCCTGTAGCATAACCAAGAGTTGTAAAGAGTAGTCCCGAATAGAAGTTGCTATCAAAGTTTACAGAAGAATAACTGGCCGTTGATGTTAAAGTCCCTAGGGCACCACCAACACCTTCTAATCCTGAAGAGCTGGCCGCTGCTCCTGTAATGGAACTTGTCTCAACATGGTTAAGTCTAAAGTTTGCAGAACTTCCATCTAGGTTAAGTCTTCCAATTAAACCACCTGCACTACCATCAGCGCTAACCCTTGTTCTTGTTGCTGAATTGTGAATACCAAATGAATCACTAGGGTTTGTGAAAGCGGCATGACCGATAAGTCCACCAGCATTCTTTAATGTTGTATCAATACTTCCTGTCGTGATCGAAGATCGAATTTGTAAATACTCTGGATTAAAGATTTTCCCTGCAATCCCTCCGGCACCTTGAATTGTATTGTAAGGAAGGTCACTACTAATTGCTAAGTGAATATTATTCTCTCCCAATTCAAGACGGCCATAGTAGTTGGCAGCAGTTGACTGTTGTTGTCCTAAGACACCACCAATAATCGCTGGAGCTGCAGATGTATAAGTATTCGCAAAAGTATAATTATTACTATAAGTATTAATATTTGTATTATTCTCAGAGAATCCAATAAGTCCACCAACAGATTGTTGTGTATTTGTTGAATCAACTTCAATATTAATATTACCTTTTACATCATAAATTTGAACTTCACGATTATAAGTCGCATCAGCTGAACCACTTGTTAGGGCACCAACTAGTGCGCCTACATAAGCGCTATCAGAAGCAGGAAGGCCCGTACATTTTAGATTAAAATTTTCAAAAGTAATTCTTTCGAATCTAGTGTTTAGACTTTTTGATGTCGTCCCATCGTAGTATGACTGATTAACAAGTGCACCACATGAGTAACCTAGACTTGACCCTGAAGGCGTTGCAGATGGTGTCGAGTTAGTCATTGAGCCTGAAATTGTTAATTCATGAAACTCGGAAGAGTCACCTAAGTACTTGGCAATAACAGGTCCGCCAGTAAGAGAGTTAACATTAATATTTAAGTTCTCAATACCTGCAGACTCATCAGTTACATTACTTCCGATACTATTAAATAACGAATCTGTCGCACCAATAATATGCGGTTGCTTATTAATACTTAGAAGAATGTCTCCTTCAATATATCCTGTGAAATCAGTGCTACTTGTTGCTGGAGCACTACCTGCAAAGTCGATCTTTCTTCCAATGATATATTCATCAGAAGGGTAGGAAGCAATATTGTTAAACTGAGCTGCTGTACAAATAATATTCGTTCCTCTTGAAGCCGCGCTATCTGCCGCAAACGGAGAGCTTGTTGACGCCCCTGCAAAGGCACAAGAGTCAAAACCTACTAGGAGAGTTAGGCCATTCATTGAGTCTTCTGTTGCCAGTAGATGCTCTTCTGAAGGAAGTCCTGCAGTTCTTGGAATCCTTTTAACTTGAGAGGCACCAGAGCAAGTAGCATCATAGTAGGCTACAATTTCAACTGGATTATAAAAACCACTATCACTAGTAACAACGTTGTAATCAGCTGTTAGATCATAAGTAAAAATATCACCAGCATTTGGTGTTAAGCATTTTGATTCAAGAGTTAAGCTAGGATCGACAACTCCTTCAGCATTAATTGAAGGGTAGCGAATCTTAAGTGATTGAGCATTACTTGGAGCTTCATCACAGCTATCTCTTTTTCCTTTTCCAAATACTTGAACAACTCCATGACAAGTTTCAACCTTAAATTGATTTCCAGTCGTACTGTCGTGAACTACTGTATTAGTCAGGGATGCACAGTTGGCCGTCGTCATTACTAAATTCATTGGTGTTTCAGTTGAATCAACTTCAGTATTAATTTGAGAACAATACTTTGTTCCAGTTAAGTTCGTAGGAGTTGTCCCTTGGTGCCAACCAATGGCCTTTACATCGTAATTACCAAAAGGAAGCTCAATTTCAATTTCAGAAGATGAACTTGGATCGAGTCCAATTTGAAACACTTGTTTCGTCGTATTATTTCGTCCAAAGATTAGAACACCACCATCAAAGTTAGAACTTAAATCACCAACTAAAAATTGTGACTTAGAAAAGGTAACTTTTGTGTTTGATGTTTTTACTCCACATGAAGTGAGAAGAAGTGAAACAAGAAATAATCCAAAAATATGACGGTGCATACGGTCCCCAAATTCAATTTAATCCACAAAACTTATCGGTTAAGCCAATCTTAACCTTTAAAGAATAAGGGACAAAAATCTACGGGATTTCAAAGCTTTAGATGAGCGATTGGCCAAGGAAATGCCATTTCTTAGTGCCATCTTAGTAATATGTGTAGTTGAAAAGCTGACCATTGGCATTTAAGTCAAAATTTCCTGTACCTGCAGGAGAGCCTGCGATTGTAAGCGTACAAGTCGTATAGGGAGAACATGAAATGTCTCCTGTGATTGATAAGGTGTCTGGAGTTGAAGAGATAGTAAAACTCACCATACTATCAGTGTTATTATTGAATGTAATTGTCGTGTTTCCACCTGTTGTAATATCAACATTTGATCCCGGTGCTGGTATGAAATCCGAATCCGGAATCATAACAATAGGATTTGCCATTACACTGAATCGCTTTTCTGGAGAATAAATTGTCATACTTGAACCATCATCATAATACGATCCAATCATTTTAAACTCAAATGTCTCACCAAGATCAAAGCTCGTTGTATTTCCATCAAGAACAACATCACCTGTGGTCATATCATATGAGATAGGGCCAGAGCCAATTGGATATCCACAGGCAACAAAAGTCGAATCATCTGTTCCTGCGACCTTGTATTCACAAGTATAATTCATGGAATTGCCTTGATAGGTATCATTCCCAACATCATATGGGCCACCCACCTGTACTGTAGTCGAAGAGTTTCTTTCAAATGAATAATTCGAATTTGTAATCGAAATTTCAAATGGAGTCGGAGGCATTAAGTAAGTAAAGTATGTCCCATCATAGAAGTGACGATCATTTCCAGCAGTATCTTTTTCACCAATACTATTCATCGTTGCAAGCTTGCCATTAAGTCCCATCGAGCAATCTGTTGTTCCACCATCTTTATCTTCATAACCCTCAATTCTAAGAGGTAAGTGAAAGCCTCCTGTTAGTCTTACTGGAAGAACCAGTCCAACGGAAGCATCAAGAACCATTTTTGCGTAGTCGCCACCATCTAAAAGATTACCATTAGCACTGCTATAGCAAGTATTCATTGATTCAGTAAATTTTGATTGAGTATAGATTTGGTCACGATTTATAGGTCCCTCATAGTGAGGAATACCAAACTTTAAAGATAAGTCAGTTGCATTAAACCTTACGTATTCACCCATATTACAACTTGTTGTTTCACAGATAGACATATACTTGGCCGTTTGAAGTCCATCAATAAATTCAGCACAAGGGTGGCCTGTATCCACAACATTTGCCGGTGCCGTTTGATCGACTTTTGTCAGATTAAAATTAAATGTTGTTTGTTCTGGAATTACAGCATTCTTTACGACAGAGCAATAGAGATCACCTTCCATCATCTCGCCGGCCGTTGAACCATGCCAGCCTAAAACCATAATTTTCCAATTACCATTATCAAACTCGTGATCAAGAGTTGCCTGTGAAAGGGGAACAACATAGAGAAGGGGAGGTTTATCTGAAGGGCCACCAACTGCTAACATAACAGCACCATTATCAAAGAGACCTGCTACTTGAGAGAATGCTCCTTGAAGCTTAACTTCGACATTTGAGGTTTTTCCCCCACATGAAGTTAGGATGATAGCGAATGAAATTAGTAGCATATTGATAATTTTCATAATTCCCTCAGACAGTTAACTAAATAAATTATCGTCTATCGCTATAATAAACTTTAATTTAGTGTAGACTAAATTTCTTGTGATTACAGTCGTTTAGGGAGATGCTTATTAAGAGATATGCCAATAATTAGCGTAAGAACTTTGATTTTATATGCGATAGAATGCTTAGAAGGATAAGGGCCGAAAAGCCTCCCACAAGCCCTAGAAATAGGTTTTGAAGTACTTCATAGGTATAGAGGTCCAAGTGAAAGCTATGAGCGAAGATACCGCCGGCCACAAGAAACATGGCAATTGTCCCGACAATTCCAAGTCCTCTCATAATCCAAGGCATTGAGCTGACACAGGCATAGCCAAGTTTCTTATATTCTTTTCTGATTAGATAGAGTCCAAGATCATCAATTTTAACTAAGATAGCAACGAGACCGTAAATTAGAATCGAGGCCAGAAGCCCTACAATAACAAGAGTCATAAGCTGATTAACAAATGGGCCACTAATACTATTTTGTGCAATAACGATAATTTCAATTGAAAGAATTAAGTCCGTGCGAATTGCACCTGAAACTTTCTTTTCTTCACTTATCTCTGCCAGATTCTTCTTACTATCCTGCTTGGTAACTTTTTCTAAAACCTTGTGGGCACCTTCATATGCCAAGTAAATTCCACCAATTAGTAGAACAACTTGAAGCGCTGGAGGGTAGAAGTAAGTAAGAGCAACAACTCCTAAGATGCTGTAGAGTTTATTTAAGAGGGAGCCTACAAAGATCTTCCAGACCATAGGGAGTTCTTGATCGGCATTTACTCCGTGAATGACTCCGGCATTAACTGCGAGATCGTCACTCATTAGTGCACTGGTTTTCTTGATAGCAACTTTTGACATGATGGCCACGTCATCAAATGTTGTTGCGATATCATCGAGAAGAGACAGGAGACTAAACATATTTAACAAAAGACTTCGGGCTTAGAACTAGCTCGCCCGAGCGCTCCTTCTCATGGATGTATTTTCTTAATTCGTCTTGTGCCTTATTGATTGCTGAAGCAGGCTTGGGTTGATCATACTTCATGAGAAACTCTTCTCGTACACCAGCAGTAACTTCAGATAGAAGATCGTTGATTAACTCTTTAGACGACATCCTTAAGGCACAGGCCATAAGATCAAGGCTAAAGTTTAAGAAGAATTCACGCTTCATATCGATCGTCATATATCGAAGGCGATCGATATCTTCTACTGACTCAGAAATATTGATGGCAAGTTGAGGATTCTTATCGTGAATCTTTGCAAGTTGCTTTTGATAATCATCAGGGTTTAAACCATTAAATAGGTTTGTATCAAGCCCTTTTAATTTATTTTGTCTCTTCTTAACTAGAGAGCCGATTGAATCATATGTAATTGAATTTAGCGTTTGTGTGAATTCAACACCAATGCGAAGAAGGTGAGTTTGTAGGCCTTCTCCTGAAACGCGGTAGCGGTTAACTGAAGCGATCTTCGCTTCATGTTGTTGTGGTAGCTCTTGATCCGTTATAGAAGTGATATAAACTGTTTTACCGATCTCGTACTTAGCTTTTCTTTTGGCATCAATAACAAAAGCAAGCCCTCTTAGTGATATGTCGAGAATGATATCGTGTTGAGTTTCATCTTCACCTTCAACTTTATAAGAGATATTTTTGAAGTCTGGATATTTGTAAGTAAACCTCTCCACACTTCGTCGATCACGCATGCGAACTTCACTAGGTGTCTTAAATGAAAGTCCACCATTTTCTAACTTGAAAATATCTTTTTTAAATATCATATCCCCAGCAGGGTAGTGAAAGAATACAGGAGAAAGGGGTGCGATTCGAGTGTAGTAAGGTGCACTTTCTTTTGTTAATTTAATCGAACATTTTTCAATTGTAACGGAGTTGAAAGTTGCAGTGTACTCTTCGCGCATGTCTTCGTTGTTTTGCCAAAATTTCAAAACAGCGCCTTCCTCATAGAGCTCATTAAGCCTTTTGAGAATATATTCTTGATCGAATGATGACCATAGTTTCATAAATTAATACTTCTTTAGTTCTTATTGTTTCTTATTAAGATCTCGCCAGCTACGCCCCTTGCGGTTTGCTCTGTTCTTTTGCCAAAAATCAACGGCCTGACTGTGTTCTTTATATGTTTTAGAAAAAACGTGAGTCCCATCATTTTTTGAAACAAAGTAAAGGTAATCGTGTTTCTTAGGGCTAAGTGCAGCTTTGAGTGCCGCAAGTCCTGGGTTGGCAATTGGCCCAACTGGAAGACCTGAGATCTTGTAAGTATTGTATGGAGTTTTCTGTCTAAGGTGTTTCTTTCTAATATTACCTTTGTATGACTCCCAAATTCCATAGATCGTTGTTGGATCAGATTGAAGACGCATTCTCTTTTTTAGACGATTGTGAAAAACACCCGAGATCGTTGGCCTTTCAAATTTTGCACCCGTTTCTTTTTCAACCATTGAGGCAAGAGTGACAAGCTGGTGCTTTGTTAGTCTTACTTTTGAAAAGTCTAAGTCTTTTGTTTTGTCTTTAAAGTTGTCATACATGCGGTGGATAATCGCACGGGCCTTCATCTTTTCATGGAATTGGTAAGTATCAGGGTAAAGATATCCTTCTACTCGGTCTGCTGGAATTCCTAAAGAGTGAACAAATTTCTTGTCCTTTGCTTCTTTAATGAAATCTTTTTCATCAACAATTTTCTCATCGGCCAAGGCCTTTGCAATTTGAAAGAGGTTATAACCTTCTGGGATTGTTACTCTTACGGCCAAACTCTTTCCACTGATAAGTAGAGCAAGTAGCTCATCCATTGTTATTCCTTTAGGAATGACATAGCGGCCGGCCTTAAAGCTTGTTAGCTTTCCTTCAAATTTTACATAGCGATGGAAGAGGCGCGGAGAGTAGATGATCTTGTCTTGTGCTAAACGGTAGTTAATCGTTCCAAAAGTGTCTCCACTATTGATTTGGAATTCAGTTTCAGGGCCACCGTATTGCCAATGATAAATGTTGTAATAAGTGTGTGCCACTAAGAGGCAGATCGATAATGCAGGTGCAAGCACCAAAAAAATAAATAAGTTTTTCTTTGTCATAATAACAATAGGATATCTTATTTTTAGATTTTGTGAAATTAACTTCTTATGAAATCTTCTAGGATGATCACCGCGCTAAGCTCATCAATTTTTGTTGGATCAAATTGAAAATTGTACTCCGGAGAGTTTAGCATTCGCTCCTTGGCCGACTTTGTCGTTAAGGTTTCATCTTGTTGGTAGAATTTTACACTAGGAAATTTCTCAACTAATGCGTTGAAGATGGCCTTGTGCTCTTTAGTCTTCTCACTTTCGTTACCATCGACGTAGTATGGGATACCCATGACGATAACTTCCACAACTTGGTCCTCAATAACTTGTTCGAGCTCACTGTAAAAGTGTGCGATTCCTTTATTGATAATTCGACCGGCACCAATTGGAAACGGCTCACGCCCAGGGCAGTAGAAGCCAAGGCCTATGACCTTCTCACCAAAGTCGATGGAGAGGATATTAAGACCGCGAAACTCTTCAAATTTAGGATAGCTAGAAAACTCATTCATATTAGGTAGTTATGCCCATTTTGGCGCCGCAAGTCAATCTCTAAAGTCAGCTTGACTAGGAAAGGGGGAGGGTTTATGATGAGTTTATCTATTTAAATCAATACCAACCAATTTAATCTTATAAATCCATGCCATTAATGGATCATTAATAGAGGCAAATTCTAAATAAATCCAATTTTATATATTCAGATATTTCAGGAGTAGTACATTTTATGCATTTAAGTGAATTGAGAGAGATGGAAATCAAAGAGTTAAACAAGATTGCTGAAAAGGCAAAAATTGAAAACTCTGCGGGGATGAAAAAACACGAACTAATCTTTGCTATTCTAAAAGCACACGCAAAAGAGAAACAGGACATTTTTGGAAATGGTGTTCTTGAAATCTTACCAGATGGTTTCGGTTTCTTAAGATCTCCTGGATATAACTACCTTCCTGGTGCCGATGATATTTACGTATCACCAAGTCAAATTAGAAAGTTCGCCCTTAAGAAAGGTGACTCTGTAGAAGGACAGATTCGTCCACCAAAAGATAACGAAAGATACTTTGCTCTTTTAAAAGTAAGCACAATCAACGATCAAGAGCCTGCTGCTCACAAGAAGACAGTTCTTTTCGATAACTTAACTCCACTATACCCACAAAAGAAGATCAATCTTGAGTTTAATCCAAGCAATTACTCAACTCGTATGATCGATATGTTCGTACCACAAGGGTTTGGTCAACGTTGTCTAATCGTTGCACCTCCAAAAGCTGGTAAGACGCATTTATTACAAGAAGTTGCTAACGCAATTACTGAAAATCACCCAGACTCAGTTCTTATCGTTCTTCTAATTGATGAAAGACCGGAAGAAGTAACTGATATGAAGAGAAATGTTAATGCGGAAGTTGTTTCATCAACATTTGATGAGCCAGCAAACCGTCACGTTCAAGTAGCAGAGATGGTTCTTGAAAAAGCAAAACGTCTAACTGAAGCAGGGAAAGATGTTATCATCCTTCTTGACTCAATCACTCGTCTTGCTCGTGCATATAACACTGTTGTTCCACCATCTGGAAAGATCCTTTCTGGTGGGGTTGACTCAAATGCACTACACAGACCAAAGAGATTCTTCGGTGCTGCTAGAAATATTGAAAATGGTGGTTCACTAACAATCATCGCTACTGCACTTGTTGATACAGGTTCAAGAATGGATGAAGTTATCTTTGAAGAATTCAAAGGTACTGGTAACTCTGAAATTCAACTTGATAGAAAGCTTCTTGAGAAGAGAATCTTCCCAGCTCTTGATATCAATAAATCTTCAACTCGTAAGGAAGACCTACTTATGGATCAACTAGATCTACAAAGAACTTACGTTCTTAGAAAGGTTCTTCACCCAATGAGTACAATTGATGCAATGGAATTTATGCTTCAAAGAATTACGAAGACTAAGACTAATGCAGAATTCATGGACTCAATGAATAGCTAAGAAAAAGCTAAAAGGATTTTAAATGAGCATGTTTGATAAGCTTGATTCAGTAGTACAGCGCTTTGAGGTGCTGACTGAAAAAATGGCAGACCCAACATTATATGATAGGCAAGAGGAGTTCAAAAAGATTTCAGCAGAACGTGCAAATCTTGAAGAAGTTGTTATTGCTTACAAAAAATATAAGCAAATCAAAGAGGATATTGCCGAAGCAAAAGAGATGCTTAAGGAAAATGATCCTGATATGAAGGAGATGGCAAAAGAAGTTCTCGATGAGAATGAGCCATTAATTCCTGAGCTTGAAGATGAGCTTAAGATCCTTCTTCTGCCAAAAGATCCATTAGATGATAAGAACGTTATGGTTGAAATCCGTGCCGGTGCTGGTGGGGATGAGGCCTCGATCTTCTCTGGTGATGTTCTAAGAATGTACCAAAACTACGCTCGCTCAGTTGGTTGGAAAGTAGAAATCGATTCTCTTTCTGAAAATGATGAAGGGATTAAAGAAGTTGTCTTCTCAATCTCTGGTGAGAAAGTTTACTCAAAGATGAAATATGAATCTGGTGTACACAGAGTTCAACGTGTTCCAAAAACAGAATCTCAAGGGCGTGTCCACACATCAACGATTACAGTGGCAGTAATGCCTGAAACTGAAGATCTTGAGTGGGAACTTGATATGAATGATGTTCGTGTTGAGGTTATGCGTGCCTCTGGTTCAGGTGGACAGCACGTTAACACGACTGACTCTGCGGTTCGTATGACTCACATTCCAACAGGAATTGCAGTTTATAACCAAGACCAAAAGTCACAGCTTAAAAATAAAGAGAAGGCCAAAAAGATTCTTGCAGCACGTATCTTCGATAAAATGCTTCAAGAAAAGAATGCTGAAGAAGCAGCTGAAAGAAAAGGCCTAATCGGTACAGGTGATCGTTCTGAGCGTATTAGAACTTATAACTATCCTCAGGGACGTTTAACTGACCACCGTATTGGTCTAACTCTTTACTCTCTTGATAAAATTATTGAGGGAGATATGGCACCGGTTCTTGATGCTCTAATTGCTCACAACCAAGCAGAGTTGCTTAAAGGCCAAGAGGAATAAGTAGTAGCATGAGCTTTACTACACTTGGGGACTACATCGGCTCGTTCTTTAATGAGAATAAAAAATTCTTAGAGGCAAACTACCCTGGAATTACTCTTTCTCGTTTAAAGGCCGAGCTGAAAGACTTCTGTCGCATCCTCGAGTCTCAATTCGATGACATTTATATTTCTGAAAATAAAGGTGTCATCGAAGAATTCTTAAAAAAAGTCAGACAGGGAATCCCCCTCGAATATATTAGCAATCGCGCTTTCTTTTACCGCTCATCTTTTTATATAAATGAAAATGTTCTAATCCCTCGAAGTGAAACTGAAATCATGGTGGAGTGGACCTCGGAGTATATTAAAAAGAATAAGCTCAATGATATCTCTATTGCTGATATCGGAACAGGAAGTGGTGCCATTGCTCTAAGTTTAGCGGGAGAAATTGGAGAAATTGAAGCGAGAATTGTGGCCAGTGATATTAGTCCAAAGGCCCTAGATGTTGCTCGTGCCAATAAATTCTTTCACCGATATCGCTATCCAAAGACTGTAAAAATCGTCTTTGAAGAATCTGATTTATTAACAAATCTCAATGAAAAATTCGACATCATAATTAGTAACCCTCCATATATTAAGGAGGACGCTGATTTAAGTGAAGTGCATGGACAGGTTCATCGTTTTGAGCCCCATCTTGCTCTTTACTTAAAAGATGAAGATTACGATAATTGGTTTAGAAATTTCTTCCAACAAGTGGAGGAGAAGTTGAATGCCGGTGGCCTGTTCATAATGGAAGGTAGTGAATTGCATTTAGAACACTTAAAAGATATTTTAGGTGAATATCAATTCTCTAATCTTGAACTGATTAAGGACTATACAGATCGCTACCGTTTTCTAAAAGGAATTAAAAATGGATAAAATTATAGTTAAAGGACCAGCACGTCTTTCTGGTGAAGTTGAAATATCTCCGGCCAAGAATGCCTGTCTGCCAATCTTAGCGGCAATCCTTTTAACAGATAAGAAAGTTACATTAACGAGCCTACCAAAGCTTCGTGACATTAATACAATGCTTAAACTTCTTGAGATGATGGGTGTGCAATGTGATCGCAATGGTAAGGATATTACTTTCGACGCTTCAGCTCTTAGCTCTCATGAAGCAACTTATGAACTTGTAAAAACAATGCGTGCATCGATCTTTGTTCTTGGGCCACTTCTTTCGCGCCTTGGAAAAGCAAAGGTTTCACTTCCTGGTGGTTGTGCCATTGGGACTCGTCCAATCGATATTCACCTCGATAATCTTGAGAAGATGAATGTTAAGATTGAAATGAAAAGTGGTTATGTTTATGCAGAAACGGATCACCTTAAGGGCGCTCATGTAAAACTAAAGTTCCCTTCAGTTGGTGCAACTGAGAACCTAATCATGGCCGGAGTCTTTGCTGATGGTCAGACAATTATTGAGAATGCGGCAATGGAGCCAGAGATTGATGATCTTGCAAACTTCCTAAACGCATTAGGAGCGAAGGTTTCAGGAATTGGAACATCTCGTATTGTTGTCGACGGAGTTAAGGAGCTTAACGGCGGAACATACCAAGCAATTGGTGACCGTATTGAGGCCGCTACTTATATTATCGGAGGCCTTATGACGAAGTCTGAGGTTACGGTAAAAAACTTCAACCCAAAGCATCTCTTCAATGTTCTTGAAAACCTTCAAGGCATGGGAGCAAAGCTTGAGATCGGTGATGATTTTGTTAAAACATACCCGTCTTCACTAAAAGGTTCAAAAGTTATTACTGAGCCATTCCCTGGTTTTCCAACTGATGTTCAAGCGCAAATGGTTGCACTTTTAACAGTTGTTGAAGGGAACTCACTAGTAACAGAAAATATTTTTGAAAATCGTTTCATGCATGTGCCAGAGCTTACTCGTCTTGGTGCAAGTATTGAGCAACTTGGTAGCTCTGTCTTTATTGAAGGTGGAAAGCCTCTAACGGCAGCTCCTGTTATGTGTACTGATCTTCGTGCATCAGCGGCCCTCGTTCTTGCGGCCCTTTGTGCATACGGTGAAACGAAAATTGATCGTGTCTACCATCTTCAGCGTGGTTATGAAGATCTACCAGAGAAGCTTAAGAAGCTTGGTGCAAGTGTTGAACTCGTAAACGAATAGGGAGAAGCGTAATGAGTGATTGTTTATTTTGCAAAATTCTAAATGGTGAGATTCCTTCGACAAAGGTATTTGAAAACGAGAATGTCTATGCATTTCAAGATATTCAACCGTTAGCAAAAGAGCACTACTTATTTATTCACCGCAATCATTCAAAGAATATCAATGAGATGAATCGCGATGATATGGCCCAAGTCTTTGATGCCATCAAGGAATTCACGCAGTCGAATGATCTCGAACAAAATGGTTTTCGTGTCGTTTCAAATGTTAACCAGCATGGCTGTCAGAGTGTTTTTCATACGCATTTTCACCTAGTTGGAGGTGAGCAGCTTAAGGGATTTGGCGCTTAGGTATCCCAAAATTAAAAAGATCTATTTCAAACTAGAAATATAGTCTCCTTAGGATTGATTTTCGCTATAACGGCAAAAATTAATTCTAAGGAGATTTTTTATGCGTTCAATTTTTCTGATTCCCATGATCCTACTTCTTTCCTGTGGGAAACCAAATGAAAGAGCATTTTTTGGTCAAAATCTTAATCCGAGCTTTAAAGGCCAGTCACTAACTGCAACACAAATTCAATGTGAATCAATAAAAACGAATATTACAGACATGGAAATTACGTGCCCTATGTCTTTTATCAATGAAGATAAACAATTTCTTTTCTCTATTGATATGGACGAGCAAGCTATCGATATGAAGAAGTATCCAGAGCTTGGCGAAGTAGAACTTGAAATTTCAATTAAAGAAATGATTCATGCAAGATTCTACCTTGTATCTAAATATGGAAAAAGACTAAGTGAAGATACTTTATATGACGGAAGTCGTCCTCTTAAGTTTCAAGAGTTAAATCGTGGAGATTTTGCGGCCCATGAAATTTACTTAAAGCTTAATAATTATTTTACGGGAGATCATCCGAAAGTCGTATCACCAGAGGAAGATCTAAATTGTAATACAGGTATTTTTAATATTAATGATGTGAATCTTGCAGATCTTAAAGGTCAGTGTGAAAATTTAAAATTCATTCCTCTTGTAAAAGCCAAGGTTATTATTCCAAAAGTGGAGACTGTTTCGATCAATGGAAGACTTTTAGCGCTTACTACAGTAAATAGTCCAATAAAATTACCAAATCGAGATCTCGTAAATTTTAAATATGTATCAGTAAGTGATTTTGAAAAAAGTGAAGTCGATCCAAGTTTATTTTATCTTGAAAGTATTGACCAATATGGCCTTCACTACTTTTTAAATGATTCAAGTTACTGTGTAACTGTAGGAGTGATGGAAGTTTTTAAAGTTAATATCGACAAGAGCTTACATCGTTTGAACATTAGTTATTATGAAGGTCTTAATATCATAAAAGATAAATCTAGCTATAAAATAAGTCGTCAAAAAAAGTGTTATCCTGTTGAGCCTGTCTTAACTGGATTTGTAGTAGTTAAGGAATAGGGAGAGTTATGAAAGTATTAAGTTTAGTTATGTTATTTGTATTAGTTTCTTGTGGCTCAGGTAGTGACAAAAGTAAAGAAAGTGCTAATCAAGCAATGATCTCAAGCAAATCATTTCTACTTGAATGTAATAAGTTAGAGAGTTCTCTATTTAGCGATAGTGAGTGTAATAAGATCGGTATTACAAACCAAAAAATATTTCTATTTAATTTTGATTATTCTAACAATCAAAACATTTATGAAGATGGAGTAGAGAACTTCGTAAATCTTAAAATAAATCTAGGTGAAGATGTTATTGAAGGCCGTTTCATATTGATTTCAAAATATGGGAAGGTTTTATCAAATGAAGCTGTTTATAATCAAAACGAAGGAAAACTTACGTTTTTTGAACTTGAAGAAGGAAACTTTCTTTCACATGAAGTCTATCTGCAGACAAAGTCCCTAATTCTTACTAATGGGGAAAATATTAAATATGATTTAGGAAAATCTTTAAAGTGTGTAACAGGAAAAGTGAATTTTGAAGAGTTTCAAAACTTAGTTCAACCTGACGGATGTGAAAACTTGAGGATGGAAAAAATCTATACTGGTGCTCTTGTTCAAAAAGCTGAGTTTTATGAAGCTGAAGAAACAAGGTTAGTCACACGCGTAATGAAAAATGGAGTGATCTCTAAACCTAAGAAAGGGCAAGAATTAGTAAGTATTTCAGTTTTATCAAAATATGAGGTGAAGTTATTTAATCATTTCTCTAAAGAAGTGAAAGAATTTTCTGAAGTATATGAAATAGATGAAGAGTCTGGGACACTTTTTATTAAAAAGAAGAAACAGTGTTTAATAACTGGAATCTTGAAATATACAGATCGAGAAGTTAGAACTGGGAAATGGTTTGTCGTAGCAGATGAGATTGTGATGAAAGCTGCTTCGGGAAGTATTGAAGTTCAAGGTACTATTTTAGATGCAAAAGAAGATTATAAACGAAATGAATGTTTTGATCTAAATCCACAACCGATTGGATATATGTTAATTAAAGAATAAAAAAAGCCTCCATAGTGGAGGCTTTTTTTATGTGCTTATTAAGCTTTTACAATCGTCATTTTTAGATTCTCATCATCAACTTTGAACTCATGCTCAAGAGTATCTGTGCTAACAGTTAGAGAGTTAGCAAGAGTTTCTTTTGTGATGTAGTCAGTGTGAGTTTCAATTGCTTTTGCAAGAAGATCAGTAGCAGCAAAGTTAACTTCAATTCTATCTTCAACATTAAATCCAGAATCCTTTCTTGTTCTTTGGATTCTATTAACAACCTCACGTGCAAGACCTTCAAGGATTAATTCCTCTGAAAGGTTTGTGTCGATATCAATTGAAATATAACGGTTTGAAAGGGCCTGAGTTCCTTCCTTTGCTTCTCTAAAGATTAGAATATCTTCTGGCGCAAAAGTTTCACCTGCAAGCTCTAAGCTTCCTTTTTCTTCTAATTCATTTAGTTCAGCAGCACCAAGTTTTGAAATTAGTCCCATGAACTTACCAAATTCTTTTCCTAGACGTTTACCAAGAACTGGAGAGTTTGGTTTCGCATAGAGCTTGATGTAGTGGTCTTCATCAGTTGTGTACTCAACAGACTTAACGTTAAGCTCTGATTGGATATAGCTTTCAAGCTTCTTGATTTCATCAAGTAAAGCTTGGTCTTTGTGAATGACACTTAGACGAGCAAGTGGAGTCTTAACCTTAATTTGTACCTGGTTACGCTTTTGACGTCCAAGTAGGATAATCTGTTGCATTCTATCAACGGCATCTTCAAGAACAACATTCTTAAGTTCAGTGTTAGCAACAGGGTAGTCACAAAGGTGAACAGAAAGAGTTTTTTCACTTGAATCAAACTTCTTAAGCTCGCTAAAGATATGTTCCGATAGGAATGGCGCAAATGGTGCCATGGCAATCGTTACTTCTTTAAGAGTTGTAAAAAGAGCAGTGTATGCTTGATTCTTATCACTTGTTAGGCCTTCTCCCCAGAAACGTGAACGGTTCAGACGGATATACCAATTCGTTAAGTCTTCAATGAAGTGGAATAGGGCAGGTACAACGTTGTAAAGTTGGTACTGTGCCATTTCTGATTCAATATTTTCTTTAAGAGTTTGTAGTTTTGAGATAACCCAATTGTCAGTGATATTATCACCGCTTTCAGCATGCTCATTAAAATTCCATCCATCAATTGATGCATAAGTTTGGAAGAATTTGAAAGAGTTTAGCCAAGGAAGTAGGGCACGACGAACCATGTCCTTTACACCAGCATCAGTAAAGCGCTGCTCTTCACCTTTCACAAGTCCTGAGTTGATAAGGTATAGTCTTAGAGCATCTGATCCGAACTCTTCCATTAGCTCATCTGGAGCTGTGAAGTTTCTTAGAGACTTACTCATTTTCTTTCCATCTTCAGCAAGAACTAAACCGTTAACGATAACATTCTTGAAAGCTGGCTTATCAAATAGTGCCGTTGAAAGGATTGTCAGTGTGTAGAACCAACCACGTGTTTGGTCGAGACCTTCAGCAATGAACTCTGCTGGGAATCCGTTTTCAAAGATTTCTTTATTTTCAAATGGGTAGTGAAGTTGGGCGTATGGCATTGAACCAGACTCAAACCAACAGTCAAATACATCTGGAATACGCTTGTAAGTTCCTTCTTCGCCTTCGATTGTAAATGTCACTTCATCAGTGAATTCACGGTGAAGATCTGAAAGTTCAACACCTGAAAGCTCTTTTAGTTCTTCGATTGAACCAATACACTTCATGCTTCCTGTTTCGTCATTAATCCAAACTGGAAGTGGAGTTCCCCAAACACGTGTACGAGATACGGCCCAGTCGCGAGCATTCTCTAGCCACTTACCAAAACGGCCAGCTTTGATGTGTCCTGGTACCCAGTGAATTTCTTTGTTATTAGCAACAAGCTTGTCGACGATCTCTTCTACTTTTACATACCACTGAGGGATTGTACGGTAGATTAGTGGAGTCCCTGAACGGTAGCAGAATGGGTAGCTGTGAACGAGGTTTCCATGATCGTATAACTTTGTATTATCTTTTAACTCTTTGATAATTTCTTTATCAGCATCTTTTACGTAAAGACCTGCGTATGCTGGAACTTCTTTTGTGAATTGACCAGCATCATCGATTGGGCAAACTTCTGCCATCATGCCAGCTTCTTTACAGATTCTATTATCGTCTTCACCAAATGCTGGTGCTTGGTGAACAATACCTGTACCACTATCAGTTGTTACGTATTCGTCATTAAAGATTGTAAACGCACCTTCTTCTTTTAGATTTGCAAAGAAATCAAATAGTGGCTCATATCTAAGACCTAGAAGTTCAGTCCCTTTGAAAGACTCACCAATAACTTCAAGGTTACGCTTCTTAGCGAATGCTTCAACTCTTGCTTCAGCGAAGATAATTGTAACACCACGGTCGTTATCTTTTACACGAACGTAATCAACATCTGGCCCAACACAAAGTGCAAGGTTAGATGGAAGCGTCCATGGAGTTGTTGTCCAAGCTGCGACGTAATCGGCACCTGCTTTTTCTGGGTCATCTAATTTGAAAAGAACAGTAACTGCTGGGTCCTGAACATCACGGTAATCAAGACCTGCTTCAAAGTTTGAAAGTCCTGTACCAAGACCAGTTGAGTAAGGAACAACCTTTGTTCCCTTGTAGACCATATTCTTATCCCAAAGAGATTTGAATACCCACCAACATGATTCCATGAAAGTAGGGTCCATTGTCTTATAGTCATTGTCGAAATCTACCCAACGTCCAAGACGAGTTACAGTTTTACGCCATTCAGTTGTGTAGCGATCAACAATTGAGCGACACTCTTGGTTGTATCCAGCAACACCAAGTTTTTCGAGTGCTTCGTGTGCCGTCATTTGTAATTTCTTATTAATTTCTTGCTCAATTGGAAGTCCGTGCGTATCCCATCCAAATCTTCTTTGAACGTAGCGACCTTTCATTGTCCAATATCTTGGAACGATATCCTTTAGAGTTCCAGCAAGTAGGTGACCGTGGTGAGGAAGACCTGTCGCAAATGGAGGGCCATCATAGAAAATATAAGGCTCTTTCTCTTTTGTTTGCTCTAGTGATTTTTGGAAAATTTCATTCTCTTCCCAAAATTTTAAGACTTCATGTTCTGTGTTAACAAAAGAAAATTGTCCGTTATCCTGACTCATCGTATCAACCTTGTCTGTTATAGTTTTGTGTAAATTAATATTTGGCCCAAAATTTAACACGAAACCTATGATTTTGACAGTTTGGATAGGGCATAAAGTGCCGAAAAAGTCTCAATTTCTTACAGATTTAGGGCCAGTGGCCGAAATTGTCGATAAACTTCATGATGCTACGTATTTTATTGATTTTAACCATTACACTTTCAACCTTTGCTGGCCCGTCAGATCTTGAAACTAAGTTCAAGGATGATAGAAAGTCCCTAATTAGGTGGGATCAAATTAAGGCCAAGAAATGGTTAGACTTTGATGAGTGGAAAGAAGAATTACGCTTTAAGGAAAGTTACCCTTTATGGCGTGACCTTGAGAAGATCTCGGGCATTGATGAAGAAATAGGACGTGTCATAAAATGCGTGGGTGAGTGTACTCTTTTTCGAGCTCTTGGGAATAATCAAGTTGGATACCGTTCTCTTATAAAAGAAAATGATGATATCGAAACAGGAGTTGATAGCTATCTTTGGCTTATGCTCTTTGATGGGACGCTTATTCGCATGGCCCCTGAAAGTTCAATTTCACTAAAAGAAATGAATATTCTAAGAGACGAGGTCTTCTTCAATATTCGAATGAACGTCGGAAATATTCTTTTAATTTCACGCTCAAAAGAAAAGCTTGCAGATCTTGAACAAAGAGACACTGATGCAGTTTTCTTTCCGTTGCCAATTAATAAAACGAACCCTGTTGTTTTTGATAAAGAGGTCTCTTTAAATGAATATCTTTTTCAAGATGGGCTACGTTATAAATCTCGTACACGCTTCATTAATGAGGCGATTGAAAAGAATAATAAGAGTGTTATGAGAAAGAGTCGCTTCTTTATTCAGTCTCCACTTTATTCTTTTGAAGCCTATGCCCCATCTTTTGAAACATATGTTTCGATAGGGGATGACAGTTACTTAAAGTTTAGAGATGAGGAACAACTTGGTTATAAAAATGAATTGGCAACGACTCCCAAAATAAACCTACGCGGTTATGAAAATGATAGTTTTGAAGACCTAGAATATGGAAGCTGGTATAAGTTCTCATTCATTAATCGCAATATGTTTGTCACTAAAGACACTGAAGTTTTAAGCCAAAATGAATTATTTACCAAACGTATCTACGGTATCTACTACACGAGGGAAATATTTTTAGAACGCTATGGGAAGCCGCTCTTTGCTACTGGCAATGAAGTTCAGCTTGCAAGAAACTTTGGTCTAAGGCTGTGGAGCAAAGAAGAGCTCAAGAAGCGTCTTGATTTCTTATGGACTAATGTCAGAGAAGTTGAAACGACTAATCTTGCTATTGCTGATCGCTTCCGTAAATCTGTCCTCAGTCGTGCTAATCGCCGCGATAAAGAGGTGTTACGAAAAGATTTTTACACGAAGGCACAAGAAAGTTACTATAAAGTTGGTGCGATGGAGAATGCGAAAAGTTATTTTCCAAAGCTCAATTCTGAAAAACAAGAACTATGGAAGAAGTTAAATGGTATCTACACTGAAATTTATCCTGGCCTCAGGAAGTCCACGTCGCAAGGAACTACTATCTTGGATGAAAGTTCCGATTCAAATTAAACCATCAGATGTTGAAGAAATAACAACGAAAGAACATCCTAAAGATATTGTCGAAGAGTTGGCCGAGCTAAAAGGGCGAGACATCTTTTCACAAGAATTTCCAAAAGATAATCAGGTCTTTGTTGTCGCTTCTGATACTCTTGTCGCCATTGGAGATAAGGTTCTAGGAAAGCCAAATGATCGTGAGCATGCAAGGCAGATGTTATTAGAATTGTCTGGGAAAGAGCATGATGTTTTCACTGCTGTTTATATGGCATGTGGTGATAAAGAATATACTTTTTCAAGATGCTCAAAAGTTAAATTCACAGATATCTCACCTGAGATTTTAGATCTTTATCTTGAAAGTGATGAGGCGCTTGATAAGGCCGGATCATACGGGATTCAAGGACAGGGCCTTCTTTTTGTCGAGCATATGAGTGGCTCATATTCAAATGTTGTTGGTTTCCCGCTTGCTGACTTTATTGCGGAAATGAAAACCTTTCTTAATGAGATGGGACTCGATAGCAAGAACTGGAGACAATTATTCCAATAGGTGACTTTCTCCATTCTAAAAAACTAAATTTTACTACGGTCTCAAGTCATGCCGATGAGCTGGTACTTGAGGTCGAAGTCTGGGCAAAGCCTGGGGCAAAGGTTGAAAAGGTGAGTGTTGCCGAAACGGGACAACTTATTGTTAGCACTCAAGCTCCGCCTGAGGATGGTAAGGCCAACGCCGGTATTGAAAAGCTTGTTGCAAAGAAATTTGGCGTAGCAAAAATTCAGGTTCAACTTACTCATGGACTCCAGTCGAAGTTTAAAAAAATGGCCATAAGCTTCGTCTTTGCGCATAATAAAGATACTGAATATTACTTAGCTAAGATAAAGAAGGCCCTAAATTGAAATCAGTTTTAATGACTCTTTTATTCATACCGACTCTGACTGTTTATGCTCAAGCAGAAAAAGGTGAGACTCAATCTGAAAAAGAGATGAGTAAGGTCATGTATGCGAAAATCGAAGAGGTGAAGAATATCCCACCAAAGGATTACGTGACAAAAACTCAGGTCATCAGAAAGGAAATTGATAAGTATATTGATCTTAAAAAAGGCGTTTGTTCTGGGGATTACTCGACATTTGTTTTAGATCATAAAGATATTGAGTCCAGCCAGCATAAGTTAACAAAGATAGAAAAAGACCTATGTTACCGAGAGCTAAGAGCTTTCCAGGTTACCTATATCAATAACTTATTTGTTGCCAAAAAGAATTACCTCAACCATTTACATGATGAAAGGCTAAAGAAATTAGAAGAAATACGCGAGGAAACGCTACGTAGCTTAAAAGCTACGTACGACAAGCAGCTAATTTCGCCTAAGCGAAACCGCAAGAGAAGATAAATAAGAAGAAAGCTGTAAGCTTATTTCTTATTCCGCGTCTTCTTGAGTTGCTGTTCTACCAAGAACTGCGCGAGTTGGTCTTAAGCTTCTCACTTTTAAAAGTGATTTTCTTGGCTTAAGTGAAGCTGACTTACGAAGAGTCTGCTGCTTAATCTGTCCAATTACGCTGTTGTTAGTGTTAGACGATAATTTTTCGTTAGATGTTTCTTGTGATGACATCTCCATCTCCTTATTAAACGATTAAAGGTTAAAAAATCACTTACCTTAATCGTAATAAGATTCAAGAGACTCCAGAACTCAAATCCGATTAGGTAAGTAGTTCATCTACTCGTAGAAAAACTACTCTCAATGGTCACTCCGTGACAAAGTTTAATAACTTAAATATCTACTCGGCGCAATCTCGTTAGAAATTAAGCCTTTCCAAATATTTTCCAATTATATCACGAGGTTAGAAATGGTGCAACACAGCTATCACTAAGGGATTTGGGCGTCAATGAAAATGCATTAACCACTTGTAATTACTAAATAGATAAGGCAAATTACTACTATATTAATTATAAGGATGGGCCGTGAATCGCAAAAAAATATTGGCAGTGGTGATATTGTTCATAAATCTAGTTTCTTGCTCAAGTATCAAGAAAGTTGCCACGAATCAGATGGGGGATATGATTTTTGAAACATCTGAGGCCGTTTTCACTGAAGACAATTGGGACTTATTTGAATCGACAATCGATAGCAATATCAAATTAGTTGAAAACCTCTACGCCGCTGATCGCGAAAATCCTGAATTCATTGTTACTTTAATTAAAGCTTATAGTGGTAAGGCATTTGCTATTGATGAAACTTACTATCTTAAAGATCAACTACAAGAGTTATCAAATTCAAAGTTTCGCACTAATGCCTTAGCAAATTACACTCGTGCCCTAAATTACTCAGCTCTCTTTTTTGAAGTGAAGGGATTCAAAGATTTTGATTTCACTCGCTATATTTCATCACCTGAAGAATTTCAAAAATTATTAAATGATAACTTCAGTGATGATGCCACAGATATTGAAGGTGTTTTCTACACAGGACAAACACTTGCCGCAATCATTAATCTTCAAAGAGATAACATGCGTGCCGTTGCTTACCTACCTCTTGCAAAAGTTATGTATGATTGGTCATGTGGGAAGAATGCTAATCTTGCCCAAGGTGCTTGTGATATCTTCAATGCTTCTTATGCCGCTTCCAGACCACGTGGTCTAGGAGGTGATCCAATTAAAGGTAAGCGCCTATTTGAAGAGGCTATCCAAAAGTGGCCAAATAATATGCTCGTTAGACTCTCATATATTCAATTCTATGCAGTACCAATGTTTGAAGAAAATACTTACCGTGCTCAAAAGTTAGAAATGAATAAATTTAACAGAGAGAATATGGAGCCAACTTATTGGAGTGGGGGAAAGATCGAAACACCAAAAGTTGATTACAATAACCTATTTAATTTAATTGCACGTAAGAGATTAAAAATAATTGAAGGCTTAGAAGACGAGATCTTCTAATTGGAAAAAACATGTCAAAATTGAAAGCATTACTAATTCTATTACTAACGACTAATGTTATGGCCCTAACTTTAAAGGTTGGTGTTCTAACTCCTGAAGGAACGAATTGGGCGAAGAATTTAAAGAAGATGGCAAAGGCCATTAAGAAAGAAACTAATGGTGAAGTAAAAGTGAAGTTCTACTTTGGTGGATCACAAGGAGATGAGCCTGATGTTTTAAGAAAGATTCGCGTTGGTCAGCTTCATGGCGGTGTTTTTACTGCAAAGACATTAGGTGATATCAACGGCGATGTTCGCGTTGTTGAAATTCCATTCAACTTTTTTCATGATCGTAAAAAGGCCCTAAAAACTCTTGATGATTTAACACCATTTTTAAATAAGAAAATTAACGAAAGTAATTTTGTAAACCTAGGCTTCTTTGATATTGGAATGGTTTACTTTGTTTCAAAAACAAAAATCTCTTCAATCGATAGCCTTAAAGGTGTAAAGATTTGGTCATGGGAAGGGGACCCTCTTGTTGAAACAATTCTAGAAGAAATGAAGCTTGTTTCAGTTCAACTTCCTCTTCCAGATGTTCTCTCATCACTTTCAACTGGTATTATTGAAGCAGCTTATGCTCCGCCATTAGCAATTCTTTCAATGCAGTGGAACACTAAAGTTAAGTACTTAATTGATTTCCCATTAACAATGTCTGTTGGGGCATTCTTGGTAAATGATAAGGTATTTAAAAAAATTTCACCTGCAAATCAAAAGAAGGTTCTTACAATTTCTAAGAAGTATATTGATCTTGTTAAAGCAACGAATGAAAAAGATAATCAAGATGCTCTTGATCTAATGAAGGCATCAGGTGTTGAATTTGTTAAGTTTAGCGATGCAGATATCAAACGCGGTTACGAAGTTCGTGAAGCAACAATTAAAAAGCTTAAGGGAAAACTATTTTCTGAAGAAGCTTATAAGAGATTAGAAAAGAGTTTAAAAGCTCAGAAGTAAGTATGATACGAAAAGTAGAAGAAGTTACAGATCAAATTGTTGGTTGGCTCGTTGTGGCCAACGTCGCTATTATGCTAGGACTAAGTGTCTTGGCCATTATCTTACGTTGGTTTGATATTTCTTTTTCTTGGGTGGATCCTGTTGTTCGCCATCTGGTCTTTGCTCTAGCTTTCTTGGGTGCAACTCTTGCCAGTGGTAAGTCGAGGCATATTTCAATTGAGATTCTCCCAAAGTACTTGGAGAGTGAAGGTAAATATCGCACCTTATTCTTTTTAAATAAGCTGACTCAATTATGTATTATTGTGGGAACAACTTGGCTCTTTGCTTCAGGTGTTCAGTTCTATAATGTTGAAAAACAATTTGGAAATTTAACTTCGCTTGGTCTACATTCTTCTGTCTTAGTTGCAATTATTCCATGTGGTTTTGCCTTGATTTTTTTTCGTACGATCTTGGCCTTTTTAAATTTTAAGGAAGAGTATGAGCCTCATAACAATTAGTATTGCCGCACTTGTTTTGGCACTAATTGGAGTGCCTTTATTTGTCGTTCTAGGTGGACTTGCACTTGCTGCATTCTTTCATAACGGTATTGAGCCATCGGCCGTCTCTGTTGAGATTTACCGCCTGGCCTCTGCTCCGACAATCCTAACGATTCCACTTTTTACTTTTGCAGGTTACTTACTTGCTGAATCAAATGCACCAAAGAGATTATTTCGTTTCACAAATGCACTCCTTTCTTGGATGCCTGGTGGCGTTGCGATAGTAGGGCTTGTTCTTTGTGCCTTCTTTACGGCCTTTACTGGTGCCAGTGGGGTAACAATCGTAGCTCTTGGTGGACTAATTTATCCAATTCTTATGAATCGTGGCCATGATGATAAATTCACGATGGGATTTATCACGACGTCGGGATCCCTAGGGCTGCTATTTCCGCCAAGCTTACCAATTATTCTCTATGGAATTGTTGCTGGTGTTGATATTGATCAACTCTTTAAGGCCGGAATTGTACCAGGGATGCTTCTTATTATTGGACTTGCTATTTATTCAATTCTAAAGGCCCCGAAACAGCGTAGTGAAAAAGGGAAGTTTGACTTAAAAGAAGTATTACTTGCACTTAAAGGTGCATCCTTTGAGCTATTCTTAGTGCCTGCTGTCCTTGTCGGAATCTACGGTGGGGTTGTAACGGTAACTGAAGCTGCGGCCTTTACGGCATTTTATATTTTAATGATTGAGTGCTTTGTCTATCGTGACCTTAGCTTTACAAAAGATGTCCCAAAAATTGTTGTGGACTCAATGACGATGGTAGGTGCTATCCTTATTATCCTATGTTGCGCTCTTGGGCTGACAAATTTCTTAGTTGATGAAGAGGTTCCAAATCAGCTCTTTGGTGCCTTCAACCATATCCTTACCAATAAGTATGCCTTCTTAGCATTTCTGAACGTCTTCCTCTTAATTGTAGGAAGTTTAATGGACATTTTTAGTGCGATAATTGTGGTCGTTCCACTTATCCTACCACTGGCCCAAGAATTTGATATTCACCCAATTCACTTGGCCATTGTCTTTTTAACAAATTTAGAAATCGGCTATATTACTCCTCCTGTAGGAATTAACCTGTTCATTAGTTCAATTCGATTTAAGAGGCCAATTACTGAACTGTATCGCTCGGCCTTGCCGTTTCTCTTTATTTTACTAATTTGTTTGGCCATTATTACCTATGTTCCTGCTCTGAGTCTTATCTGGGTAAAATAAAGAGGATGAATATTTTTAAATACTTACAAATTTTAACCTTGGGATTTTCTGCCTCGGCCTTAGACGTGAAAAAGGGTGAGTGGGATTTTGAAGTCTATGAAGGTCCACTCGATCCAAGATTAGTTATTGATTATCAGAATGAAAAACAAGAGTTCTTAGATGAGGTCACTGGGCGCACTTATTTTAGTCAAATGCTTGAGCCTGCTATCTTTGATCTAACACAAGAATTTGATCGCTATATCTATCCAAACTTTGCTTGTTCAAAGCACGAGATGGCCGAGAATATTGAATATATGCGCTACCTTGTTCGCTTAACAAGTATCGCGAGTCTATATGAATTCTATCGCCAGTCGAGTATTGCTCTTTACCAATTAGGTGATGAAAAAAGCTGCTCACTAAATTACGATGGGATTTTTAAGTCATGTAAACCAAAGTCAAAAGATATGAAGCTCTTTATTAAAAGGGTTTCAGACTATTTTCCTGATATTGTGGACTGGGGGAAGTACCCAATCAAGTTACAAACAGATCGTCGCTTTGACCTGGCCAATTACCATCCAAGCTTAGTTAAGATTTTAAATAAGAGCTTTGGTGGAGATAGTAAGTCTTCGCTTATTAAAAGCTGTCAATTTGTTAAAAGTGAAATTCAAAGTTTATGTAGTGAAGAAGATTACTACCTATCTGCAATTAACGTTGAAGAGATTAAAAAAGAAATCCTAACGACTAGTGCTTATAAAATTATTAATGCTAGTGGGAAGGGAGAGGCCTGTTTTTCTCGTTATGAAGAAATGACGAAGGATCAGGTCGCCATTGATAATAAGAGTGCTGAAATCATTCGTACCGCTTTAAAGGGTGAGGATGACTTAAAGGTATTCTGGTTTGGTTCTCTGCGTGAATTTGATGAGAAGGGAATTACTCTCGTTGAAGAAAAGGTCGTTAAGGAAGAACCTAAAATCGTTGCCAAGGTTGAAGTGAAGAAGCCTAAGGTGGTAAAGACTGTTGATATTAAGACGATTAAGATTGTCAGAAAGCCTAAGCCTGAACCAAAGAAGCCAGAGCCTGTTAAGGAAATTGTTTTCTCTGCATTTGAAACGGCCGTCTTAAATTATGAGAAATCAAAGAAGCAGACAGAAGTTGCTATGACTTCTTTCAAGCATGATTATAAATTCTCAAAGAAGACTCTTGAGAGATTCAACGGTTCTTTAAGAAGCTATCAAACAAGAAAACAACTTTCTAAAATGAAGAGAGTGGATAACCTTGGAAGCCTTCAGGCGCCAATGAGTTTAACGTTTATTAAATACCTAATCGATTATAACCTTCATCAAGGTCTTTATAATATGACGAGCATTCTAGGGAATGAGTTCTTTGTTATTAATGATCTCGAGGGGAGAAGTCGTCCAATTAAGATTGTTCTTGATAATAATGAAGAGACGAAATTTAGGTGGAAGATTTGGGTTACTCAAGCTGAATAAAAAAGGCCCGCTTTAAGCGGGCCTTGTTTTTTGTGCTTTAATTTTTCCATTGCTCCTGAGTCGAACCGCTCGGGCTTGAACCCTCGCTCTCGCTCCTATTGTCTAGCTAAAGAGCAGGGGAGCTAGCACCGCAAACAATAGACTGGCCTATGCCAGTCAATTTTGCGGATGCTTAATACTTTCTAGAAAGTTTTTTAAGTCTCTTCTCGTATGCTGATTTAACAGATAGAGCTAGGAAGAAACCTGCATTTTCACCATTCTCATCTTGACCAAATAGTGAGATGTTTCCAACTCTCTTGTCACCAGCTTTGAATGATTTAGTCCATGCAAATCCGTAAAGGTTAAAGTTTTGTAGTGGTACCCAAATACCAAAAACTTTTGGACCTACGTAAAATGCCATATTCTTAACTTTTTCAACAGTGAAAGCTACTGCTGGTAGAGCACCTGCTGCTACACCTGGGATCATACGTCCACCAGGAAGAGTCTTAGGGTCTAGTCTGTTTACATCTGATGAGAAGATATCATCAAGTGAAACTGTAAAAGTTAGAACTGAACCTGCACCTTCTAGGTTAGGGTTAAGTCCGATAAATGACTTCTTGTATTTAGGTACTTTGTAAGTAGCACCTGCCATAATTGAAACATCTTCAAGTACCATTGAAACAACAACATTATCTTCTAGAAGATTAACATTTGGTCCATCAACACCTGGGATGTCAACATTTCCTTCTCCACAAGAAACAGAGAAGAAAGAGAAGCTTAGTAGAGCTACGACTGTCAGTAGTCTTTTTCTTAATGTGATTTCCATATCCATACCTCACTAGTTTATAGGAAAAAATTCTCTCGTATGTTCATCTATCGACAGATATGAAGGGGTTCTTAATTTTTTTTGAAGAAAAAAAAAGCCCCTAGATTCCTAGGGGCATTTTTCCTGTATAGAATGTTTTGGTCAGATATTACAGAATTTTTTGGACTACTAATTAGTATCTATCAGCAAGTCTCTCTAGTGATCTTTCTTGTGAGCTTGAAACTGTAAGCGCTAGGAAGAAACCACCGTTTTCACCATTTGCATCTTCACCAACAAGTGAAAGGTTACCAACTCTCTTACTATCTGTGTAGAAACGAGTTGTAAGCATTGCACCTGCCATATTAAGGTTTTTAACTGGAACCCAAATACCAAAGATTTGTGGACCTACGTAAAAAGCGATGTTCTTAATACTTGGTACTGAGAAAGCAACTGCTGGAAGGGCACCACCAGAAACACCTGGAATGGCACGTCCACCTGGCAGAGTAAGTGGATCTAAACGATCAACTTTATCTCCAAAAATATCATCTAGCGATACAGAGAAAGCAAGTAATGTACCGTTAGATTGAAGGTCTGGTGAAACCTCAACATAAGAGTTGTTGTAGTTAGGGATGTTGTAACGAGCACCACCTTCTACAGAAATGTTTTCTAGAACGATATCAACTAAGATATCATCGCCTAGAAGAACAACTGTTGGGCCATCAACACCTGGAATGTCCATGTTCTTTGAACTGTCCCCTGAACCACATGACGTCGTAAGTAGCGACAGGGCAACAAGTGCAGAAGTGATTAAAAGTTTCGATTGCTTAAATACTACAGAATTTTTCATAATTACCTCAAATGACTTTCTATTGATTATTAATTTTCCTTTTAATAGAAGTCTCTTTGAAGGCTTGTGCTCTTTTACAACTAATTGAACTCCACTGACGTACGACAAAGACCACAAATCGTTCTCTCTTCAATTTCGATAAATGCATTATGAAGAAATCAAGAATTTAAACAAGGTGATGTTGGAGCGAATTAACTTTTTTTGAAAAAAATGTAAATTTTTTGAAAATTCTTTGAATGATTTTAGTAGGTTAGAAGAGGGCTCCATGACTTTTTTTGAGGGGTGACGGCCGGATGACTACTTGAGAATTTTACTTTGAAAACTGCCGTAGAAAATGGCCACCGCCTAGGTAACTGGTCGAAACCTTGTGCGAGGAGGGGGGATCCCACGAAATTTTCCACCTAACATCTGCTAGGGGAAAAGGTTAAAATAGAAGGGTGAGATTATTAAGTGACAGAACAAATTTACGAACGAATTCAAATCCTGCAACAAAGAGAGTTAGTCGCAGCGAGGTTTCTTCGGATTCTGTAGCTCCTAGATCAACTAGCGGACAAAAGATTGTTCGTCGTGAAAGGCCTTCTGAGCTAAGTAGAGGCGAAATAAAGGCCAAGATCGAAAATCACAAAAGAGAAAAAGAAGAAAAAATGAAAGCTGCTATCGCTGAACACAAGGCGAGTAAGCAGGCACAAGCGGCTCCAAAGCCACCTGCAGCAGCACCTGTTCCTGCTCAAGAGAAAGCAGAAGTTATCAAAGAGGCAACAAAGGCCGAAGTAAAGATTACTCCAGAAGGTGAGCCATTTGGGGATATCGCAAAGAATGATCCAAAGGATCCAGCAACTCAAGAAAAGCTTAAGGGTGTGCTAACAGCAGGAGCATTTAATTTTTCTGATAAAGAAAGAGATGTTCTAGCAAAGATTCTTAATCAATAAAGAGTCGTTTCTACTCAATCATTAATTCAATTTTTTCAATGACCTCAGGAATAACCTTAGCAAGGTTTCCATCAATGATTGTCGCTGCAGAGTGATTATGCCCACCACCACCAAGGGCCTGTGCAATCACGCCAACATCAACTGTCTGGTTAACTGAGCGAAATGAAATCTTAACCTTGTCGCCAACTTCTCTAAACATACAAGCAACTTCGATTCCTTCAAGAATAAGAAGGTGATTGATAAAGCCATGAGTGTCTTCAGTTTCACAACCAAAGCTTTCAATTTCTTCTTCTGTTAAAGAAATCCAAGCGACCTTGCCGTTTGGACTCATCTGACAAGATGAAAGAACCTTTCCAATGAGCTTCATATACTCAACTTGTTTAACACCGTTGATTTGATTGAAGGCTTGCGGAGGTGAAATTCCCGTATCCATAAGCTTGGCAACAATTCGGTGAGTGTTTCCTGTTACTGTAGGGTAGCGGAATGAGCTTGTGTCGATAATGATTGAAGTATAGAGGGCCAAGGCCATCTTCTTATCAAATTTTACACCAAGGGCCTCGATTAATTCGCCAACCAATTCTCCTGTTGCTGCCTTTGTTGAGTCCACGCAGTGAATGGCCGCGATCTCTTTAGGGCAAGGGTGGTGGTCAATAAATAGAAGTTCACTTGATTTTAAAACAAGCTCTTGAACGTTCTTTCCAATTCTTGGAAGAGCGTTAGTATCTGTTACGATAAATAGATCAATTTTATCAAAGTAGTCTTTTGAATCATTGTAATTTGTAATCACACCATCTGGATCTAGATAGCGATAGCGATCGAATAACTTTTCTTCGTTAATACAAATTGCATTCTTGCCTAATTTTCTTAAGGCCATACACAGGGCAATCTCACTTCCAATACCATCGGCATCTGGAAAGATGTGAGTTGTAATAACAATATTATTAGCTTTTTCAATAAGCTTCTTAAAGCGATCTACATTTCTGGTCATATTTATCCTAGTCGGCAGAGTTAGGTAAATGATTAAATTTTAAGACTTTTCTTATTGTTTCATTTTTTGTTAGGATTTTAAAGAAGGATTTTTAATTTAAGGACTTATGGAATGAGTGACAATAACCTTGTAGAGTTGTCGGACATTAGAAAAACATTTCCTGGTAAAGATGTTCTCAAAGGGGTGAATCTCACAATCGGTCGCAAAGGAGTCTTAGGATTTCTTGGGCCAAATGGTGCAGGTAAGTCGACTCTTATGAAAATCATCCTTGAAGAGCAGGAGTATACAGCTGGCAGTCTTATTAAAGATAGCGAGCTAACGATCGGCTACCTACCTGAAGAGCCTGCTTTATATCGCCATATGTGTGTGAGGCCATTTCTAAAATTCGTCCAAGAGATTTATCAGATTGCAGATAAGACTTATTCAATTGAAGAAGTTATCGACAAGTGTGGGCTTAAGGAAGTCGCGCACCAAAGAATTGAAAATCTATCAAAGGGGTATAAACAAAAAGTAGGGATTGCTGCTGCAATTTGCCACAACCCAAAGCTTCTTGTTCTAGATGAGCCGTTAGTTGGCCTTGACCCTCATGCCATCATTCAAATTAAAGATGTGATTAAGGATCTTTCTAAAGATCATACAATTTTTATTTCTTCTCACCAGCTAAGTGATCTTGCTTCGATTTGTGATGATATCGCAATTTTACATGAAGGGGTTATCGTCGCTCATGGGCCAATTAAAGATATTGAGAAGAAGCTTGAAGTTTCTCAAAGAGTTGAAGTTGAGTTTGAATCAGTGGATGAAGCAAAGCTTCAGGGCCTAAAAGAGATGGGAATAAGTTTTATTAATAAGGATGGCGTTTACGAGTTTAGTGGGCAAACACAAGATAGTGACTTAAGAATTACACTTTCAAAGTACTTTGCTCAAAATGACTTAGCTATTTTATCGCAACAAAATATCAAGGTTGGGCTTGAGGATATCTTTAAGAAGCTAACGGCAAAGAAGGAGGAGACGCATGAATAAGAAACTTCCTCTCTTTAAAGGTATTAAACTTATATATAAGAAAGAAATTAGCGAAAGCTTCTCTTCTCCGATTATTTATATCTTTGCGGCCATTTCAAATTTTATTATGTCTGCAATTTTCTATAATAATCTTCAAATGGCACCACAGTTAACAAATAAGACAATTGTGGACTTTGTGATCGCTCCGACTTTTTCGGCCCTAAATTTTATTCTACTCTTCTTTGCTCCAATGCTAACGATGGGGGCCTTTGTTAAAGAGAAGAGAGAAAATACCTTTGGGCTTCTAAAGCTTTCAAATTTAACAGATGATTCAATCTTCTTTGCCAAGTACTTGGCAGCTGCAACGAAGCTCGTCTTTATTACTTTACCTATTTTTATACTTCCTCTTTTCTTAGCGCCAAAAGGCTTTAACGACTTTGCCATTTTATTTACGAATATGCTGGGAATTTATGGACTAGGGCTTTGTTACTTAATTGTTGGGCTTAACGCTTCTTTATTAAGTCGCTCTTATATTGCATCCATTGTTATTTCATTTGGTGCACTTTTTTCTTTCTTAATTATTTATGCAAGCTCGAATGTTATTGATAATGAAATGATTCAGGCCATGATGAGATACTTTAGTTTTAGCTCACATATCTTCTACTTTGCTAGGGGAGCAGTCTCAAGCTTTGACTTAGTTTATATCTTTTCTTTTATCGGCTTCTTTAGCTTCATTGGCATTCGTAATTTGGGGGTTAGAAAATGAAAAAGATTTCCCTAAGCTTATGTGCAATTTTCTATCTAATCGCTTGTTTCTTATTTCTCATTATCCCTGAGCATATCTTCTTAGTAGGTGCGACATTTATTATCGCTCTTTGCCTAACTGTTCTAACTTTCTACTTTCACCTTGAAGAAGTTAGAAATTTTGTAAAAAGTACTTTTGGAAAGAATCTTCTTTCTAACTTTACGGCATTCTTCTTACTATTTTGTATCCTTGCCGTTTTAAATCTTATTGTCTTTAAACGTGGGCCAATTTGGGACTTAAGTAAAAGACAATTAAATACTCTTTCTGAGCTGACTGTTAAAACAGTTAAAAAGATTGATGATAAAGTAGAGATGGTGGTCTTTTCTAATAAAGACTCAAAGAACGCGATCCTTTCTCTTCTTGAGCTTTATAAGAATCAAAATCCTTCTCTTGTGACAAAGTTCTATGATCCAGAGTTAAGGCCAGATATGATTGCTCAGTATGGAGTGACTGTTTCGCCTTCAATTGTCTTGGCCAAGCAAGATGGTGCAGAACTTAAGAAAGTTGTGGTGACTCGTATTCTAGAACTAGGAATTACCAATGGCCTAATTCGTCTTGAAAGAGAAAAAGATCCTGCAATTTGTTTTAATTATAATGCGAAATTTCAAGATAGCTCAGATAATGGCTTCACAGGGCTTCTACATGTATTAAAGCAATCTGCTTATCGCTTAAATATTGTTGATCTTCTAAAAGCAAATGAGATCCCAAAATCTTGTGATGTCTTCACAATACTTGAGCCAACAAATGATTTTTCAAAAGAAGAGATTTCAAAATTAGAAAGTTATTACTTTGATGGTGGCCGTATCTTCGCTGCGATCATGCCTAATTTTCACGGAGAAAAACTTCCAAATCTTAAGAAGTTCTTTTCTACAAACGGTCTTAATATCGCTAATGATATTGTGATGGACCCTGTAAATGGGCTTGAGTCATCAAAGGGAACAGCACCAATAATTTCTCGCTTTGATTCTTTAAATATTAACTCTGACTTTAAAGAGAGAGTTTTCTTTCCACTTGTTTCATCAATTTCATCAACTCTTTCTCAAGAAGAGCAGGGAAGTTACCACGCGCTAGCGACATCCACACCACAGAGCTGGGCCGAGAAGAAGATGATCTCGGTGATTGCAGGGGATGTGAAAAAAGATAGTGAAGATATCGAAGGGCCAATTGATATGGCCGCGGCCCTTACAAGAGATGGTGTTCCTGCAATGGTGGCCATTGGGAATTCGGCCTTCATTTCAAATAAATTCTTTAGCTACCAAAGTAACTTTAAGTATATTTCAAACCTATATCACTGGTTATCTGGTCAAGGACAATTAACATCACTTCACTCGGTGGTATTTAAAGAGATTCCACTTCTCGTTTCAGATATTGAAAAGAAAGTGATCTTCTACTTTTCGATTGTTGTTCTTCCTCTAGCATACCTTGTGATTGCTCTGGTTCTTTTCCAGAGAAGGAAGTTTTCAGCTTAATGAAAAATCGTTATCTCTTTATCATATTAGTTCTTTCTATCTTTGCTGCTTACTTCTTAGTTGAAAAAGATGAGCAAAAAGAAGTGGCCCTGATAAATCAGAAAAGAAGTATTCTAAGTTTTTCAACTTACGGAAAGATTAATTCAATCAGCGTTGCGGGAAATATAATTGAAGTAGAAAATGCAATTGAAGAGAATCTTAATCTTTTCTACGATGAGCTTCAGAAGCTAAAGGTTGATCGCATCCTCGATAGTGAAGATATTAACGAGGCCTTATTAAAATTTGATGGGGCAGAGACTATCACATTTAATTTTGCCAATGGAAAAATTGTTAGCTTCATGGTGGGCAAAAAGATTGAATTAAATCAGTCATTTTATTTGGCCGTTAAAGATGGCACAAAGACGACGTGGCTTATTGCTCGCTTTGAGACGGCCTTCCCAGCAGATGCAAAGGATAAGAATCGAGATCGCTCAAGTATTCCATACGAGAAATTTCGTGAAGTTTTACAAACACCAAAAGAGTTCTTCTTTACTGAACTGAAAAAGTAGGTCATTGCCTAGTTTCAATTTATTAGGAACTCGATTAAAATAAAGACGTGCTAGAAATATATATTCAATACATTAAATATCTTCTTTATCCTAAACTTGTGAACTCAAATATTGCTGAGCATAGGTTAGAGATTGAGCGTATCAAAGAAGCGAGACTTTTTGAGATCGTAAAAGAGGAGAGTGAGCGCGGAATTAATTTAAAATTCGCTGACTTCGCCCTAGCTTCTTGGCCATTTGTTTTTATCTATGGCCTCTACTCACTAGCACAAATTCATATTGGAATTAACCTCGCAGGGAAAATGGCAGAAGATGGATTCTTGCCAGCTGTTTTTTCATCGAGTGAGTTTCAGCAAAAACTTTTTCTATTTTCGACACTATTTAAAGTCGTCTTCTTCCCACTTTCAGCTTGGGTATTTGTTAAGTTTTGGCGTTTAATTATCACAATCTTTGCCAGTCTCTTTGATAAAGACCTAAAGGATATTGAGTTAGAAGACGTGATTGCAGGTGCGTTAGTTGGGAATTTCTTCTTAATTATTCCAATCTTTGGAGATTTTTTAAAATTTATTTCTCAGGCAATCTACCTATACTTTGGTCTGCGTTATAATCTTCGCTTCTCGTTTGTGCAGAGCTTCTTCATTCTTATGTCTCCGATTTTACTCATTGTAGGCTTCATGCTCTTTATGATGATGTACCTTATGCTCATGATAAGCTTTATTTAGTCTTTACGCGTTGAGCGCGTTGCCTTCCAGTTTTGAAAGAAGATGTAAGTGGCCTAAAACTGGCCCGGCCGTCATAATAGAATTTAGAGACACAACACAAAAAAATATCTGACATTAAGAGGAGTTTAAGTCAATGTACGCAAGTCACGCACACGCAACTGGTGGCATTGAAGTCGTATGCGGCCCAATGTTTTCTGGAAAAACGGAAGAGCTTATCCGTCGAGTAACTAGAGCACAAATTGCTCGTCAAAAAGTTCAAATTTTCAAACCTGTTATTGATGATCGCTATCACAAAACGAATGTCGTAAGCCATTCAGAGAGACACGTGGAAGCTGAACCAGTCAAAGACGCTGTTGAAATCTTACAGAAGGTATATGATTCAACTCGTATCGTGGCAATTGATGAGGTTCAATTCTTTGATGCAACTATTATTAAAGTTGTTTCAAAGTTAGCACGTCGTGGAATTCGCGTTATTTGTGCTGGTCTTGATCAGGATTTCAAATCAAAGCCATTTGGCCCAATGCCTGAGCTATTATGTATTGCTGATGATGTGATGAAGATTCAAGCAATCTGTACTGTTTGTGGAGCACCTGCTTCGAAGTCATACAGATTACCAACTGACAATTCAAAAACTGTCTTAGTAGGTGAAGCCGATCTTTACGAAGCACGTTGTCGAGCTCACTTTGATTACTACGAAGAAGATGAAGATGTTAAGGCATTTTCGATTTCACTTGGAGGCCTAAAAGAGGTAAACTCTAATGGCGAGGTGAAATTGAACAATGAAAACACAATCTAAAAATTCGAATCATTACAAAATAAGTCAAATCGAACATAAATATGGAGAGAATGTTTTCATTCTCTCCAATCCTCTTGCTGAGAGTTTACTTGCGCGCTTTTCAAGTGAAGGTGTCATTCAGCCAGAACTAAATCACTTAATTCATAAACTCTATTTCATTCTACTTGAGTCTGTACTTGGAAACTCTTTTCCTAAAGAAGTTGTAGAAGTTCGCTCTCGTATGGCCGGACTTACAGATAAGGCCATCTTTAAGCAAGAAGTGATAAAGAGAGAGCAACCTGTTCTTTGTGTCGACCTTGCACGAGCAGGAACTTTTCCAAGTCATATCTGTTTTGAAAACCTAAATTACTTTTTAAACCCAGAACTCATTCGCCAAGATCACTTCTATGTTCAACGTAAGGTTGATGAGAATGAGCAGGTGATAGGTGTTGATGTTTCAGGATCAAAGATTGGCGGTGGCCAAGAAAACGCTATCGTTCTCCTTCCTGATCCGATGGGTGCCACAGGTGGTTCAATGTCATTTGCCATTGGACACTATAAAGACAAAGTTAAGGGACGTGCACTTAAGTATATTTCACTTAATCTTATCGTCACACCTGAGTATATTAAGAGAATGCAAAAAGACCATCCTGATGTTGAGATCTATGCTCTGCGCTTAGATCGTGGGCTATCTCCTGATCACGTCTTAAAGACGATTCCAGGAACTCTATGGGATGAAGAAGTTGGCCTTACTGGAAAACAATATATTGTTCCTGGCGCAGGTGGCGTTGGAGAAATTTTAAATAATTCATTTGTATAGGAATTAAGGAAGAATTCATGGCAATCGAAACTTACTTCTCTGAAGAGAAGATTAATGAAAGAATTAAAGAATTAGCAGCTAAGATCGATTCAGACTTTCAAGGAGAGGAAGTTGTCATCATCGGAGTTTTAAACGGTGCTTTCATCTTCGTGGCCGACCTCATTCGCCAAATGAATTCTCCAGTATATTTTGACTTCATTGGAGCGAGCTCTTACAAGGGTACTGAAAGTACTGGAAAGATCTCAATCACCAAAGATATTAAAGTTGATATCAAAGACAAGAATGTCATTCTTGTGGAAGATATTGTGGATACTGGTTTAACAATTAGTGAGCTTACTAAGATGTTAAAAGAGAGAGGACCTAAGACAATTAAATTAGCGACTCTTCTCCATAAGAAAGTTAAAACACAACATAATGTTGAAATCGATTATCTCGGTTTTGAGATTGAAGATAAATTTGTTATCGGTTACGGGCTTGATTACGATGGCCGCTACCGAGAGCTTCCGTATATTGGAATTTATAATGGATAATATGATTGCCAAGGCCGAAGGTTCAGTTCGCGTTGACCTTCTTGGTGGAACACTTGATATCGTTCCTCTAAATCAGGTCTTAAGACATACAATAACTCTAAATCTTGCGACCTCACTTAAGGCCAAGGTTATGGTTGAGGAAATTGAATTTGAAGGCGTTGAGTTTGTTTCAATTGACTACGATTCTGTCACAAGACACTCTAGCGTTGATTTTACTTATGAAGATTTTGATAGTGACACTTTTGGGCCACTCTCTTTTCTTGCTCAGATCCTTCATCACTTTAAGTTAACAAGTGGAATTCGTTTAACGACGGAGTCAGGTTCTCCTCCAGGTGCAGGCCTTGGTGGTTCTTCATCGATGGGAGTAACTGTTTATAAGGCGCTATGTGATTACGCTGGTGTTGAGTTTCATCGTCAAACCGCAATTAATACAGTTCAAAATATTGAGGCCAAGATTTTAAATAAGGGCCCATGTGGATATCAAGATTACTATCCTGCTCTTTATGGAGGGGTGCTTGCTCTTAAGGCTACAAATAGTTGTATTGAAGTTGAGCAGCTCTACAATGAAGAGTTTAAAAGTTTTGTGGAGTCACATCTAACACTTGTGTACTCGGGACAACTTAGACTTTCGGCCATCAATAATTGGCAAGTCTATAAAGACTTCTTTGATAACCAAAATGGTGTAAGAGAAGGGCTTGGAAAAATTCGTGATCTTACTTTTAGTGCTTACAACGCCATTAGAAATGGTGAGTACGATGACTTTCTTGGAATGCTTTGCCAAGAAGGTGCTCAAAGAGAAAAACTTTTCTCAGGTATCGTCACAGATGATATGCGTGAGATCTATAATAAATTACGTGAAAAAAATTTGGTTATTGGAATGAAGGTATGTGGAGCTGGAGGAGGCGGATGCTTCTTACTTGCACATGGACCTCAACACAAGGGCCAAGTTTTAAAAGAACTATCACGTGCAAAAGATATGCAGGTGTTAGAATTTAGTGTCGAGAAACCATTATGAATTTAAGCTTCAATCGTGTTGCAGGACTTTCAATGAAGGGTGGGCGAAGAGATAATTTCTTCTTCTGTCTTCTTGATCACCACGAGGGAAGCGGACGCTGGTTTCTTAAATCAATTCTTCATGTAAAAGATGAAGTTCGCGATGAAGATGTTGAGGACGGAGATGATATCCTCAACCAGTGGATTGATAAGTATAATCTTGAACACGTTATTATCGACTTTCCACTTTCAAAACCTCCTTGTCACAATTGTGACCTTAAGTGTCCTGGTGTTGCAAAATGTCCAGTAGGGGATGTGAAGAAGGTTCGCGAAGATATTGCATCAATCCTAGAGTTAGATCGCAAGATGGAAGAAGAGAATCCAAAAGAGTATGAGCGCAAAAGAAATTTTGAGGATCTCACTCACTTTTATCGCGACACATTTGGAAAAGAATCAAATGACTTTATGCTTTCAAAGTCTTTTAAGAGAAGGCTTAAGAAAGGCTTTATTCCTTATTGGAATCGCTCACTTGATTTTTGGATTTGGTGTTCTTACCACGATCAACTCTTAGAACTATTTAATACAACTTTCGATTCATTTGGAAATACATCTCTTATGATGCTTTCACGCTTCTCTTATATGAAGAGACACTTTCCAGAAGAGTGCCAATTCTATGAAGGGCATGTGAATCTTATTCTACTTGAACTGCTTAAGAGTCGAATTATTCTTAAAAAGAATATCGTCAACTTAACGGATCTTGACCTTGGGGTAGAGGCCCGTCTTGATATTGTGAAGAAGATTGAAAATAAGTTAGGAATCTTTATTTACGATAATGACCTAGAAGTTATTGTAAAGAATGTAAGGGCCTTCGATTCATTCTTGCTTGCAGTTTGTGGACTACAAAAAGCTAAGGGGCAAGCTCGTAGCATGCCTGATTGGACCCTTCCTCACTTAACAAATTTTATTCTTCCTTCATTTGACTCTCGTGCTTAAATCCCAGTGCATTAAAGAGTAGAAGTAACCCTGGAATTAAGAACATGGCAACCCTTGGTGTCCCAAGGTTAAAGAGCGCTATGATTGTCATGAGCACCCCACCTGTCCAGGCGTAGAATTTGATATAGCCGTGAGCAAATTTCTTATTATAGATACGAAAAATATAAATAATAAAGTGAATGACAAGGTAGATACAAATAATTGATATCACAGTCTGAATCATCAGTTGGATAAGCTGATTTTGAAAGTTTGGATCCTTTATTCCATCTGCAATGCTTGGATCAACAAGTCTTAGTGATTGATAAGCAATCTTAAAGCTTTCGTGATAGGTCTTCGGGTTAGCATAAACTAAATAAAGGTAAAGAGCGACAAAGGCATCTGCAATCAAGCATGTCGAAATATTTAGATATTTGAATGTCTTTTTGTTAAACTTAGAAAAAATGTCGTTGAGATTTTTATTAGATGTCTTATTTGAATTAGTCATAAGCTAATTATTGGAAATAAAATATGGTTTTACAAGTTGTGTTATTAATTCTTGCTATTGTTATGCTTTACTACGGTGCGGAGTTTGCTCTGGAGTCCGCGGAAAAGATTGGATTGGCCCTTGGATTATCACCACTTGTTATTGGCCTTCTCATTGTTGGTTTCGGAACATCTCTTCCAGAGTTCTTTGTTTCTCAGCTGGCAAGTTATCGCGGTGAGCCGGGGATTGCTCTGGGAAATATCGTGGGCTCAAATATTGCAAATCTCTTTCTGATTCTTGGTGTGTCGGGACTTATGGGGCGCCTTTTCATCTCTGGACAAGAGATTAAGAAACAACTTCTACTACATCTAGCGCTTACGGCCATTCTTGCAATTGTTCTTTTACAAGACCAGGTTTACTGGTGGGGAAGTGCACTACTTATTGGTTTTATGGCCTTCTATCTATGGGACACATTCGCTTCAATGAAAAAGGAACGTGCTCACCTTGGAGACCAGAAACAGCCTCAAAGTCAGGAAGAGAAAATTGGGCCAAAAGAAATCATTCATCTCTTTGCTGGGTTCGCTCTTTTATATGGTGGGGGAGAGTTACTTGTTAAGAGTGGAACAGCTGTCGCTCTAGAATTTGGAATTTCAAATTATGTTATTTCGGCCATCTTTGTTGCCTTTGGAACTTCATTTCCTGAACTTGTTACGGCCATCATGACAAGCAAGAAGGGGAAGAACTCGGATATCATCACAGGAAATATTATCGGTTCAAATATTTTCAATGCGGCCTTCGTTCTGGGAAGTTTAGCATTTTACAAAATCAAAATTGCAGAAAACTTTATACCTGAGATGTCTGCTCTGATATTTGCGGCCCTATTCTTACTTGCACTTTGTTTTGCAAAAAGGTCTTTCTACCGCATTGCTGGTGCTGTCTTTTTAAGCTGCTATATCGCAATGGTTTTATACTGGGTTCGTTAAAGCACAAAGTTCCTTCTAGTTTCTAAGCATGGAAGTGTTAAAATATCCTCTATGAGTTTTAACGTACTAGTGGCCGAACCAGATTTTGAACTTAGTGATATTTATGTCTTGGGAATCGAGAATGCTTTCCAGGGTGTGAATGTTGTTCGTGTTTCTAATTTTAAGGAATTAAAGGCAAAGCTTCAGTCATCTAAAGATTTCAAGCTAATCGTTTCAGATTATTTCCGAGAAGGGGATGAGGATATCTTCTCTTTTTGTGATGCTATCGATTGCAATATTCCATCTCTTATTATCACTTCATATACTGAAGCAGAATTTGTAAATTTTGAAAGAGATGTAACTTATCACAAGAAAAGAGAGCATCTGCCAAAGCCATTTTCATTTGTTAAATTTGAAAAGCTCTTAACACAACTTGGTGGGATCTCGACTTTTGTTCAGTCTAGTAGTGCTTATAAGAAGATCAATACTGAATACTTCCTTAGGGGAACACTGGCCATCTGTGATACTTACGTAAAACTTAGTGATTCAAAATTCGTAAAGGTTATTCACCGCGGGGATACATTTACAATTTCTCAAATTGAAAGCTATCTGGATCGCGATATTAATTACCTCTATATCAACAAGGACGATATTGATGAGTATGTGAATAAAGCAGGAGAGGTTTCATTCTTAAAGTATGATCCTTCCACTCCAGCTGAACACTTAGATATTGCTCAGAAGTCAATGATGACTCTTAAGCGTCTTGTTGGCCGCTATGGAATTAGCACTGGAACATCGACTGTTGTCGATAGCTATATTTCAAATATTTCAAAACTTGCGCAGGGAAGTCTTAAGCTTAAAACTCTTTTAAAAGAGCGCGAGAATATGACTAATTATCTCTATGACCACTGCTATCTGACGAGCCTCTTTGGGGTTGAGATCTTAAAGCAGCTAGCATGGGGAAAGAAGGATAATATTGAAACCATAATCCGCACCTCTGTCTTTCACGATCTTCTTCTTGAAGATGAGGCTCTGGCCCGTATTTCTTCCCAAGAAGAACTACTTAAGGCCGAGCTTTCTGATTATGATAAGAACGTCGTTCTAGGGCATGGGCGCTTGATGAGTGAGATGCTTGAGAAAGAAGGGCTAACTGATCAGAATATGTATGAGATTCTAATCAATCACCATGAAAGGCCGGATGGTTCAGGATTTCCTCGTGGACTTTATGCCAATCAGATCAAGCCACTAACGGCCGTCTTTATTGTTGCTCATGAACTTGCTAAGCAGATTGAGCTTCGCAATTACAACCTCGACGAAAGCCGTACTATTTATCAGTACTTAGCGGATAATTTCGGACGCGATCACTTTGAAAAAATCATCAAAATTGTCGATAAAATCTTAAAATAATGATAGGGTGCATCTTATTATTTACTCGTAAGATCGGAATATTTCGTGGCCACTAAATATATTTTAGGTATTGAAACAAGTTGTGATGACACATCAGTTGCAGTTCTCAAGGGAGATCCAGATAAGATTTCTCAAGGAGAGGTTCCTGAAGTGTTGGCCTTTGAGCTATTTTCTCAAGAGCAGATGCTTGCCCAATGGGGTGGAGTTGTTCCTGAGATTGCCTCGCGAAATCACCTCGAAAAGCTAGCTCCTCTTATCAAGCAGACAATTGCTAAGGCCGGTGTGAAGCTTTCAGATATTGATCTTGTTGGCGTGACAACTTTCCCAGGGCTTCTTGGGCCACTTTTAACGGGACTTAATGCTGCTAAGACAATTTCTCTTTTAAAGAAAGTTGACCTCTTTGCAGTAAACCACCTCTTTGCTCACCTTGAAGCAATTCATCTTACAGAGAAAGTCTCATATCCATACTTAGGACTTTTAGTCAGTGGGGGACATAGTCTCTACACACTTGTGACAGCAAGTGATGAGATTGAAGTTCTTGGCTCGACGATTGATGATGCCGCAGGTGAAGCCTATGACAAGGGTGGAAAGCTTATGGGCCTTGGCTATCCAGCTGGCCGTATTATTGATGACCTTGCCAAAGAAGGTGATATCAATCGCTTTGAATTCCCAATTGGTTTAAAGGGATCAAAAGATTGTAACCTAAGCTTTTCAGGGGTGAAGACGTCTTTAAGAACGTTCCTTGATAAGAACCCTCAGTATCTTGTGAAGTCACCAGAAGATATCAATCAGGATACCAAAGATATTTGTGCTTCTTACCAGCACGCCATTGTTTCAGCTCTTAAGCTTAAGCTTCGCTACGCCCTTGAGGCCGCAAAAGAGAAAGGATTTAATAACCTTCCAATTGTTGTTGGTGGTGGAGTTGCTTGTAATAGCTATCTGAGACAAGTTTTAAAAGAAAAGTATAAGCAAGTGCATTTTGTGCAGCCTAAATTCTGTACTGATAACGGTGCCATGATCGCAAATTATGCTTTTAGAAATTATAATAGTCGTATTCAATATCCAGACACACTAAGTATCGATGCGAGATCACGTTTTATTAATAAGAAAGAACATAGGAAGGCCTAATCATGGATGAGTCAAAAACAAAACTACCTTGGGCCAATAAAGATCTCGGTCAGCACTTTTTAAATAATCAAAATATTATTTCAAAAATTACAGACGACTTTGCTGAGTCTGCAGGCAATATTATTGAAGTCGGGCCAGGTCCGGGAATTCTGACAAAGAATTTAGCTGCTCATAATGAAAACCTTCACGTGGTTGAAAAAGATGAGCGCATGATTGAATATCTAGCGCCAATTGTTAAGGCCGAAAATATTAATTTTACAGATGCCTTAGCATTTGATTTTGAAGCCTTTATCGGTGAAAAGGGGCTAGGGGATAGGACATGGCTTGTTTCAAACCTGCCATATAATATTTCAACTCCACTACTTCTTAAGTTCTTACAGACTCCATCTATTAAGTATATGACGCTGATGTTTCAAAAAGAAGTGGCAGATAAGGTCTTTGCCTTCGCTTCAAAGAAGAATTTCATGGGCTCACTAATGGCCTTATCACAAACATATTTTAAGACATCTCTGCTTGTTAAAGCGCCTCCTGGTGCCTTTACTCCTCCGCCAAAGGTTGACTCAGCTGTTATTAGTTTTGAACGCCTGGAGAGTCCAGTGATCCCTCTTTCTGAGTTTACGAAGTTTGAGAAATTCTTAAGAGCAGTCTTTCAATTTAAGAGAAAGCAGCTTGGTAAGGTTCTTAAGACCTATGCTCCTGCGGATAAGATTGAACAGGCCTTGGCCAAAATCAATCAGCCTTTGACAGTTAGAGCAGAAGCGCTAAAATTAGAGGACCTTCAAAATTTATATAAGTATTTAAATGAGTAAATTATGGGAAAGAAAATAATAGCCAAAAATAAGAGAGCGAAGTTCGACTATCAATTACTTGAACTTTACGAAGCAGGAATGTCCTTAGTGGGAACTGAGGTTAAGTCTCTACGTGCGGGAAAGGTCTCGATTGGTGAGGCCCATATTACAATTGATAAGAACGGCGAAGTTTGGGCCAATAATATCAAAATTCCTGAGTATGAATTTGGAAATCAATTCAATCACGAAGAGGCGAGAAAGAGAAAGCTACTCTTACATGAAAAAGAGATTGCTGAGATCGCTCACCGTGCAAAGGCCGAAAGGCTTACGATTGTTCCAACGATCATCTATTTTAAAGGCTCACGTGTTAAGCTTGAAATCGCCCTAGCAAAAGGGAAGAAGCTTCATGATAAGAGATCTGATCAGCAGAAAAAAGATGTGGAAAGAAAGTTAAGAAAAGGGGACTATCAGTAAGAAGTGAGGCCCCCTTATAAATTTTAGTGTGTCATTTTTTGATACATTTTATCGAAGTACTCGTCATTTACTCCAGAATAAATTCCATCGCGATCTTTCTTATACCACTCAGGTGATTGGTCACTTGTGTGACAACCAAGACACTTATTCTTAATCGCGGCCTTTGTATGGGCCTTCTTTTGAGTCTCGTCTTCAATAGCAAATGGGTGATCTGTAACCATAGCGTGACAATTAAGACACTGTACATTGGCAAATGAGTGCTCCACATTGTGTTTCTCATTGGCCTTATCCCATGCAACGCGAATTGATTTAATCTTCTTAGAATCAAGCTTACGAACAGAAGTCACACCACTAAAGGCTTTTGTTACATCCTGCCAGTACTTGTCTTTGTGGGCCTTAAATTTTGCATCACTTGTTTTTAAGTCTTTAAAGTGCACAATATCGTTGTGGTTGATATAACCACCTTCTTCATTCATTCCAAGAGAGTGGCACTGCATACAGCTTGTTTTATTCTCTTCCTTGGCAATCATAAGCGTTCCAAAAGAAATCGCGTGAGGAGTCTTTGCCCAGTGATCACCTTGATCAGAGTGACACTCAAGACAACTCTTAGTATCTGAAAGCTTCTTGATTCCAGTGTCAGCAAAGCTTAGGCTCTTTTGTTCCTGGTCACGAATCTTATCAAGCTCTTGCTTGTGGTTATTAATAAAAGTTGTGAATGGATTATTTGGGATCTTTTCTCCTAATTGCTCGCGCATCTCATGGTAAGAAAATTCCTTTTCTAGCTTTTCAGGCCCTGCAGAGAAGGCGACTTCACCAAGGTAGTGATTCTTAGAAAGAACTTGAACGATTTGAGTTGTTCCAACATCAATTGAGTAATTAGTGAAGCTTTGTGAGTGAGAGCCAATGATCCAGTCAATAACCGGATATGCTTCAGCAAACTTCTTATCATAGTCAAGTCCAGCGTGAGACATAAGAACAAGTTTATGAAGAGGATTCTTTTCATCAAAGCCTGCTTCTTTAAGCTTCGCTATTGTGTCCTTAAAGTTTTTAACTGGGTTAACAAATAGGTCTCTGTATTCAGATTGTAGGGTTCCCCCGGCAACGATTCCTGTTAGAAAGATTGTGCTCTTTCCAAAAGTAATCTTAGCAAACTCTTGGTGGGGTAGTGAGTTTTTATCAGCAAGGTTTGAAACGAGGACTTTAAAACTAACTTGAGAAAGAACTTCTTTGTAGAAGTCGAGTCCTGCTGCTAAGTCCTGATCACCTGGGATTGTATACTTCAGGCCAAGTTTATCTAATCCCTTTGCCAGTGAGACCGCTGCAAATTTTTGAGACTTTTCAATATGTCCTGGGACAACAGATGAAGGAAAGAGCATATCACCTGTGTCGATATAGAGGTATTGATGATCCTTTTTAAATTCACTCATAAAACCCGCTACTTGAGGAAGACCTCCGAGAGGGAATTGGCGACAGCCACATGGATGAGTTTCACCAGAGATTGAGTGAGAAAAGAGGATCGAAAACTTCGGTCCTTCAATCTTTATCTCTTCACTATCACGATCTAAGTCAATAATACTTTGGCAAGAAAGAGCAAAGGTTAAGCCTAGGAGTCCTAAAATTCGTTTCATTATTTACATACCTTATTTTTTGTAACTAGCTAATAGCTTCTTAGCAGTAGGGACGTGGCGACTTTTTGGAAATGACTTAAGCATCTCTTCAAGAGTCACAATGGCCTGTTCTGTTTGCCCTTGTCTCTTAAACGTTCTTGCTAGATAGACTAGTCCGTTACCGTTGTAAGCAGAGCTTGGCATTGATGTATAAAGAGTCGAGAAGTATGTGACAGCATCGTCATTTCTCTTTTGGATATAAGAAATCATTCCCAGATTGTGAATGATACGCCCACGTCTTTTTCCTTTTATTTTACCTTCTTTAAAAAGCTTCTCTAGGATTGGACGAGCTTCACTGTATTTACCTTTCCCATAAAGGAACATGGCCTGATTATAAGGCGAGCGATTTTTAGCTTTTGCTAATTCTTTTCGCTTACTTTCTTTTTTTTTTAACAGTGCCAGCACTTCTTTGATGAATTTATCTTGTTCTTCAATCTTAGCAGTAAGCTTTGTTACTTCGTCAGTAAGAGCAGTGTTTTGTTCTTCAAGTTTTAGAAGTTTTTGATCAACAGTTTCAAGCTTTTGATCTTTTCCATTAGTGTACTCTTCAAGTTGTCCTTGGAATTGGAGAACACTATCTTGCAGCTCCTGCATCTTTGAAACAGAGTCAGCGTTTAGTTTTTGATTCTGTTGCATTTGCACAGACATGGTATTGATTTTTTGTTCGCGCTCAATTTGTTCTTGTGTTTTACAAGACGTCATAGAAGCACCCATTAATGTAGTTAATGTAATCGTAGTAAGTAGGGAAGTTTTCTTCATGAGAAATTCTCCGAATAAGATATATTAAATGCTATCGAGAGTTTTCTTACGATATGCCTTGAATTCGGCCTTTTCTGAGAATTGCTTAGAAAGAATGGCGTACTTCTTAGCTTTATTAAAGAATTTTCTCTTGTAGCTTGATTTCGCTTTTAAGTAGTAGAATTCGGCCTTTCGGTAGAGGTTAGGGGCGAGTGTTTGTCCGCCAGCTTCCTTGGCCGCAAGGAAAGCAACCTGTGCATAAGTCATTTCTAACTTCGGGCGTACGGTCGTAAGACCGCAGCTACCCAAAGATAGAAGTAAAATTAAAAATGTGATTTTATTTTTTAATTTTTTCATTTTTTAAAGATTACTTTGCAATAATTACGAAGTTTCCTCTTCTGTTTTGTGACCAAGAATCTTCATTGTGACCAAATGAAATTGGTCTTTCTTTCCCGTAAGAAGTCGTTGAGATTCTTGAAGCATCAACACCAAGAGCTACTAGGTAGTTCTTAATTGCACGTGCACGGTTTTCACCAAGTGCCATGTTGTACTCACGTCCACCTCTTTCATCAGCGTGACCTTCTACTTGTACTTCAACAGAAGTATTTTCTTTTAAGAAGTCAGCGTTTGCTTCAAGAGTTGACTTTGTTGATGAGCTAAGTCCTGAAGAGTTGAATGCGAAATAAACAGTTCTTAGATTACCTGCTTTACCAGAGTCTGAGTCACCATTTACTTCAAGTGAAGCATTGTTGTAATCAACAGATTCTACAGAAGATGAATCATCAGTTTTTGATGATGAACCACATGAAGTCATAACTAGTGCAGAACCTAAAAGTAATAGTGTAAAAAGCTTTTTCATTTGTTCCCCCTTTCCATTTATGTAGAGATTTTATTGTAATCTGGAAAATAGCTATACCTTTAAAGTATATAATAAATTTAGGTGTTTAGATACCGGCAGAAAAGGAGATTTCACTAGAGTATTTTGCTCGGTTTATTAAAAACCCATACTTGATTGTGTTTCTTTTATTAAAACGTCCATTTTTCAAAACAAGAAAATTTTCTAATATCTGCCAAGTATTTAAGTAAAGAAAAGGTAAAGTTTGAGAAGAGCTATTTACAATGTGAATCAGTCAAAATAATGTTTATTTGAGGTTATTGAAAAGTCCTTATCTTGTGTGTAAAAGCCTGGCCGCCGTCTTTTCCTGTCTCTGCTTAAGTTGCGGCCAGGCATTTTTTCAATCCTCAAAATTTAAATTAAATCTCAAGTTGCTTTAATACTCCTCACAAATTTTAGACGCAAATGAGACTGTTGGTTATACCAATGGGCTTTTTTTTGTGCATTAAGTTAGTCTTTTGATCTTTAAGAAGAAGGGGAGAATATGAGTTCAATCGGAATTAGTAAAAAATTAGTTATTTTATCACTTATGGCCGTTGCTTCACATGCAACATTACCGGATGAGATCGATTATCAGAAGTATTCAAAGCTTTATGATAATTCAAAAACTCAAAGTCAATCAGCAAAATTCAAAGTTGAAGAGCTTAAATCTGAAATCTTAAAGATGACAGAGATGCTTGAAGTAAACACTCATGATCTTGAGTTAACGAAGAAGATCGTTGCTGATGCTACTGCTATGATCGATGAGTTAAGCGGAGAGAGTGAAATTCTTGAAGTTAACTTAAGTGAATTAGTTAGAGAGCAGGGGCAGGTTGAAGAAATCTTAGCTTCTGTTAAGAAAGAGCTTAGTGAAGGTAGAGTTATCATTAATAATAATGAGGCCATGCTAACATCTTTAAAGAAGAGTGTTGAAGTTGAGCAATCAATTTTAAAAGAAACACTGGCCGAGCTAGAGGCCAATACAGCTCTTAGCAAAGAGAATAAGGATAAGCTTATTTCTCTAAAGGCAAGAGTGACACTCTTAAGCAAACAAACTGAAAATAAAGCAGTTGAAGTAAAGAGCCTAACGAAAGATTATAGCAGTGTTTTAAAGAAAGTATCTGCTAATAAGAAAAAGCTCGATCTAGTGGCTCCAAAAGTGAGACCTTTAGAATTAGAAATGGAAAAGCTTGATACTTTTATTGTAAGAAAGAGAGAAATCTTTCGTGCAGCAAAGCTAAGAGCTGAAGATATCAATATTGAATATAATGAGCAAACAAGCTCAATTCGTCCTTTACTGAGAAAGAGAGATACAATTCTTTCTAATATCAGTGTCGAAAAGAAAGAATATGCAAAATCACATGTTGCACTAATTAAGTACCAAGAAGTGATGGATTCATTAAAAGTTGAATCAAGTGCATATAAAGCTGAGATGGAAAGAATCGACGCTGATCAAACAATCAAAAAACATGAATTAGAAAAAATCGAAATCGACTTACTACAATTGGGAGATGATCAAGCCTCTCAAAGAAAGGATCTTTTAGCCAAGAAGCTTGAAGTAGAAGGTGAGATTAAGATTTTAGATGATGAGCATGATGTTATTAAGAGAAAGCTCTCAGTTGTTGAATATAAGCTTAAAGATGGTGGATTAAAATTAATGCACCTTGAGAAGCAATATGAAAGTGCTGAGAAGAAACTTAGATATCAAGAGTCTCTTCTTGTTGCAGTTGATGAGAGGATCATTAGAGCTGCTCCAAGATTTAAGCAGCTTGAAGCTTCTTTAGCAGAAGCAAAGCTTGAGCTAAAGCGCTCGCAAGATGATCTTGGTGCCTCGATTACAGAATACGAAGAGGTAAAGCATCAGCTTAGACTTGTGAATGGAGAGATTGAAGTCCTAAATGAAGAGAGAGACGCCCTTAGAAAGAAAGAGCTTCTTGCTAAAGATAAGCTAAGAGTTGCTCAAGTGTCTCTTAAAGAATTAAAAGATGACCATCTTAAGACTCAAAATTTATTAGTTGAAACTGAAGTGAACTCTGGCAAGCTTGCAAGAAATCACACGACTCTTGAAGCAAAACGTGACCTACAACAGAAGAAGGTTTCAGGTATCAATGACAAAATCTTTGAAACTCAAAAAATGTCTGAAGATGCACATAAGAGAAATGAAGAGTTAAACGTTATTGTATCGACTAAAGAGAAGAGAAAGTCTGAGCTTGTTGATGAAATCGTGACAACTCGTTCTCGTCTTAGAACGAATACTGCTGCCATCGTTGAAAATCAAGCTGAGTTAAAAGCTGGTCAAGAATTTGTTGAAAAACTTGAAAAAGAAAATGCTGAGCTTACGCTTAGAAAAACGAATACAGAAGACACTCTCGTTATTTCTGAAGCAAGAGCTAATGAGTTAGAGCAAACAACTCAGGATACTCGTATTCAGTATGAGACTCGTCAAAACCTATACAATGAATATGTGAGTGAATCAAAAGTTCTCGGACAAGTTGATGCAATCACTGATGGTGCAAGTATCGGTTCAGAAACAGCATCTGCTGATGCATTGGCCGATGCTAATAAGTATGGTGGCATGAATGGGCAAAATGTTGGTGAGCTTGATAGCTACCTTATTGGTCTAGGGGAAGGTCTAGAGCAAGGGAAGACTGATGGTTATAACCAAGGTGTGAACTCTCAAGAAGATTATGATCTTGGCCATCACGAAGGATATGCAATCGGACTACAGAACGCTAAGAAAGTTGCTATGGAAGAAGACTTTCATGCGGCCTTTACGGAAGCAAAAGAATTAAAGATGTCTGTTCTTCCAAGTAATCATGTGGTTCTGACAAATAAGGTTCAAGAAAGAGAATTCTTTATGGGGTCTTCTGAGATGCCTTATCTTGCAGGTCTTGATGAAGATAGCACTGCTAATGATGACCACTCAGATCACGTACCTTTTGATCTAGGTGATTCAAAAGAAACATATGAAGAAGAGATTGTTCGTATTGAAAATGAAATTGAGGCCCTAATAAGCAATACTGAAGAGATTAAGGGAAGTGCAGAATATGTTTACACAGCACCGACTGAGATTACTGAAGGGAAGGCGAAGCTTCGTTGTCAAAAAGTTTACAAAGAAGTCGAAGAACTAAGAACAATTTGTGAAGAGTCTTATCATGAAATTTATGACCAAGAATTCTTAGCTTCACACCGTAAGGTTTACTTTGAAGAGTATGATCAACTATTTGTTGATGCTAGAGAAGAAGCGAGAACTAATGATCATCCAGAGACTCATAAGCAAGGTCTTGATCGTGGTCACCGTTATGGATTTGGTGATGCAATGATTGAAGGTCAAAGAGTTGCATTTGAAAACGGAAAGAAAGATGGTGCACTTCTAGCTGAAGAGGAGAACCTTGGAGAACTTCGTGAGCAAATGGCAATTGAAGGGAAAATGAAAGGTGAGGCCCTGTTCCAAGAGCAGGCCGTTGTCAGAGTTGATAAATCTAGAGGAGCTATCTTAACAAGTGGTGATCCTAGAGGACTTGCTCAAGATAGTAATTTTGGAGTTGGGCTTGGCCTTGTTAACTTCGGAATGATGGCAAGTGAGAAGGGTGTTATCTCTGCTAAGGTTATCTCAACAAGTGATAACGTTGAAGTCTTTGACAAGAAGGTGAATCTAGCAGAACTTCCTGCTGAAACAAAGATTGATCTAAAAGACGTTATCTTTGCAAAGATTGCCAATAATGCGAGACCTGGCTCTATTGTAACGATGGATATTGAGCTTACTTATCCAGGTGACAGCCTGAAGGATAAGTACACAGAGGTGACGACGTTTAAATCAGTTGTTCTGCCTAATCCAGATATCAGATATGCAGTTGCCTTTGATGAGACTGTTGAATATGGAAAGTGTTGGCTAGTTTGCAAGTATAAATCGCACGATATTAAGTTCCAACTTAAGGGGATTCGCGACAATATTCCTGGTGAGTTTGATGTAAAACTAGAAGTTCTAGAAGGCGGTAAGTACCTTGAATTAAACGAGACAGCTGCAAAAATGCCAGTTCCAGGCCAAGGGAAAATTGAATCAGGTAAGTTCACTTACAAGTTTAAAGAGAAGGCCGGTGGAAAAGAGTTAAAATTCAAAATGGATGTCCTCTATAAGGGGAGCGTACTGCATACCAAAGTTTTCAATGTTAAAGTGAAGTAATGTCAAAAGGGCCCACTTAGTAAATAGGTGGGCCTTTTTGGCCTTTAAATCTTGTAAATATTTCAAATCATAATGTCATTTTCTGATAAAAACTTACAATCGCCTCAATAAATTAATTTCTTTTTGAAGCACTCTCAACATTTTCAAAAGGGAATTATAAAACACTTCTTATCAAAGTGATCAAAAGGAGAGGGAATCATGATGAGATCAAATGCACTAAGCAGAAAAGTTGTTTTATTGTCAGTTATGGCCATGGCGGCCAGTGCACATGCGGGATTACCAGACGAGATTGATTACCGCACCTACCTAAGCTCTTACAACTCAGCAAAATCCCAAAGTGATGCGGCCAGAATGTCTGCCACTCAAATCAGTGATCTTATCCATGAGCTAGCGGCCAGACTTGAGGCCAACGGAAGTGAGATCTCGATCTCTAAGAGAGAAATCGAAGAGGCCATCGCTGTTGTTTCAGATTTAAATGCACAGAATATAAACCTAGAGACAACAATCTCTGAGTTAAGTTTTGAAAACCAAGGACTTGAGCAAGAGCTTCAAAGACTTGCTGATTCACTCGGTGACGTAAATAGCGATATCAATCGCACAGAATCTGAGCTTGCTGGCCCTCGAAATACGGCCCGCAACCTAAGGCGTGCCCTTGATTCAGTTCTCTCTAGCCTTAGAACAAATGATGATCGCCTGGGCAATGCTCAAAAGAAATTAGATCGAACAAGAAATCAAATCAAATCCCTAGAATCAAATATCTCAAAAGCAATTGATGAGCGTGACCGCTTAAATATCAAGCTTCCAAAGATCCAAGAAGAAATGAAATCAAAGAAACAAGACCTTGCCCAAGCAACGTCAAAGGTTTCAACTTTTGAGTCACAAGTAACAAGTGCTCGCTCAAAGCTTCAAGCTGCAAATACACAAGTTAGTGAGGCCCAGGCCAAAGTTACTCAAATCGAAAATAAAATCTCAAAGCAAGAACAAGCTGTTAAGCCTCTTGTTCAAAAGAGAAGTAATCTTCAGTCTCAATTAAGCTCTGCTCAAACGGCCCTGTCGGCAAAGACAAGTGAGCTTGAAAAAGCAAAGAGTGAATTAGAGAGTGCTAAGTCACAAATTGATGGCCTTAAATCAGAAAGAGGAACTCTTGCTTCTCAAAAGACTAATCTTGATAACAAGAGATCGGTTCTAGAAGCTGAAATGGTACAAGTAGAGCAGGCCCTTAAGGATTTAATGGCCGGTGATCGTAATGACCGTGGTAATGCTAACCAGATCAAGAATCTTAGAGAGCGTCGTAAAATCCTAAGAGATAAAATTCAACAAACGAAAACACGCCTAGCAAAAGTTGTTGCTGATCTTGAGCAACTTAATAAGAAGATTGCAAAGGCGCAAAATACAATCAATGGTGGAAGCAATAAGATTGCTATCCTTGAGTCTGAAGTTAATACGAAAAAAGGTGAAGTTAGAAATCTTCGTCAAGATATCAAGGCCGTTGAGGCCGAGATCGCACAAGCGGCACCTCAGCTTGAAAAACTTAAGCAAAGACTTGCTTCTGCTAAGAGTGAACTTAACTCTGCTAAGACTGCTCAAGTATCAGCGAAGTCAACTCTTGATAAGGCACAAGCTAAGCTTGCTCAGGTGAAGTCAGATATCAAACGCCTTGAGGGTGATATTGCTTCTCTTAGAGATCAAAAGCAAAAAGCGACACAAAGAGTTGCTCTAATCGACTCTGATCTTAAGAAGTTTAGAAATGAGCTTAATCGCGAAAAGAATCAATTTGAGACTCAACGTCGTGAAGTTGGCTCACTTAGAAATACACAAAAGGCACTTGTGGCCGAGCGCGATTCATACCAAAGAAGACTTTCAGTGGTTGAATCAGATATCAAGCTACTTGTTGATCGTCTTGATTCTCTTCACGTAACAAGACTTGAGCTTGAAGAAGAATCTCAGGCAAGAAGTGAAAGACTTGTTGCTAACCAAAATATCATCGCTGATTCATCTCAGCGAATCATGCAAAACTCTAGTGTGATCGCATCGAAAAGATCACAGATGGCAAGTAACGAAGATCGCATTGCAGATCTTGAAAGTGAAAGAGGCCGTCTATTAGAAGATAAGCTTGTGAAAGAAGAAGAATTTGCAAGAGCAGACACTGTTGCAAGTGATCTTGAAGATATCACAAATGAGAAATACCAAGCTTACCAAAGCCGTAGTAACCTTTACGTTCAATACGAAAGAGATGCAAAAGCTCTTGGAGCTTCTCAAGGGGAAGCCGCTGGTGCAACAGCAGGAGAGTACAAGGCAAGCGCTGATGTCCAAGAAGATGCAAACTTCTTTGGAAGTGCCAACGGGAAGAAGCTAGGTGAGCTACGTGGCTACCTTGCGGGACTTGTGGATGGAAAAGAAGATGGTCTTACAAAGGGGTATGAGGCCGGTGTTAATTCTCAAGCAAGCTATGATGAAGGTTTTGCAAAAGGGTATGAAGCTGGTGTTGCAAAGGCCAAGAGCTTAGCAAAGTCACAAGAATTTCCAAAAGGATATGAGCAAGTTAAGAGCGAGACTTTCTCTAATAAACCAACAAATAGAGTAATGTTATCAAATAGTGTTAACGGAAGCCTTTTCTTAGAGAAAGCCTTCTCATTGGCACAAGAATTTGTTTCACCAGCTTTTGAAGCATTAGATTTTATCGCTCCTGAATACAAAGCGTCTCCTGAGTCTTTAAGCTCAGCTTTCAACTCTAAAGTTGATCAAGAGATCGCAAAAACGCAAAGAGAGATCGAATCTTATGAAAATGATCGTGCAAAAACAAAAGCGCTTCCTCAGTATGCGTACACTGCGCCAACTCGTATCGATATCGATGAAGATTTCAAAAATTGTTTTGATGTTTACAAAGGTGTTAATGAGTTCAAGAAAGCATGTGGTGCTTCTTACGATGCCGCTTATAAAGCTGAATTTAATGTTAGTCACAAAGATACTTACTTCGCAGGCTACGTGGACTTCTTTGAGAGTTCTCGTGATGAAGCTGCCGCTGGTAACTTTGGGGCCGAAACGCAAAAAGGTTTCGACAAGGCCTACAAGACTGCCTTTGCTGAAGCTCGCTTAGAAGGTGAAGGGGTTGCATTCAAAAATGGTGCGGCCGATGGCCAGGAAGCTGGATTTGATGAGAATATCCAAGCAGCTAAAGAAGAAATGCTTGCTCTAGGTAAGTCACAAGCAAAGAAGCTATTTGCTAGTAACGCTGTTGTTCGCCTAAACCAAGCAGCACAAACAAGTGTTAAAACTGAAGATGCAAAAGGTCTAACTCAAGACGGAAAATTCTCTGTCGGACTTGGGCTTGTAAACTTCGGAAAGCTTGCTTCAAACCGTGGGGCAATCAGTGCAAAAGTTGTAGCAGCGACTTCAAATGTTGAGATCGTAAACTCTCGTGCAAACCTAAGAGTTCTACCTGCACAAGCACAAATTGAACTAACTGATGTTATCCAAGCTAAGGTTGCAAATAACGCTCGCCCAGGATCAGATATCGAAATGAAGATCGAGTTAACTTACCCAGGTGATGAGCTAAGTGGAAGCTACACTGAAATTGCAACATTCAATGCAAACGTTGTGGTTAACCCAGAAGTTCAAGTTGCCCTTGATTTTGATGACAAGGTTAAGGATCGCAAGTGTACGCTAGGTCTATTTAACTGTAAGTTTAGAAGCCACGATGTAAAAGTAAAACTAACTGGTCTACGTGACTTTGTTCCTGGAAGCTACGATGTTGCAATCAGTGTACTAGAAGGGGATAAGTTTGTTGAACTTAAGAAGGGATCAACTAAGGTTGCAGCTCCTGGTCGCGGTGTAACAGCAACTGGTGCCCTAACTTACAAGTTTAAGAAAAAGACAAAAGACGACAAACTTAAGTTTAAAGTCGATGTTTCTTACAAAGGCGAATTACTACAAAGTAAAGTAATCGATGTAAAAGCAAAATAAGAATCAAAGAAATTTATAATTAAAATTAGACCCCTCGTCCAAGGGGTCTTTTTTTATTCATTTAGTGGACAATCTTTTTCACTTGCACAATGACTTCTTAACTCATGAAATTGAACAGCAGCATCAGCATTATCATTGTGAGCGATTGTCGCTCCTCCAAGCTCTCCCCAATTTGGAAAGTTGTAGTAAAGGCCGCCATTCTCATTGATTTTAATTCTATTGTGACACATATGATTTAAAAAAGGTTCGTTGTCGTTGTCTCGTACGCAAAGTTCGATATTTCCATCGACGATTCGATAATCAGAAATTAGGGTTGTATGAGTAAAACCAGCGCTTTCTTTTCTTGTGAAGACAAGTTGTGGCTGTTGGTTATTATCAATTTTCTTCTTTATATCCTCAAGTAGCTTTTGAGAATCTTCACGCTTCATTGGTGACGTTGACAATGTTGTCTTTAGGCCTTGAAAAGTCATGGCCTTGTTGGCCCACTCTTTTGACATTTTTGTGGCAAGATATGATTGAAGGTCTGGGTGATATGAGAGCTCAAAAAGGTTATTAAAACCAGGGATTTTTCGAACTTTATTATCGGCAATATCATCAATAATCTTCTTGTAGTATTCAAGGGATTCTTTGCGCTCTTTTGAATCTGGAGCAGCATCCAAGTTAGCGCGAGCTTCTTTCTTACTGCCATCAAAGAAGGCAAGGCGATTAAACTTTGATGTTAGAGAAGCATGTCCCCAGCAATACCCCTGAGTCCCTTCAATATCTGATAATGTGATGGAATCGTAGTTTCTAAAGGCCATTGAATTATTTATTTTGCTATTTTCAATTATGGGATCGCGTCTTTTGAAAATATCAAAGTTATTTGGACATAGGGTTTCACATGAGCAAGTCTCACTTGTGCAGCTTCCCCAACTCTTACACGAACAAACCTGCTGGCGAACTTCTTTAAGGATATTCCCAAAGTCTTCAAAAGCTGTTTCTCTTGTCGGACGCTGACAATCCACTTGTTCAGATGACAGAAGTTGTACATGTTGCTGAAATGAAAGTCTCTTGGTTTCCTCAGCGCTTTTAATTTGATTGTATTGATAATTACTAATGGCCGACTTCGCTCCACGATAAGGAGTTGTGATAAGATTTTTTACCGCCGTAACAGCTCCTAGTCCTGCTTGGTTACACGAGCCGAGAGCTAGTAAAGAAATGAGAAAGAAAATGGATACCAGTAACTTCATTACTTAATATCCTTAAGAGCAGAGGCTATATGCACCAGAGCAGGAGCTTCTTTCTTTGCTCTTTCAATTAACTCATCTAATCCCTTATGTTTTAGCTTTCCTGATTTTAAATAGCGACAGATCTCCATCGAGACCGCGTAGGAATTTGGAAACTCTTTAAGCATTTGCTCACAGTAGAAGCCATGCTTTTTACCCTTTAGACGTGAAAGAGTGTCGTATTCAAGCTTGGCATTTATATTTGCATGTTCTAGTCCTGAAGGATTTCTAAGAGCTAGGGCCTTTGAGTATTTCTTCTTGGCCATGAGTTCTTTGACATTCTTATCTTTAAAGAATTGGCCATAGAATCCACTTTGAATTTGTTTTGAATTAGAAAAGACATTCTTCCAAAAACGCAGAATCTCGTCTTTATCGGAATCTATAGAGGAAGCAATCGCTTTTTGATATGACTGAAAATAGCTCTTGGCCTTGGCCTGATCGAATTTATAAAGCGCAAAGAGGTAGGATGTTTCTAACTCTAATGGGTCAACTTTTTTAGGTTTAAGTTTTTGGGCCTTTTCATAGAAGCTTATGGCCTTGTCTAAGTGGCCGTAGGTTTCAAGCTCAAATGCTAAGACGATATAGGCATTAAACTTCTCTTCGCTCGTTAGGCCATCTTCAATACCGTGCTTTTTTATAATTTCTTGGGCACTACTTAATAGGGCAGCATCTAATGCAGAGGCCGTGGCATTAAGTAGCATTAAGAGGAGTAAAAGTATTGAAATTACATATTTCTTCACATACTTCTTATCGGAATCTGTTCGAATATATTGATAGGGTAAGTACTTGATATGTCATTAGATGTCATAAGTTTTTATTAGGCGATGGGATCAGAATTTGGGAGGATATTCCTATGAAAAAAATAATCCTAATCGCAACTTTAAGTCTTAGCTCTTACGCAAATAACTGCTCAAATCTTGAGGCCATCGCAGACACTTACAAAAGTGATCTTAAGGCCGAGCTTCAAAAGACATTTTATCCCGAAGACGCCGAAGGCCAGGCCAAGTTTCGCACAAGTGTTGGCCAGAAGCTTAACTACTTAAAGGCCCTAAAGCATCAAGTGGATGTCTGTTATCAAGATTATCAAATGAAGGATGAGGTTTATAATTGTGGCCTTTCAGCAGATCTTCTAAAGTCACGCCACCCTGGAGATTTAACCACAAGTTATACCGGAGCGATCTCTACAGATGGTGATTGCATGGCCTATCTCTACCTTGGGCATACCATGACTCGAAATCGAGAAGGCAAAGTCGTGCTAAAAAACCTTGGTGGGAAATTTGAAATCAACACGCTTTATAAGTGCAGTGGCGCTTATACAACGGAGGAAGATTCATTTCGTAAGATGATCTTATCAGGTGATAATTTCTTTGTGATGGATCAGTACATGATTTATCGCACCGATGTGAAGGTACTTGGCAAAAAGTATGTGACGCAAAACCTTCTTGAGATTAATTATAAAGATTCGGAGATTGTCTTTCATTACGGCGCAGCTGAACTTGCCATCTCCACAAAAGATGGAAGTGTCATTCGCACAAATTTTCTGACGATGGATGAGGTGAGTGAGGGACGTTGTGAGACTTCGTATAGTGAAAAGAATAACTCAATCTATCCACGCACAAATATTGATGAAGAGGCGTGGGGATTTAAGTTAGAGTACGTGGCATACTGAGATTTATGATATGAGAGCAAAGAAAGTTTTAATCACAGGTTTTGATGCCTTTGGAAATAATCTCATTAACCCAAGTGGGGAAGTGGTGGAGGCGACCACGGCCAACTTCTCACACCTTGAGGTTCACAAATTAATTCTACCCACAGTTTTTGAAAAGAGCTTGGCCATCTTAAAGAAGGAGGCCTTCTTTTTAAATCCCGACTATATCATCTGCTTTGGCCTTAACGAAAAGGCCCAGGAAGTAAACCTCGAAGTCCTCGCTCACAACCTAAACGATGCAAGCATCCCAGACAACGAAGGCAATTGCCCCGTAAACGAAGTGATCTTTGAGGGAGCAGCTGCAACTCTCGATTCCACTCTTCCTATAGGGGAGATTGAAGACGCCCTTCTTGCGGCGCAAATTCCCGTGGCCATCTCTCGCGACTGCGGACGCTTCGTGTGCAATCACGTCTTCTATGGCATTCGCCACATAATTGAAGAAAAAAAGATGCGCGCCAAGGCCGGCTTCGTTCATCTTCCAAGTTTTGAGACCATGGGACTCAATGATCAGGTTGAGGCGCTTGAGGTGATTTTGGCGGTGCTTAATCACTAAATTTAAAAGGGCGCAGTTTTCACTACGCCCCCGAAATCACAATTTCCGTAAGATTAAAATAATTTTAACTACATAGATTATGATTTCTACAATTGACCATAAGTCATCCATGACTTTCTCCTTGAACTCCCATCATTGGGAGGAGAAAGTGGAACCTCGGTCAAAATTATGATACACTCGCTTTATAGACGTCCCTGAAAGGATTTCTACAATTGACCAAATCAGAACCCCGTTTTTACGGGGTTTTGCTTTTTCTGGCTATCCAAGTCTATAGAACTCATCAATTATTTCACTTAAAATTGTTTCTATTTCAATTTGGGAATATTTCGTTTTTGAGATGAGATTGGAGTAGCTTTCGTTAAATTCAATATTTACGAGGGAGACTCTATGAAGAATTTGAGGATTATTTTAAAGAGTTACAAGTAAATTTTGGAAGACCTCAATTTAGAGACTAGGAAACAGAGAATGAAATTTTCAAATAAAACGAGCTTATATTTATGGCCATGCCTTTTACTCTCACCAGTACTAGGATATTTCTATTCAATTAATTATTTACAGGGGAAGTTTAGCATAAGCATTTCAATCTTATTCTTTCTCGTTGCATTTATGATTATCGTTTCAATATTTGGCCTCATTTACAATTCAATATTAGGACATGAGAGTGGGGTTAGTGTTGGAAAAATAACCCAATTTAATCAAGTTCGTTCACTATTGGATTTACTAGAATATTATGCTGGCGTTTCACATATTGTTGGTGCGATTACTGTTGCAGGTATAACTTTTTATTGTCTTGCTCTGAAGGGTACAAATTTTGAATTGGGAATGGCCTTGGCGGTAAGTGCTTCACTTTTTAGTGGGTTTCTTTATCTCTTTGTTTCCCAGTTACTTGTGGACTTGTGTAATTACAAGTCTCAGAAAATTGAGAAATAATGTGAGATAATCTCGCGCAGCGAAAAAACTCTGAACCGATCTCTTTCCACTTTTGAAATGCTGTGCTATACTGCCGCTTACGTATATTTGTTCCAAATATCCGCAAGTCAAAATCTAATGGGGGTGCCCTGGTTTCGACGGGATGGTTGACAGGTATCCGGGCGTGTCCAGGTTGGTCTCCACGGTCCTGGTAAAAAGGAGTCCACCGTTAATTGCAGACGATTATGCAATGCCAATGGCTGCCTAATTAATTAGGATTAGTCTTGTGAGGCGCTACTGCCAAGAAACAGAATGTAGCAATCCAGTTGAATCTGCTGGTTAACTAGGTTTCGAGCCTGCCGGGGCATCTCGTTAATCACTCACCGGGGTTTGCCGAGGTCACGTATCACGGACAGTCTTGTCTTCTGACGATAAATGAAGACTACGCACGTAGGCCGCTATCAAGACGCTATTTCGGACGTGGGTTCGATTCCCACCACCTCCACCATCGGATTCCGGTGGTGGAAGCCCTCTTTCCTTAAACATTATTAAAATCAGCTACTTAATTACAGTAACTTGCGTTTTTATCAGACACTTTGACCTGTCTTAACTTGTCTCAAATTGTCTTGATGTGGCTATTTGTGGCTAACATTTTGGCTATAGCATTTTTGATGAACTATACAGTGTAGCAAAATGCCAAAAAATGCCTAAAAAATGCAGTTAAGTTTCTGATTTTAAACAACTACTCAGTGTATCGGTTTGGGCTACTTAAACGGCGTTTTTACACAAAAGGAGTAGTTATGACGGCCAAGAAAAACGAGAAAAAACAGACAAAGAAAAAGAACAGAAGATGCGATCTCAAGGTCGAAACGAGAGAAGGGAAACTTCTTAAGTATCTTAGAGAGTCACGAAATTTATCAGTCAGGGCCGTAGGCAGAATCATGGGAATCTCAGAGTCTACGGTTAGTCATTCTGAAAATGGAAGGCGAGATCTCACCAAACCAATCATTGCAAGCTACCTTGATGTTTACGGTTACAGCTATGAAGAATTCGAGAAGATGCTCCACGGCGATATTATTCTTCCTGAGAATATGCGTGGCGAGTGTATCGAAATAATTAAAAGGCTTGAGCCATCTAAACTAAGAGCTGTTAAAGCTTTTTTGAATACCTTCATAGGTTAAGTGGAGGTCGCAATGGGAATTAAATACGACAGAGAAAAGAAACATTACGTGGTCACGTACCACAGAAGACATCCTGTAACGAAGCAATCTAAAAGCATAAGGCGTCAGGGAATTAAGACTAAGTATGAAGCGGAAAGGGTATACAAAGAATTAATTATCAAAATGGGGGAGAAGTTTAACGAGAACCTTCATCCTCTTTGGCCTGATCTAGTCGAGAAGTTTTTAGACTACTACGCCAATTGTGGAATCGCTAAGAACACGCTCAAAAATTACGAGCAATGTATAAAGGCCAATACCTTTCATATTTGGGGAAAGAAAAGAATTAACGAATTTAGTACTTCTGAAATTAGAGATTTCATCTTAGATGACTGTGCAAAGTTTTCTGAGGCCCATCGAAAAAGTATGCTTAAGTATCTACGAGCCGTCTTTAGGTACGCAGTTGAGCACGACATCATTTATCGCGATCCTTGCCCTAGACTTAAATTTAAAAAGAACGAGAAAATCAAAAAAATGCTTAAGGAAGAAGAAATAAAGATTCTTCTACGAGAAGCAAAAGAAAGAAACCATGAATGGTTTCCTGTCTGGGCTGTGGCTTGCTACACAGGACTTCGTAACGGTGAACTATATGCTCTTAAGTGGGAGAACGTCGATTTTCAAAATCGACTTATCTATATCACCCATTCTTGGAATAAAATTAATGGCCTTAAGACTACTAAGTCGGGAGACGACAGAGTCGTTGAAATTGCTCCAAGCCTTATGCCTGTCATCAAAGAACTTTACGAAAATAAAGAAGGGGAGTTTGTACTTCCAAGGATTAGGGATTGGGAAACAGGCACTCAGGCAAAGCCATTAAAAGACTTCTTAAAAGAATTAAATCTACCTCTTATTCGCTTCCATGATCTTCGGGCATCTTGGGCCACGATCATGCTCTCTAAAGGGATTGAGCCCATTAAGGTTATGTCCATGGGAGGCTGGAAGGATTTGAAGACGATGCAGATTTATATTCGCAAGTCTGGGATTAATATTAAGGGGATAACTAATGACCTTAATTTTATATAAGAGATACGAAATATGATTATATTAAATTTTATATGCAACTATATAGGTAGCTTCATAAGTAAAAGATTTTTTTTCAGCTTAAATTTTTATTTTCCCCAAGACTATTTTCAAACATCTTCTGACTTTAAACCTTTTGTTGTTTTTACTTTTTCTTAAGGATTTCTTTAGATTGAGATTCAGAATAATTGCTTGGCCCGTGTAAATGTTTTTTGTTCTCCAGGGATAAGGTGTGTCATGTCTAGAATAAAGGTTTAAGGAGTTAACTTTCTGGAAATTGACTTCAAGTTATGCCTTTGAAATCTTTATTTAAATTATTTTTTACTCATAACAATCTGCTTAAGGAGAGAGCGAAAATGAAAAAACGCATTTCATATGTCGTAGGGACATTTTTATTTTTATTGATAATACAACAGGGTTACTCATCAGGAGCGATTAGACTTGTATTACCGTATCTTACGGGTGATTTTACTTTATCGACTATGTCAAATGGTGAACTTGCGTATGACACTTCAACTAAAAAAGTAATTGTTAAGATTGACGGTCTAGCAGAAGAATTAAATCCAACTCCTGAAGAACCAGTAAGAAACGTCGAAAGATTCCCTCATATAAGCAGTGCTCCGAGTTCTGATTTTTTTAATGACGCATCTATGGTCTATAGTAAAATTGGTAAAGGAGCTATTTATATTGGTAACGACTTCTTAGTTAACAGTACAGAAATAGTCTGTAAATATAGTTCTTCCGGTACAATTAGTAATGGGCCAGGGGCTTTTGATGGTTCTGTTCGTCAAGGCTCATTTACTATGTACTTATACTTAATTAAAGATGGTAGCAACTTTAATTGTATTCTTAGCTACAATTCAAATGGTCCTGAATCACCTTATGACTCTAATTGGATATTGGCTCAAACAATCTTAGGTGTTGTAGAGACTGAAGGGAATGTGACTACTCATATAGGGGGATATCGAATGATATTAATTGATAGTAATACTGTTTCATCTCCTAACGCTTTTCCTGAATATATTGCACCAAGTATGAAAGCAATTTATTTTCAGGGAGTAAATTGTCCTGCACAAGGAATGAATTTTAAACTTCAAAGACCATATGTCGTAATTGATGATTATACAGGCCAAACTACAACATCTTATCTTTTAAATACAGAAAATAGATGTGCTTATTGTGATGAGGCTACAGATCCCTGGTGTAAAAAGAAACCTGGTGTTGCTGAAAGATATGATTTGCTACCAAACAATGAAATATACTTTGAGGCAGCGACTGGTCCACAATATGAACTACTGTTTAATAAGTGGATAGAAAGACAACTAAGGTCAAATTAAGGAGAATATTTATGAGATATATTTATTGTTTATTTTTAATTACTTCTTCATTTGCAAATAGTCTAAACGAAGATTTTGTAAAATTGGTAAAGAAGACAGCTTCTGTATATACATCGAACTCACAAATTGATGTAAATAATAGCGACAGACTAAATTTTGAAACACTTTTAGATGCGCAAAAAGTATATTTAACGATTAAAACAGAAGCATTAAATACAACTGCTGTTACTGTCATTAATAATGCTCAACAGTCTTTAGTAAAGTCCAAAATATTGCCTGCACCGCCTGTCATAGAGTTTGGGGATTTAGATCTATACATTGGAAATAATATTGAATGTACAACTGAGGGGACAAGTATTGGGCCTACCGATACAAGTTGTATTGGAAAGAAGTGTAAGTTAAAGCATATAGTTATTTCTAAATGCAATGAAACAGATTGTTGGAATACTGATTCAACTGTTGATCGCTTACTTCAATCTGAATTATCGGGATCTTTCAGTTTAAATGAAAAAGTTGATATTACTAGTTGCTTAGAAAATAATCTTGAAGGAATGAAGCATAATTTTTTCCTTAGTGAAGGATTGGAAAGTAAGGGCGGCACGGTTCAATATTCAATCATTCTGCAAAATGATACAGAATAAGAGGAGAGACAAATGAACAGGATTTTATATATCTTACCATGTCTATTATGTCTCATGTCGTGTGTTGAAGATAATTCGACAACAGATTCAAATTTAAAATTTCGTGAAGCACTTTTACGTTCACGAAATATAGTTCAGGTAAGTAGAAATATTGATCAATATAATAGTTTAAATCTTAATTTTAATCTTAATTTTGAAACACAACTAGTAGAACTTGCGTATTCTGTTAAGAAGCCGAATAACACAGTTATAACGTTGTTAAATAAAGATAGGGTTAATAGCTTAGAATTCAAGAAAAATAACAGTATTGCAGAAGGTAGTGTTGACATACTACTTAATGGCACATCAATTAGAAATTGTTTAATTACTGAGTGTGTTGAGACAAAGTGTACAGGAGAAATCTCAGATAACTTAGAGGGATTATATAGTACTGAAAATATATATTTAAACTTACAGAAGATTAAAGCAGGCACTTGTGGGACAGTAAATATGGCTAATGGAAATAATGTAGTTACATTTCAGCATATTGTAGATCCTTTCGGAAGTGACTATCAAGCACTAAATGTAAAGGCAAAAGTAATAACTTACAATGTAAGTTATGGGCCAAAAGGAGTTAACGATGTCTTTAATTAATCGTGGTCTATTTTTAGCCTTGCTCTCTATTTCTGCCATTGCAAGTACTCAGAGTGAGTTGCATCTCAAAGCTTCTGAGCAGTTTAAAAATCGATATTGGTTAAACGGTATGAAAAGAAATCTTGAGACCGCCTATTATCTTGAGCCGGGTAAATCAATTAATGTAGAGCGTTTGGAGAGTGGTTTATCTTTTATTTCGAATACAATTACAAGTCTATTAAATGAATCTGTCGGTTATACCTTATTCAATAAATACTTTAGTGAAAATAGGTTTTCTTCAAATGCAGATGTTTTAGATTATACGCAAGAGATAAACGTTTATAACTCATATTATAGTCTTAAAAGTAAATGGCCCTCTCTATTTTCAGCATTAACCGAAATTGATTGGGGGGATAGTGGCCCTTGTGAGATCGATATTTTAATAAATGAAAATTGTGGTCGTATATCTAAGGTTAGTTATGTATTTTCTAATATGTCTAGTTCGCAGGCTAATTCATTACGAGTCTTAAATGAAGGTGTCATAGATGAAACAAATGGTCTACTTAAGTCAGGTTTAAATATTGATTTAAGTGAACACTTCTTCAATCTATTTCAATTTTATCAATATTCAGACTCTATTGTCACTTTGTTAGACACTAAAGTTTATAACCTTGGAACAAATGATGTTGTGAAGAAATCTAGATTTATTGAATTAACAAGAGCGCTCTTGTCGCAAGTTTTTACTGAAAGAGGTGGGATTCTTTTGAATTCAAGCCAGTATGAAATTGATTTAGATCCAAGTTCATGTGATCAAGATTGTAAGGTTACATATTTTAAAAATTTGTTAATTTCAGAAAATAACGACATTTCATCAGAGATAACTGATCTGATTTTCGATCAGAAAATGATCAAAACAATATTGAATTTATATTTGTCTCTCGATGAGGCAGGTAAGAAATTATTGAAAGTGAATCTATATAGTTATCTATCAGAAATTGTAGGACTAGATGTATTTGATTCCAACTTAAATCATGTTTTAAAGGATAAGGTAGTTAATTCACTGAATTATACAACTGAGTTATTAATACAAAATAATGATGTAATTTCATTAAAACTAGCGAAAGAAATCCAGTTGTTTTTAAGAAGTTGGGGGAGTGATGTATAAAAAATACTTTTTTATTCTTCTATTTTTTGGGCTTCTTTTGAGTATTGTATCCTACGATTCTTTTTCAAGTAATAAAGATTCTAAAATGGTGAATATTGAAAAGATAGCTCTTTTAGAAAAAGAATTGGTGAGAATAAATAGTGTGGATTTTTATTCATCAGACAGATTAGATGAATTAAAAATAATTAAGCAACGACTATTGAAGTTAAAGGCGATTAAAAATGAAAATTAAATTATTACTGATATCTTCTTTTTTTGTATTATGTACTCAAGCATATACAACTGATGAACTGCTTGCAAAGACATCAATTGCTCTTGGAGATGCGTATTTAGAAAAAGCTAAGGCACTTGAAAACGATGTTGTAAAAGTATTAAAAAATCAAGAAATTGATTTCACAAATAGCCTTAGTCTAAATAATCGTATTGTAGAAGATTACCTTAACTTTAGAGATTTGGCTCTTGAGGAGTATAGAAATGTATATTGCTCTGGAGTAGAATGTCCAGAGGGGGTAGGGAATCTAAATCTAGGAAAGGATTTTTTATTCTATAAAAGAGAAGCATACTCAAAAGCTGAACTTTTATTAAGTGGTGCTGCTAATCTTGGCCGTATTTCTAATGTTGCAGATGTGTACGCAACAAATTTAGACTTTAAAGAGCACTTGATAAATAGATTGAACGGCTTAATTTCTCAACAAAGGAAATATGACGAGTTAGCAAGAAGCTTAAATAAGAACGTTATTGACCTTAAAACAGCTTACATCAATGAAGACTTAAACGTAGTCGGAGTCGATCAGAGTGTGATCCGTGAAGAAAATTATCTTTTAAGTGAGCAAAGTCAGTATCAGGAGTATTTATCATGTGTAAACTCTTATGAAGCACAAGATCAGTTTGAAACTGAGGAGTATAAAAAAGCAATAGAACAGTATAATCTATTAGTTAAGAATATTGACTCCAATTTTGATAAAATTTATGATTACAAATACTCGAATTCAGCAGGAACTGAAACATTTAGTGTTAAAGCAAATTTAGGATGGCAAGATACAGGTATCGAGTTTGCTCAAGGAGAAAAGGTTAGAATAAATGCATCTGGCTCTTGGGCCAATCGAAGTGCAACCTCTTTTTTTAAGGCTGATCATATATACGAAAGTGTGAATGGCAATATTGATGTAATGTTCTTTAAGTCTGTAGGTAAATTTTTAAAAAATGCCGTAAGAAAAGTTGTTGGAACATTTACTGGTCTTCTAGGAGATACTTTACCCGAGCAACAAAAGCTTTTGTTACAAAATATTGAGGTAAGTGATAATCATATTGTTGATAGAATTAATACTGGTACATTAAAGTCTGGTCCTGATGGATATTCCTTTTCATTTAGTAACTCTGCTTCTAAAGGAGTCTCGAATTCAACAGGAAAAGGAGTGAGTGCTGGTTTTGGTACTGGCTTTTTTAGCGTAGGAGGAAGTGCAAGCCAAGGTTCTTCAGAATCACTAAACAGTAGTGCTGGAGTTGGTGGAACGTATGGTTTTAAGCTTAGTACGAGTATTGTTCCTAATATTCCTTTAGGCACATTAATAGGGTCTTACTGTTCTGAAGTTCCAAATGGATCAAACTGTGAAGTTTTTGAAGTTGGTGCTGATGGAGTTTTTGAAATTGATAATTATATTGAAGGTGGAAAACTCTGGTTAAGGTCAAATGATTCCGATTTAGCTCTCGCGTTGAATAATGGAGAACTAAATGTTGAAATTAGTAAAGCTACAAAATTTAGTAATTATTTAGATCAGTATTATTCTTGGATGGACCAAGAATGTGATGACTTTGGCGAAAACTGTGGACTATCAAATATCTTAGAGAATATTGCATACATTCCTAATCCCTATTCTTTAGCATCAGACTTATTTGAAAAAAAGTTTCCAGAGTATCCTTCTGAAGTGAAGCAAATTTTATTAGCTGAGATAGGGTATTTAATAGAACTTAATATTATAAAAAGAGATATTAAGCTAAAAGAACACGGGCACGAGTTGACAGATGTTAAGGTAACGCATTGTAAAGAACAAGCTAAATATACGGAAGAGAAAGTAAACAATACTCGAGAACTTATTGCAACATATTCACGAATGAATAAAAGTCGTCAATCAATGTCTTTATTGCTTGATGCCTCAAGAAGGTTTTATGAGCAAGAGCTTGAAGGTTTAAATTGGGTACGTTCTAAAAATTTAGAACGTTTGGATAGATATTATATTCTAGTTGTTAACGCTTTTAATTATTTATACTTCAGTGACTATAGGTCGATAGGAAGTAAAGCAAACTACTTTGAGGGTGATTATTACCACGAAAATATGGAAAGAATGCAGGATCAGATTCTAGATATTACTGCTGAGAATGATTTGTTAAATCCTAATCGAGGATTTGTTGTTTACGATTTAAGCTATGATGAAATGCAAGAACTTATTTCATTAAATCCTAAAGAAAGAAAAACACAGTTAAGAATTAGATTAGAAGATGTTATGTGCTCAGGTTTTGGCCTAAATGATCAAACTAGAGTAATGATCGAAAAAGTCGGGATTTTACTTGATCTTGATCCAGCAAGAGAACATCTCTTTTTTAAAAATCCGTATGTTAGAAGTACTAAATCACTACTTGTCCATGGCTCAGAGAATCAATTTTATGACTTAGATGGAAGGGAGACCGACTATTGGATGCCTGCACAGCAAAGAAGAATCAATGCTTGGAGTAGTCGCATTCTTACTGATGTAAATTCTGATTATACAGAACTTAGAAATAGTCGTTTCTTTGAAAGGCAATCATTTCGAAAAACTAGCTTTGCAACAACTTGGCGTATGGACTTAACTGACCCAATGCTTCAGATGTACACAGAGGGAGATAGCGAGCCAATTCTACAAGGTGTAAAACTAGTCTTCTGGTTTAACTCTACAGAATTATTAAAAAGTGAGCCTGTGAACTACTGTGCTTCAGCTCCTGATACTTTAGAATTAGTTAGTTATGATGATGTTAATCAAACTGCTGATATTAAATGGAGTATTTCTAAAGACAGCGTCGCTTTTGATAATATTGAATCTTTTCAAATTTATACATCTAAGAACAATAATAACGGCTATAGAATATCTGATATTCATAGTTTAGATAATTGTACTGATATGGGTGAATACTTTGAATGTCAAAAGACCATTGACACTGAAGGATACACAGGACTTGAGTCCGTAAACTTCAAGATTCGTTCTTCATATAGAAAAGAAGGTCAGTTACTCGATTATCCGGGATTTTACTCAAAGTCTCTTAAGTTAACTTTGTAAGGTGTATAAGTGCGCAATCAGATTATTCTCTTTGGTTTACTAATTTTTAATACTAACTTACTTGCTTTAGAGGACTATTCAACAGGAATAGTCCCTGAGGCACTCTCTTTACCTTCGGGGCCAGGAACAATTTCTGGCTTTACTGGTGAAGTTGTTGACTCATCAAATACAGGTAATTTTAATTATCAGTATTCACTCTCATTACCAAAGGGTGTCAATGATCATGCGCCTAAAATTAGAATTATATATAATTCTTCAAATGGGATAAGTGAATTTGGGTTAGGTTGGAACTTAAATCTTAAAAACATTTCAAGAAACTTGAGAAATGGTGTTCCTTCATTTCAAGAAGGTGACAGCTTCTATTCATCTGAAGGGGATTTAATAAAAGTAAACTTTGATGGTAATTCTGATAATTGGTATGCACCTAAAATAAATCAAAATGGTAATCGTTATCATCATGAAAACAATATATGGAATATATATTACTCTGACCTGAGTGAAGATGTTTTTGGAGTAAATTCTACATCTCGTCATTCATCATCAAGTGGTACGACAAAGTGGCTTATTAGTGAAGAAAAAGATCGATCTGGAAATCTGATAACTTATCACTACAGTGGCGAGAATTATAAGTATCTTGATGAAATAAGATATGGCTACAATGGTGCTACATATAAATATCAGATTACTTTTGAGTATCAGGAGAGCGATTCTTTTAAAAGTTCATATCGTTCAGGTGTATATGAACAATTAGATAAGCTATGTAGTGATATATATGTGAAGTCTAATTCTGGTCGTATAATTAAACACTATATTTTAGAATATAGTGATTCTAATAATGCAAAAATTCCTTATTTAGAGCGTATCACAGTAAAGGGGGTCGATGATTCAGTAGGAGAGGATATAAATCCACCTGTTGAATTTTCGTACGGAAATAGCATAGCACCTGAAGTTCAATCATTTTCTTTTAATGACTCTATAATACCAAATTTTAAATCGAGCAATACTTTGACAATTGACTTAAATAGAGATGGCCTTGTTGACTATATTGAAACATCTAGAAATGGTCTGAAGGTATGGACTAATAACTATGGAAATGGCTTCGAAGGCCACTATGTTGATAGTAGTTTTATAAATATCTTAGACTCTAAACAAACTAAATTAATGGATATTGATGGAGATAGAGTTGTTGATTTTGTCGTTTCAGGATTAGCGCCAAAGGTATTTAAAGGTGGAGTTGATAAGAATGGTAGCTTTTCATTTTCAAATGAATTTTCTAAGTTATCGCTTCTTCCACATTATAATTATAGTTCAAGTGAAGTTCGAACTATCGATCTAAATGGAGACGGACACTTGGATTTCCTAATCCGTTTACCAGAAAAACTTATTTCAATTTTAAGTGATGGTGAAAGTTCATATAAGAAAATTATTTATCCTTCGCTGTCATCTAAGGCATTAAGTTTAGCAAGTAAGTCTACTTTAATTAGTGACTTTAACGGTGATGGCCTTGTTGATCTTGGAAAAATTGATTCAACAGGGGTCTACTATTTCCCAAGTCTTGGTAATGGTGATTTTGGACAAGTACAATCGATAAGATTTGATGAATCAAATAAAGAAATTTGGCAAATTTCAAAAAACAGTGCTTTGAATAAGTTTATAGCAGACTTTAATGGTGATGGAATAGTTGATTACTTAGTCGCAAATAAAGCTGGTGTTGCTATTGTTTATGGACGATCAAATGGTAGTTTTTCTCCAATTTTTAAATATTTTGATAAATTAATAAATTATTCAGATAAAGATATTCATATTGATATATTTGATATTAATGGTGATGGTGTGTCAGATGTTGTTTGGACAAATTATGAGAGAGATTTCAGATACCTATCTTTTTATAAAACTGGGGATAACCTTTTAAGGTTAATTGATAATAATCAAGGAAAACAAGTTGAAATACAATATACACCAAGTACAGCTTTTGAAGTGGTGAATAAGGAGAATAGTACAGGTGTCTCATTTGCAGCAGTTACTAAAATTAAGACAACAATATTTGGATACCCTTCTCGTTTAATCGAAAAGGATATTCAATATAAGTCACCGTACTATAACGGAATATCTAACGAGTTTAGGGGCTTTAATGAGATTGTCGAGATTAATTTAGGAGATAACTCTAGACCAACATACGTACAAAAGAAAATATATAATCAAGGTGATTTAGATTATTACTTGAAGGGCCTATTAACTGAGAAGTCAATTTTTACATTTGATACCGAAAACATTTTAGGTGATCTTCTAAAGTCCGAACATCATACTTATAATTCTTTTTTATTAGATGAATCTTTTAGTAATGAGAGTAAAAGGGCCAATCTAACAGAAACATTAAAAGTCGAAGGGGATGAATATGGCAATAACACTCGCTCTAATAAAACAACCTATTCATATACATTTCAAAATGGATTCTTAACAGAGTCTGTAAAGTCAGAGTACTCAAGTAGTGATAGCATATATCGAAAGTTAACTCAGCAGTATGCTTTAGATCAGTCTGGCTTATTCTCTTTAAATAAGGTTTGTGAAGAATCACTCTATGACTCTAATGACACTCTTGTCGCATCTCAAAGAGTATTGTATGACGATCTTTCATTATGTTATACGAGTGATGGTAATGTTTCTTCAATCGAAAGATATGATGGATCATCATATGTAGAAAAAACTCATTACACCTATTATAACTCTGGTAATATTAAAGAGTCATATGATGGCCGTAATAATAAAACCTCTTACTTCTATGATGCTAATTTCATTAATTTAACTTCAATTCAAAATCCACTAGGACACCTCGTTTCAGCAAACTATGATATTGATACCGGAACTATGATAAGTTTCACAGATGAAAATTTAAGAGTTCATGCCCTGGAATATGATAGTTATTTAAGGCCTGTTAAAATGATAGGGCCAGCTGATTCCTCTTTATTACCGACTATTTCTTATGAATATAGCTTTGGCTCAAATACAACTTTATCAACGATAATTACTAAAGCAAGACAAGTTAGTGGCGAAGCAGATACCTTTGATGAAAAAGTGTTTCTTGATACTCAAGGAAAAGAAATCTTTAAAATATCAGAAGGAGTTAGTTCTTCAACATATACACAAGTTAGAAAAGAATTTAATATTGATGGACAGGAATATAAAATATATAACCCAATATTCGTTAATGGTTTTAATCAAAATATTACGAACTCTAATGGCCAGACAGTAGTTCAATATGACCCCTTAATGCGCGAAGAATTTCGTTTCAATCCGCAGCATACTACACTAGATCCTTCTTTTATTGAAAATAAGTACGAAGTAGGAAAGAAAACGATATATGATGAGAACAGACATAAATTAATTACTTTCATTGATGAGTTCTCTCGTGTGAGTGAAGTTGAAAATGATCAAGGTCATAAGAACTCTTATTTGCATGATATTATGGATAATGTTACATCTATTGTAGATCCTCATTTGTCTTCTACAAACTTTTACTTTGATTTTCAAAACAGACGAGCTTGTAAGGAAGACCCTACTGTCGGAGTTGTTAAATATGCTCATAATAATGATAATCTTATTATCAGTAGAAAAGAGTATGACTATTTCACTGGTGCAACATGTTCAAACCTAATTGGATCATTTCGAGAAATACAATATGATTACGATAAGCTTGGGAGAAAGGAGCTGGTTGATTATGGTACAGGTTCTACTGCTTCAAATATCGTCTTAAATTATGATGAAGTCTCTTCAAGTTATGGAATAGGAAAGCTTACAAGTGTTAATTATGGACAGGGAAGTAAGTCTTATAATTATAATATCTATGACTCTTTAGCTTCTGAAACTCAGACTACTTCAAGTGGCAGCTATACTACTACATTTGATCACGAGGTGAATGGAAGACTAAATTCTATTGTCTACCCTCAAATCAATTCGAACTCCCTTGAAGTTTTTTATAATTATGCAAATAATAACCATGTTGTAGGTGTTGATTACGTCAAAAATGGCAGCGCACAATCTTCATTAGTTTCTAATGTGAGTTACAATGAATTTAATATGCCAACTTTAGTTGATCGATCTAACGGTATTAGTGATGAGTATGTTTATAACTCGGCTGACAAAAGTTATCGATTACTATCATTGATTATTGCTAACAATACAAATGATCTTTTAAATTACACTTATTCTTATGATAGCAGTTCTAAAATTATTGGAATTGATGAAACTGTATACTCTGAGTCCGAACAATTCTTTTATGACTCATTAAACAGATTAGAAGAGTATTTCTTAAATAGTGTGAAGAAGCGAGACCTAACTTATGATGAAATTGGAAATATCCTTCAAAAAGAAGTGGATGGTGTGGTCAAGTCTTATTCATACGAGCAAGCAAGACCTCAAGTTTTAACAAATTATGATTCAGCTAGTTACACCTTTGATGGCTTTGGGAATTTATCAAATATAGGGACTAAGACATTTAATTTTGATGAAAGTAATCGACTAAATTCTTTTTCAGATGGAACAACTACTTCAAATTATATTTATGATCATGAAAATATGCGAGTTGAGAAATCTGTAGGTACCAATAAAACTGAATACATTGGTAAATATACAGAGGTGAACTCAGGTAATCCTGTTTATCACGTATTCTTAGGCGAACAGAGAATCGCTTCATTCGATTCATCTGGTACATTTAGCCATATTCATCAAAATCACCAACAATCGACAGTTTTAAGAACTGACTCAACTGGAAACGTAGTATTTAACCAAAAGTACTTCCCATTTGGAGAAAGTCGAAGTGGCACAGCTCTAGGTGGTGATTTAAATAGTCTATATACTGATCAATATTATGATAACGAATCCGATGTATATTATTATAAAAATCGTTACTATCTTCAAAATGTAGGACGTTTTGCATCTGCTGATATGTTATACTTAGAAGAGATGAATGAGAGAGGTATGAGACCACTTGAGATGAATGTTTATTCTTATGTTGGGAATGATCCAGTCAATAATGTTGATCCTAATGGCTTGGCTGGTTTGTCTTTAGGTGGATCAGGATCAGGTGGTTTAATAAGGATGGCAGGGAAAGAGTATGGTGTAGTTGGTACAGTAGACTTTAACCCTATTTCAAAAAACTTTCTTAGAACGGAAGTCGGTACTTTTGAAACAAAAACTAGTAGCTTTGGTGTTGGAGGTGGCGCCAGTGTTAGTATGAAAGTTACGGCAACTATAGGAAATGATAATATAAAAGAATTAAATGGAATCTCTGGTGGAGCTTCAGTTAGTGGACCATTTTTAAAAGCAGACGGTGGTGTAAGCTTAGGAGGGTCTGGAGAGGGAACTCCTGTTGCATCAGTTTCTTTGGGTGTTGGTACTCCTACAGAAGTTTTCGCTGGAGGACATGTTTCTGAAACAAAGACACATGATAATAATACAAAAGTTTTATATGATGGACTTTGGAATAATTTAATGGAATTTTTTCAACAGTGATATCTTCAGCATTTATTTATTTAAGCGTTAACTTGATATTGGTGTATCCTTTAGTTTTATTGGGATCCTTATTAGTAGTTATCGGTATTGTAAAGTTATATTTAGTGAATAGTAATAGTAATAAGCAGAATGGGAAAATCTTTTATACTCAATTTTCCAATCCAAAAAAATGGAGTGAAAGTGATAAAAAGAAGGCAGAACATGCATTATATTTTCTAGTATTAGGGATTCTACTTATTTGTTTGCCTTTATTCGCTTCAAATCTTATGTTGAAGAATTAGAGTAGCATTTATACTTTTTAATATTCAACAACTTGAGTTATAAAGGGGAGATGATGATTAGGAAATTAAATGACCTTCAGAGTTAATAGGCTTCTATTATTTGGGATTACTGTAGCTTTTCTTATTGGTTTATTATTGTTAGCAATTACTCCTGGAGTAAGCCTTGAGAAAAATGAAGTTAAAATGGGATTTTTTTTTCTAATAAAAAATATGAACTCGTTATTTTAAATGATAGTCTAATAAGTTGTGGCCTATGTATGAATTCAGAAATAGAAATGTGTGGGGATAACTACATAAAACTAATACTTAATACAAAAAATGTAAGAAGTAGCAAGTTACTCAACCATTTAGAAAATACTATTATAAAATATTTTCTAATTATAAGGTTAGGTAATGATGAATTGGGAAACATTGCTTTTTCTACATTTTCTTATAGTGATCACAACTTAACAGAGTACTGCGTTGAGAGGTTTGGTCACGCTTGTAGCGGGGCTAATTTTAATGAGAAAATTCATATAGTTAAACTATTGATTTCACCAAGTATGCTCAATAATTCCAATTTTCATGGAAGACTAATAAAGAAAATTAAGGAAAATTGCTCCAATTATTTTTAATCTTTGCATATGGGAAGTGGTTATGCGGAAGAAGCGGCATAATAGATAATATGAATAGTCCAGCAGAGCTCAATAATGTCGAATGAAGTTTTAAAATATGTTCTTTTGTTTAACTTCTTTTTAATGATGGGGAGTTTTCTTTATATGGCATTGTATCGTTTGAAATCAATAAAGCATATAAGAAAGCTAATAAGTTTATTAAGAAGTGAGCAACCAAATAAATGGTTCGAGAATTGGTATACTGACCCAACTGTATTTAAATCATTAATCGAAGTGAATAAAGTTCAAGATTCAGATAAAGTAATAAAGCTTAAATTGGACTGTATATTACGTGTAAGAAAGACAAAGTCCCACTTGTTCTATTGTTTAGTTATATTCATATACAACATTCTTATTTTCGGGGTTATTAAATGGCTAGATAGTTAGGTAATTAATTTCTAAGGTTATATAGTCTTATTAGGATACGAGTTGAGAAGTCTGTAGGTATAAATAAAACTGAATATATTGGAAATTAAAACAGAGGTGAGTTCAGGTAACCCAATTTATCACGTATTCTTAGAAGAGTAGAAAATCGCTTCATTCGACTCATCTGCTACATTAAGGCATATACATCAGAATCATCAACAATCAAGAGTTTTAAGAACTGATTAAGTGCAAATTCAAGGTTTAAAGTGTTTTGTTGAGTATAGTAATTTGATTATATTTAATTAAAGGTTAATGACTTTCTTCTTTATATAGTCGAAGTCATCAAGTCTAAGACCTATATGTTGTACTATCTTTTTAATGTAGCTTTCCTCTTCTTCTGCGAAGTCATTATCAGATTTTGCAGTAATTATTAGGAGCCATACTAAAAATCGCTTTATTGCATCAGTTTTGAAATACTTTGGAGATGTCTTTCCTAGATATGTTTTCTTATTCGCTCTGTTTATTGATGCTTTCTCTTGTTCTGTTAGAGGAAAGCTTAGGGAGCTCATTAATTCATTAAATATAATCTTCTCTTCAGTTGTTATTTTATTGTCTATATTTATTAGAGAACTCATGTATTTTAATACTTCGATTGTAACTTTTCTTTTTTGGTTCTCTGTTAGCTTGTCTGTAATTCTATCAAATGGTGATTTTCTAAGAGGTACTTCATTAAGGCCAAGGTCGGCCATGATTATTGGATCAGTTATAAGGTGATGATGTATTATGTAGTAGTTCTTATTTGAGATTCCTGTTTGAAGTACTGGTAGAAAACGTAAATCTGATGTTTCCTTTGTTTCTGTATTGTTTTTTTCTATTTCAATTGAGTATATTTCTTCTAGTGTACAGTCATATAGATTTGCTAGCTGTATTGCTGTTTCAATATTAAGTTTTATTCTTCCTCTTTCAAAATCGAAGATTGCCATTGGCCTTAAGTCTAGCTTCTCTTCCACCTGTGCCTGTGTATATCCAGATGACTTTCTTATTTTTTTAAGATTCTTACAAAAATTTAATTCATTAAAGTTTTTATAGCTCATAAATTACCACTCAAAGTTTTATAAATAACTTATCGTCTATATTTTTTTCAATGTTAGAAAATAAAATTGATAAATATGTCTACTAAATGTAAAAGGTTGACTTTAGAAACAAATCTCACAAATAGGGAGGCAGAAATGGCTACGAGAGAGATTAAGAAGGTGAAAAAGGACTCAAACGATAACATTCTTGGTGTTTGTAACTTGGGTTCTGATTGGTCACCAAGGAAATCATCTGAGGTAATCTCAGATATCAATTTAGGACTTCACTCTTACTTCGTTAATGTAGGTGGGAACAAGGTAGATGTTCTAGTTAAGTCAAACGGAGGGAGTGAGTATTTAACGACTGCCCCAGATAACTATAGCTCGAACAACTTAGATAACTTACCTCCTTGTTAAAAGGTTGTTAAAAGTTAGCTATGCTACAACGGAGCGTGCCTTTAACTAGGTACGCTTATTTTTAAGAAAATTGCCAATATTTCGTGTATTTCATCCAATGTTTACAATTCTATTTTGAATAACTCCTCTTTTTCTTAAGAATATCTTTAGAAACAACTTCGGATGCCTTTGTTAGAGTACTCTTTGTGTGTAGGAGTAGTGCAATTTCTTGAGTTTTGTCACATAAGTTATCGATTTTATTGCCTGTTTAAAGAAATATGGATTTTCTTTTTCAGAAAAATTTGTTGTGCCCGATACTCAATTAAATATAAATATTTGATGAGGGATAAATGAAGAATTCATTCATAGTTTTAGTTTTTTGTTCTTTAATACTATTAAGCTGTAACTCTGGAACAGGAGATGGCTTAAAGGTCTCTAGCACTAATAAATCATTCTCACAGTCTAAGTCAGAAGAAATCGCTCAATTTAAAGAAGCGTTAAAAGAAACCCCATATAGCTTATCTAAATCAGAGTTAGATGACTTAAAAGCTGATGGGGCAATTTCGGATGAAGATTATCAAGAACTATTGGCCTTAGCTAATTCAAACTCTTCAGCAACTAATTAATTAAAATAATAGCAGGACGTATGATCATGAATAGAAACTTATTCACTAAGCTTATTTTATTATTTTCAATCTCACTAAGTTCTTTGGCATTTGTTGGTTCAAAGTATAATAGAAAGGGTGTTGTCATTAAGTACGATACACCGGCTCCTAGTGAAGTTAAGCATAATTCTGGCTCAACAACTGAACTTTCAGGTTCAATTTGTGTCTCTAAATATTCTTCTATTCATAATAAAGAAAAGTGTAGAGCAACGTTAGATGGTAATGTTTCTATAAGAGCTTACTTTCCAGATGCAATGACAGAAGTGACTGACCATCTTCAGGTGACGAAGCATGGCCATGAATATAAATGGACTTTTTCTACGCCAGAGCTTAGCACTGGTACAGAAAATACTCTTCATATCTTAGTTGCTAAAGAAGATAAAAGAATAAAGAAGTATGAAAAACTCCAAGCCAAGCTAAATAAGAGAATTCTTTTAGTGGAAAAAAGAATAGCAAAACTAGAAGGGCGTGTATTAACAGACCGTTTAGTTGAGTGGTTAGAGCAGCTTAAATCTAGACTAGAAAGAGTATCTAAAAATATTGATAGTTTAGTAGAAGAGGATACTTCTGTTTTAGCTCAGATAAAAGTACCACTTCAAGTCGATAATCAAATATCTTTTCCATTCTATTATTCTAGTTTTTACTCAGGGCATAAAATGTCTCTTAGAGTACCACTAGGATCACCAATTGAAGGTAGAAGTGTAAATGTTGAAGCGAAATCTAAGAACCTATCAGAGAAAAGTTTTTGGTTTCCTGAGATAGATGAGAAAAATGATAAGCATGATAAGTCATTTGAAGATGATGGGCTAAATCAGTATGCTTTGTCTCTATCTCATAAAAGTGTTGAAATTTCTAATACGGGATATATTGAAGTGTCTTTTGGAAATGAGTTGGAAATCAACAGAGAAATATCATCTCTAAGTATTTCTGAGGCCAATAGCTTAAGACTTGATCTTCTTAAAAAACTAAATCTTGATTTTAAAGGAAAAGGTAAAAAGTCTGAAAAAGAATTTGTATACGGGTCTCTAGATTATACAATTCCTGTAGCTGAGGATTTAATTTCTCCAAAATGGTCTCATATTTCATATGAAGGACAGAATAATTACTTTAATTCAGACTTTTCTATAAATTTACAGGCCGGTGATGATTTTGGTGATCTTGATACTTCAAAGTCCAAGTTTGAGCTGTTTAAGGTTGTAGATGGGTCTTTAACAGAGCATGCTCTACCAAGTATTAATCAAAATGTAGGCGAAGACAGAGTATTAGATATTAATATCGACTTTAATTCGTTAGCGGATGGTGAATACCTATTTAAAGCTACTGCATTTGATCATGCTGGTAATGCTACTGATACATTAGAATATACTTTCTTTTGGGATACTGTAATTCCAGAAATTGCCTTAAATAATGTTGAAAGGCTAATCACTAACGAAACATTATTTCAATCAGACGTTATGGTGACAGATAAGTCTCCGACACAAATTGATATTTTTAATAATAATCAACTTGTTAGCTCGGTAGAAGATAGCCTTTTTAGTGGATTCATAACATTAACTGAAGGAATGAATAATATTATCGTTCGTGTAATGGATAGAGCAGGTAACGTAAATGAAGTTAGTTATCCAGCTATTGAGTTAGACACAATAGCTCCTGAACTGAGTGATATTTCACCAATTCATAACTCAATCATTGATTTAATTACTTTTCCAGTAAGTTTTAAAAGTAGTGAGAAACTAGATAGAGTTCTTCTAAATGACGAAGAAATTGATATTTCATCAAATCGTTTAAATATAAGTCATATTTTTACAGCAGAAAGAGAAGGTGACTTTCATTTAAAAATTACAGCTATTGATTATGCATCTAATGAAACTGTTGTTGAAATTGATGCTGTTATTATTTTAGAGGTTTTAAGAGCTGAGCTTATATCAATTAAGCCAAAAGAAAATGACCCATATACAATTGTCGTTACTGGGGCAGAGTGGGCTTCTCAACCAGGTCTTGAGATTTCAACAGGGTTTTTCGGCTTTAATTCAATTAATTCAGATGAGAGAGGCCGTTTTCAAATTGAACTTCCTATTGCTTCAGAAGTTACACTTAAAGGTGTTGATGATGTCTATGATAGAACTGAGTATGTAACTCTAAGATATAATATTGATACTACTTTCTCAGGAAAGGTTCAGAATATTCATGGCGAACCAATGGCCGGAGTAACAGTTACTATTATTAATTCAAATCAGAGTGCCATTACTGATGCATCAGGTATTTTTTCAATTTCGAATCCAGCAACAGGAGACCAAAAGGTTTCTTTTGATGCGTCGGGTATTAACGTAGCAAATGAAGATGAGACTTATGAGGAGAGATATAATAAGACTAGTGTTGCTTTTTCACTCGGAAGTAATCAATTAAATGTATTAAGTAAGCCAATAACATTGGTACCTCTCGTAATTGATGGAAATGAGACAGTCGTTGATGAAACAACTTCAACTACTGTAACTAACCCAAATGTAGAAGGCTTTGCTCTAAGTGTAGATTCTGGTAACACAGTATTTCCTGACGGAACTGAAACAGGAACAATAAGTGTCAGTAAGCTTGCTTCTGAACATTTAAATGTTAGACCTCCAGAATATGTAAAGCCTGAGTTTGTTTATGCTCTTGAACCATCTGGACTAAAGTTTAGAGAGCCTGCAAATCTAGTTTTACCAAATGATAATGAATTTCCACCAAAAACTCAGCTAATCGTTTATTCTAAAAATAGTGATACGGGAATATGGGAAATTGATGGACTTTCTCAAGTTTCGGATGATGGCCAAACTGTTGAATCTGTTGAGAATGGAGGAATCACGCATTTCTCTGAAGTTTTTGTAGCACCTATTGCTCCTAAGCTATCTAGCTTCTCTGATGATGCAGTAAATGAAGCAACTGTTGGAAAGAACGGTTTATCTTTATCAGCGAGCATACCTTCAATGAAGATAGCAGGTAAGGACTTCGCACCTAGTTTCGTTTACAATAGTACATGGGCAAATCCTAAGTTAGTTGTTTCAAACATCATTAGTGTCGATAAGCAAGAAAGGAAAATCGAGAGAACGAGCCTTGGGAAACAGAGAATTGAAGGAAAAGGATTTAATGTTTCTTTTGAAGGGAAACAGTGGGTTGAGCCTGAAAATGTATGGGCATGGGCATCTGTAGGCGATTACACAAGTGAAAGATATCCATTTACTGGAGTACCAAATAATTCTGTAATTTCTTATGCATTAGACTTAAAAGATCAAAAGTCTGGTTATCATCCATACCTCTCTGAATATGAAATCCAATTGAAAACAATGACTCTTGGTACATATTACTTAATGCCAACAAGTTCTGCATTATATTTATTGTCTGGGGAAATTAAACAAGCCATGAGTAGTCCAGATTCAAAATTAATTGAAGAATTATATCCATATGCGTATTCAGGAAACGTAATTGTACAAAATAGGTCAACGTCAGAGTTTGGTAAAGGATGGAAGCTTGGTATTAATAGTCAGATTTTAGATCCAAAGTCTGCTGTTCTCGCTCTTGAATCGCCAAGTGGTGAAGTTAAATCATACTATGCGAATAATCAGATACAAACTGTCTATACATCTGAAGAGGATATTTTTAGTGCAAGTTTTTACGGTTCTTCTTCGTATATATCGAGAACAAATGGAGAAATAGTTGAGCTGGACTCAAATAGTGGTGAGATTACTGATAATGTACAAACACCGAGGTTTGAAGGAACTTTAGGATATAATTTTGTTAGATATGAAGGAAAGTATAGCTGTGGTTCTTTTGGTCTGAAAAAATGTAATAGATATAGATGTAATAATCGCAGAGTAGATTATGTACAAAATCATGTTTTTTCTAAAGTATTTAAAAATGAGGAAGGTAAGTTTGTTGGGGCAGATATTAATGGTGCATTGTTTCAAATAGACAACTCTTCAAAAGAAGTTATAGTTGGAAATGTTACTAATATGGTAGGTGTAAGTAGTGGTCGATCTTCATCTAATTCTTATAAGAACAATACCTGTGCAACGACTGGATTTGAATGTTCGAATGATGTTTATTTAAGTAAATATAATGGAGTATCGTGTGGAACCCCTCCTGCAAGTAGTGGGCAAAGAATTAATTCTGGTTATGTTGCTGGTGATCGCTTAAGTTCAAAGTTTAATAATATAACTGACTTTATTTCTACTCCGTTTAATTCTCTGCTAATCGTCGATTCTGGAAATAATGTTGTTCGTTCTGTAAATATGGAGACTAATCAAGTTGAGATATTTGCAGGAAATAGACAAACTCTAGATAATGGAGATGGTGGCCTTGCTAGAGCTGCAAGTATGTATCATCCAAATGGAATCGTTGCTGATAAGCAAGGTAATGTTTATATATCTACTGAAAATGGTTATATTCGTAAGGTTGATTCAGCCGGATATATTACAAAAATTGCAGGTCTTAATACACAAGATGGAGGAAAAATTGCATTAAGTGGCCATGCTCTAGAGATGGCACTGACATTTCCAAAGGGAATGGCAATTGATAATTCTAAGAATATCTTATATGTTGCAGACTCTGGAAATAATCGTGTTCTTGCGATTAATTTAACAACTTTAGACAGTTATGTTGTTGCAGGAGATGGTGAATGTCGTGCTACGATTAAAGAAAATGTCCCTGCTACATCTGCATCTCTATGCTCTCCTGAAAGAGTCGCACTAGATGAAAATAATAATCTTCTTATTTTTGATAAAGGACACAGGAGTATTAGACGTGTAATTCTAAATACTGGTGTAAATAACCTAGCTTTCTTTACAAAAGATAATGATGGAACTACTCTTGAAAGATTGGATAATGGTGAAATTAAGCTAACTATGCGTGATGGAACTCAAACGTTCTTTGATAATAATGGTCGTGAGTACTTATCACAAAGCTTAATCGGGACAACACTAGAATATAAATATCAAGATGAGCTATTAACTGAGGTTATTAAAGATAATATTAAACTTTATGACTTCTACTATTACGATGGGCTATTAGACAGAGTTGTGGATAAAGCACAAAGAGAAACTCAGTTTGTATATGAGGATTCCAAGCTCACAGAAATTATATATCCAGATCAAACAAAAGAAAAGTTTGTATACGATGAAGCTGGAAAAATTATTCAAAGCTTTAATAAGAATAACTTTGCCACAAATTATTACTTCGATGATTACGATCAGTTAGTAAGTAGTGAAAGTGCTAATGGTGCACAAACTTCTGTTGAGGTTGGAACTTCTAATACTGTAGGTAATGGAAGTGATGAGACGGAGTTAAAAGACTTTGATGATCCTGCAATCGCTGACTACATAGTTGATGCAAAAGGCAATGAAGTTGCAATGAAAAAGGACTTCACTGGATTTGTAAACACTATTACAGATGTAAAAGGACAAACTACTGAAATCGAAAGAGACTCTATAGGACGTCCAGTCTCTGTTAAACGACCTGATGGAACTGAAGTTTCCTTTGTATATGCCGGCTTCTCTAATGATTTAATTGAGAAGTATGATACAGCTACAGGTGTACGAGTAAAATATACATATAATGACTTTGGTCAACTTCTTCTGAAGACAGAAAATGGAGATGTTGTAGAAGAAAACTTCTATAATGAACTGGGACAACTTGTTTCTAAAAAGAATCAAATCGGTCAAACAGTTTCATATGAATACAACTCTATGGGATTGGTAAGTAAGAAGACAAATCCCGATGGAACTTTTGTTGAATATCTTTATAGTGATGTAGGAAATGTTCTCGCCAGTTCGGATGAACTTGGTAACGTTACTGACTTTGTAAGAGATGCTTCAGGTAATATTACTTCTATAACAAATGCTAAAGGTCAAAATGTTTTAAGAGAATATGACGAATTTAATAGGTTGCTTTCAGTTACTGATGGTAATGGAGATAAAACATCATATACATATTCAGCAACTGGTCAGCTTGCTAATATTCTCGATCCAAATGGAAAAGTTACAAGTTTTACTTATGATACGCTTGATCGCTTAATTGAAAAAGTAGACCCTCTTGGAAGAGTAACTTCACTTGAATATGATTTAAATAATAACGTAACTAAAGAGGTTTTACCTAATGGTGTTATTAAGCAATATCAATATAACAGTGCAAATGAGCTAACTAAAAAGATTCTACCTGATAATCTATACGAGTACGCATACGATAGCCGTGGAAATCTAACAATGGCACGTAATAATGTGACTCAGGTAAACTTTGAGTACGAACATCTAGAAATTGGCGATGTTGTAAATATTGCTGGGTCATTTGGGGTTGGAGAAAGAACAGATCTTCCAAGTCTTGACTTTGAGTATTCTTATGACTCTCGCGGTAACCGTACTGAGTTCCGAGATGGAGATCAGGTAAATACTTACGAATATGATTCAATAAATAGGCTCCGTCGTTTAGTTAATCATAAGGGTGAGGTCTTTGACTTTGACTTCGATTCTAAAAATAGACTGGCAAGGATTACAAGGCCTGGAAGTACATCATCATATACATACTTTGATAATAATGCTGTTAAATCAATTATCCATGAAAATAATCAAGGAATAATTAATAGCTTTACTTATCAAGTCGATGGAGTCGGAAACATTACACAAAAAAGAACACCTGCATCAGTCGAAGACTACAGCTACGACAACAATGATCAATTAGTGGGTGTCTCTAGTGGTGGAGTTCCACTCGAAATCTTCGAATATGATAATTTAGGTAATAGAATTTCGGATGACAATGGCTCTTACTCTTATGATCAAACAGGGCAACGTCTGACTGAAGACTGGAAGTATTTGTATTACTTCGATGATGCTGGAAATCTTTCAAGTAAAATTGATAAACAAAATAACGATACTCATCAATATATTTACAATTCTGAGAATCAATTGATTGGTTATCAGTATTTTAAACAAGGAATAAGCAAGGAAATAGAAGCATTTTATACTTTCGACGCCATCGGACGTAGGGTTGAAAAAGTTATAAATGATTTTAAAGATAATAAGTCAAAAATAAGGCGATTTTCTTTTGATGGTGATGAGATTGTACATATATTTAATGAAAACAATGAAATATTAGCAAAATATACACATTCTATGATGAGGACAGATGATGTTTTAGCTGTAGATATTTCACAGGCTGGAAAAGAAAACAATACTTCGACAGTGGTTGGAAGTTACTTCTTTTTTAAAGATCACATAGGATCTGTTGTTGATATTGTCGATAACAATGGAACCTCTGTTCAGTCTTATGATTACACTTCATTTGGTGTTGTTTCAGGGAAAAATGGTAAAGGTGATATTGTCGATATAGATTCACTACCCTTAAAAGCTCATTTTACATTTACGGGACGTGAGTTTGATGAGGAAAGTAATTTATATCATTTTAGGAAAAGAACATATGATCCATTGGCGGGACGATTTCTTCAAGTCGATCCTGTAAGTGGTAATCAGTTACTACCTGTATCTGTTATTAATAAGTATACGTACGCATCTAATCGTCCTGGCTTCCTTGTTGATCCGACCGGGGAATTTGTTGTTTCAGCATTCCTTATCGGTGCTGCTGTTGGTGGTTTGGTATCTGCTTTCTCGGGAGAGGATGCGATAGGAATTCTAAAAGGAATGGCTATTGGTGGTGTTGTTGGTGTTGCAGGTGCTGCGTTCGGAGCCTTGGGTTCATTTGCTTTTGGAAAGGGGCTGGTAGGAACAATTCTTTCAGGTGCTCTAGCTGGAGGAGGTGCTACAAGTACATCTCTCGCTTTAGAGGGAGAGAATCCATTTAATTCTAAGAATATAGGAAAAGTAATAATTGGAGCTGTCATTGGAGGTGCTGCTGCAGGAGTAGGAAAGGTTCTTGCTGATAAAGTATCAGGCTCTGGCTTTGATCAATCTGGAAAGTTACGTATTAGAACGGATAAGGCAACAAAAGCTGTGGGGGAGATTTATAATGAAGCTGCTCAGAAAACATATAAGATATTCTATGATAATATGTTGAAGATTGAGTGTGCACCGTTTGCAGCAAGAGGTGATATGCATAATTACAACGTTTGTATGGGGCTTTAAAGTGGTAAATAAAAAAATAAAATATAGACTAGTTATAGCTTTTTTCTTAAGTATCATATTTCTAGTGTTTAACGTGTTTAATCCTAGGTATTGGGTCATAAATGATACGGGAGCTGCTTATGTTTCATGTATATTAATGTTTTTGATTTTCTTCATAGTTGAGTTTGTTGTATTTAATGACTTAATTATAAAAGAAAAAGTTGCCATCTTAGTATTATACTTACCCATTTATGCTTTGCTCCTATTAAGCATAAACTCTGTCGTTGTGTATTCCAGTGTAAGCAATGGTTACGAGATTATTCAAAATATTACTTATCCAAAGAGGGGAGTAAATGGATGTTTGCTACTAAAAAGTAAGACTTCCTATCTTTGCTCTACTGATGTCGCGGACGGAGAAGTTAAAGTTTTTAAGGCATGGAGTTACCTTGTTATTGTTCCTGAAAATAAATACACTATTATTCCAGCACGAGAGTGAGAAGGTTTGTATGTGAGGCTTATCCTTCTGGTTCGTTTGCGAAAAATGTAGGACTTTACTCTATAATAGAAAGTGCTGTTGGTGGAGTTGCGGCTGCGGAGATTGGGGCGAGCGCTTTAACTTCTTTGAAATAACGATTGAAACAAAAAACTTTAATACCTTCATTGTATAAGACAAAATATCAAGAATTGATGATGCTGAAGACTTTTAAAGTAAGTTAAAGTCGTTGAATTTTTGTAGTGTTGAAATAGTATCTACCTAATTGATTAGTAAGCGTCGAAAATTATCAATCTTTTGTGGTGTAATGCTAGAATAGAAAGTTAGCCTTGATAGTTATGGTTTTATAGCTCCTTAACATTTATAGGATAATATTCTGGGAAATTATATGTTGATTGCTTGTTAGATATGTTGTCTTGTAGAATGTTCCGAAGAGTGGCTTCAAGCTTAATCCTGTAGTTGTCTCTTATTCCATCTTCAACAGTAAAAGAAATTTTAGAATTTGATGTGCGTTTCATTGCCAGTAAATGTAACGTTTTATATTCAATACTTGATGTTAGCTCATACTTACCAGGTTTTAGTTGTATGATGTCGAGTATTTTTGAAGAGTACTCCTTGATAATTCCATCTGCTCTAGTGCGAAGATTATTTATAAATTCTTGGTCGACTTCATCTGTTTGGTTTGAATATTCATCTCTGAATCCTTCAATCGCTACCTTGAAATCAGTAATCGTTTTACTAAACTTTTCTTCTGAACCATCCACTATCGCTAATACAACCATTCTAATCGGTTTGTCTACAGGAATAAAGAAAAGAGAGCTTTGAGTATGGAAATAGTTCTCGGCTATAGGTACTCCATCAACTTTTGTTTTTTCACCAAAGTATTTAGGCTTAACAAGAAACTTATGTTCAGATGTAGAGTTTTCTTTGGAAACCTTCTTAAGTTCAAAAGAGATGCTTTTAATTTCACTTGTTTTTCTTCGGCTTATTAGAATAATATTTGGAAATAAGCTCTCACCCCATTCTGAAACTCTAAAAAAGACTTCCTTTGAAAGTCGAATATCTAGTTTAGAAGGAACAATAAATTGGATTATAAACTTTAATATTTGGAATGAAGTTACTGTTAACCCACCAATAAAGGCAAACCATAGTAAGAGTTCTGGAATATTGTTCGTGCTTTGAGTCTGTGCAGATTGATACAAGATTTTAGAGAGTTGATCAACTGTTAGCTGAATATTGCTGTTTTCCATTTTTCACCCTATTCAATTATATAGTCACCTATCTTGATTTCATTTTCTAGTCTAATTTCTAAGCTTTGACTTTTGGAAAGTTGAGCTGAGCTTTTGAGTGGAACTTTCTGTGTTATTTCTTCTGTTTCGCCGTAAGTATCAAAAGGGTTTAGTAAACTGCTAAGTGCTTTGCGACCACCTTCCTTAATTATTTTTTTTGTGACTGTTTTTGTTTCTGTAACAACATTTGCCAAGTAGATACTTTCACCTTGATATAGCATTAGAGTAATTCGGCCTTTTGGGAAAAGAATACTGTCAATATTTTCAACTTTTCTATCCTCTGGGAGTTTAACTTTTTCAACGACTTTAAATGTTCTACCTTCTAGATGATTAGCATTTCTATTTACTTTAATTAGTAAGTTTTTTTCATTCAGAATTGCTATTACAGTACCTAAGGAATCCATTTTGCACCTATATTTCAATTTACTTTTTATTATTAGATTATGATTATTACTTATTGAATGTGTAGTGGAATAACTATCCGCCCCCCATATCTCCACCATCGATTAATCTTCTTAGGGCATTAACGTCAATTTTGCGACCGTTGTTTAAATATATAGATCTAAGATCAAGATTAGAAAGATCATTTAAATCAATCATTGTATTCGTTGGTGTAGAGTGAACACCGCGAATTTTTTCAATTTCTTCTTGAATGTCTATAACTCTAGAGTATACACCGGACTTTGAAATTAGTGCTTCTAGTTTATCATTTGGGATTGATATCTTATTTGCTCTACGATTTATTGTCGTACTTATAGACTCATCACTTGCTAGTGAATGTTGAGAAAGATTAAATAGGGCCAATAATATAACTAAATATTTCATTGAAGCACCTTCTTGTTATTAATTAGAAGATCAGAATGCTTAACTAGGCTATCCATTGCAATTCCTGCCCAAACGACGTCACGTCCTTTTGATTCTGGATTATTCATTACTTCTCTTATTTTTTGATTTGCTTCGATACAGATATCTCTTAATTGTGGAATAACAACTTCTGTATTTACTGACTCATATTGTACAGAAAGCCAGTTCTTATTATCTCCAAAAGAATCAAGATCATAATTAAACTTGATTAGATTTTGAAGAACTTGCTTAACAGTATCTTGTTTAGCATTAATTGGCCCTTCAATTGAAACTTTTCCATTATTTTCTTTTAATATTCCATTAGTGATAAGCTTATCTAGGATTCCTAATCCTCTTCTTCCAAACTCCTCTAGAGTTCGTTCTCTAGTAAGACCTTCACTTGATGTGGCCATGATCAGAAGCTCATAAGTAGATGGATCTTGAAAGTAAGCCTCTGCTTCAGGAACTACAAAAGGTACGTCTTTATTTCCCGGATATACGCTTTCAAAGTTTTCATACATCTTTGGATAGAAGTTCTTAATAAACGTTTGGATATTTTCTTCTGTAGATACTTCTTGGACAATCTTTAAAGCATAATTGAAAGAAGGATTTTTTACTTCTTTTTTAGCAATACGATCAAATGTTGAGTTAGGAATACCTAGTTTCTTAGAAAGCTGTAGGCTAGAAAAACGTGGGTATGACTTCTTTATCTTGTTAACACAAGACTCTAGAAAGTCAGGTAAATCTGCAAATTGATTTGCGTCTAACACGTTATTTCGTACTCCGTTAATTTTGATGCCTTTTGTTATTACTAACTGGTTGGCCAATAATCAAGTATAAGTTCACAAAATATGTGAAAAATACACGGCTTATGTATTTATAAGTACTTATCAATTCAAAATAGTCTTATTCCAAAATGGAATACTTTCTTCCCACGGTGAAAAATAATCACCCAAGTGTCTAAAAAACGTTTCCCAGATTGGAAAATTTCTTACCGTGGTAAGAAGTTTCGTTTCCCACTGTAGGAATCTTTTGATTCTTAATCTCGATCCTATGTAAACCAGCATTCACTTATTTAACAACAAGAATAGAAATTGGAGGAATTCATGAGGTGTGAATTAAGAAAAGCTACAGATTGTTTTCGAAGTTTAGTCGGAAGTATATCTGAAAAGGAGCTTTTTAGTAACAAGGTTTTAATGGAGAAGGTTTGTGAAGCCTTAAAGCTTATTAATTTCTCAAGGGGGATTAAATGAAAGAAATGGTGATCATGAAAATTAAAGAGGTGATTAATTTAATTAGTGAAGAGGAATTAATTGAGAATAAGGAGCTAAGTCATCAAGTGAAGTTTCTTCGAAAATATCTTGGTGATTGGAAAGGAGATAGAGCATGAAATTGAACATATTAATATTAACAGTCTTTATAGGATTTATCTCTTGTGGTTTTTCAGAGAAAGAGGAAGGTGACTTCGTTTCAAATATTGAGCGACTAGAAGATCGAGACTTTGATGGAGATATGATCTCAAATGATAGGGAGAATGAACTTGGATTAGATAACCAAATCGCAGATATCCCTAAGCTCGATTTATATTTTGGCCAAGGTTATAAGTTACAGTTAAATATTCATAACGATGAAACCTTAGAAGAAGTTATTATTCAAGATTCAGTAAAACAAGATGACTTTGATTTTAGCTACACTTATGGAAAAAACTTATTGTGGGATAAGTCATCTCAAAACTCTGCTAAAGTTGGACGGTTTAGTGGACATAGTTTTGGTGAAATCTCTGAACTTGATAATTATCTAATTAAATATGACCTAGATAATGAATTAAGTCGTTTTGAGTCTCAACTGAAGATAAAAAAGTTATTGAGTAAACCAAAATCAAGTATTGAGTCAATATCAATTAATATAAAGGCACGTTTATATCTTAATAAGCATCCACTATTTAAAGAAGTTAGAAATCCTGTATTTGGTATTTATTATTATGACTATAAGAATAAGAAGTATCAAGTCCTCAAAAGAGTTAGTCTTGATCTAGTACTAAAAGAAAATGTCTTAGAAGAAGTTAGTATCGAAGTATCAGATATACCTGAGGAGTTTGTTATGGAGAGCTTCCTTAAAAAAGGGGAGTTTGTTTACCTAAAGCTACTTGATTATGAACTAACTGAAGTTAAGACAAACTTTAAAAACCTAATTAAGAGTATTAAGTCTAAAACTACAACCGTTAATATTTTTAATCCAGATGAGCATAGAGTTGAATATGTATCTACTAATAGTGGGAAGTCTTTTATACAGGTCTTAGATACTATTTATAAAGATGAATATGAAATATCTGAAAATGCATTAACAAGGCTTGGGGAGTACTCAAATAACCTAAAAAGCTATGAGCAGTTAATTGATGTTAGAGATGAGTACAAAAAAGGGAGATGGTTTGTTTACACTAATAAGATTGATCAAAGTTACTTAACACATCCTTTTACTCCTCAAGACAGTATTACTCTCTCTTATATGACTGGTAACAAGCTGTCTAATCAAATCGAAGGCTATACGAGATCATATAGAAGTGTCATTTCGGATAAATCTCCCGAGTTAAATTTAGGAGATTTTGGGATTCACTCCAAAATATCATTCTTAATAGATGTAAATGAGATATGGGGTGATGAGGTCATTAAGATGGTTGATACGATAAGGCCTGCTCCTTGTCGAGGTAACTGTATGGTTAGAGACTTTGTATGTGTCATATCATTAAGGCATTACACGGGAAATGTCTTCCGAGCACAGTTTGATATTGAGCAAAGCTCAAGTGTCTTTAAAATTAAAGTTGATGATAGAGTATACTTACTCGATGACTTAATTTCAAAAGGTGTCATTAAAAGAAGTGATCTTGAAGGACTATTTTTATATGAAATTATAGAACCTTCATTCTTCTTTTCGAAAGGTGAGGTTGGCAAGAAACCGTTATCACTATACACCCCTACATTTCGTGAAAAGTTATTCAATGGCTTTAAATTAGACTCGATGTCTGGAAAGACTGGGCATTATAGTTGCCCTGACGCAACCATGCGATTTGCTCAAGGTAATAATATCCCATTGTCAGTAGAGTCTAAAGATTTTCACAAGTGGAAGCATTGGGTTAATTGGTCAAAAGTTAAACGTGGTGAAAATAGAGAGGAAGTTCTCGACTTTAGCTTTTCTGTAACTAGTTCTGTAACAAATTTTTACAATTAAGAGGCATATAATGAAAACCATATCAGTTAAAAGTCAAAGACGAATTGATATTGCCTGTCCTTTAGCGTGGACAATGGCAGTAACGAGTTTGATATATTCTCCCCATACATTTGCGTTCAGCAAGCTCAAAAATGGTTTTGAAACCATCACCTCCACCTATCTCATCCCCCTTGCGGGGGCGGTGGCCGGAGCTTCTTTTATTATGTTCGTCACACTTTCATTTTTTAAGCAGGACGAATACCAAAAGAAAGCGGCAAATGTGGCGATTCTATCAATCTTTGCTGGCTCGGGGCTAGAGCTGATTAGAAACCTAATTCAAAGCTTTAGTTAGGAGTCATAGATGAGTAGAAACCATTTTCCCACATTGCTAAACCAGAAGGCCACTATGCTTGCAAGCCTTACAAGAATTGATCTTCTCGTAGTTGGTTCAAGTTACCTGATCCTTTCTTGGATGAAATTTTCAGGTCTTTACTCTCTCGCAATAATTGCGTTGACTCTAGTGTGCCTAAAGTTTGTAAGCAAAAGACTAAAACAAGGCTTCTTTGCTCACCTAAATGATGACAAGAAACTTTCTTGGCAGTTTGAGCTTGGAGGTCGTCATGAGTAAATCGACTTTTCCAGTATTGGAAGTTCAGGGCAATAGGCTTACCTCTATACATGGTGATGTTTCATGGTTTTACTCAATGCTTCCATCTGATACTTCACAGATGGATTATGTTGAAAGAGATGGATTTTTTGAGTCTTTAGCCAGAAGCCTTAATAACTTAAATCTTGATAGCTATTTCAAGTTCTATAAAGTTGCTGATTGTTCTTTCTTGGAAACTAATGGAACTCAACTTCCAAGTTTTTCAGGAATTGAATTTAAGGAACAAAATAGGCCCTTAGAGTGCTTTTTTCAAACTAGCCAGATTTTCTCAGAAGTTGGAATCTATGATGACTACATAAGCTTTAACGGGAAATACTTAAGAGCGTTTTCAGTAAGCGAGTTTTCAGATGATGAGGCCCATGAGCACTTAATCCCTCAAGATGTTGACTATGTTCTAAGTTTTAAGAAGAAGGCCAAAGATAAGTCCATTAATAAGCTTGAGCGAATTAGAACAGGACATTTATCTAGTTTTCTAAAGTCTAAAAGAGATATTTCAAGTGAAGGAGCATATTCTCAAGCAGAAGAGCTCATGCATGATCTTATTCATGGAAGTGAATCCATGTTTGAGATGGAGATGTTCTTTCTACTACGCTCCAATTCTCTAGAAGAGCTAAACTCAACGAGTGAGGCTTTTGTTAGCGAGATGCTTTCACGCGGGATTAAAGTCTTTGCAGAGGGGCAATCACTTAGAAACTTTAAATCAGGACTAACTTCAATCTTCAATGAACTTATTCCTGGAGTTAAGCCTCGCTTAGGATTAAGAACTCTTCCAAATAAGACAAGCCATCTACGTTACCTCTTACCAGTTGAGAGAAGCTTTCTTATGGACGAAGGAATGGAGCTTCATGATAACTCAGGGCGAACAATCTATTTTGATCCATTCACAGACGCTATTAAAAACAGAAATATGCTCGTTACTGGTATTAGTGGCGGTGGCAAGTCTGTTTTTGTAAACAAGATTGTCCATCACCTCATTGAGGATCACCCAACTGTAATTCTAGATAAGGGAGGCTCTTTTCGTAAGCTCACAAAGTATTACGGAGGAAGTAATCTTGAATACAAGTTCAATCCATTTCAATTTAAAGACCCAATGTATTTAAGAGAAATTATTCTCTCTGTTGTTGATGTGGAAAGATTTGGAAAGTTAGAAAAAGGAAAGCTTTTAAGGGCCATAAAAGAGGCCCTACCAAAAAGCGAATCCTTTTTTGGATTTATAGATAATCTAAAAGAAGACTTCGCTGAAATTGATCTCTATTTTGAAGACTTTAAAGACTACATATGTGATGAGCATATAGATACAAAGAGCATCCTATACGTTGACGTAGAAAACTACCCAAAGAGCGTAATTGCACCAATTATCATCTTTATCTTGGAATATTTTAAAAATATACCTGAAAAAGAAAAGATTCTCGTCTTTGATGAGTGTTGGAGTTTTCTTGGGGATCACAGCTCATATATTGACGAGTGCTTTAGGACATTTAGAAAGACAGGTGCTTTTCCTATTGCGATTTCCCAATCTCTTAAAGACTTCTCTAGTCTTGGAGATGATCTCGCTAATTCAATAACAAACAACTGCTATTTTAAAGTCTTCTTCCCTCAAGAGATGGAAGAAAGACACGATATCACTTCCTTTGATGTTGAAAACATTGGCTCCCTAGAGTTTCAAAAAGGAGTCTTTTCAGAGTGCTATCTAAAATCCACCGACAATCGTTTTAGAAAAATTCTTAGAAACTACTTAACTCCCTTGGAGTTGGAGCTGTTTCATACAGAAGCTGGCAAAGACAAACAGCTAGAAAACTTTCTTTCTAAGTTTGAAGAGTTCTTTGATTCAAGTAAAGAGGCTATTGAGGCCTATGTGAGGTTACGACATGAAGATTTTCAAAATAGCAATGTCATTTACTTTGATATTTAGCATGAGAGCAAATGCGAGCACATTTTTTATGCCAGATAGCGATACAGCGGCACTTGTGATGCTTGTTTCTAATACAGCATCAACCGTTTCAAATACTCTAAAAATCCTAGAGGTCGCTAAGAAAACAAGTGATCAGATAGATAAATATAACTTTATCGCAATGAGGCGTTACTTCATTGCACGTCGTATTGAGCAACACGTTCTTGATATAGCAGAAGCTAATAAAATGAAGCCTAAAAACCTTCAAGAGCTCAACCAAGTCATGCTTAGACTTAAGATGAATCTACAAGGTTTAAAGAGCAATATCGACTTTATGGCAAAGGACGTTTTAGAGGCTCAAGACTTTACAGATCGCTATTGGGAGAAAGTCGTAAATTCGATGGCCGATGAGCGAGAGTCACATAATCAAGAGCTAATGAGTGCAAGTGAGGGCTCAATTAGTAAACATACTCAAAACACGGCCATGAATACGGCCCTTAACGGGAAGATTCTCTCTAAAATAAGGCGAGATAATCTTGAATACCAAAAAGTTGATCTTGGCATTAAGAAGAGCCAGACCGTCGAAAAACTTCGTCGTGAAGAATTTTATAAAAACTGGATTGGAGTTGATGGCAAAAAAGAAGATGTAAATGAAGCTCTTACGAAAGGTGGGAAGCTATGACAAGTATCATGCGAGACCTTCTTTTAGTTCAAAGCTTCAACCTAAGCACACTTATTGAAGAGTATAGGCTTTTCTTTCTTAGCCTCCTTCCAAGTGTCTTTATCCTTGCAGTAATCATTGAATACTTTGATCGCCTAGAGCCATTTACGTTAGTGAAGAGAGCTTTTATCTCTATTCTAATTTTAACGACGGTTACAAGTGTTTATGAAAGCTCAATAGCATCATCAATGGACACAGCTGATCAAGTTTTAAGAGAGCAGAAACAACAAAATATTCTCTTAATGGATTTCTTTGATGGTTTTAAGCATTGGGATTCAATGACTGAGGATAAGAAGAAGGATTTCTTTAAAGATAGTAATGCCTTTACTGGTGCATTGGCCTTTTTGAAATACCACCTCTTTGATTCATTCGTTAATGATGGTTTCACTATAACGATTTATTTCATCACAAAGCTTTGTTTTGTGATTTTAAAAGTTGTGTATTCTCTCGTTTACTATCTTGGGTATGGGCTCATTGGAATTCCATGCCTGATCTATCTATTTCCATCTATGGGAAATATCCTAAGAGGGGCAATTCTAAGCTATTTGTGGTGCTTAATTGTCCCTCACGTCCTTGTCTTTATTATTTCAATGATTGGAACAGAGATTAACAAGGGCTATGTCTCAGGACATATCATTGGTGGCTCGATGATGGGAACAACTCTTCTCTTTATCCTGACTTTATTTATCGCTTTTACTCCACTTATTGGGGCCATGATTTTAAATGGAAGCGGTATCTCTCAGGCCGGTGGAATTATCGCAAGTATTGGGGCCAATTACGTGATGAATCTACCAAAAAACACCGTCAATAATGCAGCAATGATGGCAACCGGAGGCCCACTTGGCCCAAAGGCAACATTTGCTAAAGGAATGGCCAAAGGTGGCTATCAATTCGCTAAGAAGGCCAAGATTGCAGGCATGAATAAATTCACATCAAGTGGAGGTAGTTCTCGTCCAGCACCAAAGCAGGCAGAACGAGTTAAGCATACTGGACTTGGGCATACACATATAAAAGGTCATATCCCACCTCATGTGAATGATTCGGATTATGTGACTCTTAAAAATTCAAGTAAATCATCAGGAGTTGATTTTATTTCAGCTCCAACAAGAAAGAACCCTGCTTATAAGTCTAAGCAAGTTCACCAAATAAATCCTAAGGTAGGCCCAAAAGAATCTACTAATCTGCAAAGCAATAAAAGGAGTGTAAGTAATGGAACAGTACAAAAGCATGGCAAAGTCCATCGACCACATCAAAAGACCTCTAATATATATCGCTCTAATAAGCGCACTAACTCACATCCTCATTCTAGGAACAGGAATATTAATCAACCACAAAGAAGACAATAAGAGGTTTAGTGCAATGGAAGCGTGTTACATGGGAATGAGAGAGTTATTTGAAAATAATCCTACGGAGAAGCTATTTAACAAGTCTGTTTTAAAGGACGTTAAAGAGCATACCTTTGAGATTGAAGAAATTGGACTCATAAAGCAATTAAGTGGCTTTCGTTGTGATGTTGTGGCCAAAGATAGCAAGGGGCATCGAAGTTTTCGAGTTGCTTTGGAGAAGAATGCAAGTTTTCCTCATTTCTATAAAATTGCTGATGTGAAAGAGCAAAGACTGGCCTCTCGTTATCAATGGGAGGACTCACTATGATCTATTACATCATTACAGGACATATATTTACGATCTTTCTATCTATGTCGCACCTTACAAGCGTGAACTTTCCAAACAAGGTTCAAGACTATGTAGGAGGCCAAGAGGGAGACTTTAAGATTTATGAGTTAAATAAAGGAAAAAGTCTTGTCTACGAGCCAAAGCAGAAAGGCTTTAGCCGAAATTTCATAACGTTTCTCAAAGAGGAAAAATATCATTTCAATCTGAAATATAGCGAGAATTTCTCAAATAAGGACGTTGAGATTCGTAAGGCAGAAAGATGCACTTACTTTACTCTCTTAAAAGAGACGAAAGAATATCAGCTCTTTGAGTGTCCTAAGTCTTTATTCTTTGTAAATAAGTCTAAAAGACCAGTTAAGGTTAATGAATTAACAATCAAGGCTAAGAGCTACTTATCTAAAGGGCCTCCAATCTTCTTAGATGGAAAGATGATCTACTACCAAGGACGTGCTCTATGAAGTGGGTATTTGTCTTATTACTTCTACATTCATACGCTCAAGCGGGATTTAGTGAGATCCCTGCTTCAAATCGCTATCAGTACAAGAAGCCAGTACCTAAGAAGGTTCAAAAAAGAACTGTTAGGAAGAATAAAAAGAGCGAACTTGATGAACATACTAAGAGTCTACTTGAAAAGGATCAAGCGATCTTAGAACTGCTAAAGAAGTCTGAGAAGCGAGTCATCGTTAGAAAGAAGGAAGAGAAAATCATGGCCCTTACACGCGTTCGTGGAATTATTCTAAATTCAGTTTTGGCCATGAATGTAAAGCCTTCAAAATTTATCGTGAGAATAAATAGTGAAAACTCTGATTTGAACGGAGCTGAACTTCGATGTCTTGGATTTAGCTTTGAAAAACGTGTTCCGAGCCAGTGTGACCTCTTGGTTATAGATGGCGAAGAATACGACGTTGATGTGGATATTTGGGATTTAGACGGAGCGGAAGGAATCATTGCTGATTATTACTACTCAGGAGAAGAGAAAACCTTTCTAACTTCTTCTTTTGCGTCATTTCTAGGAGCTACGTTTGATGTGGCCAAAGGTGGAGTAAGTTCTCCTTTTGGCACATTTAATCAAAATACGGCCAAGAATAAGATCATGGACGGTCTAAGTAGTATCGTAACTAATGCCAAGAACAAGATGATCGAGTCAGGAGAGAAGAATTTAACGATCTCTTATGTGAACTCTGGAAAAGAAGTTCTTGTCTTTTTTAATAAGTCTTTAAAGTTAGATGGAGAATAGAATGAAACGAATACTTTTAGGAATTTTAACTTTGAGCATGACTTCATGCTCAACCATGAAGAAAACTCTTATCTATAGCTCCTTAGCCGGTGGAGCAACAGGAGCCACGGCAGGAGCAATGCTTAGTCCTAATAAAGAAAGTCGTGGTGCAAATGCTGCCGTCTTTGGGCTTGTGGGAGCAGGACTGGCGGCTCTTGCTGGCTATGCCCTTTATAAGGATGATCCTCGAAACTATAAGCTCAATCAAATGCTTGTGGATAAGAAGAAAACTAATATTCCGTATGATCCTAATGTAATCGAGATAGGCCTAGGAAATCTCAATATAGATGCCAACCTCAGTAAAGAAGAAGCTTACAAGGTTCCAGTTAAGGAGTTACCTGAAGAGCTTAAGGGCAAAGTAAATAGACAATTTCTAATCAAATATCAATCCAAAGAGCGTTACGTAAAAAAAGGGAACAAAACTTTTTATATTCCGGCCTTTGATGTTTATGAACACGCCTATGGAGAGACACCTGATTCAATTAATAACAATTCAGAAGGAGAAAATAATGAGCAATAAGAAGCAATCAGGAGACTTTGGGCTTGGAGAAGCCTTAGTCCCTGTAATTGATCTAATGTCAGAGATTCTTTTAAAACTAAGCCAATTAATGGCCACAGGACTTGTTCTTGGAATGGATAAGTATGTCTTTAAAAGAAATAATAAGAATACCATTAAAAAGATTGAAAGAGATGATCTTAAAAATGACAGACGCACTCTACTTGATGAGGCTATCGGTTATTCCGTAACATCCAAACGAAATATTATGGGAAGCGAAATTAATAAATCAGCTCATACGGCGGTGGTCGGAGCTAGTGGTTCCGGAAAAACCGTTCTTCTTGATGCTCTTATGTTTGAAGACATGAGACAAGGAAAGCCTGTGGTCTTTATTGACCCTAAGGGCGATAACGGCTCTCTTTTGAACTTTATCAATCTTTGTAAGTTAACAGGACGGGATTTTTATGTCTTTTCTGAATACTGGAATGGCGAGGGAGCTAGTGCCTTAAATCCTGTTAAGGATGGTTCAAGTACGAATATCGCAGATCGTATTTTTAAATCCTTTACATGGAGTGAGGAACATTACGCCCAAATTTGTCGTGATGCTATCGAGGATGCGGTTTCAATTCTTAAAAGCAAAGATGAGTTAGTTAACCTTGAAAGCATCTACAACAAGCTTATTGAAATAAGTGATTCTAAGAATAAAGAAGAAAGCCTTTATAAGCGAGATGACATTCAAGGGATTTTATCACGTCTTAAAAAGCTTATGAGATCAGACTTTGGTCAGAAGCTTAATAGAGCAGATGGTCTTAGTTTTTCTGATATTAGGAAGAGCAATAAATGCGTCTATATCGGATTATCTGTTCTAGGCTTTGCTGAAATTGCCAGGTCTCTTGGGAAAGTGATCTTAGGAGACATCTCTTATTCAGCTTATAAAACCTATCGAGATATAACTCCTATTAACGAAGGTCACCTTGATAAGATGGGACTTTATATTGATGAGCTATCAGCAATTATTACAGATGAGTTTATCGAAATTCTAAATAAGGTAAGAGGGGCAAAGATGGAGCTTACTTTTGCCTTTCAGTCTCCAAGTGATATCGCAAAATATGATTCTGAACTTTGTGCCCAAGTCTTAGAGAATACTTCTAATTGGTTTCTTTTTAAGCAAAGAATAAAAGACGGTGCAGGATTATTTGCTGAGTCTATTGGAACGATGGAGTCAAAGAAACAGACAATACGTGTTCAAGATGGGGAAGAGCAGGCCCAAGGATCACAGAGAACAGTTGAGGAGTTAATTGTTCATTCCAATATCTTAAAGAATTTAAACGTAGGGCAATGTGTGTTTTTGAGGCACTACCCAACAAAAGTTGATCTTCTTAACGTGAAGTATATCGACCCTAAGATCGTTTGGGATAACGTCAAATTTATAAATAAGGAGGTAGTTATCGAAAAAGAGAATACTAGAGAATCCAAAAAAAACAAACCTTATTCAGTAAAAAAACGTAGCCCTTTGTTAATTGAGGGTAGGTGATGAAAACTAGTTTTATTCCCCAAGGGGTTTATGAGGACATCATCAATATTGTTGGGCAATGGAAAGTCGTGGACATGAAGAGTCTAAGTGAAATGTGCAATTACGATGTTGGTTATCATAACCTTTTAAAGAAAGTCCGAAAGCTTGAAACGCATGGACTTATTAAAGGGGTACTTCTTGGCAGAAAGAATAAGCACATTTATCTAACGAACAAAGGGCTTAAATACACTGACCATGATTACACCTATGAAATTTGTGATGAGAATTTAACCCATGATCTAATTGTAAGTCGAGTTCTAAAAGAATTATTAAAGAACGACTCATTTATGAATGGAAGAATGTTTCATCAAATATCAGGAGATCAGCTCTTACCAGATGCTGAGGCCAGCGTGCGAAAGGGAAAGGATATATTCAGACTTGCATTAGAAGTCGAGCTTACTCAAAAGTCACAAAACAGAGTCAAAGAAAAGTACCGTCGATATGCAACTGGAAGTGTTTTCACTTATGGAGTCTTTATCACGAATAAGGAGACATTATTTAAGACTTACCGACGCTTTTTGGAGGAGATGAAGCAAGATATTCAAGAGGCCATAGTCCTAATACTAGATAAGCAAATGACAGCAACCAAATTTAATTATGAAAAGTCAGAGTGCTTCTATCTAGGTAGAGAATTGAGCTTTAGGAGTCTTTTTGGTGATGAGAAAGGTTAAATTAGAGTCAAATGAAGTTAAACAAAATTCGCCCCTGCCATTTTATTGAATGATTTCGGGCCATTATCGAGATGATTTTTGACCTCCCTCACTCTACGAATAAGTGAAGGAGGTCAAAAAGTCACTCTCTATGTCCCTAGGAAAAGAAAATGGCAGGGGCGAAAAAAATAAAAGGAGTGTTTAGTAATGAGTGTAGGGGAAGGAAGAAAAGAAGAAAGCTTGGGTGTTAGTGCGAAGACTGTGCAAATAAAAAAGCGCGGAAGAAAGCCAAAAAATGTAAAGATTAAATTCCAAATAAATCCAGAGCAAACTAAGTTTTTTGTGGATTTATCAAAGGATAAGGAAAGCCTTAGCAAAGTAATGGAACTTCTTGTTGCCTCTAACAATAAAGACTACGGCAAAGAAATTACTTTCAAGGACTTATCCTTATTTGGAATTGAGAAGATTAGTCCAAAGGACATTGAAAAGATTCAAGAATTAAGCTTAAGCAAAAGAGAATTACTAGAAAGGGCTTGGGAGGATTTTAATAAGAAAAATAAGCAGAGTTTGTCCTTTGATGACTTTTTACTAAAGAAGCTTGGACTTAATTAATAGCAAGGAGATTGAAGATGGAAAATACATACGAAACATTTATAGGAAGATTAGGGCGAAATCCAGAACTTAAGTATACAAAAGAAAGAAAACCAGTATGCCATTTATCTGTAGCTATCTATAAGGGAAAAGATAATCCTCCACATTGGCGAAAGGTTACGGTTTGGGATGAACAAGCAGAACTTTGTAATCTATATCTTAAGAAAGGGTATGAGGTTTTTGTTCAAGGACGTGCTGAAACAAAGTCATTCAAAACAGTTGATGGTGATATGAAATCTTATGAGGAAGTGAATGCTCGTCTCGTAGGATTCACTAATCTTAACTAGGAGGATCGTTGGAGAAAATTTTCCTGAATAAAACGTGGCTCAATACAGATGAAACAGCATTGTATCTTGGCAAGACACGTAATGCTGTATGGCTTCTCGTAAGTAAAGGAACACTAATTAAAAGAAAGTGGAATCGAAGACTTTACTTTAAAAGGGCCGAGCTAGATCAATTATTAGAAACATCATTTTTGTAGGAGGTTGTGATGGCCATTACTCAAGAAATTTTGCCAAGTGGTAACTCTCAATTTTCTGTATATGTAAACATTAGAAGTCGCGCAATGCCACATATCCGTTGCCAAAAACGTGTGAAAGGGTTGAAGACAAAGGCAGAGGCAAGCCGTCGAGAAAAGAAACTCATTAAGGAGCTTTCTCAAAAGGTTGCACAAGAAGAGGGACATGGTTTTACATGGAGAATGATCATTGCGAAGTGGGCGGCTGAAGTCGCCCAGCCTTCTTATATTGAAAAGAGCTATAACCCTGCAACCATCAGAGACTATGTTTCAATGCTCCATCGTTGGACGGTGGAATGGCTCGATAGGCCCGCCTCTCAAATTACAAAAGGCGACGGCCGTGAAGCTCTCGATCGTGTTATCGAGGAAGGTAGAAGTAAAGCATTTCAAAAGCGTCTCAAAAATACCATCAACATGATTTACAACTGGGCCATCGAAAATAGAACAATTCGAGGAGTCCCACATAGTCCAGTCTTTGGTTTAAAAATTGTCATTAAACAAGATAAGAGGCCCGAGATTCTGAAGCCCCACGAAATACGAAAACTTCTTTATGAGGCTAAGGCTCAGGAGCATGACTGGTACTACATTTGGGCGTTGGCCCTTCTTACTGGAATGAGAAATGGAGAGTTGTTTGCTCTTAGATGGGAAGATGTGGATTTTGAGGCATCACTAATAAAGGTGGAGAGGTCATATAACTTTAAAGTAGGTGAATACAAAGACACGAAAGCTGGTTACTGGAGAAGCGTTCCGATATCTTCTGAGCTTCGCTCGTTGCTGCTAGAGATAAAGAGTGGGGCGACACGCGAATATATTCTTCCAAGGCCTATTCTTTGGATAGGAGGAAAACAGGCTAAGGTTTTAAAACTTTTTTGCAGGTCTATTGGCTTACCTGAAATTCGCTTTCATACATTGAGGGCGTGCTTTGCGACACAGTTAATTGGAACAGGTGTTGAGCCGGTTAAGGTAATGAAGATTTGTGGGTGGCGTGACTTGAAGACGCTTGGTGTTTACTTGAGGTTGGCCGGGATTGATGAGAGAGGGGCTACGGAGGGGCTTTGCTTTTTACCCTAGACTGATTAAAGCTCTAGATTTTAAACTCATTTTGTTAACAGCGATGATAATATAAATTCTAAAAATGAAATATAATACTGGAGTTTAATTTATTGCTTTCTACACATCTACGTTACATATATTATCAATTCAAATTGAATTAATGACTTCTAAGTATACGATTTTCAAAAATTCTTAAACTAGTACTTATTTGAATTTATATAATTGTTTCAGTTTTTTTAAGTTATTGATATTAAAGATATTTGTTGAATTATGTTGAAAGTGTGGTAAAAAAAACCGAAGGATTGTGATATAATTAATTTAACCAAGGAAAAACAGTATGTTAGTTCATTTTTCTGTGAAGAATTATAAGTCTCTGAGAGAAAATCAATCCATTGATTTTGAGCTCACTTCAAAGTCTGTTGCACAAGAAGGGTTTGGTTTAACGCGAGAGTATTCAAAGTTTCCAGTATCTCCTGTTGCTGGAGTTTTTGGTGCTAACGCGTCAGGTAAAACAAACTTGATAGAGGCCATGAGTTTCTTTGCTCATATTGTAAGCGATGGAAGCGTAAGTGGTTACGAGGATAAGGTTAGATTTTCTACTTACATGTTTGATAAACACTCAAAGGAATCTCCTATTGAGTTCTTCTCTGTTTTTGGTGTTGACAAGAATATTTATGAGTACACTCTAATCCTAAATAAAGAGAGGGTTCTTTTTGAAAAACTATCAATAGTAATAAACTCTAAAGGTGAGAATAATAAATTTTTTGATATATTTAAAAGAGAGTTTTTAGGTGGGGGGTATCAGTGGAACTGGGGGATAGGAACTCCAACAAAGTATGAGATTCCTAAAATGCACCGAAAGCTAGCGGATAATCTTGATGATAAGAGGCTCTTCTTTTCGTTTTACTCTTTGTCATTTGACAATGAAGAATTAAAAGAATTGAGTCGTTTAATTCTTTCTTTGAAAATGGTTCCGTTGAAAGAGGACGGAGGGAAAGATGATATTCCTTTAGCTAGAAAGAATTTTCTTTTACGGGAGTTGAAATATAAGTCTTTCAGAAAGGCTGTCACAGGTTTTCTTTCATTGTTTGAGCCATCGATTGTTGATATCAAGTCTGTAAATGAAGAAATTATGGTTGTATTGAAGGTAAACGATAATGAGTATGATATGCCTTTGTATTTAGAATCTCAAGGGATCAGGCAAATGTTTAGATTATCTGCAATTATTTTAAATACCTTCAGAAGGGGGACTGTGTTAGTTATTGATGAACTGGATGCTCATCTACATCACTTAATAAGTAAGAAAATTATTATGATGTTTCAAGATAGTGAGCTCAATAAGAATGGTGCTCAATTAGTTTTTACATCTCATGATTTGAATCTACTTGATAATTTAATATTTTGTAGGGAGCAGATATATTTAGCAGAAAAAAATAAATCTGCAGTAACATCAATTACTTCTCTTATAGAGATTGAGGATATAAGACAGAGGGACCCATTCTTGAAGAAATACTTGTCGGGAAGAATGCTCGGTTTACCTGTTTTAAAGAGTGATAAACTGTTTCGTGAAGATGTGCAAGATAGTCTTTCGGTTTTTGAGTATCATGTAATTGAGAGAATTAGTTGATATGTCTTATAGGAAAAGAAGTAATCCAAAAACCATAAGGAAATCGTCTCGTTTGGTTATTGTTGTCGAGGGGGAGACTGAGTATGATTATCTTGATCGTTTAAGATTGGCTTTAGGCATTGCAGAACCAATTGTAACGATTAAGAAAGCTCCCGGTGGAGACTTGTTGACATGTGTAAAAGAGCTAGAGAGGGAAATTGAGAAACAAAGAAAGGAAGATATATTTAATGAAGTAGCAGGTGATAAAGGCTTTGTAGTTTGTGATGGGGATGAACACCTTGTTGGTGAAGATGGAAAGTATTGTCAAAGTTTAATTGAGAATGCGAATACAGGGTTTCAAATAATTAATTCTTGTGATTTTTATGAATTCGCAATATCTAATCCAACGTTTGATTATTGGCTCTATTTACACTTTAAGAATGAAGTACCTCCTATGGATCAAGGTCAAGTTCTACAAAAACTTCGAATGATTCCAGGTTTTGAAAATTTTAACAAGAGAATTACCAAAGAAATGTTTGAGATCTTGCTCCCAAAAATAGATGAAGCAGCTTCAAGAGCAAAGGCTATCTTTGAAGACAAGTTAGCAGTTGCTGAAAATCCTGTTTTCTGGTTGCAAGAAAATCCTTATACCAAAATGTATGAATTAGTTTGTACGTTAAATAAAATAGCAGAAAGGAATAGTCGAGAATAGAAGATATCTTTTATATATTATAGAGATGTTTTTAAGAATAATAAACTCATAGGGGGAGTTATGCCTGCTGGATTTACTCATATTTTACTTGCGAAACATTTTACAAATGAATCGGGGCTGGATGATTCACCTTTAGGATTCTTACTTGATGAGAAGCTTGATTATTTTCAATTAGGAGCTGTTGGGCCTGACTTACCATATTCTCAAGTAACTAGTAAAGAGATGAAGGAAATAGCGGACCTATTTCATAATACAGATGCAACATGTATACCAATAAAAGCACTAGAAGAAATTAGAAGAATGCCTGTTGGGGATCAGAAAGATGAGTGTTTTGCCTTTTTTCTTGGTTTCATTAGTCATATTGTGGCTGATGGTATTATACATCCTTTTGTTCGAGACAAAGTTGGTCCTTACAAAGAAGGTGATAATGCTACAAAACACAGATTACTTGAAATGCGATTAGATGTTATATTTTCTGATTATATTCAAAAAGCTGACTTAAATTGTGCAAATTTTCAAGATGAGTTGAAGAACCCTTTAGCTAGTTTTGATCATGTTGCAGAATTATTTTCAAAATGTATAAACTCTTCATATTCAAAGTACACCAATTCGTCAGATATAAAAATGTGGGTTAAGTGTATGGAACTATTATTTGAGTCTGCTGCAAATGAAAATAATCAATATTACTCTATAGTACCTGGGTTAAGTGGTTTTCTATATAAGGATAAATCAGATATTTTAGCATCAATAAGTGACGACTTGATTTTAACTAATAAAACGATAGATGGAAGATCTGCTAACTTTAGAAACTCTGAAACACATTTTTTAAAAGATTGTGTACCTAAGTTCTTTGAAGCTTTAAAGCCAATCTCTCAAAAAGCATATGGGTATGTTTACGAAACTGATAATATTCATAAATTTGATAATAGTGATTTACCGGCGATAAATTTAGATACTGGAAGAAGGATAGACTTATCAAATGGAATTGACGGGTATAATTTAAATGAACCAGCGGTTTACTGGGAGCTGTGAGATGTATGTTGTTAAATGGATAGTATTTTTGTGTGTACTAAGTTGTACGATTACTCCAACAGATAATGACTTTGTTGATATTAAAACTGATATGGCACATTTCAACAAAACGTTAAGAGCAAAAATAAACAGAGGGAAAGAACAGTTAAAATTTGCTGAACTGAATGACAAGAACTATTTGGCATTAATTGAGAAGTGGTCGGTTGATAGTGAGAAAGAGTATGTAAGCTTTTTAACTGGTTATTCTGTTAATATGTTTTTCAGAACATCTGAGATAAATTTTGTAGTTTGTATTGAGTCTTCTGAAGCAGAGGTCATACTTTGTGATAATGCGCGAACAGCAGGTTTAGATTACTATAAAAGAGAAAAGAAATGGCCAATAAATTTAGAAGAGATTTCCAAGAAAATTGAGCTATGAAAATTATATTTTGTATAGGTTATATGTAGTGATTATATGAAAAATAGAACTGGAGGATTAAGTGTCCTCCAGTTATAAAAATTAAATTCACAAAACTTGAAGCTTAAGCTTGGATTTGTAAAGATAATTGGGTCGGATCATTATCTTCACATCAAATCCATACTTAAGTCAAGAGTTTTTAAACTTAAATGTCCACAGGAGGGACTGTAATGAGTCGAAAACAACTACCTAAGTATGTAGGTCCATTTATTGGATTTAATCAACAATCTTATAGTGTATATCTTGCACTTCCATTTGATGAATCTCAAAGTAAAATTACATGTGTGTTCACTTCAGGCTCAAAGCACTTAGAGGTTGAGTCAAGAACTCATAACTTTGACAAAGAGTTTGGTTTACGTATTTTTGATTTACCTGATGAGATTCCTTTTGGTACTGAAGTAAAATATCTATTTAAAAGGAATGGAGAGTTAATTAGAGATATCGATGGATTAATTTTTGATGACTTACATTTTAAAAATATAAAACAATCAGAAATAAAAAAGATAGCTTCAGTATCTTGTAATAACCCATTTCATTTTAAAGAAACTAAGTCAAAACGCTTCAATATGTGGGATAAGTTCTATACCGAAGCAATTCAGGCGGACATTGAGTTAGTGATTCTAGCAGGTGATCAGGTATACAACGACAATCTTGAAAAGAATATGAAAAATGATATCAACCATTCTGAGTTACGTCGTAAGTTCATCCGAAACTATTTAGCATATTTCGGAATATTATCCCGTAAAAAGCTGTTAGCTAGAATACCTTCTATTGCTATGTGGGATGACCACGATATTACTGATGGTTATGGTAGCAGACCAGAACAGTTCAAGTCGGAAAATAGTAGAAAACGTTGGCAAGAATACTTTGAGGTTGCAAATGAGTGCTTCTCTGCATTTCAGGCTATACGAAATCCTAATAATCAATTCAAAAAATCACATAGTACTTATCTTGATATATTGAATACTAGAATTTACTTGTTAGATCTAAGAACACATCGAGATTCTTCTAAAGGAAGATTAATGTCTAAGGATGATTTTGATGATTTCAGAAATAGTATATTGGGCCTACCAGAAAATATCAGAAATGTGACGATAGTTTCTCCCGTTATAATAGCACGAAGTTCTTCTTGTTTAGATGGTGGCGTACGATATTTTGGAAAGGGATTAAGTTACTTGAGGTCGTTGCTGTTAAGTACAATTGGACAACTTGGTCGAACAGATGAATATATTAGAAAAGCTTTTAGAAAAACTATGGTAGCAGATCTGGTTGATGACCTTGATGATTCTTTAGGGAGTTCAAAGAATCGTCAAGATTTTAAAAAGATAATGGAAATAATTACTCCTCCTTTAAGTAATGGCATTTCATTTCAGTTCCTATCGGGTGATATTCACATTGGAGGAAGTGCTACTTTATATATTAAGTCTGAGGAACAGGTATATGAAGTTCCTATATTAGTAAGTAGTCCTATCGGTTATGAACCAATGAGTTCCTTTGTTGAAAAATTAACGACATCAAAAAGTCGAATTAATCTTATTAGTACAGAAGAAGTAAATATATATCAGTTAAATAATGAGTATATTGCTGAAAGAAATTTTCTTCTTATGACGTTTGATGAAGAGTTTTTACAATCTTCGCATCATTTTGAGTATTCAAAAGTAATCAATCAGAAATACAAGATAAATACTAATGATTTAATTAATACAATTAATGTAGAAAGAAAAGAGATTACAAAGAAAAAGGATGATACTTATGGAATTTAAGAAGATTATACTGGACTTTGCAATCAGGAAATTACTATTGTTTAAAGAGAAGGTATGGAGAGTAGATGACTATGCTTTTCTTTTTATATCGTTAAGCATAATTTATTATGTTAGCTTGAAATTTATAGTTAATAATTACAGTGAGTTTTTCTTTGTTGATGACTATCCTTATTCGCCTGTAAAGGAAGGGATAACTCCCTTTTTTCGATTGATCGTACTAGATTATGTGAAAGTAATTTATTCGACTTCTTTTATGCTTATAGTCTTAACAGTACTATTTAAGTTCTTTGAATTTAAAATAAATTTCTGGAAGTTATTAGGGGCGGTCAGTACTTTGTTTTTTATTGCGTTTGGGCTTACTGAGCTAGCAATATATCTAGAAATTAATATGTTGGTCTTATTTATCCGTAATTGTCTATACAACGGCTATGGTGGACAAGTTAGTGTATTAGTGGCGTTGATACTAATGTTACTGGTTCCTTTTATTTCCGTTTTATATATTAAGTTTTCGGGGCGTTTTTTAGTCAGGAATTTAAAGAGGGGAATGGTATTTTTATTTGTAACAATTAGCTTTAACCTCTTGAATAATGGTGTTGGGAAATTTGCAGAGTCAAAAATAATACCGTTTAAAGAGAAGAGAATGGAGAAATATATTAGGCAGAATAATAACCTTGATTCTTTTAGAAGAAATGACTTTAAAGGTTGTGTTCGAGAGAATGAATATCTTGAAATGGTAAAGAAAAGAATGATTGTGTCTAATAGAGCCTGTGCACATAAAGGTCTTGTTGATCTCTTTAGTGATCAATATTGTATAGAGTATTAATTATTGTTAGAAATAAAAAATAACAGTTTATAAGTATTTATAGACTGTTATTTATATATTGTGTTTTCATCAGTAACACCATTTTAGTTTGTACATTCAATCAACTGTATAAAACATTTTCCTGGGCCAATAGTCTTATTTAATTCTTCTATTGTTTTACTTAAACTAATAAGATTAAATATTGAGAAGTTTTTTATTTTTTTACTTTTATCATAACTATTGTTTTCACAAATTATGGCCAAGTGAATAGTAAAGTCAAATTCTTTTAATTTTGAAATTATGTAATCTTCGTGTGTGCTATTATTAATTTCTTTCTTTATTAATTTTTCAACTTCTTTAGGGAATTCTTTAATGACTTGAGCAGAGATTATACTTTGAAAGTTAAGGTGGGATATTCCTGTTGTGCTGCCAAACCTTTTTACATGAATTAGTTGGTTTTTAAATAATATATCACACAATTCAATCTTGTTTGTCCCTTTGTTAAAATATACAAACTTCTGGTCTAGTACATATTTTTGATCATTGATGTTAAGGTGATCAGAATTATAACCAGCCTCGTTATTATGTATCGACTTATTAAATTTCTTTAGATCGCAATAGTTAGAATGTGTCTTTTTTTGGACCAAATAAGAGTTTAAATTTGTCGTCATCTTTGAGTAAAAGTCTTTATCTATTTTATACCAGTTGTTGGTTATTAGTGCATATGTACTAGAGCCAATAATAACTTCTGTCGTTATGCATTTATAAATAGTCCATTTGTCTTGTATTGTATCACCAGAATATACTTTAATATGATTACTTTTTAAAATATCAATCGTAATTTTTTCTTTGTTTTGTAGGTACAATAATACTTCATCTGATGATAATTCATCGCTTTTTTCTAGATCATTGATTGAATAAGCATCAACTTTTTCCATATCAATAAAGTCTGGAATTATAACATTTAGTCTTTTATGCCTTTTTTGGATTTGTTTTATAAGACTATTATTTAACTTGTTTATTCTCTCTAGGTCTTTAATTTCCTCGAATGCGTCAATATTCGGTATAAGTTTTTTGTACTGTTTCCTTTTATACTGCCCTTCAATCCATTTAAAAAAATCAGGGAATTCGTCTATTCCTATTTTTGAGCTTAGACTAAGTGATTCATGGCCTGTTACACTTGAGGAGACTAAGTTTTCTTTAGACCTTTTTTCTTTGAAAAATTTTTTAGGGATATTTTCATTAAACTCAGCAGTAACTCGCTTTAGTAGTTCATAGTCACCATTATATTCGAAAAGAGCCAGGTTTGAAGCAATCGTTGCCTGCGTTTCCTTATGCCATGGTGTGTTATCGTAGGATAGAGATCTTAGTGCTTTAAAATTATCAGCATCGACCGTATTAAGAATTACGTTTCTCCCAAAATTTTTCTCTACTGAGCTTTCTTTTACATATTGGTGACCATGTCCAAAAGTAAGTATAAAATATCTTTTCGATCCTTTTAGTTTGACTATGGCAACAGCTGAAATAGAATGTCTTTTGTAAGACTTTTTTAAGTCTTCGCCACTTGTTAAGTTTTCACACATATCAATCCAGTCTGGAGGATTACTTTTTCCTTTTGTAATATAAAGGTTCCCTTTCAAATCTGAAGTATTTATTTTATATGATTTGACGCTTGGACTATCTTTATCTATTGAAATACAATCACTTTGCTTTATCGCTCTTTTCTCTGATTTCCCCGTCTTTAAAGATCTCTTTGTTATTTTTTCGAGTGACATATAAATACTATAGCGAGTATTTTTTTTTATTGGCATTTGTACTTCCTGAAATGTTAGTTTTTTATGAACGTATATCCCTTTTTTCGACCTTTATTACTTAATTCTTTAGTTGTTGAGAGTCTATTGCAGATGTCAATAATAAGCATGAGATAATCGCTAGAGTAAATTCAGTGATGTATGTTTCAAATCTTAATTTTATCTCTAGAATGTTTTTTGTATTTCATTTACTTAGTTTTATATTCTATACGGTTATTGCCTACACAATGTCGTAGTTATACAATAATATAAATGGGAGATTTGATTATTTTTTCTTTCAATATTCGTAATAAAAAGTAATTGAAAAGATAGTTATGAGTGATGGGATTTTCATTAAAAATTACCTTGGTGTTAATGAAATAGGTGTTAGTTTGAGGCCTATAAGTAATCTTAATGTTTTGATTGGTAAAAATAATGCAGGGAAGACAACTATCGAGAATGCGGTAGCATCTTTGATTCGTAGGTCTTTTAATGATTCTGATAAACAGTTTTATCATGATAAAATACATTACCCTGAAATTTCATTCGAGTGGGAGTTTGATAAAGAATCAGGAAGGATTGTACGACAGAGAATTCAATCAGAGCAAGAAACTAAGGGATTAACCATATGTCCAGTTCCTATTCATTATGAAGTTAGGGATGATGGACTTCGTAAAGAGCTAAAAAGACCTCTAGAAAAAGATCATGTACTTAAAAACAAGACTGTTGTTCGTCTTCATGACCGTCGAAAACACCAAGAAGTATCTAGTGGGAGCTTTGTATTTAGTGTTGATGGTAAAGGTACTACTAAGCTAATTAAGAGTTTAATTATTGGTGAACGAAAAAATGGGTCTCGTTTAGATGAATATATTAGAATTGTGAACTCGATATTAAATCTTGATCGGCCAATTACAGAGTTTAATATTGAAGCGAGTGGTGCTTCAGATGTTTTAGCTTTTAAAGTTAAAGACGATAAAAACTACTACTCTGTTTTTAGGAGTGGTGATGGATTGAACTCTATATTTCAGATTGTTGCCATGTTTGAACTGTTGCCATGGTATGAAGATAAGAATGCTAAGGAGTACGTGTATTTAATTGAAGAAATAGAGAATAAACTCCACCCCGGACTTTTAAAAAAACTTATCGCTTATATTTATAAAAGGTTAATTGATGTTGATGCATATTGTTTTATGACAACTCATTCTTCATCAATTATTGATTTCATATCTAAGAAGGAACAAGCCACTCTTTTCCGCTTGTATAAGAAGTTTGGCTGTACAAACGTTCAGTTTATTAAAGACAGCATAGAGAAAATTGAATTAGTTCAAGAGTTAGGAGCAATGCCAAGTGATATCTTGATGAGTAATTGTTTGATTTGGGTTGAAGGGCCTTCTGATAGGATTTATTGGAACTATTTTATAAAACTTCTTTCTGATAATGAAATAAACGAAGGAGTTCATTATAGCTTTGTTTTTTATGGTGGCAAGATTAGATCTCATTTTGGTGCCAATACGTCTTCTGAAACTTCTTATTTGATTGATATGCTAAAAATTAACCCAAATATAATTTACACTTATGATAGTGATAGAGAAGATGAGGATTCTTTACTCGATGAAACAAAAACACGACTAAGTGCAGAGGTTAGGTCTTCTTCAGGAAAAGTTTTAGAAACAACTGGAAGGACAATCGAAAATTACCTTAAGTCAGAAGTATTGTTAAGCGCACTAGATAACAAAGGTCCTCTAAATCTAAACAAATATTCTAATGTTGTTAGCAGCATTCATAAATTAGATAAGTTAAAGTCAATTACAAAGGTTAATATCGCTCTTGCATATATTGATTACTGTGAGAGTCAGAAATTTGGAATAGAAGATATCAATGAAAATAATCTTAAAGAGAGTGCCTCAAAAGCACTTGAGTTTATCAAAAAGTGCAATGATCTTTGAGAATGTTGATTCCTAGTTATTATTGTTTCCAAACCTTGCCTACACTTATAATTAGTATTAAAATGGATTTACTAAAACGTTACACAAACGAGTAGTGGGAACGTTTATCGAAAGTAAGGGCCGTTGTGGCTATTTTGGCTACACTTCGCTTTGTAATCTCAATGAAAACTAAGCCTTATGAGTCTGTCGGCACCTCCACCACGATCTTCTAACTATTTAATATTATTCAGCTTTTCGTGGTGGTTGCCTTGTCGTGTGGCAACGGTGTGGCAGAATACCATTTTATGGCTCTCCTCCCTTAATGGTGTACGCACCGCACTCATCCTTTATTGACAAGCATAGAGAACTTTCAACCTATAGTTATAAAAGTTCTTATACCCGTAAGCCCGCTTCTGGAGCTGCTTACAGACAGTATTGAATTCTTCGGTCCGGGCATTTGTAATACGATTTTCAAAATAATTCAAGATTTCGCCCTGCCATTTCAGAAGGGTTCGTCTAAACGTTTGTAATTCCTTTATCTTTGTAAGCGCTAAGGCATCTGTGAGCTTTCTAAAGACTCTGCGTGCCCACTTCTCTCCTTTGCACCTGTAGAGTTTGTGAAGGCTTTCTTTGGCCATATAAATCTCCCAGAGCTCGGGATATTTCTTAAGCTCTTTATGAAATTCAAAGCGAGTAAAGTAGTCGATATTTTTTGCGTTCATCAAAAGAAGCTTTCTGATTCGAAGCTTTCTCTTGTCGCCAAAGATCTTCTTTCGATAAACATTTAAAGTGTTATTTAGAAGTCGTACGACATGAAATTTATCTGCAATAATTTTTGCATTTGGAAAATAACTTTGTGCAAATGAGCGGTAAGTAGGAGACAAATCAATGGCCACATTTTTAACATTCTCACGGCCTTTGATATACCTCAAAGAATGTTGAAGTGTTGCAACCGTTCGACCAGGAACAAGCTCCTTTATTCGCTTGTTATTGTAATCGACAATGACAGTTGCAAATTCTTTGTGCCCATACTGTTTGTTGCGTATAAAGCTGTGTTCATCGATACCTACAGTCTTTGGCCATGGATCATTCTTTCGTTTTCGCCACTCCAGTTCCAGTTGTTTGTAATGTTTCTTGTAGATTGTTTTAGTACCAATCGAAAGTGTCTTTTGCACATCCTTAAGGTTTGCGAAGTTTGAAGCTTTGTAGAGAATATGACGTTGCATACGCTCAGTAATCTTTGCGTGCTTTGTGATACCGTCAAGCTGTTCCGTGAAAACTTTCTTGCATCCAAGACCCATGCAACGAAAGCGCTTCTTCTTAATCTTTAGAACACGCCTTCTGGTTTCATGAGGTGAGTCTAGGACACGAACAATGCGATAGTCGTGGACTCGCTTAGACTCCAGTCCACAATGAGGACAAAAGCCGGTCTTAGAGTTGGATTCACAATGGAATATTAGAACTTTCTTATGAGTCATATGCTCAATTTTTAAAAGTTTTAATTTAGGTAATAGCAAAAATTTAGTAAGCTGTTTCTCGAGCATGAGTGATTTTCCTTGTTACAGTTTTAGTGTGGTAACCAAAATTATAACTGGTTAAAATCTCATGCTTGTCTTAAGTTTGCTTAACGCGGTGAAAACACCTTCAAGTGTGAAGAGCCCATTTTATTTCTTTTTTGCTACTTTTTTGACAACTTTCTTTTTTGCTACTT
>NZ_JBEBMR010000002.1:558870-1113799 GCF_043196685.1 Halobacteriovorax sp. RZ-2
GTTTTTTAGCAACTTTCTTTTTTGTCGCTTTTTTAGCAACTTTCTTTTTTGTCGCTTTTTTAGCAACTTTCTTTTTTGTCGCTTTTTTAGCAACTTTCTTTTTTGTCGCTTTTTTAGCAACTTTCTTTTTTACGACTTTTTTAGCAACTTTCTTTTTTACGACTTTTTTTGAGTTTTTGTTGTTTATACTTTGATCTGTTTGATCTTTATCTTTTATCATTTTAGATAATGACATTAGAGTATCTACAAATTTTTTAATATCTTTTGATTTTGAAGGTCTAATTTTTTTCACTTTGTTCAAAAAATTGGGGAATTCCATGTGTGATCTAAAGTCTTCAAAAATTGGATCATCTTGAATTGTTAAGTATGGAATTTTTTTTGCTTTAAATAATTTAAGAACTCTTTTAGATATTAAGTCAAAACTTATACCTTCAATTATATCTTTATAAAGTTGTAGTTTTTCATTTTTGTCAGAAAAGTCTAACCCTTTTAAAGATAGTTCAAGTTCTTTTTGGTCGTTGTTCTTTTTATGGCACAAACATATTAATAGTGCTGATTCAGACGCTATTTCTGCGGTTGTAATTTTGTCTTCTAGTAGTAGTTTAAGTATAACAATAGCTTGATTGTAATTTCCTTCAATCATATATTTTTTAGACATATTAAGAAGAAAATCTGATCTATTTTTATCTTCTGCTTCTAGAAGTATCCATTTTTTTATTGAAATATGAAGAAAAGCTTTCTCAACCCTTTCTATGTATTCTTTTGTCAGTTCATCTGACAGTTTAATTTCCTTGTTAATTTGATATTTCATTTTTTGTTCTTCGTTTAAAGAACTCATAAATATGTTATTAATTATTGCATTATTATGTACTAAAATATTTCTGATAAGAAAAACTTCAAATATTTCTTGTCTCGTCTGTGAGAAATTATTGTTTAATATTTTTGAGGAAATTTTGTCTATTGATTCCGTCCATTTCATGAAACTTGTACGAATTATATTTTCAACTTTCTGACTGATTAAATAGTCTTCAATGTCTTCTACCTTATTAAGTTTTTTTACTTTTGAAAATTCTATTGTTGAATTATCTAACTGTATAATTTCTGGGTGTTTTTTATAATATTGATGTAGTAAATTCGAAAAAAGCCACTCTGTAGCTCCTATCGTGTTAATAATACAGCTTCTTAGTAATAGCTTATGTTTATGTTTTTGTGTTGAAGATTTCTCTAAAACACTTGCCATTTTCATGTTAGCTAAATGATCTAGTTGTACAGACATTCCATTCTTACTTTCTTTTACGTTGAGCTTTTCACTGTTCATAATACAGTTCGCTAGATTTTCCATGAGTGTATCAGATGTATCTTCGTTTACTAGAAAGTCCGAAATTGTTAAGAATGCTCTTATTGAATTAATATTTATAATAAAGTCATTTATATGCTTTCTGTACATGAGGGCTCCAAATTAAAACTGATATATTAATCGGATATAAAACAAGAAACTTTATTTTGAAATGAAAGAAGTACACAGATGTGTACTTCTTTATTTAAAACGAAACAACGTTAGCGGCTTCAATCATAAAATCTTTGTCTAAGTGAGCATAGATCATTGTCGTCTTGATGTCGGAGTGCCCTAATAATTTCTGCAATGTATAGAGGTTTCCTCCGTTCATCATAAAGTGACTCGCAAATGTATGCCTTAGATCGTGAAAGCGAATTATTTTTGAAAGGCCCGCAACTCGTTGTGCTTTTTTGAAGTGTCTTTGGTTAATATGGCTGTAGGGTAGAGGTTCGCCATTAGGAGTAGAAAAAACGAACTCTGAATTTCGTGTTTTAAGACGATTTTCGAGTATGGCCCTAACCTTATCATTCATTGGAATGTATCGGCCTTTATGGGTCTTTGTCGTGTTTCTAAGGCCCTCTCTTGTTAGAGAGCGATTGATGCTAATGAAGCCACCATTGAAGTCAACTCTATCCCAACATAAACCACAAATCTCGCCAAGTCTTAGTCCTGTGTTAAGAGTCATCTGATAAAAGTCGAGCAAAGGATTATTGTGTTTACTATTTCTAATTGCTGTTCGTTATATCTTTTTACTGTATTCTAGTACTTTAGTCTTGTCTTCGTCCCCGTGTATCCTTATTTCGCATTTTTCTGGGGATTGTACTTCCTTATGTAGTAGTATCATTAATTCTGATATCTGTTCTCTATAACCAGGTAGGGTGACCTCTTCAAGTCTTTGCATTAAATAATAAAAAAACTCTTCGCCATTACAAAAATAAGCTTCTTTAAAAATCTCTACGATAATGTTAAGAAAATTTTTATCTTCATCTTTGTTTGATTTTTTTTCTAGGTTGAAAAGACTTATTATAGCATTTGCCCATGATTCGTTATCTTTTTCATGTAACAGAGCACACCAACAGAATATTACTGAAGCAGCTTCGAATTTTTGTATGTTATTCATAAATATTGCTTTATTAAACCAATAATTAGGTTCAATAAGGTCTTCGCTTATTTTGTGGTTAAGTTTCTTTAGTTCTACAAAATTATCTCTGCTAATTGACTCATCGGTAGCTTCAGAATTTAAAGAGTTAATATCTGAAATTATTAAAGGAAGTATAATCTCTAACAGTCTATATCTACTTGGTAATTCACGTTTACAATCTTTTTCAATTGCTAAAGTGAAAGATTTAAGGGCATCTTCGAACTCAAGGCTATGTAAATAGCAATCACCAAGGTAGGCAATTGTAATAGATTGTGGTTTTATTTCAATTGATCTTTGATATAATATTTTTGATGTTGAGTATTTTCTTTTTCTATATGTAACACTACCTAGCTCCTTCCAATAATAATCTCTCTCTAGATATTTGTTATCATTTTTTCTTGCTTCATTAAGATAAAAAAATGCTTTTAGAGGGTTTTCTCTTAAAAAAAATCTACCTAAGTTGTATTGTGAAATTGCTATCTGTGTATCATCTCCTTCTTTGATATCGTGCTGTAGGTTGTGTCCTAGAATTCTTTCGACTAGGTTATGTGATTCTCTATCACGTGGCAAAAAACTTAGAAGGAATGTTGAAATTGATTTTGATATATTTGTGTTTTTTTCTTCATTTAAACACCAATGATGAATCTCTTCTATAATCTCGTAGTTCTTTATTTTAATTAACGAACTGATTAGATGAGTTAGAGTTTCTACATTGTTTAAACTTAAGGTTTTGTATGTATTGCTAACTAGTGGAATACCAAGTCTTACTTTTTCAGCGCTAACAAGAAGGAAGCCTAGGGAAAAAAGTATTTTTTCTATTATTGATTCAGGGGTCTCATTATGCTGGAGGGGGTAAATAAAGGAACTTGCTCCACCAGCTACTTTCAATTCAAGATGATCTTTGCTTAACTTAATTGTTCCATCATATTCGTACATATCGAACAATATTTTATTATGTTTATTCGAAAAATTTAAACACTTAATAAAATCAAAAATCTCAAAAGATGAAGTGTTTGATATGATTTTTAATCTGAAGGTTTCAATGTCTTTATTTGAAGTGAAAGATAAATAATTTTTCAAATCAATTGTAATATCTTTCATTACTTCATTTTTGAAAATCTTAACTTCTTCAAAATGAAAGGTGAATGACTTGGCATTGTTTCTAATTGGACTTTTCAACTTCTCAAAAGTCCATTTATAATAAATTGTATCATTTTGAGAATTATACTTTGCGATAAGGACAGGGTATTTTTGTTTGCACAAATAATTATATGTTTGAACCTTGAACCCTGACTCTTTTAAATGATCCGTTTTTTTTGTAGAGTCTGTACTTTTAAGCTGGACGTAGAATTTTTCAGCAGTTGCATCACCTGTACTTTCAAATATTTCCACTTCAAGATCTATTCCATAATCTTTTTCTACCTCTCGTATAACCCATGAGCTAGGTACCTCTCGCTTGAATGCATTAACGGATTCTGTTTCTAACTGGTGTGTTCTATGTCTATTAGGCATGTTTTTCATTAATTATCTTCCAATTATCTATATACTAGTAAGCTTCATTTGATTGAACTATTTAATTTTACCATTGTTTATTAGATAGATATTTATCTTTATTTAGGACACCTCTGTAGCTTGAAGTGTGGATTCCATATGGGGGGTATTTTTCATAGGGGTCATGTAAAGCATAACGAACAAGTTTTGCTCAATAATTTAGTAATATACAATTCTGCGGTAATACTTTTTTGAAGGAAGTTTCTGGTCCTGCAATTAGATGACCTAAGTAGAGAGTTAGAATCATTAAAATTTACTTTATCTACGAGATGCATCAGCCTTAGAAGCGAGATATGTTAAATATATATAAATTGTTTTTGGATTCCAAAATAGTGCTTTTGAATCGAAAGTATCATCTAGAACTGTAGGATGGGGTATACTTCTGTATCGAACTAAATTGTAAGTAATTATCAATAAATGGGCTAAACCTAGATATAGTGGAATAACTGCTAGTTTTGTAGAAAATAAAAATAGAATGCTTGAAACGATTAAATAGAGCAGCAAGAAGTCTCCATAATAAATCCAACGAAAATGGGCCATTCCTGTAATGTAAGCAAAGTACTTCTTAAGTACGGTAGGCCAACTATATGGAATATTCTCAAGCTTCTTCTGAGTAGTATTGGCAGGAACCTTTGGATGGAAATTTTTTAATGCGATAACTGTTAGATAGCTCTTTCGATCAAGATAATTGTTGGCGCTGTGCGTAGTCACACCCGAAGTTGTCATGTCTAGAACATATCCATTTTTTTTAAAAATACATACATGACTCCAAATACTATTTGTATAATACATAACGAGCCAACTCAAAATACTTTCTCGGGTGTGCACAAACATAAATGCACCTGCTGGTATATGCTCTAAATTTTCAAAGCATTCAGTTGTTGCTGGAAAACAATTGTATTTTTTGAGTTCCTCAGGTGAGTATTGTCTTCTCTTTTTCTTATAAAAATAATAATCTTTTAGTGCAAAGTACATATAACTTTTTATGTGAAGGTTTACTATATAGATCACAAAATATTAAGAAAGTGTCATTTTGTCCAAATATTATTCCTCTAATGTCTGGTGTGCTGTATTTCAACAACTCTGTAATAAAGATTACATTGTTAATGATTTTGAACTTTATGGATGCCATAACTTGTTCGTATTTGTACTTTATTTTCCCAATTTTTTTGAAATTGTTTAGGAATTGGATACTTTAAGCAAGATGCAATTAGGAAGGATTCCTCTAGGTTTAGATGATGGTATTCTTTTTTATAGATTTTGAGAGAAGCATTGTTACAGCCAGTAAGACCAGTTCCTAAATAGGCACAGTCAATGTAACAGTTTAAGATTGTTTCTTTGTCGAACTTCTTCGATATTTGTTTTGCGACAATTATTTCTAGGATTTTTCTTCTTATAGTTCGGTCTTTTTTCATTGTTAAAGTTCTGGTGAGCTGTTGTTCAATGGTACTTGCTCCAGATTTTTGATCCTTGTATAAGTTGTAAATAATAGATCTAAATATTGCTATTAGATCAAATCCTGGATGTGAGTAAAAGCGTTTGTCCTCTAATATTATGACAGCTTTCTGAATATATCTTGGTATTGATTTCTTTTGTTTTTCATAAATGGATATAATGTTGCTGACAAATAGTACTTGCTGTTTTATCTCTATTAGCATGGGGAATATATTAAATAATAACTTATACATTAGCTTAACCTTACTCAATCTTATAATTGCAATACTTTACATTTATATTTTTGAATTTAAAATTGATAATATCGAGATTATTTTAAAGCATCCGACTGTTTTGGCATTTTTAGGCTTTGTTTTAACTAAGATATTTGGGTCTCAAATTGTACACCAGTATCAACTAAGAGCACATAAGTTAAAGATATCTGATAAGAGGCTTGATGATCAAATGCAGATGGCTACTGAAGTTTTTGAAGAAATCAGTTCGTTAATGGATAGGAGGTTGTACCTGGAAAGGAAACTTCTCTATTCTCATAAAGATGTAAAACTAAGAGGACTTCCTGATAAGACTCAAGATCGATTCGATGAATATAACAAGTTTTTGTACGAATGGAACTCGCGAATGAATATTAATATTTGTAAGGTTGAGCAATTCTACGGTGCTAAATTAAAAACTTTATTACAAGACCGTATAATGAAAGACTTTAATTGGATTGGGATACTATTAAGAAGATTGCACCTTCAAGTTGATAATATTCCATCATTCGAGGCAATCAATAAATCAATAGATGTAACAAATGAAAGAGTATACAAAATAGATCAACAAATGCTTAAGTGCTTAAAAAGTCAAAATGTAGGCTCATTTAGAAATGTTGATTAAGTGATTTAAAAAAATAATAATTCCAAGTAACTCATTAAAGTCGGTACTATATGAATCCATTCTTTGACTGTGAAAAAAACTTTTGTATATGGGACTTTCTTCTCTGCTTTTTTTATACTTAAGTCTCCGGAGTTTCGCTAATCGAATGAAGCCTTTCAATACCTGGTGGGAAGAGTGGCAAAGTTGACGAGCCTCTCTTTTATATTATCAATTCTTGCAGTCCTAAAGAACTTGCTATCAGCTAAATAAAGGTTCTATGTACTTTTCTTAGTGTTAAGCGTTTCTAGGCTTTTGCAATCTATATATAAATCTATTTTAAATAAAATGCTTTAGAAAGAATGGTAAAGGATTATAAAGTTAAAATATATGCCTTTACTTTCAAGAATAACCATTTTCATTTAATGCTTGAAGCGCCAATGGCAAATATTAATGAAGCTATGTGTTGGGTTATGAAGATATCAACTCTTGAAGTCCAGAAAAGGCTATTGTTTTAAATTCAATTTTAGGTGGCCGTTTATATATCTTCTCTTCTAATTGAAGCAAGCTATTTGGCAGATGCTTTCAAGTATACTCTGAGAAAACCTGCAAGGACTAATATTGTACATGTAGTTCAAGAGTCCCCTTTTTCAGTTTACGAGAAAGTTTGTTGTGAATTATCTTTTACTCTCTATGAAGTTGTTGATCTATTTAAGGCTAATGAAACTCTTGAGTGGTTAAATAATAGCTTTAATGTCGATGAAGATAAAAGTATCTCTCAAGGATTTCTTCGTCCAGATTTTCGTTATGGCGAGGACTCTCGAAATAGAATTGTTTAGCAAGATGTATTTCATGCAAGATACATTAAATAAGATAGCCTATGGGAAAAGATTATTCCTGCCGGTAAATCGAAATCTCTCTTTTTAGTTGTAATAATTATCTCTGTAAAAACTAGTACTTAGCCTTTGAAACTTATGTCTATATTAAGTTAATGATTTTGTTCAACTTTTTCTCTCAATTGACGATTAATGATTATAGTAATTTAAAGTATGGTTACGGGTGTCAATAATGAAACACCTGGAACAATTATTCTGAAGATTTAACATGAATGATGTAAGTGAATTCTATTAAAAAATTTTGTTTTAACGTTTAGATTTTATGTGCCTAATTTATGGGCTTTTATAACAGATTTGGAGCTTAAGTGAATAATACAACTAGACTTATTAATATACTGAGATCATATAAAAATGTAGTTTTACAAGGTGTTCCTGGAGTAGGGAAAACTTATGCTGTAGGTGAAATATGCGAGCAATGGACATCGTATACAGGACGTTGCCTTGCTGGGAATGGTCAAGGAAAGTATGCTATTACTACACATCCAAGTACCTCTTATGAAGATTTCGTTGAGGGATTAAGGCCCAATGTACAACACGTACTTAGTGATTGCTTTGTAGGTAAAGAGGTTAAGATTAGCAGTTTCGGTGAAATAGAATCTGTACCATTTAAAAATAATGAAAGTGACTATTTTTTTCAGAGTTTCGAGACTAGTAATGAGTCATCATTTTCAGTAAAAGATGGTTTCTTTATTAGAGTATGTAAAGAAGCGATTTTAAACCCAGATAAAGACTACCTTGTTTTAATAGATGAACTAAACAGGTCAAATGTACCTAAAGTTTTTGGAGATTTACTGATTAGTATGGAGCAGTCAAAGAGGGCGAAATGGAGTAGTAAAAGTGACAGTTGGGTCGTAGATAGAGAGACAGCATTAGTGACATTACCATATTCTTCAAGGCTATTATTTGTACCCGAAAATATTTATATAATTGGTACAATGAATACGACAGATAAATCTGTTATCTCTATGGATTCTGCGTTAAGAAGAAGATTTGCTTTTGTTCATATTGATCCGCTAACAGAAGAGGGCTTAGTAAATAGGCTTAAGTCGATATTAAATAGAGAGCTAGAAGAAATTGAAGAACAATCGATTAGAATGTGGTCCGAATTAAATAAAAACGTATTAAAAACATGTCTTTCACCAGAAAGCATATTGGGGCATAGTTATATGTTGGAAACAGATTGCGCAAGGAATACAGATAATAGTCAATTTTGGATAGAAACAGGAGGAATGACTGGGGGGTCAGGGAATCAAGTAGATTTATCTATGAAAGGCGTTAAAAATCCAAAAACTGGAATGGTTCATCTATTTATAGATAAGCCTGAAAGAGATACTGTCTACGATATTTCTATAAACTACCAAGGTGTAAAATATGATGGTAATGAAATAAAGATGTATAGTGGTGAAGCCGCAAATGGTACATGGAGGTTGAATTTAAAAGGAGTCAGTTCCGAGACAGGTACCAAGCTATGTTATAGTGATAATAAAGAAGAGTTTAAGAATAAGATAATAATTTTTGAGAAAGTCTCTGCAACAGAGTTTAATTTAGTTGAAGTTATAGATAAAGTAGATAAAGAAACAATAAAGAGCAATTCCACAATAGTAGATAAAATTTCAAATAAACAAAACGCACGAGAGTTTGGCTTTATGTCAGACGGGATTATATCAACATTAGATATTTCTAGTACATGGGAGTTTAAAATTTTACCTCAGCTGTTTGAGCAGTTAATGCAAAATGGAGCCGAGGAGTTATTGATTCCTGAGAAAAGGGAAGACTGGCTTGATGGTAACCCAGAGCTCTTTGAACATAAACAAATAGCAATAGAATCATTAAAATTATTAGATCAATTTTTAAGTTCGATAAAATTGCGAATTAAATTATTTGGAACTGGTATCGGAAAGTCTATTTCTGTTCAGTCTGGGGACTAGAGTGGAAAACGAAATATCATTTGTTGCTTCAAAGCTTGGTAAACTGAGCGGGTTATTAATTATCGGAAATAGTCAAAGGCAATTAGTAATTCTTGTTCGACCGAAAGTTTGGCGTAGTCGAGAAGATTTTTATGATAAGTTTATAAACTGGAGAGACGAGGATAAGTCTTGTTATATAGAACTATTTGAAACTCAGAAATTTGTTATTAGGTTTAGCGATAACTCAAAGGTAATAATTAATAAACTTAAAGAATACCAGAAAATAGAAGATAATAATAAAGAAGAGTCAAATTTACTAGAAGAAATAGCTCTTAAATATTCTACAGAAGATACTTTTCAAAAATGTAAAACTCAACCAGTGGATTTAGACAAAATTTCATATCTTTTAAAACTTGGTTATCGAGGAAAAGTATTAACACAAAAAGAGTCAACATTTGCAAACCTTTCATATGATTCACCTCTTTTAAGGATTCTGTTGTTTAATAGATTTATTGAAGAACTAGAATTGAACTTCAAATATATAAAAAAAGGCTACATTGAAAAGAAAGAGGAGTTAATAACTATTAAAGGTCGAGTTAATGAAAGTTCTTTGTTAGAAAGTATTGAGCAAAAAAAGCATTTTGTGAATTGTTCATATGATGACTTTGATAAAAATACACTAACTGTACAGTTAATTAAAAGTGCAACTCAAATTGTTAATGCCAGGTTACCTTGGTCTTCTCCATTTTTAGATGATGATTCGAAAATATGTTTATTTAAAAAGTCTAAGATTTATTTTAATTTTTTTAGAGATGTGGATGTGTTAACAGCAGATAAGATGATGGCTATGTCAGAAAGATATATTTTATCTAAGACCAATCGAAATCTAAGAAAGTTGGTAGAGTTAGCTAGAATGATAGTTGTAAAGCAAGATCTAAAAATTGGACAACCATCTAAGGAAATAGATAGTTTTTGCATTAAAATACGCACAGATAAATTGTGGGAAAACATATTATACGAGTCGTTAGCTAAATCTATTAGTAAGAATGAATGCGTAATTGATGGAAATAGCAATAAGATAAATGAGAACTTTTATGTAACTTGCTCTCCTCCATGGATTTCATCAGGAACTGAAGAAGGCTTGAGTCCTGATCTAGTTCTTGGCCTCAAACATAAAAAATATCTAAATTTTTTCTGTATAGATGCAAAATATAAAACTAAAACATCTGCAATTGAAGATATGAGACAAATGTTTGTATATAGTCATCTTGTCAAAATTAGAGATAAGGATGATATAGAGTACAATGTGAAAAAATTAAACTTGATTTATCCATCTACTAATGATTATCTCAATTTAAAGGAAAACTTGAGAAGTGATAATGAGGAAATCAAACTTTATGAAACTAAAGTTAAGTTTCCCGATATTAATGATATAGACTCCTTAAAAAACTGGAGGCGTTATATTGTTCAAACAGGAAGTGAATTAGTCTCTTTATTAAGAGGTTTAATCACTGACAATTGAGGCCAGCTTTCTATATATGAGTCGTAGGATAATTTATTTTCATTAACAAACTTTTTAAAGTCTTTGATGATATCTAAAAACTGAGAGGGTGATATTCCATATGCAAATGATACCAATATGTCTAGATCTTGCCTTAAGCGACTGGGATTCCTAGAAATGCTATCAATTAATGTCGAAGGATATACGTTTTCAATATCACAATCATTTTTAGAGAGTAGATATGATCTAGCACAAATATGATTTTTTAAACTAGCACTAAGTCCATCAAAAAATACCACCGATTTTAATCTGTTATAATCAGGAAAAGTCGTTTGCTTAATTACTGTTTGTGTTAGATCAATTCCATTGAGTTTGCTTCTAACGATGTAGTCAAAAGGGATTGAATTAAAAACAGCTAATATATATAAAAGTTCATGCTGGGATCCTTTTCTTTGTAGAAGTTGCACTGACTGTATTGTAGCTCTATGATTAAGTAATACTGCAATGCAGGTTCTTGTGTTTGTTGCTGATGTCGTACTTCTCCACATTAAAGAATATTTTTCTTTATAATTCTTTGTTAATGAGAACCACTTCTTTTCGTTTATAAAGAATCTAGATTCTGGCCATGGAGCTTGGTCATTGTTGGCTGAGGTTAGTTTTTGAGCACTTGCCTTCGATTTGTACTTATCTTTTGCTTCAACAAAATTGAATCCGGCAAATCTTCCATTATATTGATTAAAGAACTTTCCCTCATAAATAGGTACAGTATTTGCTTTCCTCTCTTTGTAAATTGATTTTGAGTGTGTTGTTAGGTGAACAATTCTTCCAAAGTTAACATCTGGGTAGATGTCATTAAATGGAGAATTATTTTTTGCTAATTCAATTAAAAGTTCAAGTCTTTGAGGAGAAGAAATGTTTGGGAGCATTCCTGTAATAGGATTAATAAGTGTGAGATCATTTGGATGAATATTAACTTCTAAAGAGGGATTGAATAAATCCTTCGCTTCTACTAGGCCCATTTGTAGTTTGAATGTACTATTGGGATTTTTTCCTGCGATAAAAAGACTAAATCGTTCACGTCCGTCTATGTTAAATATCTTTTTTGAATTTATAAAATCTGAGATAGAAATGATTTTTTTAGCTTTTATTAGGTGAGCAAAATAGTCTTTGTAGCATGCTGTGGTAAATAGACCACTTTTAACGAGGAGTGATAAATATCCATTGTCTTTTAGTAGAAGGTTTGAAGAAAGTTCAGTGAATAATGCATATGTATTAAGTTCACCTTTCGCAGTTAACTTAAAGTGTAAATTACTTTTAATATCGGATTTACAACTTTCTAAATTATTCAATATGCTATTGTAAGATTTATGTAGAAGTGGTGATTCTGTTTCTAGATTAGAAATTTTTTGAATTCTCTTAGCTTTACTTTTTTCTTGAGAAATAGATTTATTTAGATTCCAAAAGAATTTCTTGTCTTCTATTCTGATCTTACTCCACGGAGGGTTTCCTATTATTAAATCATATTTTGGTGTTAGCTCATTGTTAGTTAATGCTAAGTCTGGATGATATATGTACCCTGAGAAGGATAGGTTTATTTTATCTATTGTTGGAATAGGTGAATCAGTTGTTGTTAGTAAAGGGTTACCATGAGAGAAATTGTTATGAAGGTCATCTTCATGTAACAAATCTAGTGCATTTAGAGTTAATGCAAGTGTGAATTTAGTAACCTCTATTGCAATTGGATCTATATCAAAACCATGACAGTTTAATAACGCTTGTCTTAGGGCTTCATCTTTAAGTTTTAATTCGTCTTTTAGAAATAATAGATATTGTTTTAAGAACTGACCTGTTCCGCAGCTAGGGTCTACGACACTAATTTTTGAAATTTTACCTTTTGAGACATTCATTGAAGAAATAGCTTTTTTTACACTTGCATATGCTATATTGTCAGGTGTGTAAAATACACCACCAGTACTTTTTGTCATTAAGCATTCAGCTTCTTGTACAGAGTTATTTTCTTTTATGGAAAAGTGATAGTTAAGAAGGTCTTCGTATACCTCACTTGCTAAGGAATTTGTTACTTGAACTTTTGCAAGCTTTTTAGATAGAGACGTAATATGAGTTTTTTGTGTGTTATCTATTGTGTTTAATATAGCGTAAAATAGACTTTTTTTTGAGAAAGTCATCTCGATTACATTTTTAAGTTGAGGAAATGATAAGTTTGTATCTATATCAAGGTAGCGTAGAAGAACTATCGATATTGAAATAGCATAAAAATACGACTTATTTCTATTTAATAAAAGTGGGTCATTGTTTTCAGGATTAGATAGATAGTTTTTAGCAAACTTGATTATTATAGATGTAAAATTCATAATTGAAGACCTCTACCAATTTTTATCTCATTATTTTTTATCTTTAATATCGGTTTGTTAAAAAATGATTCGTTGTGAATGTGTGGTAACTCCTCAATTATCCATTCTTTTACAGGTTTTTTGATGGTAGATTGGAACTTGTCATATGTCTCTGCTGTTTTATCTAAAGAGATAGTGTTAGAGTTCCAAGTTCTGTGAGCATTGAATCTTAGGTCATTTAATATTTGTTTATGGAGTTGATCTTTTGCAAAAAGAACTAATGTCTTCTCTAATTTAGAAATATTTTCGTTAATAAATTGAAAAGTCCTTTCGGGGTGTATTTGTAGGTTGAATGATAGATATTCAAGAATCCCTTCTGATACAGATTGTGTCGATTTTAATCCATTTCTCTTTAATTCACATCTAAAATTTAAGCTTTTAGAAATTAGAGCATCAACTTTTTCAATGTTAAGGTCTTTACTTTCATTATCTTCTATTAGGTAGCATGGAAGACCAACCTCTTTGAAAACATGTTGAGACGATTCTTTTGATAGATTGAATGAAGTGTGTATAAAATCCTCTATTTCTGATTCAAGTTTTAACTTTTGAAGTTCAAGCTTTAACTCTGAAGTTATTATTTTAAAGATCTGCTTTTCTGAGTATGGTACGGAGACTATCTTTTTATAAGTATAATTAGAATTAGTAACCTTTCCTTGAAGTATTTTAGCTTTCAAGTTAGAGCATTTTTTTGCTTTTTGCGATAACTCTACGGAGTTTGCAAGGGTTTCATTAAATGGAAGTCTGGCAATGTAGCCTGCTGAAATAGTCAATTTTGGAGATAGAGTCTTTATAAAAAACGAAGCAAGTTTAGAGTTTAAAAAAGCCATGTGAGCATATTTTGATCCGCTCTTGACCGAAATTCCTGGTCCTGAAGCAATAAATACCTTGTGTTGATTAAATAAACGAACATTCAGTCCTTGTGAGCCAGTATCACTAAATACTAAGTCTGTTGAATCTAGCATTTTTAAATTCCTAAGAGCTGAGCCTTTGTTGTTTGAAATGTGACAAGCGTTTTCTCCCCATTTAACTAGATATTGGTTTAGTCCATTCCATTTTGCATAACCTCCTCCTTTGCTTACGCTAACCCAGTCTTCATCATTGCAACCTTTTTCCCAGTGGTACTTTATAAAGTTCTTGTTGTCGCCTGTAGATGTTCCTTGCATTGGAGTTGCGAATTGAGCATAACTAGGGGATTCGTTGAAAATTTCTCTAAACTCATTTGATAAATTATAGTTAAATTCAAATAAGCTGTTCTTCAAGAAAGAAGATGTTCTTACATTTGATGAATATTTATTTAATAGTTTTTTCTTATTTAGAACTTTTACTTTTTCTTCCAGGGGAAGATTTACTAACCTGTAAAATGGAGTTCCTTTACTTGTGGGTTTAGCTCCATTAATAATCGTTAAAGCAACTCTTGTTTTTTCACCATTTAGGTCTCTGAAGGCGTTTGAGCCTAGGTCAACAACAGAATGAAATGAATAGTTCTCAAGAATAACTTTTCTTAAATCTTTGAATGAGCTTAAAAACATCCATGATGTTTGATGAACCATAGCTAGGGAGTCATTATCGTTTAAAGTGTTTAAGCAAGCCTCTATAAATGAACTACACAGATCGCCCTTAGAGAGAGGATAGTTTCTTTGTAAAAAGCTTTTAAGGTTAGGGCACATCATTCTTTTCCCCATAAAGGGAGGATTGGTTAAAAATACTTTTTTTCTTGCTGAAGATAATTGCTTTAATAAAAAATCGTTTTCAGATAAATCTAGAAATCCGGTGAGAGATTTTTTAGATGGTGCATATGATTTTGGTAAATAATCAACGATCTCACTAGATAAATGGCAAGAAAGTATCCATAGGTTAATCTTTGTTAAAAGAGCCATGTTTTCGTCAATATCATAAGCTAAAATATTCTCTAATATGATACTTTTTACAATGGCCTTTGAGTGAAAAGTACTACTTAGATGTATTAATGACTCAATTAAGAAGTTTCCTCCACCACAAGCTGGGTCAACTATGAGCAGCTGGGTGAGAGATTCCTTTGTTTTGTATTGAGAGAGGGCTTCTTTTACAAGATATTTAACCATATATTTATCTGTAAAAAATTGAGTAGTAAACTTTAAGTCATCACCTTCAATTTTTCTACCTTGGAAAGACATAGAGGTAGCTCTTTCTTCAATACTTGTTTTTAAATATTGATAAAACCATGATAATACATATGGATCGTATTCTCTGTTTTCAAAGTATATTTCTAATTCTGAGGAAATTTCGTTATAGAGATCATTTTCACTAGAGTTCTTCAGTGCTTTTTCGAATCGAACAAGTGAGTCTTTTAATGTCGGAAAAAGCATTTCTATATGAGTTATTAATGAATCACTCCTTGAATCTTTATTTGGGAGAGCATTAGCTATCTGAAAAGATGAAACAATGGCAAGTGGAGCTAAGAAGTAGTCCTCTTCTTTTATGTTATTTGATAAATTATCAATAAGCCTATTAAATAATTTAGCAATGCTTTTTATTTTGTTGTGCTGCAAAATTTTTCTCTACTGTGTTGTGTTTTTGATAATATAAAAATACAAGAAAAAATGGATTTTGACGATGTAAATCTTACAAGAGACTGGGTGTAAATACGTTATTTCAGTCGCTTATCATTGAGAAGTATAATTTCTTTAATACTTTTTAATAATGCTCTGTGTGACGCTTTAACATCGAAGAATGTCATAGTTAGTTATTCTCAGTTGAGGCTCTTAGGACTTTATTAAACTGTGAATGTTAGAAGTATAGTATATGCTCAATATTAGTGAGATCATGTTGGTGTCATTGGTACTGCCTAGCATTAAAGTATTATTAAAATTTCTTTAATTTAAACTTAGCGAAGTTTTGTTTCTACTATGAAGATATTAATCATTTCTAAAGATGATTTCTTTATTAATTTTTTACTAATCACTCTTAGACTACGTGTTGTTAATGGAAATAAAACTGTAGTCAGTGCTTGAATATCACTCACTGTATAGTCTTGCACTTCACTCATAGGCAATATGTGTATATCAAATTAATAATATTGCTTAATTTTTTTCTATCGGTTGTCGTATAATAGTGAATACAAATTATAGAGGGGATACACGGTGTCAATGAAAAAGAACATATCTAGGACCTTAATAAAAGAACATGATGCTAATATTTACTTGGATATAATATGAAAGAATTAAGGTATAGGGGTTATAGCGGTATTTGTGATTTCTCAGAAGAAGACAATGTCTACTTTGGAAAGATTGATCTTGAATATGATTTAGTATCATTTGAAAGTGATACTTTAGAGGGGCTAAAACCAGCTTTTGAGGAAGCGGTAGATGATTATTTAGATATGTGTAAAAGTCTTAATAAGAAACCAGGATAAAATATTATAATATATTCTTTTTATTATTGATGATTAATATGGACAAGAATTGTCTAACTAATCCGCTAGATTATAAAAATGAATAATGAAAAAAACAAACCTTGGTGAAATATTAAAGACCATATCAGATGATCTCGGTGTAAGTTCAAGGGTCGTATTAGACCTTATTGGTATAAATCAAAGTATAGCCGAAGCTAGCGCTGATACTATTTTAGATTCGGAAGTCTCAATCTATCATAATAGGCTAAAAAAGCTGTTTGATACATTATCTATTTAGTACTTCAAAACTTTCGTAACACCTTTTTTTCCTTTCTGAAATAACTCATCAAAAATAGAAGAATCGGGAACACTAATCTTTAAGATCGCGCCTTTAGGACTTTCTTCTATAAACTCTGAGGGATGAATTTTGACTTCTTGGCAGTGTTCTTTGAATTCATTATTGCCGTGGATTTCATAAGTTACAAAATCCTCGATCTTACTTGTGTAACCACCAATTGAATGTTCGATCTCCTTGCGAAGTCTTTTTAGGTCTTTGGCAATAGGTTTAAAGACAGGAGATGATTTTAGTAGTTCAATATCGTTAAAGCGAGCAATTTTGAAATTTCGGTAATCACGGATCTCCATGTCGAAACCATAAATAAATGGAATGGCACCAGATAGATAAAAGAAAAGTGGAGTGATTAATCTTGATCCCTTTTCACCGTTTAACTTTTTATAATTGGCCTTAAAAACACACTCAGTTCTAATGGCTTCTAATATCTTAAATAGTGAAGTCTTATCTCTAAGTTTTGCCTTACCTGAATTACTATATGGGAAGAGGAATGAACTGTTGAATTTCTCTAAGTTATAATTTGAATTTTTAACGGCACTAAGAAGAACCCGTCTTGCATCTTCTACGTTTTGTTCAAGGGGAATAGGTCCATAGCTTTCTAGCATTGAAAGGCCAAGAAGGATTGTTTCAATATTTTCATTAGAGAGCTTAATATCATGTCTAAAATTTGAATTTGAAAGTAACTTATACCTCTTAGGACTTTTGCCCGTGATTTCCATATTCATTTCTGGATCATCGAGAAATTCCTCAAGATATCTTGAAACTTGCTTTCTTGAAATTTCACACTTACTTGAAAGATAGTCATGAATTTCTGTTACAGAAGGTGGATTACTAGAATTTCTTAGTAAATAGTTAAATATATGACTTTTCTTCTCTGCTAATTTCATATGGCCTCTAAAATTAATGTTATTCAGTTGGACGTGGAATGTCTAGCTTGCTGGATATACTAAATGAATGGGTATAAAGTCAGTAATTCAAAATTTTAATATTTTAATGGGAAACTCACCACATACTGGAAATCATTTTAAAGAAAGGGTACTTGAGAGGTTCTCCCTTAGGGTTTCACACTTAGAATATATCCTGCTGAATATGAAGTGTAGTCTTGGAATACTACCATTGATTATTAGTGATTCGCATACTGATATTTATCGTATCTTTTTTAAAAAGACATTAATGTATCTTGTTTTCATAAAAAAACAGAATGTTATCGCGACGGTTTTACGTCAAGACCAGATCGTGAGTTATTTGGAAGAGAGGTCTGAATTTATCATTGATAAGTATGATGCATTCACATATATCGATAAGAACGAAGAAATATATAAGAAGCAGTTAGATCTATTGTCAGATCAAGAACTTGTATTTTTCAATAAGGAAGTTAGCTACTCAGTATACTACCATGAAAAGGAATATTGGCTTGTTGATCACCGAGCAGTAAAAATTCTATTAAAAGACAAAAATAAAATTAATATAAAAATTTATTTGAGAACAATGGGAGATAGCTTTGATGAATATCATTTTTAAGGTTTTGTGTTTCATGTCTTTGATATCATTTGCATCTTGTGGTTCAAACATAAAAAGAATTACATATGTGCAAAAAAAAAATAGTCCATTGTCGAAGATTGGTAATAAAAAAATTAGTATTGATCTCAAGTCAAATGAAAAGGAGTTTAATCCTAGTGTTGAACTTTCTTCTCTTCTAGTTAACCGTGGCCTAAATGTCGTTTATAAAGATAGCTTAGTAGACTCGATTGGAAAGAGGTTACAAAAAAAAGAACCAGAGGATTTTCTTCGAAATTCTCAGGTCGAGATTAAGGGAGATTTAAAAAATCAATATCAATACTATAAGTGTGGAAGTGAGTCTTTTTGTTACCGACAGATCTCGTATGTCTCTTTTCAATTATTTGATACGAAGAAAGGAGATATTTTATTTTCACACTCAGAGGTGAAAAGGGAAGAAATTAGAGGGCTCTCACATACATACTTCCTAGATTATAAAAATAATTATGATGAAGAATTCAGAAAACAAGTTATCAATGAAATATATGATACTTTAGCAAATCAAGATAAAGTCTTTAGAATTCCAGTAATTACTCGATTAGAGGATAATCGTTTTGGGAATGAATTATCTATAGCTCTTGAGAGTGAGAGTTGGGAGTCAACGTTAAGTTCTTATCGTCAATTGAAAGTGAATTTGAACAAGGAAGATCGATCAGCGGTAGAGTTAAATGAAAGTGCTATTTTGATTCTTCTTGGAAAATTTAGTGAAGCTGAAGAGTTAATAAATAAAATAAGAACAATACGATATTATAAAGTACAGTTAGAAATATTGAATATTATTGATAAGTTGAAGGTGAAAAATGCGTAGTTTTATCAATATTATAACGATTGTTTTCTATTTATTACTCGTATCTTCTCCAGTATGGGCTAGAGACTACGTTGGTATTTATGACTATAAATATCTTGAATGGCTATCAATTTTTTCAGTTAGTCATATTATAATTACTACTTTACTAAGCGTGTTTAAGTTTGATTTGTTTGGGTTCAGGCATAGGTTTAAAAAACATAATAGACAAATACTAACAAGAGATGATGAAAAGATCATCTGTGAAAGAATTGATGAGTTAAATAAAAGAATTGCTAAACTCGAAACATGTGAAAATATAAAAATTGATGAAATAATTGTGTATCCAAGGGATAATCCTCGCTTTTGTCGCGTTGTGAAATCTAAAGGGAAATGTACTTACAGTATTCACATGGCCCGAGAAATTGCTCTTAGTGATCAAACATATATGTCTGGTTATAACGATACTGAATACTTTTATTCGCAAGCAATTTGGGAAGTTCTTAAAACAGATAAGAGAAGATCATTTGAACATTTGTTTATGTCTAATTGTATGTATAGCTTTTTCTCACTTATCTATTATACTTGTTGTTTGGCAATCCCATTAACGGCAATTAGTCAATTTTTAACGTCTGAAGAAGATAGGCGAAATCGAAATCGTAGTAGCTCTGATGCTTTAGCTATTTTCTTCCTTTATTTAATCGCAACTTTATTTTTTAGAATATTGGCCAATATCATCGAAAAGACGAGGAATTATTTGGGACACTATTATCGATCACTGTATGCCGATACTAAAGCTACGGAAATATTCTTTCAACAGTATTTAACGAGTCTTAATCATGAGTATATTGAATTCATAAGCGAGCACTATTTTGGGGTAGAGGATAGATATATTGTATCAATTACCGATAATTATATAACTTTATTTGAGTATCTTGTGAATTTAGAAAATCAAAAAATTGCATAAAGGAGCATTAAATGAATATTGATATAAGGTTCTATCGTAAGAAACCAAAAAATGAAGATAAGTTGCAAATGCTTAAAAAGTTTAGGGGATTTGTTGAAGAATACAATATAGATTTAGAAAAACTTGGGAAACGATTTAGAGTAGATCGAGACTATTTTAAATATTCTGATACAAGAAAGTTTCAAAGAATAGATTATCTTGCAACGTCGAGAATGTTACTACATAAAAAACTAGAAGAGTCTAAATACGATGACTGGGTGAAAATAGCTGATAATGATTTTCTATACACCGGATTCCCAATCTTCAAGGGAAGGTGTTTAGAGAAAAATGATATATCTAAACGTGATAATATTGTAGCAAGTTTTAATAATAATACTTTCTTTATTGTAGATGAAATTTATGAAGATATTTCATTATATTCAAGTAATGACATCAAGATCGCTCTTGAATATTTTGCCGAGGATAAAAATGTTAATCTACTGGAGTTTTGTATGAGTGATCCTGAATTTAGTCAGTTTGATTCAATGGATATGATGAAGTTTTTTGAGAGAAAATTATCAACTTTTCCTATCATGTGTATGACCGGATGGCCGATATTCTCGCGTACGTTCTTCAAAGATTGGAGAGTGTTATTTCCGCAAAGAAAAGCAGGTGAAATTTTAAAACCAACTTTTCGAATGGGAAAGAAGTTTCGAATACGTGGGTGTTATTATTATCTAACATCAGTAGCAATTAACGATATGTTGAATATTGCAAGACCTGCTTCAGAGAGTGATATATATTTCAATGAAGACATAGTCTTTCACAATAGGTTCCCACGCTTTATTGGACGAAAGATATTTTCTGAAGAATATAGTCAAGGATCATTCTTGAAAATTGACAACGAAGTATATGAGATTACATTTTTTGATAATGTCGAGCATGCAGAATACTTATACCAGTCAGGTGTTCTATGTGATTGGCTCTTGGATAATATCGAAAAATCTTATGATTATAATAATCCACAATTAGTTATTAATATTGATGAAATTAAAAGCACTTTAAATCTTAATCTAATGGATAGTGCTGAAATAGTGAACTTTATGGATTTAATTATCAGGAAGGTAAATAAAATATTAAAACTAGGTAGCTCGATTTCAACAATATACGATTTAGCTGCATATACTATTAATTTTGATTTTGACTCCTCAGAGGATCTTGAATATATCAATTCTGTTAGTGTTGCATATGGGAGACAAGAATTAATTATTGAAAATGAAATTAAAATGACATTATTCAATTTTAGAATTTTAAAAAGAATAGAAAAATCAATAAGAAGTTTAAAAGCGAAAGAAGTGTATCGAGCCGATATTGCAGCATAGGAAATTAAATGCAGTATTTATTAAAAGAAATGAAGTTTAAATACAGTGGCGAAGTTGTTAGATTTTTTAGAAAGAATTTTAAAATAACTTCAAACGAATTTGCCACATTAGTTGGTCTAGGAATTGACGAACTTGAAAAAATCGAAGCTGGAAAGAAGCAAGTTGAGTTAAAAATTGCTTTAGCTATTTGTGCTATTTTCGATATATCATTAGAAAACCTACTGTTTCCAAATGGTGTTGATAGAGAGAAGGATTTTATAGAGGCTCTTGATAGAGCAAAAGTATTTTTCAAAACTAGAGTTGAAAGTCAAGACCTAGTAAAAGAAGCCGAAGAATACTTTAAAAAGAATCAAGGTATACCATTTGATGATAACGACGATGAAAGTAGTGATTGGTAAAAAACTATAGAGTCAAAGTAATCGGTGCATTCTTATGCTTGAATCTGGTCTAGAACGTTACTGAAGATAAGAGGCTTGATCGTGATGAGAGGTGGCTCAATCTTCTTCTTTCTGAGCACTGATTTTAGTTTAAACTCATTATTTTAGGTACTTATCATTATAACTATAATGTTTTCATAAGCGGCTGAATTTATTCAACTTTTTCTACTTGTTGTCGATGATTAATTAATACGATTTTAACTTGGATACGCTGCGTGAACGAAAAAGCACATAGTACAATTGTTATAGGACAAAGAGTATTTTATGAAAACACCAATCCACGCAATCAATAGGTTCAAAAAACGTATCGGTCATGTAATTACAGAATCTCAATTACATGAGTTAAATGAATTAATCATTAATGATGATGAATGCGTTGAGCTTGTAAAGTGGCGCCGTGGGAACGACATATCTGTATATAAAATAAATTGGCAGGGGCTTGAATTTTATGCCATTTATTTTCTTACAGAATATCGAATAATTAGTTTTAGAAATATTGAAGATGAGGTTCACGAAGACTTAGGTGAGTACTGGCGTGAGCATGATATGCAAAAGCTTTGGGATAAGGAATAGGGGTTTGGTTATGAAATTAACAAAAGCATTCGCGAGAACATGCATAAGTAGTCTTTATAGTTTAATGGCAGATGATGATGCTAGTTTGAGTGATTTTAATTTTCAATTAGATGTACCAAAAATTATAGCAAATAGTGATAAAGGAATGACTATTTCTTTTCCTGGAGGAGTCATCTCTGGAGTGACAGATATTCCTGAACCGCTTTCTCGAATTGTTTCCGTATATGATAAGTATTTTGCTGGATATGCAAAGAAACATAATATTGATTATTCAGAGGACATTGATTATATGAAATTTGATTTTATAAAAACTAAGAATGTTCCTAGTTTGTATGATGTAGGTGCTGTTGATTCATATTTCGATATCTATGTGGAAGTGAAGCTTAAGACAGGTGAGGAGTGTTCTTTTACTTACAATAAACAGTAATTAGCACTTTAAACTTTTTATCAAAATATCCGATAGGTTACGTATGAAATACATAACCCTCACACTCCTAATCTCAATCTTCCAACTAACAACACTAGCAACATCAGACTGCACCCACGACGCCAACAACTTCCGTTGCGTAAAGTATGTGAAGAACTACGACGCGGACACGGTGACGTTTGATATTCCAAATGTGCATCCGCTGATTGGCAGTCGAATCAATGTGCGAGTGAGTGGGGTGGATACGCCGGAGATTCGAACGAAGAATGCGTGCGAGAAGAGTAAGGGGCGAGATGCGAAGAAGATTGTGACGAATCTTTTAAAGCACGCCAAGCGCATTGATCTAGAGAATGTGCAAAGAGGTAAGTACTTTCGCGTGGTGGCCGATGTGAAAATCGATGGGCAGTCGCTGTCATACTACCTTCTTAAAAATGGCCTTGCCTATGCTTATGATGGTGGCACGAAGAAGAAGGTGGATTGGTGCAAGTCGAATCGCGAGATTGCGTCGGAGAATTAGGATGCTGGAGCGCATCCCAAAAAGTATCTAGAGGCATAGATCAGGAAACTATTAATAAATTAAGTTTTTATCCTAGTACCAATTGTTTAAAATCGTAGTACCATGAAAAAAGCACTCATCATCTATGCAACACGCGAGGGACAAACCGAAAAGGTTGCACATAAAATTCGTGATCACTTTATTGAAGCTAAGATCGAAACCTCTCTTCATGATGCAAGGAATGTCGTAAAGGAGAATTTAGAGGAGTTTGACTTATTAGTCTTTGGTGGCTCCATGCATATTGGAGGGATCGAAAAAGAATTGGTTAACTTTATCAATGATCACAAGGAACAAATTGAATCAAAGCCGAATGCCTTCTTTCTTGTTCTATTAAGTGCGGCGACAAAAGATCCTGTGTTAAGGGAAGAGTGGTTGAACGATGCCCGCAAGAGAGTCGACAAGCAACTTATAACAAAGTTTAATCGTTTTGAAATGGTGGCCGGGGCACTAAAGTATTCCAAGTATTCATGGCCTATGAAGTGGATTATGAGAATGATTGCCAAGAGGGCCGGTGAAGGCACAGACTTTGGCCGTGATTATGAATACACTGATTGGAAGAAAGTTAAGGAATTTGCGTATAGTCTAATATAGGGTATAAATAAACCATGGAAGGAAATGTAAGAGACCATATCGAAATAGGCGAGCGAGTCCGTATCGTCTTAAAGAAAGATCAGCGAACAGGAAACCTTACTGAAGGTATCGTAAAAGATATTCTAACGAAGTCAGATTATCATCCGCATGGGATCAAGGTTCGTCTTGAAAGCGGAGAGGTTGGACGCGTAAAAGAAATTCTTTAGCATCTCTTGTTAGCTTAACTCCAATGTAATCGGCGCATTCTTATAATTGTAACTCTCATCCAAGCTACAAGAGTTAACGAATATGATTCCACCAAAAATATCAGTGCCGTAGCCTTCGTGGATATGGCCGTAGGCATGTACGCGAGGCTGTACTCGTTGAATAGTTTTTAGCAGGTCTGTGCATCCGACACGTTCGCCATTTGCACATAAGTCCATCACGGCGCGAGGTGGCCCGTGGGTGAGGAGGATGTCAGTATCATTTGGGATTAAGTCCCAATGTTTTTGAATCTCAGGACCTCGGTGTCTGTTAAATGCCCAGTCATGAAACCATGGCTGAATTGGTGAGCCCCAGATTTTAAATCCTTCAATTTCAATTCCTGAATCATTTAAGTAGATGATGCCGTTTTCTTTTAAAATTGCTTCGGCCTCTTCCTTTCTTTCATCATCAAAGCAGAAGTCGTGGTTTCCAGCGATGACGATTTTGTGTTTGAAGTCAAGGCCTGCGACAAATTCTGCAAATGCTCTCGTATCCTCCAGCGAGCCACGGCGTGTGAAGTCTCCTGTGTGAAAGAGGATATCCCCTGATTCGAAGGGAACTTCGCTGTGGCGATTATGAGTGTCTGAAAAGAAGGTTAGTTTCATTTAGGTATAATAGCATATGTTTTAATATACTGGTTTTAAATCTAATTTGATAAATATCAAAATAAATATTGACCTTTCTATTTCTTGAGTCTATTTTGGCAAGTATCAAAACAGATTCAGGAGGTAAAAATGAATTTTTTGGATGAATTGAAAGAACTTTCAAAGCAGGCATCGAACCTTTCAAGAGGAAAAATCGATATCAACGTTGAAAGAAAGATTAAAGAGAATGTTTTTGAAATTATGGAAGAGCTTTACGGAAATGCTACGACTGCTAATTTCATCAAGACGACAAAACTTATGTACCGTGATTGGTCACAGAGCTATAGCGAAGACATCAGATTTGGACGTGATGAAGATGCAGACAAGGCGATGGTTAAGCTTAGTACATTTGAGTGGATCGTATCTCTTCCATCTGTGCAAGAAATGCGCGCATCCCTTGGCGAAGGTTAAGAGATGAGTCTTGCGAACGTATTTAAAGTTTTAGGTGATGAGGCGAGATTAAGTATTATCAGAAGCCTGGCAGAGAAAGATCTCTATGCAGAAGTTCTTGCAGAAAGACTTTCTCTGTCTCCTGGAACGATTACGCATCACTTGAAAAAGCTTGAAGCTGTAGGACTTATTAAGTCGCGCAAGGAGCAGTACTACAAAGTCTTCTCACTACAAAAGAAGATGCTTGATAAGAATATCCTAAGTTCAATTTTAGAGGTTTCAATTTCAAACGAAGATGAAAATGAAGTTCAATATGAACAGAAGATCATCAAGTCATTTTTTAAAAATGGTGTGCTTAAGTCGATCCCTGTACAACGTAAAAAACGACTCGTTATTTTAAAGCATCTCTTACAAGAATTTAAAAAGGGCCGTGATTACACAGAAGCTGAAGTTAACGAAAGGATTGAAAAGTATAACGAAGACTTTTGTACCATTAGACGTGAGTTCATTGCAGAGAAGCTAATGGAGAGAAAGGCCGGCATCTACCGCGTAAAAGCTTAATGCTGCCCAATTTTTGTACATTTACAATTTATTCAACACTTTACTTCGTTCTCAACCCATAACTAGCTGATTATCCACACCTCAAAAGCCCACTTCTCAGTAAAAACTGGCTTCAGTCTTGCTGTATCTAATTACTGATACAACTCTTTTAAAAGTTTGGAATTATGAAGTACTCATTATTTTTATTCACAATTTTGGCCTTGCAGTTATCTGTTTGCAATTTCGCAATAGCGAGTGAGTCTGTAATTCCGGCTTCACTGGATTTAAGTAGCATTCAGTCTTCAGTTAAAAATCAAGGAAATCGAGGGGCATGTACATTCTTTAGTGCTACCTCCTTATTAGAAAGTGAAATAATTAAACAGCAAAATATTGAGATAAATATCTCTGAACAATTTATGATTTATGCTACCAAGAACTATGCTCGTTATGGAGAATTAGAAGAAGGCTCTAGTGTCATTAGGAATCTTTATGCAGCAAAAAAGTATGGGATCACTTTTGAGCAGGAGCTACCTTACCAGCAAAGCTGGTTCTCCCCAGGCATGCCATGCTCAGAAGACGCCTCTGTTAGATCATCTGGTTATGAATGCTACCACCATAATAGCAGTGCCGATAAAAATAGAATTATCTCATTAGGGAATAATTTAGAAATCACTGATATAGACGATTATGAAAATCAAAGATCTGATCTAATTATTTCATACCTCGCTAAAAATAAACGGCCAGTATCTGTTAATATCGTAATTAACGATGACATAATGCTTAGTTCGAAAAATGGAGAGATCAAATATAATACAAGACTAAGAGATGAATGCAATATTTCTAATCAGTGTTTTGCTCACTCCATCGTCATAACAGGTTATAACCTAAAAGATAAAACTTTTAAGTTCAAAAATAGCTATGGAAAAAGCTGGGGAAGTAATGGGTATGGAACAATTACCTTTGAGTATATTAATAAACTCTATGGGGCCCCTGAAATTATGGCCGTCGAGCTAAAGAAAAAATTGAAGCTTATTAAGCCGAAAGTGCCAGCAGCTACATCTCCTAAGGTATCACTGAAGTCAGATATTGATTTTGATGGTAGTGACATAAATATAAAAATCAATGGAAGGGTAGAGTACTTACCAAAAACACAGTTTAAAATTCAGTTTGCAATTGTAAGAATTGATGAAGCCGGTGAGCCAAAAATCATCACACTTGATGAAAGGTTTGCTACGTTGTTTCACTATGCAACAACTGATGATTCTGGAAATCTAGATTTAGATGAAATTAAAGAAGTAAGTTTTAAAAACGTAAGACATAAACTCAAAAAGCTAAAAGAAGAGCTCTACCTATTCACTCTAGTTAATAAAGTAAGTGATAAAGAAGATGAAAATATTGACTATACCTTTAATAAGCTCACTTTTCCCGCTTATGTAGAAACATTCAAAGACTGTTCTGAAGCATCAAAAACAGGCACTAATCCTGACAAGCAAAAATGTTTTGATAAATTTAAGGGTAGTTACACGCTTCAAGAGTGTCTATCTCATGCAACGCTTTTTGATATTATCTATATGGATAAGGTTGCTAGTTGCTTTAAAGAGCTTAAGGGGCAATCTAACTTTTCTCATTGTAGTAGTCTCATTAGATCGATTCCTAAGAGCATGGACAAGTACACTCAACTCGAAAATTGCAAAGACATTTATGAGGGCGAATACACCGTATACGAGTGTAAGAGTGCTGCAAGATTAATGTCTGATGGCTACTATAGAGATCAACAGCTAACGAAATGTGAGCTAGGGTTTTAAAAATGATCTATCGTAAGTTATTGTAATTATATTATTTTAAGTGGTTTTCATAGCTGAGCTTAAGAAAGGCTGATTTTTTTAATTAATTTAATCTATCGGTGCGTCATCTGTTGGTCTATAACTCCTTCAACAAAACAAAAAGAAAAGGAGAATACAAATGAAAAAGACAATGATGATTTTACTTAGTAGCTTAATTCTTTCACTAAACACTTTTGCTTCTACAGAGGTTGAAAACTCAAGACTTGTTAATATCGTTACTCAACTTGAGACGTTTATTGGTGAAGATAGTGAGCTTATGGCCGATTCTCAGATTAAGCTAATCTTTGAAGAGAGTTTAAATAATTTAGATGATTCAAAAATTATTCTTTCAAATATCCTCGAACTTGATGAGAGATTTGAAGTAACAATGGATGATGAATTCGCCAATAAGTTAGCGATTTTTTCAGCACTACTTCATGAAGTTATGCTAGCGGCTAGACCTTAACTAAACTTTAAAGAGATCCATCGTGTAACAGAAGACATCCTCTTGGGTTGTCTTCTTTACTACCTCACGTATCTCTTCAATGGCCTTTACCATGATGCCATTAACCTTTGGCAAATCTTCCTTAGAAAGAGTGATAACAGAGGAATAGTGAAGCTCATCTTCAGTTGCTCGGTCCATACTTTCCATCGCACGCAGACGCCAATTTGAGTGATGTCTTGCAATCATTGGAGAGTTCTTTCCAAGGTGAAAACTTTTTGATGTAAGCTTTATTTTATCACCGTCATTAGTAATAAGCCCCGCATCCAAAAGGAAGTCGATAACCTTTGCCACAGTCTCTGTGGAAATTGAAAAAGTTGCAGCGATCACTTCTCTGTCATACTGCTTTGTGATTGAGAGGTAGGCGTGGATCGCAAGATAATGCCAGCTTGAGTAGTATTCGTATTGCTGCTCTTTTGTTAGCTCTTTCTTATCAGTTAGGCGTTTACTGAGATCTTTTGAGTCTTTGACAAGCTCATCTATCTTGAGCTTGTAATAGTCACTTAATCTCTTATTTCCAGCGCGCTGATAATTAACTAGCGTTAAATAGAACTCCGTCTGCTTATTTGATAGAGACAGAAAATCTGCTGTGAGTAGTGCCTGCTCAAGACTAAAGTGAGCATCTTTGTTTAGGACTTGCGAGATATAGGCCGTTTGGCAGGCCAGCTTTTCAGCAAGTCTCGACCTTGTCCCGCGCACCCGTTTTCCAAGCTCTTCAAGAGCATCAATAGTGAAATCTTTGTAATTTTGATAACTGAAAATATCCATAAGCTCTCGTTATTATTGGCTTGTGTTCTCTTCTTCGTAGTATTAGTTAATACTTTAGCATATTTTTAGTTAGCTTCGGCATCGTTGTGTATTTATTAAATACAGGGCCTATAAATTAAACACTTTGCCCTTTGCTAAATTGCTTTTGGTCTATATTGAAACCATGAAGACACAAAAACTTATTTCACTAATTGGACTATGCTTATGCTTGAATCACCAGGCCTTTGGTGTGGAAAGTTTGGATATTAAGCATAAAGTTCAAGTGGATTTATCAAAGTATAAGACACTTCTTGATATTAAGAAGTTTAATCTTCATAAGGAAAAGCCTCAGCAACTAGATTTAAATTCTTTTTTAAAAAAGAGTGTGCAGGACAATTCAGATGAGGGTGGCTTTGAGAGTTCTGGTGGAGGAACGATTGTTAAAACAGGAGTCGGTGCACCTATCTTATTAGACATTGCTGTTTATGATCAAAACTTTGTTGATGAATTTAATTATTCTCAAGGTTCATCAGTTGTCTTGAAAAAATATGCCAGTGTTCTTGGTTATGAGAAATTCACTTTTGACCGTATTAAAGAAATGGAAATATATCCACTTTTAGAAGAGAGAATCGAGAAGTGGCAAGAGAGTAGTCCTTTGATTACTCATGGGATTAAGTCCGCCCTAAAGGGAGCTGATTGGAGATTTACTCCACATCGAGTTAGAAGCTTTTATGAGGGAGAGATTTTTCAAGGTGCAGTTTTTTATTCTGGAGATAAAGGCGCCTGGATTTCTACTCCTGTTTGGAATAGTGTCGGTGACTTTTCAAAAATAGGGCTTCTTATTCATGAAGCTTTAAGACATATGAGTATTAGCTATGGTGATAAGTTAAGTGAAGAAGTAATCCATGATATCACTTACCGAATTACCCTTACTGAACCTATCGAAGGTGAAACCCTTGACTCTAGGGCCTATTATCATAAAGACTCAATTACGGCGCTACACTATAAGAGTAAGGATCAGCTTGCTCAAAGCAAAGAAAGACTAAGAAATCTTATTTTAGATGAGAGATTAACTAACTATCCTGAGCTCCTTTCTATTATTCAAGGTAGCATCGATAATATTGATAACTCTAGTGTTCTAATGGAGAGCGTAACGGCCCTTGATAAACTTTATGAAGTGACATTTGAAGATAAGAAGGCAAATCTCTTACTTGATCTCTCTAGTGGCATTCACGAAGTCATTACTAGTCAACTTCGTGTAAAAGCTTCAAGGCCTGCCTTAGAGTTAACGGATGCTATTCGATCAATGAACTCAATTATCAGTCTAGAAACAATAAGTGAGAGCTTAATAATTGATTATATTGAAAGTGGTAAGATTCCTTATGAATTCTATCAAGTGAAGGAGCGCCTTCAATTTTTAAATGAAATTCAGAAACTAAAACAGCGACATAAAAAGCTACTTGAGAGAGGTGCCTTAATTGAAGCTTATTAGTTCTAGAGATAATAAGTAATAATTTGATTTTATAGTTTTTGCGATATACCCTAGGGGGGTATGTGTAATATCATGCTACCCATAGGAGAAATTATGAAATTATTTATAGCTTTAATATTATCTTTAAACGTTTTTTGCCATGAGTTAGAATATCAAAATTACCTAAGTCTTCAGAAGTCATTAGTTGAGGGTGATTTAAATAAGGCCTTAAAGTCTTGGAAAACGATGTGTACGAAAGAACTAGGTCACTATGCTAAAGATTATAAATACGGTGACTGTGATAAGAATATAAAAAGTGTCAGTGCTTTAAGAGATTCATTCAAACTTCTTTCTGAAATTTATATCAAGAATGGAAAATCACTTGAAAATAGCGACCTGAAGATCGTGAAATGCCCAATGGCAAAGGCCCGTTGGATTCAAAAAGGATCTTCTGTTAAGAATCCATATTACGGAAAGAAAATGCTTACTTGTGGTGAAGTGGTCCAAAATTAGGAAGTTCTAGATTAATGAGAATGATAAAGAGTACTATTCATCCAGATATTGGATCGAGGGAATCGATTGAAGAAAAGAGTGTCTTCAAACGTCTTGCTACAAGGGCCATTGCTCTTAATGGTGAGATGATTCTCATGCTCTATACTGAAAGGTATGATGACTATAGTCTTCCTGGAGGGGGTCTTGATAGCGGTGAAGATATCAAGGCCGGGATGATTCGTGAGCTAAAAGAAGAAACTGGCGCTCAAAATATTCGAGAGGTCAAAGAGTTTGGTATCTATGAAGAATTTAGGCCATGGTATAAACCAGACTTCGATATCCAGCATATGATTTCATACTGTTTTACTTGTTTTGTGGATTACGACTTAGGCCAAACGCAGCTAGAACATTATGAAGTGAATAATGGTATGAAACCAAAGTGGATAAATATCCACGATGCAATTGCTCACAATGAACAGACCATTGCCTCAAGTGAGAAGAAAGGCATGTCCATTGAACGTGAGACTTATCTTTTAAAGCTTATACGTGAAGAGTTCTTATAAGTACTAAAGATTAATACAATCGTAAGTATCAAAAGTCTTTGACTCAATATCGTAAAGGTATAGCGCTTCAGAATACTTCTTTGTGTAAGCAGCGTATAGTCCACCTGATTGTGGATTTCCACAGTAGTAGCGCGTGTCATGTTCAAGTCGATAAAGAGCAGTAGAAGCTGAACTATATTTTTCAACGTCTTTTTGTGCTTTTAGGTAGGCACTTTGAACTTCATCGTAGAACGGAAGTTCTGGTGTGAATTCAACACATCTGTATTCTTTGAGATTCCTCAAGTCAGTGTTATCAATATAGTAGTAAAGTTTAGAATCTTGTTTGAAATAGATCTTAATGTGAGACTCGTGTTTCCCGCAGTAAAGGGCACCATCTCTTGGGCGGGCCGTGGCAGTGAAAGAAACAGCTAGTAGTAATAGAATGATATTTAATAATTTCATAAAATTGCCTTTGAATAATCTTTTTTAAATATATATACCAAATTGATTAGGTTTAGTTAGAGAGTGTATTTTTGACAATATTTGACACCTCTATCTTGCTAATTTTGCGTAGGTAAAGTTTTTCTTAAGTTCTATCTTGCTCAATTTGTAGCATACCTGTTTCATAGCCTAGTTAAGAGTAGCTTAAACTCTAAATCTAAAGATATTCTAAAGAGTTGAATTTCTCTATGAATTTGCACTCATTGACAATGATATTTAGTGAAACGTATTGAGGCTCCATACGATTAATTTTAAAGGAGATTCTCATGAAAAAGTTTATGATGCTTTTGGCATTCGTTATTGTTGGTACTTTATCTAATGCTCAAGCATATGTTAATGCAAATGCTAATTGCTGGGTCAATGGTGGAGGACAAGCTGTTTGTGAAGTTTGTAACCATTACTATAGCAGACCTATTTATTGTAATATGAATATGCGTGGTATGACTGCGTATGGTGCATGGATGACTGCATTCCAAAATGGTTATGTAATGCCAGGTCAGTGTATCAATGGATTTGTGAGAGCGAATAATCCATATGTTGATCCTCTAGTTGATGCTAACGTTAATTTTAACTGTCGTTTCTAGGTATAGGGGGAGTCTTGAAAAATATATTGCTTCTTATATTGAGTACATTTCTTTTAGTTGCCAATACTTTTGCCGCTGTTGATTACAATGAGCTAAGAAGAATTGTTATAAACGAGAACGATCAAGAGTTAGATTTTTTCTTATCCGAAGTAGAATACCGAGGTGAGGAAATTGATTTTAATAGAGCTCTAAATGACAATGGTGACACTATTGCAACTCTTGCAGCCTGGAATAATAAGCCGAGTGTTCTTAGAGTTATTGAAAGATACTCTTTCTTGTCTTCTTCCGGGATCAACTATGACCAAGTTACTAAGAATGGGAGCAGTGCAGTCAGCCTCGCTGTTTATACCGGTTGTATAAAATGCCTACGCTATTTTGAAGATGCTAATGCATCATTTACAAATATTGGGCCCTCAAGGAATGATGCTCTTCATATTGCTAGTTATACTCCTAAAATTGGGTCTAAAGATCGTTTTGAGTTAGTTAAATATTTGATTGATAATAAATTAGCAAATATGAGGTATAGAGATTCAAATGGCTCTAATGCTCTACTCAGAACTCTGGCTAGAGGAGAGGAGTATTCTGAGCATATAGCATTACTCTTAATAGAGAATCGAATGAATCCTAATGTTCGAAATAAGTACAAGGATACTCCTTTACATTGGGCCTCTTCTCGAAATTACGTTCAAGTTGTAAGTGACTTAATTGAAGCAGGTGCATACGTCGATATTAAAAATACTAGTGGTTCAACACCTTTATCGTTAGCTGTCTTTAATAATCATTCTGAAGTGGTTAGAGTTTTAGTTGAAGAAGGTGATGTTGACGTTGATTTGAGAGGAGCTAATGAGGATGTTCCAATTGTGGTAGCAGCTAATAACAACTCAAGGGTAATTGTGGAGCTTCTAGCTCCAAAGAGCGGTTGGACAACTAGTGCTCAGAATATTCTTGCTGAAAAAGAGAAGACAGTTGCTTTAATTCAGGAACTAATGGAACTAAGTAACCAAGCATTTAAGAATACTGAAGGTACTGATCTTTGGGATATTGGAGTTGCCTCAAGATACATTACAAAACAACTTTATAATACGAGTTCAAAAATTGGATTTGAAGTTAAGGATGCAAAGTCAAAAAAGGTATGTGGGTATGACGAAACAATTGAAGCAGACTTTAGAACGTTTAGACCATTCGAAGAAGTTTCAGTTCCTTCTCATGTCGGAGTTGTTGGATTAAAGTTTACAGCAATTAATACAGTATTTACTGGGGCAGACGGTATCTCTAGAAGCTTAAGCTTCATCATGCCGTTTAAAAGTATCGTTGAAAAGAATAAGTGGATTGAAACATTCGATAAAATTCATCATATGTTTAAAGAGAATGATAATTTTGGAAATGGTGAGTATGTAGAACCTTCTTCAAGTGGAGTCGGTTGCGGATATTAGCCATAAATAAAGGGAAGCATAAGCTTCCCTTTTTTTGTTATGTATCGAGGTATTATTTTTCAATCGAAGAAGTCTTAGCGTAGTTAATCGCTGTCGTAAGCAGAAGACCTACAAAGAATAAGACGCTTAGGCTTGTTTGAAAATTAAAGTCCTTAACTCCTGCAATCTCCATTCCGCCAATTGCAAGGATTCCAAAAAGAAGAGCAAATAGAGCGTCTCCTGTGATTAGACCTGCGGCCGTCAGGATTCCTCGGTGAGTGATCTTTGTCACTGACTTTGTCCCAGCTAGTCTTGCAAGAGAACCTAGAAGAATTCCCGTTCCGATATATGAAGGAAGATAGATTCCAACTGCAAAAGCAAGAGAGCTTAGGATTACACCCTTACGCTTTCCGATGATTTCAACAATAACTGCAAGAAGTCCAAGACCTGTACCTGCAAGAACTGGCATCATTGGAATATCACTTTGAATAAATAGCGATTTTAGTACAGTTGCAAAGAAAGCTGCCTGTGGTGCTGGTAGGGCCTCGCTTCCAAGAGTTCCTGTTTCATGAGCTACGTAAATTGCTAGAGGAACAGAGATTGCACCACCTAGAAGACCTACGATTTGTCCCACAAAAGAGCTTGAAACCTTAAGGCCATTAAATTGCATTGTCTTATAATCTTGTGATGAGTCGTTAGATGCACAAATGGCAACACAAGCTGCAACAATAATTGGAACTAGAAAGTAAACACCTTGGATACCTTCAAGACCAATTGCAAGTCCTACTAAACTTAGAACAAGCATTCCCATAAAAACGGTTCCACTTACAGGTGAAGCAGATGATCCAACTTGAAGTGATAAAAGTGCACCTAGGCCACTTAGGAAAAAGATAAGCAGTAGGGCAACGATTCCAAGTGCAACAAGTCCTACAAGTGTTGCTCCTGAATACATCATCATGGCAACTAGTAAGAATGCACCAAAGCCAATTGAGGCCAGAAGTTGCTTTCTTACGCTTGCTGGAATTTCTAATTGTTCAGCATCATAGTCTGCTTCCTTGTTAGCTAGAGCGTTGCGAGTTTTTCTACCTTCAATAATATAAGCAATTAGTGAGTAAACTACGGCAACAACCATGGCAGCACCACCAACCCAACGAAAAGTTGTCCCTGGCATATTTTGGGCCGCTGACATTCCCTTAACGACTGCGTTCAGAAGTCCTCCGAAGAAGATTAGGATTGCCGTCGGAACAGTAAGAAGCGCTCCAATACCAAAGTAAAGTGGGTTAATTGGAAGAGGAAGTTTAGTTTCAACTCCACTTAGAGTGAACTTAAGATCATAGATACTTGCTTTTAAAACTTTTATTTGGCTTAGAAAGGCCATCACAAATCCAAATGCTAGACCTGGAATAAGTGAGAATTTTAAAGGTGGACGGGCCTGAGGATTTTCTGCAGCTGTTTGGATAAGGCGGTCACAAGCGACGGCCTCTGGAGCTGGAAGTTTTGGATCTGTTAAGAACCTCTGTGTTGCAAGGCCCACAAAGCCCCAACCTAGGAAACATCCGGCAGCGGAAGCTAGGACGAGTGATAGAATATCGACTGGAGGAACTGGTTGTCCTAATTCTGCAGCTAGAATTTGAACGATTGGCGCAACGAAGGCGACACCGGCCGTTACTGCGACTCCTGCTGAACCTGTTACTTGGGCCATGGCAAGAAAGCCTTTCATGTCGCTTTTAAAGAAGCTACCCATTGCGACCCAGCCAAATAAGACGACAAGAGGGCTGATTCCTGGGGTAATTCCTGCTTTTAGTGCTGAAAATACAAATGCTGAACCGAGCACAAAGGAGATGACGAAGCCGAAGGCTATCCCAGCTTTTTTTGATTTTAACGATGGTTCAATAGCATGACTCATTTACTTCCTCCAATTATTATTTAGTTATAATTATAGAATCTCTTTACTGCTTAGATTTAGCAAGTATTATGTATGTATGACGAAAATTGATAAAGAAAAGCTTACAGAAGAAATGAATTCTAAGAATCGTGAATGGCTAATTGAGTCTGATGGTGTTTCAGCGCTCTTTATTCATAATCTTGAGAATTTTGCCTATCGCTACCTTGAAACCTCGACAGATAAAGGGATTAAGTGTGTTGTTGATGGGGATGTATTTCGAGTGCAATCTTGTGAGCCGTCAATTTTGGAGGCCCTAAAATGGGATAATCCAGAACTTAAAAAATCTCTCATTGAGCTATGTAAGAAGTATCCTGGAAAGGCCTCTCAAGAGCTTAGGATTAATCTGTGCATTGAAACAAAGATGCTAGGGGAGCATAAGAATGAATGCTCTGCCTTTATTAAGTGCCAACTTCCAAGTGATGAGAGCACAATTCTCTTTGAAAAGACGACGTCGATGAGCTTTGATGACCCAATTGAGCTTAGAAATAAGCATGCGGCCCTTCTAGAAGAGGTTTCAGTAATTTTTTAAAAACGGTGCCATGCTCTTTTTGTTGTGCATGTGCGAAACCAAAGGTGCATGGCACCTGAGATATAAGGATGGCCATGAGTCAGCAACAATATATTTTTGTATGTACAAATCCAGGAAATGAAATTCTTTTAAAAGAAGAGATTAAGATATTTTATCCGGAATTGGTTTTAAGTTTTTCTAAGAAAGGCTTTGTCACATTTAAGAATACGGGTGTTGCATATGACTTGAAAACAATCTCGCAACTCCAACTTACATTTGCAACACGTAGTGGGATCTTCTATGGAAAATCGACTCCTGAAAATATTGTAAATGATGTTAAGGCATCAGGGCTTGATAGTGAAAACTTCATGATTCACAGTTTTACAATTGGGTGTGAGAGCGAATTTGATGCTCAAGAGGCCTTTGGACGTGAGGTAAATGGCTATAGTGCTGAAGGTAAGACTGTTATTGATTTAATTGCCCTAGGCCCAAATGAAATTTGGTTTGGTGCTCATAGTGTGGCCAATGGATGTACTCGCTATCCTAACTCAGTGGTTGAAGTAAATGTGGCCGAAAATGCACCTTCTAAAGGTTATTTAAAACTTGCTCAAATCATAAAGCTATACGCAATCAAATTATATAAAGGGGATTTGTGGCTAGACTTTGGTTGTGCTCCAGGTGGTGCATCACAACTTCTTCTTGATGAAGGTTGCAAGGTTGTGGGAATAGATCCTGCAAAATTAGACCCAGAGGTCGCTAATCACAAAAACTTCACACATATGAAAAGATCAGTGCAGGACCTTTCTCATGAAGATCTACCTGAGGAAGTACGCTGGATTCATGCGGATATTAATATTAATCCTAAACAGTCTATTAAAGAAGTCCTAAGACTAGCAAAGAAGTATAACCGAACATTAAAAGGAATTATCTTTACTGTTCCAGTTGTAAAGATGGAGTATATCGAAAACCTCGAATCATTTGAGGATCAATTCTACGATTGGGGATTTCATAATATCATTAGTCGACAAGTTCCTTCCCACAAAAAGGAGTACGTTATTATAGCAACAAGATAGCTATAAATAGGTACTCATATGCCAAAGAAGTTAGTCCCAAGGTCAGTGTTAAAAATTGTGTCGATGCACAAGTAGCCGCAATTGTTGGTGGCATGGTTCTTTAGTTAACTGGGTTAAATAAGCTAAAATCTTTCTAATGAATTATATTTGAAATCTTAAGATATCTTTGTAAAATACTTAACAAAGTTAAATATTAACAAGGTTACGCATTATTAAAGATTCATTATCTCGTAAATTTATCGAAGTCATCCCATCATCCATGAGCATTATTAGATCTTATATTAAAAGTGCAAGTGAGTCAGAGCTTAGCTTTCCAAAATATCGAATCCTTGCAAGGGTTGATAATGGCACATGTTCAGTAAGTGACCTAGCTGAAATCATGTGTGTATCTTGTGCTGCCATTTCAAAATTAGTGGATACCTTGGTCAATGATAAATATATATCTCGAGAGACTTGTAAAACAGATCGAAGAATCACGAATCTAAAAATTACATCAAAAGGCAAAAAGAAGTTTGAAAAAGTCAGAAGTGCTGCCAGCTGTCGCTTTTTAGAAAACCTAGATGAAATTGATTCATCTGAGGTTAAAAGAGTATCAGATGCACTGCTGGTAATTGAAAGTTTTGTTAAAAATATACAGGAGACTAATTCTTGAAGTTTTATAAAATTGGATTATTGTTTTTTACACTTGTTCCTTGCTTAAGTAGCGCTTCAGTTGAGGATCTTTATTTAAAATCTTTAAAAAAGTCAAAACAAGTTGAAGTATTTGATCTTACAGAGAAGAAGACTATTTCAGACCTTGCAACTGTAGAGTCAACGCTTTATCCGTCAGTTGATATTGTAAATACTAACACCTATAGTGAAGAGTATCGCAATGTTACAACTCGTAATAATGAAGTTGATTCAGAAGTTTTCCTTTCTCTAAATCAGAAACTATTTCAAGGTGGAGCTGAGTTTGCTCTGTATGACTATAATAAAATTGTACCAAAGCAAGCTAAAGCTCTTACTAATAGAAGTCTTGCAGAGTACTACTCTCAATTCACATCGCTTTTCTTTCAAATGTCTTCCGCTATTGAAGAAAAAGAAAGAGTCGATGCGTTATTAGAGAACCTTAGAAAGAGGGTTAGTATTGTTAGAGGTAGAACAAAAATTGGACGAGATCGCAAGGCCGATTTATTTGCTCTAGAGTCCCAATTACACCGCCTCGAAGCAGGACTTGTACAAAGTAAGGCACAGGTAAAGACTTCGATGACTGACCTTATGAATTTTTCTGGACTCGACAATATTGCTGAAGTGAAAGATAGTGTCGATCCATTAAAGCTAACGCTTTCATTAAATGTCGACCTTGAGAACACACCTGAACTAAAAAGTTTGAAGTATGATTATGAAGCTTCTATTGCAGAAGCAAAGATCGAAAAGGCCGCATATTATCCCCAGGTTGATCTTAGGGCCAATTACAATATTGATAAGAACGAGATTGGAGAGCGTGATTGGGGTGTAAGTCTCAATGTTTCCTTAAATTTATTAGATTTTGGTGAAAGAAAATCTCGAGTTGTAAGTAAGAGAATCGCTTCACAAATCAACAAGGCCCAAATTGATTTCAGTAGACGTAATACGAAAAATCGTTGGAATGCATTTGTTCAAAATTTTGAATATAAGAAAAATGAGTTAAAAACACTTAGAAAAGCATTGTTTCGAAGTCGTGCTTCGTATCAAGAGCAGTTGAAAGATCTAAATAAAGGCCTTGTTACACAGATTGAAGTTATTAGGTCACTAGATGATGTCATCGATCTTGAGAAGCTAGCGATTAGATCGTCTCTTGAAGTTAAGTCTTTATATTATCAAGCGAATGCTTACTTAGGTAATATCCCTAAAATTTAAGAAGGTTATATATGAGTTTATCATCATTATCGATAAGAAATCCTGTATTTGCATGGATGTTAATGTTCTCTCTCATTCTCTTTGGAATCTTAGGATTTAGAGAATTGGGAATTAATGAAAACCCAGATGTTGATTACCCATCAATTTCAATCGCCTACCAATATGAAGGGGCAACCCCAGAAGTTGTGGAAAAAGACGTATTAGAGCCGGCCGAGTCTATTCTTGTTTCAATGCAAGGGATTAAAGATATGACATCTACTGCTGGACGTGGGCAAGGGCGAATTGATTTAGAGTTTACACTTGATAAAGATATTGATTTCGCACTTCAGGAAGTTCAAACTCTTCTAGGACGTGCTCAAAGACAGCTTCCTGACGATGTCGAAACTCCAACAGTTACAAAATCCAACGCAGCTGATGATCCAATTCTCTATTTAGCTCTTGTTTCAGATACTTTAACTGAAAGAGAACTAAATATTTTGTTTAAAGATGGTGTTATTGATCAACTGACCACAATCGAGGGTGTCTCTGAAGTTCGTGCTTTTGGTGCGAGAGAGCCTATGATGAGAATTGATGTTATTGCTGATAAGCTAGAAGCGTTTCAATTAACTCTCTCTGATATTGTTCTGACACTCCAACGAGAAAGTGTTGAGCTACCTGCTGGTAAGTTTGAGACGGTTTCAAATGAGAAGAGTTTAAGGGTTTTGGGTGAAGGACGAACAGTTGAAGACTTCAAGAATATGATTATCAATCGACGTGGTGGCCAAGCTAATTACGTACCGATAAGACTTTCTGAAGTTGCAAATATTTACGCTGGTGTTGAAAATCGTACACGTATCTCACGTGTTAATCAAAAGCCATCGCTATCGATGCCAATTTACAAACAAAGAGGTGTTAATGCAGTTGATGTTGCGGATAGAGTTAAAGCGAGAGTTGAAGAGATTTCTAAGAACTTGCCTGAGGGAACAAATCTTTCTGTAAACTTCGATAGAACTTCTTTTATTAGGTTATCAATTGATGAACTTCTTCAAAACCTTGTTCTATCAGTAATTTTAACTTCTTTAGTATGTTGGCTGTTTTTGAACTCAATGTCGGCAACAATAAATATTCTTCTGGCCATTCCTACTGCCATTATTGGAACGTTTTCTTTTATGTACTTAATGGGATTCTCATTAAATACATTCTCTCTTCTTGGATTAACCTTAGCAATCGGTATTGTTGTTGATGATGCTATTGTTATGTTGGAAAATATTGTTCGCTACGCCAAGAAAGGACATGATAAGGTACAGGCAGCTTTTAAAGGAAGTCGTGAGATTGCATTTGCTGTTCTTGCCACGACTGCTGTTCTTGTTGCAATCTTTGCACCTATTACACTAATGCCTGGAATCGAAGGAAGGTTCTTTAAAGAGTTTGCTTTAACAATCTGTATTGCTGTATCTCTATCTTCTCTAGAGGCCCTGACTCTAGCACCAATGAGATGTTCACAATTCTTAAATGTTGCTTCAAAAGGAATCTTTGTTCACGTTTGGGTTGATAGGGCGGTAGAGTTTGGAAATAAAGTTTACATGGGAATTCTTAAGTTCGCACTTGGTCATAGAATTAAAGTTCTTCTTGTATCGACAGCACTGATTTTTGTCGCTTTCTTATCTCTTAATCATATCGATAAGGAATTTGCACCTGAGTCTGATCGTAGCTTCATGTTTGTAATTTTCATCGCTCCAGATGGAAAGAGCTTAGATTACACAAATGAGAAAGTTAAAGAGTATGAAGCAATCGTCTCTAAAAATGAAAATATTCAAAGAATGATTGTTGCAGTTGGAGGTGGACGAGGTGCTACTTCTGGAAACCGTGGTTTTGGTGTTTTAATTCTTAAAGACCGCGATCACAGAAAGCTCACTCAATTTGAAGTTGCAGCCCAGTTGAGAAAAGAATTATCTGTTGTTAAAGGTCTAAAGATTATTATTAGAGATCGTATGGGATCTGCCATTGGTGGCCGAAGAGGAAGTCCGATTGAGTTTACAATTACGGGGCCAGATGCCGCTATTCAAGCACAATTATATGAACAACTAGAAAAGGGGATGAAAGAATCTGATCTAATGGTTGGAATTCGTTCCGATGATATCGGACAGCTTCCTGAAGTTCACATTATTCCTGATCGAATTAAAGCACAACAACGTGGTGTTGAAGTTAATACTATTGCAACTGCTCTTAATGTTGGAGTTGCTGGTTCGGCCGCAACAAAGTATACGGAGCGTGGTAGACGTTACGATGTATTTGTTCAATTAGCTGAGGAAGATCGTACACGCGAGAATATCTCGTCACTACTACTTCAAAATAATCGCGGAGAATTTGTAACTCTAAATGATGTTGTAAAGATCGAAGATGCATTTGGGCCACAGTCTATTTACCGTGAAAATAGGGCAAGAGGGATTCGAGTTGATGCCAATTTAAAAACTGGTGTTGCTCAAAGTAGGGCGATTGATTATATCAAAGAACTTGGTGCGAAAGTATTACCAAAGGGTTACTACTTAAAGTTTTCAAAAGATCTAAATGAATCACTCTTTAGTGTTTTAATGATCATGGTTTTAGGACTTGTTATTGCTTATATGGTTCTGGCCAGTCAGTTTAATTCTTTTTCAGATCCACTAACTGTCTTTCTGGCAATACCATTTGGGTTAGCCGGTTCATTCATCGCACTATGGTTGTCAGGAAGTACTCTGAATATCTACTCGATGATTGGTATCTTACTCACAATGGGGATTGTTAAGAAAACTTCTATTCTTATCGTTGAATTTTCAAATCAACTAAGAGATGAAGGTAAAGAGTTAAAGAATGCAATCTTAGAGGCATGTGAAACACGCTTTAGGCCTATCATTATGACTACTTTTACAACTCTTGCATCTGCTGTACCTGCAGCGGTAATTGTAGGAGCTGGTTCAGAAACAAGAAGGCCAATGGCCTTAGTTATTATAGGAGGGGTTTTTCTCTCAACTATTTTTACACTTGTTGTTGTTCCTTGTTTCTATTCTTTGATAGCAAGGCCAAGAAGAAAAATTTTAGAAGAACTTGATTAAGAGATGCCACAGGATCGCAGTAACGATCCTGTGGTGTGTTATGCTTACTTTAGGTCTTTTAAGACATTAATAATCTTTTGATAACTCTTGCTTGTGTACTGACCATTTAAAAAGGTAATGAGTTGTTCACTTGAAAAATTTTGCCCCTTATCCTTTGTTTCGAAGAAAAAGTTTACAAAAGACTCTGAGATCATCATGACTTTTGAGAGAGGGGAGATGTCGTCGCCTGGATCCATGGCGAAGCCTTCTCCATTTCGAGTCCCGTGGTGTTGTAAAATTATTTGATCGACACCATTAGGGAGTTTCGTAAGCTTTGCAACTTGCTCCGCAGCTAGCTTGGCATGCATGAGAATATAGTTGAGATTCTTCTCACTAACATCAAGTTTGTATGCAAGGTCTTCAACTTCAAAAGCATCTGGATGTTCTTCATAGACAGGTGCCAGAAAGATGTCATGAAAGAAGAAGGCGCATGCCAGTTTTTCTTCTTGTGCAGAGTTACCCCAAGAAACTTGTTTTAGGATAAACTGACTTACATATGTAGCTAAAATAGAATGGGTGTATAAGTACGAAGATTTATTAGCAAGAAGATAGGCCAAGAGTTTCTCGAGCTCGCTAGATTCTTCAATAACTTCTTTGATGATTTTTACACAAGTAAGACTTACTTTTGTAACTTCTTCTAGATTAGCTTGATCACTCAATAAAACCGAGGCGAGTGATTCTAAAGAAACTTCAACAGCCTTTAATTTTTCTTCAGGTGTTGCAGTCTTTTTTAGGTGTAAAATTAACTCCATGGTTAAGTGATTGATACATTGGAGTCTTTTTTCAGGCTTAACGTAGACCTGATCATCCTCTGATTGAATATCTTTATCACTTATTTTTTCATCTTTTGAAAATGTTAATTCATATTCGTCGTTCTTGCGTAGATAAATATCACTATAGGCTTGGTCTGTGAGCTTTAGAAGTTCGATTGGGAGTGGATAAAATTCTCCTACATCTAAGGCAACCATATCCTTGGCCGTAACACTCATAAGTTTTGCGGCAGCTCTGACAATGGATTTAATATCGTATCTGTTCGGAATATAGACTACGGATGGAGGAATTGTAGAAGCCGAGTCCTTATCTACTTGATTGTTAAACATAATGATATTGGACTTTAACTTAACAGAGGGGATCATTTCTAAGATTTCATCAGAAATTTGAGGGAATTTATCGAGGTAGTTTGCACTGACGATGAGGTCAATATAATTCTTTCTTGCAAGGAGATTTTGAATCTCACTTTTGTTTTTTGCAACGACTACTTTCAAACCAACGTATGCACTTAAGTTTGCAGCATATACTGAACTTAAGATATTTTCATCTGAAATAATCAAAACTCTAGATCGCATATAATTCCCATCGTATTTATTCACATGTATTATATACTATTATTTAATTTAATTAAGCTAAAGTTGTTAGGAGAGCAGAAATGATAAGAGCATTGTATATTACTGATGAAGATATCAATAAAGACAATTATCTAAGAAGTAATCTGCCTAAGGATGTAGAACTAGTAAAGGTTAACTCTAAAGAAGAGGCTATTGATCAAGTATTAAGTAAAGGGCCTTTTCAAATTGGCCTAATTGATGTTGAAAATAAGAATATTTCAGCAATGGACTTAATGACGACTTACAGTGAACTTGTTGATGATATGGACTTTGTTTTCTTTGGAAATTCGTCTTTATATGCTGGCAATATCGAATCTCAATTAGATGATGAACTGATGCATCTTGCTCATCATCTTGAGTATCCTTTTAATGAGGAAGCGCTAGATAATGTCTTTATGGATATTATTCTCAAATATAAGAGGATTGAAGAGAATGCTGCCGTTATTGAGATTGATGAGTCTGAGTTTGCTCCTTTAAAACTTCGAAGCCTATACTTATTTAAATCAATACCTGCTGATGCTTATATTAAATTTACTTCACATAAATTTATGAAAGTAATTAAGAAGAATGCAGTCATCACAGAGGCCTTGATTCAAAGCTTTGTTAAAAGAAAAGTAAAATTTGTATGCCTTTATAAAAGTGATCAATTACAAATCTTGGAAGACGCTATTACTGAGATGTATATAACTTTGGATAAACATAAAGACACAAAGGTCTTACTTGAAAATTTAATAAGATCTGTTGGAATTATCCATTCGTATTTAAGATGGATTGGTACTGGAGATGCTGTCTTATCTCTTGTTGATAAGGTGATTGAAAAATGTGAACTGGTCATTGAAAAAGAACCAGATCTATTGACACTATTAAGTAAATTCCCTTTCACTGCAGGAGATGTGGCAGAAAAGAGTCTTCTCACATCGCTATTTGGCTGTAGTATTCTTGAGTCCATAAACTATAAGGCAAGTGGGACAAGATCAAAAATCATTCTAAGTGCTATCCTATGTGACTCGACTTTAGAAAACGATGATTTATGTAAAATCAATTCAGTGAAGGATCCAAACCTAAGAATGTTCTCCGAAGAGGAACAAGAAGAGTTTAAGATTCATCCTGTTAGAGAAGGGGAGCTCGCGAGCCTTTTTACAAAGTATCCTGAAGTTGACTTCATTCTTCACCAGCATCATGAACAACCTGATGGTAGTGGCTTTCCTGTAGGGTTACGAGGGAAAAAGATAACTTTAATCTCTGCCATTTTTATCCTTTCCAATGACTTTGCTTCTTATATAATACAAAGAGGCCTAAAGAGGTCGGTACTGAGAAAAGCTGCAGAAGTTTTAGAAGAAAAATATGCGTATGTACCATTTAAAGAGCCTTTTAAAATGTTAACTAAGAAATTGGCCTAAGAATGACAACTAAACTAATCCCCTGGGGCGAAAGCGAAAAAGAAAAGTGGTTCAAAGAACAAACGATCAAGAGATCGTATCTTGAAGAAGTCGTTTCAAAGATCAAAAAGTTAGAAGAGCATTTTGAAATTTTACAATATGGCGCTCTTCCATATGATGAAGAAAAGTATCCACTTTTTATCATTAAAAGTAAGAACTCTTCACCAGATAAAAGAACGGTTCTGATTACTGGTGGTGTCCATGGTTATGAAACTAGTGGAGTTCACGGTGCCCTTGGTTTTCTAGAAAGAGAAGCTTTAAATTATATTGATTCATTTAACTTCATCGTTACTCCATGTATCAGCCCCTGGGGGTATGAGACCATCAATCGTTGGAACCCAAAGACAGTTGATCCAAATCGCTCCTTCTATGTAAATGGGCCAGCACCAGAGTGTAACCTCGTTATGAAGGCCATTTCTGATTTAGGTGTTGAGATCTTTGCCCATTTTGATCTTCATGAGACGACAGATACTGACAATACTATCTTTAGGCCGGCCCTAGAGAAGAGGGATGGAATTCCTCAAGATGTTTGGGATATCCCTGATGGATTCTATCTTGTTGATGATAGTGATAATCCTACTCCTGAGTTTCAAAAGGCGATCATTGATTCAGTTCGCAAGGTCACACATATTGCTCCTGCTGATGAAAGTGGCAAGATTATAGGATCTGCTGTTGAACAAGAGGGGGTTATCAATTATGCCCTAAAGAAACTTCATCTCTGTGCATCTTTTTCCAATGCAAAGTTTTGTACAACGACTGAAGTCTATCCCGATAGTCCAAAGGTTACCGACGAGGATTGTGTAAATGCACAGGTCGCAGCTATTGTTGGTGGGCTTGATTATTTAATCTCTAGAATATAGAGTCATCCCCTGATCTAACAGAACAAGATAAAGGCGCAGGTCGAACTCAACTTGATGATAATTAGGCTGCATATACTCGCAAAGTTTATAGAAGGCCTTGTTATGGTCCTTTTCCTTAAAGTGGGCCAGTTCGTGAACAACAAGCATTTCAAGCATCTCACGAGGAGCATTTTTTAGAGTGCGTGAGATTCTCATCTCGTGCTTCTTCTTTAGCTTACCACCATGATTTCGACTAATATAAGTGTGGGTTCCAAGAGCATCGTTAACGAGGTCTTTTTGCTTTTCGTAGATGACCTTGCTCAATTGAGGGACATTACGCATGTACTTGTCCTTAAGCTCATTTGCATACTTGTAGAGTAATTTGTCGGAGTTGATTTCATGCGGATGTGGGTACTTATTTAAGAGGTATGACCTAAGATTACCACTGGCAATCAAATCCTGGATTTGCTGTTTCAAATGTTCCGGATAATGTCGAAAGTACTTTTCAATAGGCATACCCACTCCGATTAGTTAGAAAGTTTCTAATGGAAGGTATTCAACACCATTTTTGGTTGAATGACTATGAAATAAGATAAACTCTTTAGTTTCAATACTAAATTCAGGTATGTGAAGTGTTTGAATAAACTCTTCTACTTCATCCTCACTAGTTCCTCGCTCCATTCTACCCAAAGTGAGGTGAGGGGTGAATTTCATCTTATCCATTTTTAGTTCTAGGTCTTGGAGAACCTCTTCTACCTTAGCCTGTAGCTTCATTAGCTCTTCATTATTTTCGACACCCATCCATATGGGAGTACCGCGACGATGAGTATGAAAGTGGCCCAAGGCCTTGAAGCTCAATGGAAAAGATGAGAAGTTAATTGTATCAAGCTGCTCTTTGATTTGTTCTAATAATTCATCTGAAACCTCGCCAATGAATTTCAAGGTTAAGTGGAGATTGGCCGCAGGATAGCGGTGAAATTTAGCATGGACCATCTTCACATTCTTCAATTTTTCCTTTGCATCTTTGGGTAAATCAATGGCGACAAAAACTCTCATGATTGATTTCCTATAAGCAAGATCCTACTTTTATTTGCACATATTTGTGTCTATCACGACATTCAAATATTGCTATCTTAGCATGATTAAGTATTCGGAATTATTTCATTTAGTTAAAGTTTCTTTAGAAAAGTTAAATTCGGATTTGATGCCCGTTTAAAATACCAAGGATCATATCATACTGGTTTTTTTATAAGGGAATTAAATGAAAGATTTATTTAGAACGTTCGTTGTTATTAGTTTTGGATTACTTACATTCAATCATGCTTATGCCGAAATTAAAGGTCATATTGATGCAGTTAAAGTCGTCAATAATAAACTAGTCGTAAGTGGGTGGGCCTGTGACCAGACAGTTAATCAATCCATTAATGTGCATATCTATGCTGGTGACTCTTTAAGTAATAAGAAGATTCTTTCAAATTTTAAAGCAAGCAATCCAAGTGAAGCAGCGGTTTCAAATGTTTGTCAAAATACTTTCACTAAACATCGTTTCGCTCATACCTTTAGCGACGATCAATGGAAATCCAATGCAGGAAAGCTTGTCTTTGGTTTTGGGATCTCTTTGACTGGTGGCCCAAATTTACAAATTGGAAAAAGTGGATACTTTCGAATTCCTGCCTATGTCTCCGATAGAAAGATTAGTGAGCTATTTACAACAAATGGCCAAAATTTAACGATTCCATCTGGGATCACTGCCACTCTCGATCGCAATATTAACGTAGGTTTATTGCAAGTTGATGGAGAGTTTAGGTGTCCTGATAATTCTTCAAGTTACCGAATCATCGCTAAAGCAATTTTAGTAAATGGTAAGTTTATTTGTGGGACGAGTGGTAAGAGATTTCAAGGAAAGCTTAGAATTGAACTTGCTGATGGCCTTGAATTAAATAGTGGCAATCATTCAATGGGAAAGAGGGCCTTCGCAGTTCACGGTCAAGGGCAATTACATTTACATGGGGTTTATCGTAATAGTGGGATTATTAAGCTCGCTAATCATGCCAACCCAGGTAATACAACAATTACACTTTCAACTAATGTAAATTGGAAGAAAGATGATGAGATTGTTATCTCTTCAACTTCATTTGATATGAATGAAGCAGAGAGAGTTAAAATTGTTTCCGTTAATAACAATGTTGTCTCTCTTAATAGAGGACTTAATTATAAGCACTGGGGTGTTAATCGTACTTTAAGTCACAGCGGGAAAAGTTGGACGCTAGACAATAGAGCAACTGTTGCAAATCTAACTCGAAATATCGTGATTGCATCTCATGGCACTTCTCATACGTCTTCATACCTTGGTGGACACGTCATGGTTATGGGAAGCGCTAAGGCATATGTTGATTCAGTCCAGTTTTCTAAGCTTGGACGAATGGGGGAGATGGCAAGATATCCATTCCATTGGCATATGGTAGGAAATGCAAGTGGACAGTATATTAAGAACTCATCTGTTACTGACAGTTATCAAAGATGTATTACCGTTCACGCAACAAATTACGTAAGTGTCATTGGAAATGTTTGTTATAACCACTTTGGTCATGGTTATTTCCTAGAAGATGGTAATGAAGTAAAGAATACTCTAAGTCACAATATTGGACTGGTTTCAAAGAAAGTTCCTGAATCGAGGGCATTACTCATTTCAGATGTAAGAGGGGTTTCGGGAAGATTTCCTAGTCCTTCGACTTATTGGATTTCAAACCCAGATAATACTGTTGCATATAACGTTGCCGCTGGGTCTGAAGGAACTGGTTTTTGGATGGCATTTGAAAAAAATAGAATTTGTTCTCCTGACGGACTTTGTTCAACACCAATAACGAATAATACCCTAAGGTATGACAACAATACGGCCCACTCAAGTAAGGTCGGTCATACATGGGATGGGGCACCAGATGGTGCTTTAAGAAATAATCCAAATAATCCTGAAGACAGGGAGCTTATGAGTGCTCACTACGGGCCTTCTAATTACCCAGTGTTTAAAAATCTCGTTGCTTTTAAGAATACTGAAAGTGGGATTTACTTTAGAGGAAGGGCCGCTCAATTTGATAATGCTGTACTAGCAGATAATCGTTGGGCCATCTTTACAGCTTACTCGCAGCGTTTTACGAACTCGGCAATTGTTGGGCAAAGTGCAAATAATTCAAATAAAGATAAGGGAATACTTGCTAGTGTACTTCCTAGTAACTCATTTGTCTCGGGAATCGTTGTCTATGATGGGCCTTTTGAATTAGATAACGTAACATTCTTTGATTATCCAAGTACACAACAAACTTATAGTAATAGGAATATCACTCCAATACCAATTACCAATATTGGGGGAGCTAATCGATTTGAAAATAAGGTTCGTGGCCTAAAGTTTGCCTCAACACCATGGAAGAGATTTTACTATGAAACGAATAATCAAAACTGGATTGATTCCGCCTATTCAATGTCGGTTAGAGACCTCGACGGTTCTTTAACTGGGGTAAGTGGTTCAGTAGTCGTTCCTTATAATAATTTTAATAATAGTGCTTGTAGTGCAAGAACTGATTGGAATGCGTATGTTTGTAATTATAATTTAGGTCTTTTCACTTTCCGCTCTGTTAAAGGAAGAAATGGTGTTGAAGATAATAATAAAATCTACTTCACTTTGAAAAGAGGAGCGCAGTCTAAGGTTCTAACATCGATTGCTTCAAGTAATTGGAATAATAAATTTAATACTATTGTTGGGACTAGTGATATCTATCAAGTTGATTTTGAATCAGTTCCTTCTCTTGATAAGCAATTTAAAATTAACTACCAAGCTGAAAGTAATCAGTCCACAAGTGCTGTTGTCCAAATCGTTGGTGGAAATAATTGTGATCTCCTAGGAGCAACGAAGTTACAAAGTTTAGCGGCCCTAAGAGGTTACAATGGAAATGGGTACTATGTATCTGGCGATTCTATTTATCTTAGAATGAAGGCGACAATTAAGCACCCTTGGCATGCTAAAGCTCCGCTTAGTAACTCATATTATCGAACTATGGATATAACGTGTAGGTAGTGATGAAAATAATCGCAATCATATTGGCATTTTCCATTACGGGGTTTCTGTTTCTAGACTCGGAGGTTAAAGAGCTCGAAGAGTCTGTAACAGAAAGCACTAGTAAAGAGCTTGTCGAAAAAGAAGAGGCTCAAAGTTTTGAGTTAAGTTCAGATAGGAAGATAGAAGTTGTGGATATTGAGGAAAGAATAGATGAGCTTGAGTCAAGAATTTATGACTCAGAGAACTCTTCGGGAAAGGATGCTAATGATACTAGAATGATTATTTCAAGTATCAAAGAAAGTCATGGGCAAGAAATTGATACTTTAGACAAGTTATCAAATGCAGAAAGGGCATATATATCTTTGAAAAATATGGCACCGGAAGATTTCTATAAATTGTCTTATCAAGATAGAGATAAATTAATGTTGGAGTTTGGTGGTCGAGAAATTCTTAGTGAGTATTACTATAAGTATGAAGTCCTCGGTGAGAATTATAACTTACCATCTTCCGATGAAATAAGTCAGATGAAAAACCTTGCTCAATTAGAACTAGTTGATGAAGGCGATCCAACAATGATGATTAGCGAATAAAAAACGTAAGAGAAGTTAATCTTTAGTCTTCTTAACTGGTTTTGTTGCTAGCGTTTTTAGTAGAATAAGCTCAACTCCAGTGACGGTGAAAGAGCTTATGCAAAGAAAGGTCTCATTTCGTAATTTAGCAGGCCTTGACGGTCGAGCGACAGGACTAGGTGAGAAGGAAGTCACAAAGCAGCGCTCAAAATTTGGAACAAATGAAATTGTCGAACGAGTAGGCAGTCCGTGGCTTGAGCTTATTGTGGATACGCTGAAGGACCCTATGGTTTGGTTCCTTGTCAGCATCTCTGCAGTTTTCTACTTTATTGGGGAATTTAGCGAATCCCTTATTTTAATTCTAGCTACATTGCCACTTATCTTCATGGATGCTTTTCTTCACTTTCGAACGCAAGCATCAACTGCTGGGCTTAGAAGTCAGCTCTCTTCAAAAGTTACGCTCCTCAGGGAAGGCAAGGTGGTTATCGTTGACTCTCTTGATATTGTTCCGGGAGACCTCGTTGTGCTCTCAAGTAAGAATCTCTTCTTACCGGCCGATGGTTATTGGGAAGAAGTGGACTCGTTACAGGTTGATGAGTCAGTCTTAACAGGAGAGGCATTTCCCGTAAAAAAATCTTCGATTGAATTTGACCCCTTTGTCACGAGTGGAGAGGCTTTCGTAGAGACAAGTGTTTTAGGCTTTGCTGGAACAAGGGTCTTAACAGGCAAGGGAATCTTAAGGGTATTATCTACTGGCAAGAGTACTTCCTATGGTGAAATTGTTCAGTCTGTTGTTAAGATTTCTCACGAAAGAACACCTCTTCAGTCAGCAATTTTAGAACTCACACGTTTATTGGTCTATGCTTCTGTCGTTCTATGTTTGGCCATTGCTGCAATCAGGTTCTATCAAGGACATGGATGGCTCGATGCACTCTTAAGTGCTGCAGTCCTGGCCGTGGCCGCTTTGCCTGAAGAGTTTCCTGTCGTGTTCTCATTCTTTTTAGGTGTTGGTGTTTACCGATTAGCAAAGCACCATGCTCTCGTTAGAAGGGCCGTATCCGTTGAAAATATCGGTCGTGTCACTCAAATCTGTACCGATAAGACCGGTACCATAACCATTGGTAAGCTCGAGTTGGCCCACTTTGTTACATCAGATAACTTTTCTCAAACTCAAATTTTGCTAATGGCCTTAGCGGCATCTAATGCTGAAGGCAGTGATCCTGTCGATATCGCTCTGATAAGTGAAGCAAAACTTAGAGGGATCAATATCCCTAAGAGATTAAATGTTATTCCATTTACAGAAGATCGAAAGCGTGAGTCTGGGTTCTTTCTTTACGATAATGATTTAATTTGTGCCATTAAGGGCTCGCCTGAGGTTGTCTTGTCAAAGTCAGACCTTTCACAAAATGAAAAACTTAAGTGGATAAAAGAAGTTGTGAATCTAGCGAAGGGGGGCCATAAAGTGTTAGCTGTTGGCGCCACTCTGGTGTCGCAAGCAGGTGTGGAATCTTGCTTAGAGCCAGAAGGCGGATTCACACTTTATGGAATCCTTGCATTTGAAGATCCAGCGCGACCAGAAGTGAAAGAAGCAATAAATTATTGTAAGGATAATGCAATTAAAGTGCTTATGATAACCGGTGATCACCCCGACACTGCAGGTGCAATTGCAAAAGATGTGGGATTGATTGATTCTAAACCCATTGTCGTTTCGGCCGAATTTGAACCAGAAAAGCTCGAAGATGAGTGGATATTAAAGAATCCTAATTTTTTTAAGAGTGTCGACATTGTAGCAAGGTGTAATCCTATTCAAAAACTTAGAATCGTCGAGAGTTTAAAGAGAGTTGGTGAGTTAGTTGTCGTTACTGGTGATGGAGTAAACGATGTCCCTGCTCTTAAGGCCGCCGATATTGGAGTGGCAATGGGACTAAGAGGAACAAGAAGTGCAAGGGAAGTCTCTTCAATCATCCTCACAGACGATAATTTTAGTACGATCGTTAATGCAATTCGAGAAGGAAAGCAACTTTTTGAAAACCTAAGAATGAGCTTCAAGTATCTTTTACTTATTCATATGCCATTTGTTCTTACGGCCGCAATTATTCCGTTACTAGGTTACCCTCTGCTTTATTTACCGATCCACGTGGTATGGCTCGAACTTATCATTCATCCAACAGCTCTATTTGCATTTCAGCAAGATGCTAAGCAGGGCCCTCGTCGTCAGGAAATCACGACTCGAAAATCCTTTTTTAATCGAAGAGATTTAGTAATCATCTTGGGCATCGGGCTTGGTTTAACAATCATCCTTGTTATCTTCTATATTAGCGCAGTCGCTGAGGGCCAAGATGTCGCTCACGGACGAGCAAAGGCCATGGCACTTCTTTCTCTTTGGAGTGCAGGGATCGTTGTGGCCTTAACAAGAGGAAGGACTATTACAGCAAAGCTTATCATTGTAATCACTTCACTCATGACTATTGTCCTCATTCAGAGTTCATTAATGGATAAGATACTTCATTTAACACCTTTGCATTTTATGGATTGGGCAAAAGTTTGTGCAATTGTTCTTTGTTTTGTTATTGGCCTTAAAATATCTAGGTCTTCAATATAACAAGAAAGTAAATAAAAACCTAAGTTTATCATTGAGTAAATTAATATAATCTATTGTCAATATATATATTATTGCTGTTTACAATTCCGGTATAGTTATTGGAGGTGTAAACAAAGGAGCATTGCATGAATGCCAATGAAATCATTTTCCTAATTTCATGCCTCGCATTGATTGGGGTATATATTACGATTGAGAAGTTTATAAAAATTAAATCTTCGAAAAGAGACTACTATACTAATGCCGGTGATATGAGCGATACAAAAGATCGTAGAAGTAAGATTACTACTGATCACTTAGTGGCCATGAAAAAGAAAAATCAATTATCAGCTAAGAAAAGCGCTTAGAAAAAAACGATTCATTTCTGAGGTCGTACTTAATTAAGTATGGCCTCAAAATTTCCAACACACACTTAGATAAAATTAAACTCGTAATTTGTACGAAGGATTGTTTTGAAGATACTAATGGAAGGTATATTTTCTCTATCAAGTGTGAATAATCTATTTGGTGCACTTGTGGCCATCATTGGGTTAGGTGTCTTTGTCTATAGTTTCTTCTATATGAAGAGCTTCAGCATGAAAGATAAAATTATCTACTATATCTCACTTATTCTTTTCACAATTTCGATGTTTGGAATAATCTACTCATCAAATCTATTACTATTATATTTATTTTGGGAAATGACGAGTGTCACATCCTTCTTTTTGATTGGACTAAAGAATGAGGATTCAAAAGTTAGAGAAAAAGCAAAGTGGGCCCTGTACACAACTGTAGGAGGTGGGCTTTTTCTTCTCTTTGGTATCTTATTAATTTCTCAAATAGGAGTTGATTTAGGCCTATCATTTTCTGAGTCATTTAACTTATCCAGCTTAATGGAGAAGGAAGGCTTTTCTAATCATGAGTATTTTAAAGTTTCTTTGATCACACTATTTATAGGAATTAGTTCAAAATCGGCACTCTTCCCATTTTCGTACTGGCTCCCTTTGGCCATGGCCGGCCCGACTCCCGTCAGTAGCTTTCTTCACTCTGCAACCATGGTAAAGGCCGGACTCATCTTAGGAGTTAAGGTATTTCCACTATATGCTCAAGATCCACTGTGGCAGGTGCTCTTTATTGGAGCAGGTATTTTAACTGTGCTTCACGGTGGCTTCCAGTGTCTGCTACAAAGTAATTTTAAGACAATGCTAGCATATTCCACCATTTGTATTCTTGGAATGCTTGCCATTCTACTTGGGATTGCAAACGAATATTCAATCATAAGCTTTGTCTTATTAGTCATTGCACATGCTTTTTACAAGGCAAGTCTCTTTCAATATGTTGGCTATTTTGCAAAAGCTTTAAAAACAATGGATAGACATGAATTATTAAATAGTGATCGTGTTGGTATATTGCCATTTATTGTAGCTCTATTGAGTACAATGAGCATGGTAGGGATTCCACTAAGTGTGGGCTTTTATGCTAAGGAATATATTTACTTAACATCGATAAAATCTTATCTACTATGGATTCTCGTTCCTACCTTTTTTCTTGGAAACCTCTTTATGGGTATTCAGGCCGTCAATCTTCTTCGTGTCTCTTGGCCACAAGTAAGAAGCTATGTAATCGGTTATAAGGGACTTCTTATCTCTCCATTAATCTATTCATTAATCGCATTATCTATTGCTCTGGCCCCAAATGTGTTAGGGATTAACTTAATTGCTGAAAAGGCAGTCGGTGAGGTTGGGCTTAGCTCTCAAAATATACATATTAAACCTTGGCATGGGCTTGAGTACCCATATGGCACAGTTCTAGTTCTAAGTATCATTACAATCTTAGGTAGTGTTTTAGGGAGTATTCTTCTGGATAAGCACTTTTTGAAACTCGATGAATTTTCAAAGAAATATTCTGACTTTAGTCCATGGCCCATGCTTGAAAGGGGACTGTCTATTACTTTGGATGTATTTAAGAAAATGAATCTGGCGTTACAAAATGGTAATTTCGCCCACTATATACGCATCACTCTTGGTTTTCTTACACTCCTGACTCTTTCTACTCATATTGGGATAGCAAATATAGTTTCTCCAAAGATTGACTTCACACTGTCAAAGTTTTTGAGTTTATCAGGGATTTTAGCTGGATTGGTTTTTGCATACTTAAGTAAATCAAATCTTAAAGCAATTCTCTATTTCGTTCTTTCAGGTTTCTTCCTGGTTTTATTCTTCGGCTATCATAGTGCCGCAGATGTTAGCATGACTCAGCTTATGGTTGAAACTCTCTCTTTATTCTTTGTATTCTTCCTCATTAAGGCCGTTCCCATTGATGGACGGGATTTGAGAATAAATATTAAACCAATTAATTTCATAATCGCTTTCTTATATGGAGTTTCTATATTTACTTTTTCCATGGCCAAGAATCTAAATTTTGATATGACTGCCAGTCGCTACTTTTTTGAGAATTCAAAGCTTTTGGCCAAGGGGGAGAATGTTGTTAACGTCATTCTTGTGGATTATCGGGCCATGGATACATTTGGTGAAGTGCTTGTCGTGGCAATTGCAATTGTTGGTGTACTAGCAATTTTCTCTAAGAGAGGTGAACGTGAATGAGGCACTAATACGGGGAAGCTTTAAGGTTGTCTGTCCACTTCTTGCTATCTTATCTCTCTTACTACTTTTAAGAGGACATGATCTATCAGGAGGAGGCTTTATTGGTGGGTTAGTATTATCATTGTCCATGATACTCCACTTTATCTCCCATCAGGATTCTAGGTTAAGGAAATGGATATACACTAATTTCACTTCTATTATCGCTATGAGTATCTTAGTTCTTATTCTTGTTCTCATAATACCCATTGCCTTAGGAAAAGCCGGACTGAGTTCTATGTGGACAAGTATCCCTTTTCCGATTGCTGGAAAAATTAGCTCTGTCTTAGTATTTGATTCAATTGTTTTTATCATTGTCTCATCAAGTACTACCATGGCCTATGTGAAATTTATCAGTTTCTCAAAGGAGAATGGTGTTTAAATGACATTTCTAGTTGGTTGTATATTTTTATTCATCGGTTTTCTTTTCTTGTTAAAGAACACATGGGTCAATAGTATCTTTGCCATTATCACATTGGGTAATGGAGCAAACCTTATCATCTTCTCAATTGGCCAGGTCGTTGCTCATGGATACCCCTTCGCCAAAGAAGGAGATACCTTCGATTCCGACTTTGCAGATCCCTTAACTCAGGCGCTTGTTCTAACTGCAATCGTTATCTCTTTTGCAACACTGTGTTTTGTCATTTCTGTAATTAAGAAGATTAATGATTCTAGGCAAGGGGGAAAGGCGTAATGATCCATCAATACTTCTTTATCATCTTTCTCGTCTTGCCGCTTCTTTCTGCATCCTTTACGCTCATGTTTAAAGAATCTGATCGGTTAGGGCTATTCTTTTCAAACTTATTTTCGCTCTTATACTTTATATATTCTGGGATTTGTCTCTTCTCTTACACTGAAGCTTCCACATTTGTCGCAGGAGACTGGGAAAGTGGCATTGGAATATCTTTAAGCTATGATCTTTTCTCTGGAGTCATGATTTTTGTTATTGGAGCAATTTATTTTACCGGTGCTCTCTATGCATACCCAGGAGTTACGGTTGAGAAAAAGAGTGTTTATCACTTCTTATATAACACCCTTTTTTTAGGTCTTACAGGGGCATTTCTTACTCGCGACTTATTTAATTTATTTGTGTGGTTTGAAATCACACTTATGAGTAGCTATGTTCTTGTCGTACTTGATTCGTCTCGAAAAAGACTAAAGAGTGGGCTGAAGTATATTCTTCTTAATTTTATCAGTGGGCTTATCTTTTTGATTTCAATTGCTCTAATTTATAAATTTACAAATACATTAGACTTTAAAGTCTTAAGTGAAAGGCTATCTCAATTATATGCTATTGATGCGGGCCTCGTTCGCTCTCTTGCGCTCTCGCTCTTTGGTGCCTTTGCCATTAAATCAGCGTTCTTTCCTCTATTTTTTTGGTTACCAGAAAGCTACCCAAAGCTTTCCGCAGGCCTTAGTGGAGTCTTAGCAGGGCTACTCACAAAGCTAGGACTCTATGCAATGATTAGAGTTTTTGGACAGGTTTTTCCGCCAGATCTTCAGTTGTTTTGGACAATTCTTATATTGGCCATGTTGACTCTTCTCATCGGTGTATGGTTCGCTGTCGTCCAAAATAAATTACGTGAAATCTTAAGTTACCATATTATTAGTCAGGTTGGTTTTATTGGAATAGGTGTGAGCTTTTGTTTGCATCCTGATATGGCAATAAAGAAGTTTGGACTAGCTTGTGCCTTATTTTATATTTTTCATCACATTATTGTTAAAACAAATCTCTTCTTTGTTTCTGGCCTCGTTAGAAACTTTGCATATACGGAAAAGATAACAAAATTGGGAGGGCTACTTAAGACTTCTCCAACAATTGCGATACTATTTATGATCCCTGCTGCAAGTCTAATTGGAATACCACCATTTTCTGGTTTTTGGGCAAAGTTAGGTCTTTTTAAGATAGCAACTGAAAGTCGTCTTATTTGGATCATCATACCTATGATTATTGGAAGCTTCTTCACATTATATAGTATGGTCAAAATTTGGAGTGGTGTCTTTTGGGGAGAGTACCATGAGTTTATTGTCTCTTTTCCCAAGGTCGCAATCATTCGATCATATATCTCTTGTATCTTACTTTGTATTTTTACTCTGATTATTAGTTTTAACCCTCTTCTCATCTTCAAACTGGCCCAGCAGGTGGGAAAGATTGGATTGGTGTACTAGTGAGGTGTCGATGAGATTATGGTATATTTTTGAATTTGTTATTCTCTACTTATGGGATCTTTCTTTAGGGGCATTAAGAGTCGCGCAAGATGTTGTTACGCCTCAAAACTTATCTACTCCTGGTATTATAAAATTTCCACTCGAAGTACAAAGCGATTTTGAAATTGCTCTTCTTTCTAATTTAATTACCTTTTCACCGGGGACAATGGTCATTGATTTAGACCCAGATAAATCACACTTATATATTCATATGATGTTCTTAGAAAACGAAGAGGAAGCAATAAAAGAATTTAAGGAAATTATTGAAAATCGTGTGTTAAGGATATTGAGAGGAAGTCAAAAGGAGAAATCTAAATGAGTGTGCTACTAATGATTTCAACTGGTATTGTTATTCTAACATTTCTTTTGCTGACAATCGAAGCAAAGAGAGAACAAGAAGTTTTGGTCAAAGTCTTGGCCTTCGACTTAATTGGAATTTCAGGAGTTAGTCTCTTTCTAATACTGTATACAGCAAATAGAGATACATTCTTTCACAATATAGCGCAACTATTTGCGATTGTTGGCTTCGTTACTGCATTTGTCTTTGCTGTATTTTTATCAGATATGAATAAGGAGAGTAAATGATACATTTAATAGGTGAGGTCTTAATTCTCTTAGGTTCTATCTTTGTTTTCTTGGCAGTTGTTGGATTTATTAAAATGCCAGACTTCTTTATGAAGCTTCAAGCTGCAAGTAAGGCCAGTGCCTTTGGTGCTGCACTTATCTTATTGGGTTCTAGTATGATTATTGCTGAAATTAATATTATGATTACCAACTTTGTACTCTTCATATTTCTTCTTATTACAACACCAATTGCAACCCATGCTATGGCCTATGCTTATGCTAAGAAGAATGAAGTCTCATGACTTTAGTAAACCGCTTAAGTTCTTCACGAAAGCATATGTCAAAATCACTGCAAAGCCGCTAAGTGCAATGAGTATTGTTATATCATCACTCTTACCCAATTGGTCTAGAAGAGGTTGGTAATTGGACATATCCTCAAGAAAATTATCGATAATTTGTTTTTCTGCCTGTGACATCTTTGTTGTGTAGACATGTATGGTAAGAAAATAGAGACCTCCTCCAAAGATAAGGGAGAAGATAACACCAAAGAGATTTGCGACTCTAAGTTTCTTATTAAAGTCTCTTGATGTCTTGATATACTTATCGCTATTTTCAAAATCAGAAGGGGCAATAACATCGTTATTCGTAATCATCTTCTCCCTCATGATTTCGAGAAGTCCTCGGTGATCGTTTGAAGCTAATGCGTGTTTTTTCATGCGGCCCTTGATCACAAGAGCTATGGGAGTGAAGGCCACTAGTGATAAAAACGGAATAGTCATTTTATAGATGAGATCAACTTTTAAAAGCCCAATAATTACCAATGGGATTATGACAAAGAGTAGGGAGACATAGGTAAAGACTTTATAAACATTGTCTTTTTGTAGAACTTGATTTTCCTTGTCTTCAACGAGGTAAATTTCAACTTCTTTTCCTATGAAGTTATTGAGATAGTTCTGATTTGTTCCGAGAAATAACTTTCTTTCACCCTGTTTGATATATTCAATAACTGGACGAATAGTTGTCGAGGTTTCACGTCTACCACGTGATCTTCTTGTCTTGGTTTCTTCTTTAAAGGCAATAATCTTACCTTTTGTGAGCCTACCATGCTTTTTATAGTATGAGTTTACACTTCTGATAAGAAGATGAAAGAAGAGTCCGAAGATGGCCATGGCCCCTAAGAAGAATAGAGGAATGAAGTTATCAAGGAGTTGATTTATCATCTCTCCATTATATCACAAATTATTACTTGAGCGCCTCGAAGGCATCAATAATCCCTCCTGATACACTAAGACCTTCTAGCGTCTTTAGAGGACGGCTTGTTTGTATAAGCCTTTCACGCATTGTCCACCTCGCTTCAGGGCCATGCTTTGCTAGAACCATAGCTGCAACGGCGGCCACAAGTGGTGTTGAAAAGCTCGTGCCACTTGAATAACCATATGTATCCGATAGGTGAGACGTTTGAATTTTTACACCTGGTGCAAAGAGGTGGACAGACTTGTTTCCATAATTTGAGGACTTCGCTCTTTTTCCATTCTTATCATTTGATCCGACTACTATGATATTTGGAAACTCATCTGCATAGGCCCCTGGATAGCGATTTGTTGAGTTTTCAACTCCTACGTTTCCAGAAGAAGCAATGACAAGAATACCTTTGTCATTGAGCTCTCTAAGAGCTTTTTTAAATGCAGGAGAAGTTACTTTTAGACGTGCAGAAAAACTGATGATATCTGCACCTCGCTCCATGGCATATCTCATGGCCTCAATGAGGTGTGGAAGTTTCTCTTTTCTCTTTGCCATAGGCTCTGGCTTGACGATAGGGATGATCTTTATCCCCTTAGCGACACCTTTGATACCAATGTCATTATTATGTTTTGCAGCGATGACTCCTGCTACAGCTGTACCGTGCTTTGTTTGAAAATCGTAATCGCCGGCCAAATCACCATTTTTCTTATTGGAGTTATAACCATAGTAATCGTCAGTATAACCGTTATTATCATCATCAATACCATTATTTGGAATCTCATCCTTATTGATAAGAATGCTATCTTTTAAGTCTTCATGATTGACGTCAAAACCTGCATCAATAATTGCAATGACTGGTTGGTAATTCGATTCAAGGATCTTCCAGGCCTTCTCAATATTAGCGCCCTTATTCTTAGTATTATATTTTAGATACCACTGATCTTTTTCAAGAGGATCATTTGCAAGGGCCGCGCTTAATGTAAGAAGTGAAAGAAGAGATATGATTATCTTCATAGGATAGGTATTCCTTGTCGTTCTATATTCGTTTTCTTCCGGGACTTATAGTATTTTTAGTTACTTGGAACAAGGGCAAAGCCAATAATCCTAAAGATTTTACAATCCTTCCGTCTCAAATTTTAAATCTGCTATAACGTAACAACTTTGAAGACATTATTTATTTAGGGACTGTTATGAGAAAGATATCACTTGCGATTATTCTATTAGTACTTGGGCTAAATACATGGGCCGTTGATTATAAGAGATATAAAGGTGGATGCGAATTTAGCGCTTCTTATCAAGATCTTTTTACTTATGAGACGCTATTTCAGGATAAGAAAATCTCGTTTCGTAATAACTTTGTCTATACTAAGGAGAGCCTAGGGCCTGCTGAAGTTCTACACCTTGATAGAGGATTTACTCCTGAAAATGCTGAACTACCGCTTGTTGATTATAAGTATCTTTATCAACGCTTTGTTTATCAAACAGCACCAAGCCTATATACATATTTTGCTGGACTACCATTAGTTAACTTCAAGAAGTCTTATTCTAAGAGTGAGGGGAAGCAATTTCTTGTCTCTCTGATCAAATCACTCGTGGATGAAGAGTTTACTGCGCCACTGGATGAGATTGAATACTTTGAGTCAGATGTTGAGTTCTCTAAGTTGTACTCAAGAGATAATGGTATCGAAAATTATAGCTACCTTGTTAATGATAGAAATTTTAAAGGCCTAACGACGGATCACTCTAAGCGTAGTGTGACAATTCGTTACCAACTTCACTTTTCACCAAAAGTTCATAATGGTGCTTCTTACCACTTGTATATGAGATGTTATGGTAATGAAGAAATGAAAAGAGTTGTAAGAAGATAAGCTTTTTAATACTGGCTACAATTCGTTGCAGCCAGTTGTTGTCTTTATAATCAATATCGTCGAATTTTTGATATCAATTTTGTCACGACGAGTTTCTTCCCATTTCTTTTCAAATTGACTCTCAAAGCTAAGATGATCAAATGCTGAAAGGGCCTTTTCATTCACAGTCATATACTTATCTGTAGTTCTTGGTAGAGTGATGGTTTGGCCATCAATAACTGAAGTTAAGAACGATATCTTATTGTTGGCACATACTGTATGTACTGAATCATTAGGTCTCGAATATATCTTTGTAATATTCAATTTCTTATAAATCCTAGCAATATAATAATCATGATTAGGTCTAAGCTCCTTGTCGTTAATCAGGCCATAATCTGAGCCTACAATTGTTTGGCGAATAAGCTTCTTATTTCCAGCTGCCATGACCTTAAAAATATGATCGAAGAACCACAGAGCAGAGTTAAATTCTGTTGATACACCAGGTTGACCTCCACATTGAGCAGGGCCAGTTTCTCCTAACCAAACTTCTTTTGAGCGCCCTTTTGTGACTTTTGCAATGGCCTCCATTGTCTCAATCATATCATTGGATTTAATGGCCTTAATCATGCTCTCGTTGTCTGATTTAATAACTTGAAGTGGGCAACGAGTGGATTGAGTCGGGTAGTAGTGCCAAGTGTAGATATCGAGTTCACTACCCAGATCTTTAACAATATTAAAAGAGTTTACAGTGAACCAATCAAAGACTTCTCCCAAGATTGGCCAAAAGGCATTGGCCGGGCCTGCTAGCTTCGCTTCAGGATAGTACTTTCTAATAATATTTTTAATCTCACGGTAGTTTCTCTTATATTCGCTTTCACTAATTTGACCAAAAGGCCCATAGTTTAGAAAGAATGCATTGGCCTCATTTCCAAGTTCAAAGTACTTTATGTCCTTGATCTCTTGCGATAGATTTTGAATGAAATTTTCAATTGGAGTCAGATTAAGCTCTCCATCATTACGATAGCCTGGCCCAATATTTAGTGTGATAAGAAGATCTAAATTATTTCTAGAGACAAAGCTTTTAATATTGTCGAGTTTGGTCTTGTTAAAAAGAGTTTGAAAGCCTTGTTCCTTTTCTGATTGAGTAAGTACTGTGCGAGTCGACTTAATATCATAGTGTGCGGAGTCTGCTTCTGAACCACCTAGTCTGAGGGTGAAGGGGGCGAGAGGTCTTAATAATTCATCTAATTTATTTCGGTTGAAATCAAATGGTTTTGTTATCTTTCCACCACGTCCGCCTGTGAAATCCATTGATCCTTCCCACCATTTTCCACCAAGTACTTGTGCCATATCAAGTGCAAATGAAAGGTAGTCTTCACTGACATCAATTCCCTCATTATTTGGCATGTCGAATTGGATAACTTGGTTATTGTAGGTAGGAAGTTTTGTATATAAGAATGCAGTAGGTAATAGGATTAAAAGGATAATAAAATTTTTCATACTTTATTATTACAATAGTTACAATGGTGATCCAAGACAGTTTTCTGTTAGTTTTTTGATATTAAATTGGATATGCTACCTTTTGCATTGCTCATTCTAAGTAGTTGCATTCATTCATAATTACGTACATTTGCTTATAATGCATTAGTAGGCTATACTAGGTAGGTCGGGATTTTCTTTATGGCCAAGTAGCTAGCAATCACTGAATTATAAATATCTTTTTGACTATAGGATAAATAAATTGTCCTAGGTTATTTTCGCTATTAGCAACAGTCTAAATAATTTAATTAAAACTTAAATTACACAATCTTGTGTAATAGGGACAGTTGTCTCGTTATATCTTTTACTTTTAGTGATGAGCATATCTCACTAAAGGGATTTACCTTGGAGGTAAAAATGAAATCAAATGTTTATGTAGGAAATTTATCATACGATATTGAAAACTCTGATCTAGAAAAACTATTTGCTGATGTCGGAAATGTTGTAGCAGTAAATGTTATAAGAGACCAAGAGTCAGGTAGAGCAAGAGGTTTCGGTTTTGTTGAAATGGAAACTGCAAGCGATGCTGAAAAAGCAATTAATGACCTTAACGATAAAAACTTTATGGGAAGATCTTTAATTGTGAATATGGCAAAAACAACAAAGAAAAAAACACACAATCGCTACTAGTTTCTAAATAAATTGGGCGTCATTTTATGGCGCCTTTACAATTTTACTAGGAGAAACTAATGATTATAGATTTTGAAAAACACATTATTGATAAAACAAAAGTATATTCAGATGAATATGGAGTTGGAAGAGTTGTTGGTATTTTTAAATTGTATGACGGAGTCTTTGATTATTTCGAAGTTCACTTCGAAAAAGACAATTTAAAAAAGTACTTTCAAGTGAGAGCAAATGATAAAATGCGTATTTGTTCTAATTCAATTATTTTATCTTAAATACCAAATGACTTGGAAATGAAATTGCTAAGGAAGTAATTTCATTCCTGATTCTGACAGCTTGCTTATATTAATCGTAACATTATTTACTTAGAAGTTCTTTTGTTCTTTATACTAAATTCTTTATTTTTTTAAATTTTCTCAACTTGTTGTGTTGAAGATAAAACGAAATTAGAAGCATCAATTGCAGATGCCTTTGATCGCGTTCTTACTATTTCTCATCGTAAGAGTTGATTGGAGAATCCCCATAGCTCTATCACATGATAAAATTTCAAAAAGCGTCAAGGCCCTTGCTTTTAAACTCCCTTAATCTTTTACGCAGAAAGGATTACTCCTGCTAAGTATAAACCGATACCATAAGATGTATGTGCCATTATACTCTTTGCTCTTGTTATTAGTGGCGCAGGGGTAAGTGAAGCGGCCACTCCAAAACCAAAGGCCGGTTGCATAATACAAAAGGGGGCAAGTAAAGTCAGGAGTCCAATGAGAACTGCTGGCATAATTTGTGGTGATGCTAGCCAAGCTTTGCCAAAAGTAAAAATCAATAGATAAGCAAAGAAGATTCCAATTAGATAATGAATTGTCCATCCAATTAGTTTTTCATTTGGTGCCGGCTTCGTTTGAATAATCGTATCATGAAAGAAAACTCCTTTTGTAAGATAATATGCCCATCGGCCAACGAATTTGTAATCAAGTCCTTTCACTCTGAAGACGGTCTTTATGAAATAGGCCCACAGGTCCATGAAAACAGTTGCAAGAATTCCTAGTACTATAATTTTCATAAAATATTCCTTTGTTATCCTCACTCTACAAGTTAAAGTTAACTTCAAGTCAAGCTATGTTTTAAAGGATTTGTATGGATATAAGTGAATTATCAAAAATTACTTCCCTTGCTTCTTCTAAGATTCGTTATTATGAAAAGATTGGTCTAATAAAATCAGTGGGAAGAAATGGATTAAAACGTGTCTTTGCTAAGGGAGTGATTAACAACCTCTCATTTATTGCATTGGCACAATCTTGTGGCCTCAGCTTAGACGATATTTCTTCAATGCTAACTGCTAATGGTAAGTTTAGGGTAAGACGCTCACTTTTCACGAAGAAGATTGATGAGATTGATGAGCAAATAAAGAAGCTAAAGAAGATGAAGAGTAGCTTAGAACACTTGAATAACTGTAGGGAAAAAGATCACTTTTCTTGTCCTAACTTTCAAAAGCTAATGAGTGAGGCCCTTAATAGGCCTCACGTACGAAATCCTTAAAGACTTCTTTATGCTTTGTCAGTTCAAAGTCGGCAGCAACAGAGACACGAACAATATAGTCTTTGTCGCTCTCTTTCGTTGTTCCTTGAGTTGAAGTTCTTTAAAGATTGTGCCGAGGGTAGTGAGGTTGTTCGTCCTATTCGTGCAGTATGCTTAAAGAAAGTATACAAGCTTATTCCTAAGTGGAAAATTGCTACAGTAATTTCACATGAGAAAATCCCGGAAAATGTTTCAGCTTTAGCTTTTAAACTTCTCTAATTATCCAAAATATTTTAGTTCATCTATTACATAAGGTTAGGGGATACCAAATGTATTTGCTCCTCCCACAAAGATTTCACTAAATTTTATTCCACGATTGTACTTTATCAAGTTAGGATTTACACCCCAAGCGTCTTGTGGCTCAGCTCCCGTCTCTGTTCCGGAGTCATAACCAAAGCAGTACATGTCACTAGTACCATTCTCAAGTCCACAGCTATGATAAAGACCTGCTTGAAATGTCGACCACGAGTGTCCACCTGGTACAATAATAGGTTGAGGGGAGTCTGTGGATACACCTGTTGCTCGATTATTTCCATCGCCCCAACAATATGCACTATTATCAAGTCTTACGGCACATACATGATCATTTCCAACACTTAGAGATCTCCAAATGCCTGAACCTCCTGTAACTTGTACCGGAGTATTTGAGTCTGTAAATGAAGTGTCATTTCCTAATTGGCCGTCATCGTCACGTCCCCAGCAATAGATATCATTTCCAGTTGTAAGCCCACAGGCAAAATTATTTCCAACACTAATGTCTGAAAAAATATGTCCACCTGATACAGCAACTGGTGTTGGAAATGGCGTCGCGTCTCCAGTAGTCACACCATTGCCAAGTTGGCCAAAACGATTAGATCCCCAGCAATAAGCAGCTCCATCTGTACGTAGGCCACATGTTGATGACTGATTATTATTCACCTTAAGCCAACTATGTCCTCCGACAACAAGGTTTGGTGTTGTGAATGCTGCGGTTGCATCTCCACTTCCTGCTTGCCCTAGAGAGTTCTCTCCCCAACAATAAGCATCATTCGTTGTTGTTACTCCACAAGTTGTTGAGTAAGTCGATGTTACACTTATCCACTTGTGTCCGCCACTAACTAAGACTGGTGTATATTGACTTGTATTTGCACCACCATCTCCAAGTTGTCCATCAACATCACCACCGACGCAATAGAGGTCATCATTTGAAATAATCCCGCAAAAGTTTTCATAATCACTAGAGATAAATTTCCAATCGAGATTACCTGGGACTTTCTTTGGCACATAATAACCACCATCATTTATTCCATTTGCAATACCACCGTATGGCCAATAGTCACCCCAGCAGTATGCTTCGTTTGAGGTCGTGATTGCGCATATATTAAATCTTGCCATCCTTACTTTACTCCAAGAATAAGAGCCTACGACGAGATCAGGAGTTAGTTGATTAGTTGTATTACCATTACCTAATACACCGTAGCCATTAGAGCCCCAGCAATACATTGTGTTTGTGTTATCAATTCCACAAGAAAAACTCTGGCCTTGGATTCCGATATCTACCCAAGTTTGTGATCCTGAAACTTTTACTGGCGAGGCTGAAGCAGCACCTAGTCCATTCCCAAGTGCTCCACTTGTTGCAGGAGTTCCTCCGCCCCAACAGTAAACTTCACTCCCGTCTGTTAGTCCACAGGCGTGGTATCGAGATATATCGACTTTTGTAAATGTATGGCCTCCTAAGACGAGAGAAGGAGAGTAGGTGTCAGCACTATTTCCATCACCAAGTTGGCCAGCAACTCCTTCGCCCCAACAGTACGTTAAATCAGTACTCGTGATCGCACATGTAAAGCGATAGCCGACTGAAACAAATTTATATTTAGTCCCTGGAGTTACTTGAGTTGGATTTGGGGTTAAGGTTGTGTTGTCACCAATACCAATTTGTCCGTAACTATTATCTCCCCAACAGTAGAGATCATCAGTATTAGTAATTCCGCAAATATGAAGTCCTCGTGTCGAAGCTATACTCTTCCACTTTAAGCCTCCTGGCATTAGGGCCGGTGTACTTGTATATGTATTACCCCAGCAGTATAGATCATCAGTGGAATCGATTGCGCAAACATCACGGTTAGCTACAACAACGTCCTTCCACGTTTTTGAAGCTTCAACGATACTTGGATAATAATTATCATTTGTCGTTCCATCCCCATGACGTCCCCATGTTCCACTTCCCCAGCAGTAGAGCTTAGCATTCGTTGTGATCCCGCATGAAAAATTATTTGAAAGACTAAGTTCATCCCACTGAAAACCACCAATCATTTTATAAAACTCATTTGGATATGTAGAACCATAGTCAGCAGAATCATAAACACTAGTAATCGCGTTATTTAAACCAATCATGTAAGTATTGCTTCCGCTAAATCCTGTGGCCATCCCACGTACCTCGTGTTCTGAAGACGTCGTCACTCCATCTGTGTAATAAATTGTCGTAAGGTAGAAGCCATCTTGAGATGCATTTAGTCTTATATCAACTGTACACGAACTGCCGTCACTCAAAGAGAAGCCAGTACAATTATCATTCACAACTTGAAAATTAGCAGCGCCACCATATAGATTAGGAGAAAATAGAGGCCCTGTCGCTGAGCCTGTTGTGTTCGTCAACGTCAGTGTCGTATTTGGTCCTGGTCCTGCTCCTCCAGGTTGCTCAACAAGAGAGAAGGCTTCCGTACCAAATGATAGAGCTGTTATAACAAGAGCTGATGTATAATTTGCGCTTTGAACTGTACTTGTATTCCCTGCCATATCGATGGCACGAATTTCAACTTGATAATCAGTAGATGATTCTAGTGTTATACCACTGATGTAGCTGCCTTTTGTAAAATCAGTCCAGTCTTGAATAAGAGTTGAGTCAGAGAATTTTGTTACTTTGATTTGGTAGCCCTCAAGAGCGATATTATCAGTTGAGTCTGTAGTCCATGTTATATTTGGAGTTCTTGAAAGACTTAAAGGGACTGTTCCGAATGTTGGGGCCGAAGTTGGTGTTGGGGCCGATATATCAAGAGTAATATCTTGAGTGAAAATTTCAGAAGAAATATTATCAGAAGAATCGGAGATATAAATATAGACAGTCTTTTGACCATCTCCTCCAGAGAGAGTGAAACTTGTTGGAATAGGAGAAATCCAATTGGCGCCACCACACGTTCCTGCTGCCGTTGTTGCAGGTAGAGTAGTTTGAGTTTCACTTATACAAATTTTCGAACTCGCATCAAAACCATTATTTTCAACATTAACTGTCGTCGAACTTGTGTATAGTTTGGAGTTAGTAGAAGTATCTTCTAAAACAATTAGGTTGTTATTTATTTGGCCAACATCAATAAGGATTTCTGATTCTTTTAGACAGCTTCCTAGTAGAAATAATAAAGATAAAATGAATATTATTTTCATTTTTGCCCTCTCCCTTACATAACACATCTTCGTATCGACATTGGGGACGATAAACTTTATTGTAAACGTTTTTAAAAGAGTACGTGTAATCAGTTGCTTACGGTTGTTTTCTAATCTATCTATATAGAAATATGCCAATAAATTAGCAAACTGTGGCGCGTACTTTTACTAATGTTGGATTATTCTTCCATGTAAAGATAAATTATGTAGGAAATAATATAATTTTATTTAAGTTTCTTTTATTTTTTGGAGAGAAAAATTGAGTAAAACAGTTTTCTTTGTTCTTATATTTACATTCGCTTCTTATGTAAATGCAGCTGATCAAAAGTACTTTAAGAGAGTGATTAGCTTTGGTTATCTTGTACAGCAAGAAGAGTCACTTGAAGATATTTATCTAAAGTTTACGAAGAGTAATTTTAAATTTTCGAAAAATAATAAGGTTGTTCAAAAAACAATAAATGCAAATAAAGAAATTAAGAATTGGGATCGACTTGCATCAAAGACAAAAATTAAACTCTATATTGATCTAAAGACTGTCGACTTTACAAGTATTGGAGACTACGACCAAAATTTAAAAAATAGCATTATTAATTATATTAGCAAGGCCAAGGCGTATCGCCGAAATCGAGAGGAGAGGTCGAAAAAGTTTCAATACTCTTTATTCTATATGACTTCTAAAGGAAGTTTTGAACAGCAGCAAGGGAGTGATCGAGTTAGGTTTAATCAAAACTCATCTTTTTCATTAGGTGCCATGGCGATCTATAGTCCTAATAAGGGGCCATTTACTTATTCATCAAGTCTTTACTATTCACATCTTAATACTGCCTCAGATAATCAATCATTAGATAAGCATAAAATTGATCCTGAAATTGGATTCAATATTTATGCTGATTATAATTATAGAAGTAAGTTTAATGCACATTTTGGTTTTGATGTTGAAAGGTTTAATACTTTTAATATTGATGGCCTAGTTAATAATGAAATTCAATTTGATACAAATCTTGTTGGTTACTTTACTGTTGGTATTAGTAAAAGCTTTCAGTTATTTAAAAGAAACTTCTATTCTAAATTAAGCATTTCGCAATCATTTTTTTCGAATAGAAATCTCGCCTACAATTCTTCTGTAAACACCGGAGAATTTCAGGGACAGAAAATCATTATTTATCTTTCTGGCGAAATAACAAAGAAGTTCTTTCTCCACGGTATGTATAAGTATCATACGATGAGTGGTCCTTCTAACTTATCAGCTAATCGACTGGGAATAGGCTTCGGTTACAAATTTTAGTTTGGCGCTTGTTATAAGAGAGGCTTTAATAAGCCTCTTTTACAAATCTTTTAAAAATTTCTTTATGTTTTTCTAAATTAAAATCTGCAGCAACAGAGACACGAACAATATAGTCTTTGTCGCTCTCTTTCGTTGTTCCTTGAGTTGAAGTGGCCGGAACAGTCCAGTAACAGCCTTTTAGCTGGCCATAACTTACACAATGCTTACTTTCTTCAGGAATAGCATCAATCATCATGCGAATTAATTTGTGGTTTAGTTCACGCTTGTGTTCTTCGCTAGTGGCCGGAAGGTCTAGTGAGAAAACAGAAGGTGTAAATGTTGCATCAGCAAGTTCATGTGAAACAAAGTTGATCTTTGCTTTTGGAAGTTGCTCTTGAATATAATCAACGAACCCACGTGTATTTGCATAGGCCTTTGTAATTCTTTCGTTCATCGCTGGCATTTCACGAGTAAGAATTTGAAGTTGTAAATTTGTTGCAACGTTATCACAAAGCTTTAAGTGATTTTCAACAAAGCTCATATATTCAGCAGCACTATCACTTGCCACAGCATAGCCTGCTGTACAAAGTCCACCACTTGGGAATTTTGAACCACTTACATATGAAATAACCTTAACGTCATTTAGGTAGCCGTGATCGCCAAAGAATTTCACATTTGGACAAAATGTTTGATCAAGATTAAAGACTGCACCAACAGCTGTAGCACCATCATTTGTGAATCTTGGCTTTTTAAGTGTTTCACGAAGCTTTATTAAGTCAGGAATTTCAACACGTGGGTTTGTAGGAATTTCTCCAATAATATATGGAACAGCATCGGCATGAGCAACGTCTGTTAGAATGCGCTCAAGTTCTGTTACCATATCCTTGCCACTATCAACTGGAAGATCGATGATCTCTACGTTATCAATACAAGCAGCAACACGTCTTGCTTGATCATTAGTTCCGCCATAGCAATTTGGTGGCACGATAAACTTAATATCCTTTCCTGGGTGATTTTCATTTGCATAGTGAACTTGCCCCATCATGATTGCATATTGAGCAGAAAGCCCACAATTGCTAAAAGCAACAGGAGTCTTAGAATTTGTAATTCCTTGAATTGTTCTTGTTAGCTCTGTTGTATCTACAGGAGCCGTGCTTTTTGGACTTTCTCCAGTCATGGCCTTAATTACTGTAAGACAGTTTTGCGGAGTCATGGCAATCGATTCACGACGTCTTACGTGTTGAATCTCTTTAATGTAAGCAGCGTTGTTGTCATTAACAGTGATAACACTTCCAAGATTTGGATAGCGAGCAACATTGATATCAGCTTTTTCACTTCCATCGATAACAATCGTTGTTCCATCAAAGTCTTTGTCCATTGTTTGATTTTGAATGAAGTCATATTGATAAACAGATTGAAAGAGTTCTGAAAGAGGCTTTTCACTTACAATTTGAGTGTGAATCCCTTTAAATTTATTTGCTCTAAGAACAGCAAGGATTGGCATTGTCTCTGAAGAAAATGAAATAACACTCTCTGGATTTAAGTCAGCTTCCTTTGCAATGGCCCACTCTAGAACACATGAAAGAGGGTGGCCAAGGCGAATATAATCATATGCAGTTGGTAGCTCTTCAAGCTCAACTCCAGCTTCTAATTTTTGAAGAAATTCAACTTTGGCAAGTGACTCATTATAGATATCAAGTCTGTGTGTCGTTAAGCGCAGCCAGTCTGTCGGCATATTATTTACGATTTGCGTTAGTCTTTCTTTTATATTTGCTTCCATAAGGAACTCCGTAATTGATTCAATATTTGGTGAGATTCTACGATATAAAATATCAGATGTCGGCCTTTGGCAGGGGATTTTTTTTGAACACAATGTTAAAATAATCCTAATAATACAGGGATACGGATAATTATGTTGTTTGAACCAACAAAGCACGAAACTTTGATCGATGCTGGATGGAATTTAGAGAAAGTAAACGAAGTTATTGAGTTAATTTTTAATGACACTCTGAGAAATTTTGATGCTAAAAAGTATTGGATTGCTGACAAGAATGAAGATGCGCAAATCAAAAGTAATAAGACGATTTATTATGGCGCTGCAGGTACTGTTTGGGCGTTGAATAAAGTTTCAGGATTTCTTAATCGTGAGCTCCCTTTTAATAAAGTAGAATTATTAAATCAAATTCATGAGGACTATCTTCGTCGCCCAGATACTGAAAATGTAGTTCCTTCTCTTTTTCTTGGAGAAGTTGGGATTCTTCTCGTTAAAAACCAATTTGCCCCATCGAAAGAAATTCAAGATAAAATATTTGAATTAGTTGAGGCCAATATTGAAAACGCAACTATTGAGGCCCTATGGGGTGCTCCTGGAACTATGCTTGCAGCTTCTTTTCTTTATCGAGAAACAAAAGAAGAGCGTTGGGCGAAACTCTTCCTAAAAAATGTCGATTTTTTAATTAAAAAACTGAAAGAAGAAGAGGCCAAAGGTGAGCTTGTTTGGGAACAAGATATGTATGGCAAGAAGGTTCGCTATATTGGAGCAGGCCACGGCTACTTTGGAAATATTTTTGGAATCTTAAAAGAGATTAATCTTCTCTCTCAAGGTGATAGGGATTATCTCCTTGCTCACGTTAAAAAAGTTATGAAAGCTGTTAGTAAGGAAGAAGGTGAGATGATGAATTATGAAGTTGTCTATCCTTCAATGCCGCAAATAAAGCAGTTAACACAATGGTGTCATGGAGCTCCTGGGGTAGTAACTTCACTTGTAAATTATCCTCGCGATGAATTTGTTGATGATTGCCTTTTAAAATCAGCTGAGGTTATCTGGCAAGCTGGGCCACTTAATAAAGGGATTTCTCTTTGTCATGGAACAGATGGAAATGGTTATGCTTTCTTACAACTCTATAAAAGAACTGGTGATAAGAAATGGCTTAATCGCGCTCGTTCATTTGCCATGCATGCACTAACTCAAAGAAATGGCCGTGCTACTCTTTTTACAGGAGAGATGGGACTTGCTCTTTATCTTATTGACTGTATTAATGAAGGAAGTGATTTTCCTTTCCTAGACATCATTTAATTGGAGAGTCTTAAATGTTTGAAAAAGAATTACTAGATAAAATCAGATCTTACTATGATCACGATGATCCGAGTCACGACTGGTCTCACGTTATTAGGGTAGCAAACTTATGTGAGAGACTCTCTCATGGCCATGAAGTTAATTCGAGAGTCTTAAGCGCTTCTGCTTACTTACACGATATTATCAATATTCCTAAAAATAGTGAGCACCGTAGTAAGGCCAGTGCTCTTGCTGCTCAAAAAGCGAAGTCCTTACTTGGTGAAAGTGATTATTCTAATAGTGAAATTGAGCATATTGCACAAGTTATCTTAGAGCATTCATATAGTGCCAACTTAAAGGCCAGCTCAATTGAATCAGAGATCTTACAAGATGCAGATAAGCTCGATGCAATGGGTGCCATCGGTGTAATGAGATGGGCCAGTTGTGGAACTAAGATGAAATCTAAGTTTTATCATCTTGATGATCCATGGGCACAAGAGCGCTCTTTAGATGATAAGAGTTTTTCTCTAGATCATTTTGAAAAAAAGTTATTAAAACTAAATGACCGTCTTAACACGCAAGCAGGAAAAGAAGAAGGGAAGAGAAGGCTTGCTTTCTTTCATGCCTTCTTAGATCAACTTAAAACAGAAATAACATATAAGAGGAATAATTAATGAGTGATTTAAATAAAGGGTTTCACGACTCCCCAAATATTCATGATAATAGTGGTGTATACGAAATTGAAAATATTGCTTGTGACCCAGAAAATAAAATAGAAAAGTTCATGGAGAGTAGCTTCGACCTTGAAGGAAAGAATATTCTCGACATTGGTTGCGGGACAGCTTTCCATTTACCACACTTTGCAAAATATGCAGGACATGTCTTTGGTGTTGAGCCATTTGATGTTAACCGAGTCAAAGGCATGAAGAGGATTTGTGACTTGGGCCTAGAGAATGTGTCTTTATTAAAGGGAACTGCAGAGGCCTTATCTCTAAGTAATGACCTTATTGATTTTGCTTATGCACGCTTTGCTTATTTTTGGGGAGAGGGGTGTGAACCAGGACTTGATGAAGTGTTTCGTGTGCTAAAACGAGGTGGGACCTTTCTTATGATTGATAATAATCTTGAGCGTGGAAGCTTTGGAGGCTGGGTTAAAAAAAGCTTTAACTTTAGTGATACTCACCAAGAAGAGATTGATAAGTTTTGGTTTGATCGCGGTTTTAAGCTTGAAGTTATTGACTCAAATTGGAGCTTTAAGTCTCGTGAAGATTTTGAAAGTGTTATTGCAATTGAATTTCCTGAAAATATTGCGAAAGAAATTCTAGAAGTACACAAAGGTACATCAATCGATTACACATTCAACTTATATTATAAAACGAAATAAAATTTGCGCTCCATGAATCCATTCTCATGGAGCTAATTAAATTATATCTTTTAGGATCTTATCAATTTCCTTTTCAGAAAATTCTGCACAATTATCAATGATAAGAAACGAAACGCCGTGGATACAGGCCAATATTTTCTTTATTTTATAATCATCTTTCTTAAGCTTTGTCTTTGTATCGATTGATTCCAAAAGGTATGCATAGAGTTGATCTGTGATGCTTTCAACTTCTTGAAACTCATCCATTGAACAAATTTTCTTAAAATAAATGGCCCTAAAGTGTCCCTCGTTTTCTTTTGCAAAATTAATATAAGCTTTACAGAACTTTAGAAGGCCAGGGGACTTTGAGTTTGAAATAATATCAAACTCTTCTTTAAGAAGACTTACTCCTTGAAGAGCAAGTTTTACTGCAATTTCATTTCTTGATTTAAAGTGCTTATAAATTGCAGCAGGAGATACTTTGCAAGCATTGCTAATATCTCTGATTGAGAAATCGACACTCCCATTCTCTGCAATGATTTGACTTGCATTTAATAGGATTGATTCTTTAAGTGCGCCATGATGATAAGTATTCGATTTTTTTCTCATTTCTTCATTTTGCCTTCTTTTGGCTTGAAAGTAAACAAGTGTTAACTTATATTATGTGAACAAGTGTTAATATTTGAGGAGCATATGAAAAATATTTTAGTTATCCAAGGTCATTCTGATTCAACATCTCTTACATACTCTCTTGCCAAGTCTTATCTTGAGGCACAGGAAGCCAAGGGAAATCGTGTAAGCTTAATTGATCTATCTGAAATTGAATTCAATCCTATTTTAGACAAAGGATATAAAGAAATTGTTCCTCTTGAAGATGTGCTTATTTCTGCACAGACATCAATACAAGAGGCCAGTCATATCGCTATCTTCTACCCAACATGGTGGGGGAGTCTACCTTCCAAATTAAAGGGTTTCTTTGATCGTGTTTTCTTGCCAGGATTTGCCTTTAAGTTTGAGCCAGGGCAGAGCTTTCAAACAAAACTTCTGAGTGGTAAGACTGCGACAATTGTTACGACAATGGATACGCCACCTTTTTATTACAAGTACGTTCAAGGGAATTTAGGACCAAAGCTGCTTAAAAGTTTAATTCTTAGCTTCTCAGGGATAAAAACTATGAGAACGATTTTAGTGGGACCTGTGCGTAATTTCGATGAAAATAAGACAAGGTCTTGGATAGAGAAAATGAAGCAAATTGATTAATCATTGCTCACCCTATGTAAATAATCATGTAACACACAAACTAAAATTTATTCATGCTAACTTTAAGTAATAGTTAACTATTAGGAGTTAGAATGAAGCATTTATTCATTTTATCATTAGTCTTACCGTCACTTTTAATTTCATGTAAAGATAAGACAAGTAGTCGTATGAATTTTCAAAGTGACTCTGCAGAAGTCAGTTCTGTAGGGAATAATAGCGTATTCAACCTGGAAAACATTGATATTCTGAAGCGAGTAAAATACGACGATTTATCGATATCTTATAGTCCTGTAAATCTGGTTAGTGAGTTAAGCGACGGCAATCTATTTTTTAAAACTCGTGATACAGCTAAACTAGTTGCCCAGTTAAGCGTTTCTGATTTATCTAATATTGAAGTATTAGATATCTCCGGAGCTAATCCTGTCTTTAGAAAGAAAGGTGCAAATAAAGAACTTATCCTTGAAGTATTTGATGTAATTGAAGCCGAAAATATTCTTCGTCATAGCTTTTACGACAGTACTCCGAATTCAAAATTATTAGAAAATGGAAAAATTCTTTTGAAGAGAAGGGATGATAGTGAAAACCTTAAGAACTACGTTGCACATATCACTGATGCTCCTATACAATACTTGGCCGCCCGACGAGTCGGAAACCTCGATCAAAATGGAACTTATGAATTTTGGTTTGATAATGAGTTGAAGATGGTTAAAGAGATTTCCGGTGACATTGTTTCTTATAAAGAGTTTGAGATCATCGAGTCTATTAATATTGATAATGCGCTTAGTGAAAACTTCAAAATCGACTTTAATATTGAAGAATTAGACGAAGATTATAATAAGCTCTCTTTTAAAGTAATCAATGAAATTGATAAAGGGGCCTTTGTTACATCTAATCCTATTACAGGATTAAGCCACAAGTGCGTTGGGATGAATTATAAAACTGGCATGATTTCAAAGAGAATCGAAAATGGCGTTTTATATACAATGGCCTTTAAAAAAGGCTTATACCCAGAGTGTCTAACAAGTAAACATGAAGATAAATCAATATACATTTTTGATAAAGACCTTAACTATATCAAAGTGAAGTACTAGTAATTTCGGGAGCTTATAATGAGAACAACAATTGTAATTGGCATACTACTTGCTTTGTTTAGTAATAACAGCTTTGCCCAAAATTATTGCGATAAAAGCCTAAAGCAGATTGATGCATTTTTATCAAATAATTCTGGCTTTGTACCATTTATAGAATATAGCTGCTTAGAAGGTAACCCAAAATATGTAAAGAGTGCTTTAACGATTTTTGCGCAAAACCTTCAAAAGCAATTTGATAGATTAGAAAATCTTGAGAAGAGTGCAAAAGATTTCAAGAAGTCAGTTATGAAAGAAGCTAAGGCCCTTGAAGAAATGATGATAATTGATGTTGGAAATAACGCCTTTGAAAGCAAAAAGAATATTTATTTCCAAAAGTTAATCAATATTAGCCAAGATATCGCAGTCAAAGAAAGAAATTTCACTAACGAAATTAGTGGTATGCGAGCAACTGGAGCACTGCTTGAAAACTTTGTTCCACACCTAGAAGGAGATGTTGATCTCGTTAGAGCTAAACTCGGATACGACAGTGTTGAAGAAGTAATTGAATTGAAAGAATACCTATTTGATTATGGACAAGATCTAAGAGATACGCCACTTGAAATACAAATGGCATTAGATCAACTAAAGGAAACGCAAAAGCATTTGACGCCAGTATGGGAAAAATTAAAACTATAATCATATTTTTAAGTATAATAAGCTCTTTTGTTTTTGCAGAAGAGCTTTTTGTAAAACCGAATCAGACTAAGTATTTAAGTCTAAAAAAGTTCAAAAAAGAGAGTGATACCGTTTATTCTCTCTATATTAAAAAGCTAACTCTAAATAACGAGTCCGTCTTATTTCTTCCAACTAGTCTCTCTAATAAAATAGCCAAAATAACAATTGATGAACTTCACGTTCATGGTAAAGGCTATATTGCCCAGTCAGTACGAAGTAATGTGAATATTGTACGTCATAAGGGAGAAGTTGGTTTAAAAGAGTATTATGAAGACTTAATTCCAAGGGCCGAAAAGGGTGAAGATGGAGAGCGTGTTAATCATGAACGTGCTCCAAGCGGGGATGGAGATAAAGGTAGAGATGGAAAAAATGGAAAGAACGGTCGAAGCGGAATCAGTGGAATTAAAGAATTAAATTTAGATATTAATATTGCCTCATTCGGTCAGCTAGATGTTGTCTTAGTTGGAGAAAGTGGTGGGCATGGAGGACATGGATCAGACGGTCAAGGTGGTAGCCATGCTGAGTGTGATAGAAATCGTGGTGCCAACGGTGGACATGGTGGAAATGGTGGACAAGGGGGATTCCCTGGAAGTGTCGGTGCAATAAATATCATGTGGCAAAGTGATTTACCTCTTATAACTACTGGACAAATACCATTTGGATTAAATGTAAGACAATACGCGGGACTTGCTGGTAATCCTGGAAATGGTGGAGCAGGTGGTTCTGGTGGTGACTCTGTAAGATGTGGGCTATGGAAACGAAGTGGTGGAGATGCAGGTAATCCTGGCCGAATAGGAACCTCTTTAAGAGGTAGTGGTGATTATATCTTTTTTGGTCGAGTTGGAGATGTCTCCATCATCAATAAGGATATGCAATGAGAATGATATCTTTATTAATTCTTCTCTATTCGAACCTTTCTTTTGGAAAATCAATTGCTGTAACAGGAAAGCCTGCAAGCAGCGAATTATTCAAATCTGTTTATACTTTAGAGAATCAGGGAACATCAAGCTACTATTGTCGAAATATTTATCTTAAAAATATCGATTATTTATCAGGTGGAGAGTTCGTTTATTCCTTAGACGATAAGATTCAAAATAAGTTAATCAATGCTAAGAGCTCTATTAAAGTTGATCAAGGTTTATCGCAAGATCTTATCGATATGATCGATCTATTTCCAAACTTAACGGTCAGTCATACGAATATGACTTACAGTCATGACTGTGAAGTTAAGAGTGTTCGTATGAATAATATCTTTGTTCTTGATGATGGTTCTCAATGTGGTGCCGGTCTTTCATTAAAGAAGTATGTTTTAGATAATGGAAATAGGAATTTAATTAGTGTAGAAGATAAAGAAATAAACTTCGTTAAAGATAGCATTTATACAAAATTAAATGTAGTTGATGCAATTCTTGTTTTAGATAGGGGAAGTTTTCAAGTACTAGATACTAAAGATAATACGGTTACTCCTGTTTTGTTTGACCTAGCAGATCAGTACTTTATTTCTGCTTTTGGGATCTCTAAAGATAAATTTGTCATTGTATCTTATGATAGAGAAGGAATGAGATTAAATCTTATTGCAAGAAATGCTAATAAATTTGAATCTGTTAAAGAAATTGTAACGAGTGTTGGAAAATTAAAGTTTAATGACACTAATGAAAGATTAATAAATGTAGAAGAGGCCAGGTATAAACTCTTTAAGCAGGCCGAAAGAATCAGTAAGACAATTAGTATCTATATAAAAGAAGAGATGTCATTTGAGTCTCTTGAAATTCTGATTTCATACCGTTTCCCAAAAACAAGAATGTTACAAACTAGTTATTCGCTAACCGAAAATCACTTCACTAAGTATAAATATGATGTAAGTGATGTTTTTAGTAGCAGTAATATTGGTTTTAAAAAGTATGTATTAGATCTCGGACAAGAATTTAGAGTTTTAAAAGATTTAAATATTAACTTTGATAAGGTTCAAAACGAGATATCAGAAGGAATGTATAAAAAAGCTGCACCATCAAGTCGAGTTTTAAAATATGGGGACTATAGTGTTAGCGCACGTGATGATTCGCTTAAGCTATCATTCGATAAAAAGAGTATTGAAGTTGCAGGGACATGTCGTCCAAAGCTAATCTTTTCAGATAAGAAGTATCTCTTTAAAAATGCTGACATTAATACTCTTTATCAAGGTAAAACTCTACTGACGATGAGAGTGAGAAGCTCAAATTATAGTGAAGCATTAAAACTAATCGCAAATGGTGCACGAGTTGATGAAAAGGATATTAGAGGAAAACTTCCAATTGACTACGCTGTCTATAAAAGAGACTTGAAGATGATTAGGTTATTACTTGAAAATGGTGCAACATTAAGTAGCTCTAAATCATTCAATCTTAATGACCAGTTTGAGAGAACGTTTGATGACTATGATTATCAAAATCAAGTTACTCAAAATGAAAATATTGAATACTTTAGTTATCTCGTGAAGATTGCGTTAGAAAAAGAAATTATAAAATTAAACAAGAGTGAAAAAAGAATGTTGAAAGATAATATTTCTTCTATCCCTGAACTCCATAAATTAATAGGTGGTGTTCTATGAATAAAATAATAATCTTACTTTTATTTTCTTTAAATATTTTTGCTATATCAGATAGTGTGAAAAATGCTATTGAAAGAGATAATGTTGAGGAACTTGCGAAGCATAAGTTCGAACAGCTATCCAGCAGATCAAGAGATAAGGCCGGGCAGACTCCTTTAATCTATGCACTCCATAAAAGAAAATTAAATGTAGCAAAGTATTTAATCTCTAGGAAGTTAGGTGTTAATGCAAAAGATTATATCAGCCGTTCTCCAATTACTATTGCCCTTAGTAAGTTTGATGATGTTGAATTATTTAAGCTTTTAATGGAAAACGGAGTTGATCTTAAAGCTAAAGATAAGCATCAACGAGATATATTTTATTATCTTGAAAAAAATAGTAATGAGGCAATAAAGAGATTTATCAAAGCTGAATATAATAAGATTAAAGAAATATCACTCATTCAAGCAAATGAATTGGAAAACTCTCTTACAAATGGTGATACAAGGAAGCTCGAGCAATATCTTAGTAAGTATCGAACGATTAATATTAAAATTAGTAATCTTTCTGTTTTAGACTTTCTAATCAAGTCTAATTCTCTTAGTAAGTGGTCAATGTCTTATCTTGCATCACTTGGCCTAGATGTATTCGAAAAAGGATTTATCTATCAACTTATTACTTCTAAAAATTTCGAGGCATATAAAGAATTGTCGGATTATCGTACAAATATTATAAACGGGCCAAAAGGGGAGAGTCTTCTTGAAGTTGCACTAAAAAATGATGCTCCAGATGATATTTTATTAAGTATTATTAAGAAACAAAAAGATCTTAAAATTAAAGATATTGCAGGTAACTCATATCTACATTTAGCAATTATTAAGAATCGTCCATTAATTGTAGATTTTTTGATTAAAAGGGGGTTAAAGCTTAGCCTACGTAATCGAAAAGGTGACACAGCTTTAATGCTTATGATCGATAGTTTTGATAATGCTAATGTTAAGACTTATATAAAGGACAATCTTGATTTACTGAGTATCCAAAATAATGATGGTACTGATGCTGTTATAAAACTTGCTAAAAATAAACCTGAGCTATTAAATTCAATTCTTAAGGAGTTGAAAGGAAATTATGACTTTACACATTCAGATAAGTTTGGAAATCGTGCGGTTATCTTAGCGGACGTGAAAATTCCACGTACGAACCCTGTAGAGGTAGGGACAACTTTAAATGAGCTACCTAATGTTGATTCTGAACAATTAAACACGCCAAATCTTAATGCTGATATTAAAACTGTTGATAAGGTTTCGACGGATTTAAGTAATATTGATTCTTATATTGGAGATCGTTTATTTGACAAGTTTGTTAATGATAGCGTTGATTCGTATCTTACAAGAGCAGTATCAAGTTTTAAATCACATCTCTTAAATTTATTATCAATTCACGACGAAGAATTCTCTTCTACGTTTAATGAAGTTGAGGATCTTAAGTCGGTATTGAGAAATACACAAAGTTCTTTGAAATCTATAAAACATAAGAAAATTGAAGTATTAGCATCTTATCAACAACTTAAGGCCAGCCTCGATGGTTTTGATGGTGAGAGCTTTAATCGAACGATTAACTCTAGTGTGTCTCAATTAAAGGGTGAACTTAGTAATATCATCAATTTTGTAAATGAAGTTAATTTTGAATTGAAAGAGTTTAGCTCACACCGTAACGAACTTGAAGGTGTTCTTAAGCAATTTAAAGAAGGCAAAGATAAAATCTCTCTTGAGATTGATGTCATTAGACAAGAATTTACTCAATCTAAGAAGCAGCTTTTAGCTTCTATTGAAGAAACTAAATTTTTCTACAGTGGTGAATTATTATCCCTTGAATCTAATGTGCGACATGAAAAAGGCAAACTAGATCATGCTAAATCAAATCTGGATGAAGATGACAAGCTGATACGACAGGCGAAGGCAAATAAAGCTTCTGCTGTTTGGAGTAAAGAAGATTATAAGAGTAGAGAAAACCATCCAGGGCATGACCCTAATACTTGCCAGTGGACGACAAAACGTAAGGCAATGCAAAGGCGAATTGAAGTATTAACCAAACAAATAGAAAGTTTAGATATTAAACGTAGAAGATCAAATCAGATATTTAACGATATGTTAAAGAACTATAATTTTGCAAAAAATGACTATGCAAAATATAAAGCTTTCTCAAGTCAGAAAATACAAGATTTTAGAGCAAAGATAAATAATGAAATCAAAATAAAAGAAAATAATGTTCGAAATGAACTCGCAACTCTTGAATATAGTAGAGACCTCGATTTCGATGATGTAAGGATAGAAGTTGAAGGTTTAAAAAATGAAATAGAAATGCGATTTGGGGATATTTCTAATGTTGAGAATACTTGGAATAATATCTATACTTCGGTACAGAAACTAAACTCAATAGCATCTTTAAAAGACGCTATGAGATGTGGAATGTTGGGGTGTGCTCCAATTATTTTACTTCCAGATAATGGTACAAAGCTATCTAAAGATTTCAACGAAAAAGTAATGTCTCTTTCATTGAAGTATGCAAGTTATAATACGGTATATGATTCTCAACATACATATCGATATCAAGTTAATAATCTTGATAAAATGGCCCTTGAAATCAAGAAGCTAAACAAACAAGAAGCTTCTTTACTTGATAAGACAAGAACAATAAGTAAAGATCTTCTATTAAAGTCAAAAGATTTAAAAGATGTCCAGTCTTCGGATAACCAAATCTTAAATGAACTTATTTCAATTGAAGAGCTAGTTTTTAAGAATCAGTTTTTTAAAAATGCCGTAGAGGTTAATAATAGTCAACGAAGTGATCTGAAAGCACAATTAGGGATAGATAATGAACTAACTATTGAGTCTTTGATCGTTAAAGAAGAACAAGAATATACACCTTTAGTTTTAAATACAGTATCTCTTAATTTTGAAGAGTTAAAGACTGTTAAGACTTACTCTAAAAAGAATATACCTTCATTGTTAGGACAGTGGTTTGATGTTTTAGCTATAAATATGAGGGGGCCACAAGGTCTATATACAATTGAAGGTCGTGATTTATTCATTCGTTCTTTAAAAGATATAGTGACAATAGAAAAGGTGACTGATGGCGAGCTTAATTCAGTTAAGATCATTACAAATTATGGTGACTTTGTTGTTGATGAAACTGGGATGCCGATTTCTGTAGATGAAGAAGATAGGTCACCACTTGACTTTGAACTTACTTCAACTGGTGTTGTGAGAGAGCGTATTTTAGAAGTTGTTTCGAAATATCGTAAGATTTATCCTGATGTAACAATGGATGATTTAAATCAAAACCATAACCTTTCAATTATTGTCTCTTTGTTAAAGATGGCCGACCAAATTAACGATGCAAAAAGAGCAGAAGAGGTAATTGATATATTATTTGTACTTGCAAACCCTATTCTTCATACTGTTCCAGGGGGACCGATTGTTGCAAAAAGTCTTGGTATGATAAAATGTAGCTATGAGTATTTCAATCGTATACGTTTAGGGATGCATACAACTAACGTTGAGGAAACAAATCGAGCTCTTTCTTGTTTAAGTGATATTTTATTAAGAGTTCCATTTAGTAGCAAAATCAATAAAGTTTTAGCAAATGCATTTGATGGCATTTTGCCTTCGAAAATCATGAGAAGATTGACAGAGGTAATTTTTCCATCAACAACATCTAAAATTTATTCTTATAAGCCACTGAAGGAATTTATAGAGGGAGCTTTTGGTCTAGGTATATCTGAGTTAAACGAATATCTTTTGGTTGAAGATGGTAATGCCCTAGAAAAGTTAAGATCATCGTATAGCTTTTATCAAGATGGGTTAGCATTAAATGGGTTAATGACTGTTGAGAAGAAAAAATTAACGTTTGTAGGCATTGGTGCAAAATTATTGAGAGACCATTCTGGAGAGGTTTTTACAGTTGATAGTTCTATTAATTTTTTGAATGTATGTAATTATAGTAAATCACATTTTAGTGAGAAGTTTGTAGAGTATTTTGGTACTGGGATTAATAGTTTAGAAACTAAAGTAAGTTTAAGCCTTAAAAAAGGGGCCCAAATACATTTGGTGAAAGGTAGCGTATGTCTATTCGTAATAGAGTAGTTATAATTTTAAAATCAATAGTATATTTGTTAGGAATATTAAATTTATTCTATCTCTCTAGCTTTGTTGATTTTATCGCAATTTATATTTTTATTTATTTTATTTTCCACTATTTTATATGTTCTTACATGCTTAAAAGTGAATCAACAAAGTATCAATTCTTAAAAGAGTTAAGTACTATTAATTTCTATATTCTTCCAGTCATTATCTATTTCTCAATGGAGAGTACTGATAAGACAATCTATGACTTTTTATTCAGTGCTAATTTTTACAAGAATATTTATATAATTATTAAAAGTGCCTTTTAGATGGAATAGAACTTAGATATTTAATAAGAGCAGATCTCTGTATTGGGAGATTGGCATTTTCATTTCCTTCTTAAAGAAACGCCTAAAGCTCATGTCATCAATGAAGCCTAGTTTGAAAGAGATCTCCTTAATAGGCATGTCTTTGAGGATATATTCTTGAACTTTCTTTATACGATAGGACTTTAGGCTATCGCGGAAGGTTGTGTTGAAGTTTTCTTTCAGGTGTCGTTGTAGTCCACGAGGGGACATCCCTAAGCTTTGGGCAATACTTGTTAAGGTGAGCTCGTCGCTTTTAAGCTTGTCATAAACATTAAATAACTTTTTTAATTCTGGATCATTATCATATTTATGCTTTGGAATTTGATATTCGCGAATTCCTGGGCCTTGAATAATTTCGTTATATTGTCTGGCCGTCTTCTTCCCCAGCTCTTTCTTTATTATTAGGCAAATGACATCAAGGTAACTAAGAACTCCACCTGCCGTAATAATCTTTCCTGATTCAATGATTGTTCTGTGGGCCTCGACATTAACTTTTGGATACTCTGCTTTTAACTTCTTTTCAAAAAGCCAGTGAGTTGTTGCTTTTCGTCTATCGAGTGCCCCTGTTGAAGCAAGCTTTATTGCACCACCACAGCATGCCACAACTTTTGCTTTCTTATGAGCAATATGGGCCTTGATTATCTTTGCTTCCTCTTTTGTGGCCTTTTGAGGCTTGTAGCAAGGGGGAAGGATAAGGTAGTCCGCAACATTTCCTGCTGCTATTTTTTTATTCATTTGGTTCGTGATTTTAAATATAACCTTATCATTTATGTATCTAAGGATTTCAAAGTAATCGATAAAGTTCTGCGTCGTACTCTTTAAAGAGTCTTTGCAATCTAGAATATGAATATTTAATATTGTCGTGTTTTGCATAGATTATGTCATAAGTGACAATGGTGTTTAAGTCAAGCCTTCGGTAGAGTTTACTTAAGGAGAATCTATGAAAACAATCAGTCCTCCTCACAAGTGTGGGGTAATCAAGAGCTTAATAAAATATGACTTAAAAGAGACTATCTATCGTAGCAAAATGGCGCTGACGAGAAGAAGTGCCAGCTATATCAACTCAGTTGAATGGAGTATCCCAAAGAGTGAAAAGGTGCAAAAGATTATTACTCTTGCTGACAAGCTCTATGATGGACCTCTCTTTAATCATGGCATCAGAAGCTATGCCTTTGGAAAGATCTTAATGAGTTTGAATGATGAAAAGGTTGATAATGAAGTTTTCTTTATTGGCTCGCTTCTTCATGACCTTGGCCTAATCAAGGACTGCACTGGTACGACTTTTGAGCTTGTTGGGGCAGACGAGGCATGCGCTCATTGTAGCGATATATTAACTGCAAAGCAGCTTGATATTATTCATGAAATGATTCTTCTGCACGGAGCAATAGGGTATGCAGAGAATAAAAGTAACGAGCTAAAATATCTTCACTATGGTGCTGGGGTTGATGTTGCGGATTTGTGGAGTCACCGCCTAAATGAACAAAATTATTTTGAAGTCTATAGTAAGTACCCTTCGCAAGGTCATATTCCGTATATGATTGATCTTTTAAAAAAGAGAATGAACGAAAACCCAAATATGTACCTCTCTACTGTTATTAACTTGGGCTTCCTTGGGAAAATGAAAAAAAAGGACGCCCCTAAGAGATAATATTAGACATGATTAAGGTAAGTGTTGAGATTGCTGTGAAACACCAAAGTAGCACACCTTGAAGCATAGGCTTAACTCCTGCTTCTTTAATATGATCTAAAGTAATACTCGAGCCAATATAAAAGAGAGTCAGGACCATAAGTTTTTTGGCACCAGCGTAAATCATCGTTCCTGTTGGTTTTAATTCAGGAATAAATGTAACGAGGGCCGCCGCCGTAATAAAGCCCAGGATGAACCATGGTTTCTTTGTTTTTGTTGGAACAGTAGCGCCTTGTTTCTTAAGTTGTATGGCGGTTGTAAAGCTAAAGATAAGGGCCAATGGAATAATCCAAAGTGCACGAACGAGTTTTACAATTGTTCCAACCTCAAGTGCTTTAGGCCCATAACTCAGAGCTGCTCCAACAACGGAACTTGTATCGTGAATGGCCAAAGCCGACCAAAGCCCAAATGAAGTTTGGTCAAGATGAAGTAAGTGGCCAACCCATGGGAAGACGAATAGGGCAATGGCATTTAATGTGAAAACCACGGCCAGTGATACTGTTACTTCATGATTCTTTGCCTTGATGACAGGAGCGACTGCAGCGATTGCACTTCCTCCACAAATTGCCGTTCCTGAGCTTATTAAAAGAGTTGTATTAAGAGGAGTTCTAAAAAGCTTTCCTAAGAGACTTCCTATAGCAAATACGGCCACAATACTTAGGGCCGTAAAACCGACTGATTGTAGCCCAACCTTTGTTACCACATTTAGATCCATTCCCGCACCTAGGCCAACGACAGCAAGGGCCAGTAGTTTCTTAACTGCTTTGCTCGTCCAGTCTTGAAATGGGTTTCCTATAAGTAATGAAAATAAGATACCTGCAAAAAGAGCAATGGCGGATGAGACCCACGGACTTAAACATAGGATAGAGAGGATGATGAACAGTAATTTCTTTACGTTTTGATTTTTCATAACTTTACTATCGCACTCTTTTTGCGAATATGCTAAGTTCGCCACATGGAAAACAGAATAGAGTTAGTAGAATATAATGATTTTTGGTTAAAAGTTTTTGAAAAGGAGAGTCAGACTCTGGCAAAGCTTTTGAGAAATAATCTAATGGGTTGTGAGCATATTGGCTCGACAGCTATGCCAAAAGTTGTTGCCCGTCCAACCCTGGATATTCTATGTGTTGTCCATACTCTTGATGGCATCGAAATGTTTCGAAATGAATTCAAGGACCAAGGTTTTTCATTAACTTCAAATGATTCAAAACATTTCTTATTTGAGCGCAAGTCACCTGAGGGAGATCGAGTCCTTACGAGTGTTCGTATTCTTAAGAAAGGGGATATCAAAATTAGCGATATTCTAGACTTTAGAGATTACCTAAACGCTGAACCTATGATTGCGACAGAGTATAAGAATGCCAAGATGAATCTCATACAAAATCACTCAAATGATATTGGTCTTTATGAAGAAATGAAGACCAGATTTATTGAGGCCGTTCTTTCTAAAATTAGCTAGATCTTATTTAGAAATCGTTAAGAGTTGGTTAAGAAATTTTGGTATATTCCGATAAGTTTGCTATGCTTATTGGTAAGATGTCGAAATTATTTATTAGCTTAATTCTATTAAGTGGCCTCACTGGCTGCCAACAAGTTTATGTCTCTCAAAATGTAGAAGCCTCTACACAAATGATTGTCAAAAGCCCTCTTATTCATACAACGATTGTGAAGAAGGGTAAGGTCAAAAGGGGACAAGGTCTGTATCAGGCCTTGCAAAATATTAATATCGATAATAAGCAAGCATTGAATCTAATCAATCAACTTAGAGATGAAGTTGAGTTTTCAAAACTTAAAGTCGGTGATCGATTAGAAGCAACTTTTGATGAGTATAATATGCTTATTAAATTTTCTTTTGCGCAAAATGATTATGAAACTCATGTTGTTTCTTTAAATGAAGATACTGGTAAGTGGGATTACTCTTTAAACGAGTTGGATACTTATTGGCAGCCACGAATGATTGAAGGAAATCTCAATTCGGGATCAACTCTTCAAGATGATCTTTTGGCCATGGGCCTAGAAAGATCAGTTGTTAATGAAGTTATCAATGTTCTACTTTGCAAAGTGAATTTTAGAATGAATGCACGTGCGGGAGATCAGTATAAGATTCTTCTTAGCGAAAGAAAGCACTCTAAGAAAACTGTTCAAACAAAAGTTCTCTTTACTTCTTATAGTGGTGTAAAAGCTGGTAGTCATGAAGCTTATTTCTACGAAGATGAAGAAAAGAGCTCGACTTATACAGCTCATTACACTCCAAATGGCCAAGCCTTAATTAACTCAGGGCTTCGTTATCCTCTTCCTAGACTTCACGTGCGTTCAAACTATGGTTGGCGCATGCACCCAGTTACGGGAAGACGTGCTATGCACAGAGGTGTTGATTTAAGGGGAAGAACTGGTGAGCGAGTACACGCTGTTGCTGCCGGAAAAGTTATCATGTCCACTTATAATAAGTTTGCAGGTAACAAAATTGGAATTAGGCACAGAGACGGATCAACTTCGTACTACTATCACCTAAATCGTCGTAGTGTAAAAGTAGGAGCATGGGTTAGATCACATCAAGTTATTGGAACTGTTGGTGCGACAGGAAGAGTAACTGGCCCACATCTTCACTTCGGTTTTAAAGACTCAAGAGGAAGATGGATGAATCCACTAAATAAGAGAATGATTGCAACTCCTAAGCTTACAGGAGAGCGCCTTGCGAACCTACAAGGACAGGTTAGTAAGATCAAGGGTGTTGTTGCTGATTTACAAATTAGTAAAGAATCAAAATATCTTGTTGCTAACTTAGATAAGATTAAGCGCTTTCCAAGTGCTCTTGATAATTTTAGCTTCTTACCTAAAGAATAAACTCAACTATTGCTAAGTATTGTCGATAAACGTTCATATGCGTTTAAAGCTCTTTATACTATCAATTCAATTTATTGCCATCTTCGGTCTTGGCTTCTATTCTTCTAGTACGAAAGAAGGCCAGCGCTCGATAAGTTCATACTCAACTTCAAGATCTGTTTCAGAAATAAGTTGTTCAAGTGCACTTAGAACTTTTCTTTCTCCTTTAAATCTTGAAGAGAATATTATGCTTTGGCATATCTTTAAAGAGCAGGGGGCATCAGTTAATCCAAAATACCTTTCTCACGAAGACTTTGACTCTCTCGCATCAGATCCAGACCATAACTTTAAGCAAACTCAAACGAGTCAGCTTGAGGCCGTAAGTGGACTCTATGCCCAGGAAAGGGGAATCATTGCTGCAGGGATTGAAAGAGGGCCTGAGGGAACTGAGTTTGTTGATGGTGATGGGATCTTTTGGGATGTGAAAACACCAATCTCACCACTTCTTACTCATTCTTGGCGTTTTAATATTGAGAAGGCCGGAAATAGTATCAAGCACAAGCTTGAAGCCGTTGGTAATATTCATATTCTTGTGGATCTCTCTTATATGAGACAAAGAAATGTAAGTGACTTAAAGAAGTGGATTAAAAATAATATTTCCAAAGAATTACAACAAAGAATTCGCTACGTTACCGTACCTGATGCCATTGTCGATTAAAGCTTATCGCTGTTTTTAACGATAAGAACACATGAGATTAATTAAAGCATTTCTCATATTTCTAGTTGTGTTCACAGGCCTTGCAAATGAAGCCGATATGAATACGTTAACAATTCGCACCTCTAGCGAAGAAGCTAAGACTTATAAAATTAAAAAAATAAAAAAGACGAGACTCTCTGCTGATGGTGGACGAGTGATCCTTATTGAAACCTATGGGAAAGAAAAGTGTGTTATACCGATGGATAAGATTGTGAATACACCACGTCCAAATTACCAGGGCTGTACTCATTGTTTCACTGATGATGTAGAAGTTGAAAGTTACTATACGCAAATGTTTTTAAATCGAAGAAATCCAAAGATTAGCTGTGATGTAACAAATGGTGAAACTGTTGGTTTTAACTTTATTGGCGGAACAACTATTAACGGTGAATCAAAGCTTGTCTCTTCTGGCCTTGTCCTAGAGTCTGCAGTGTATTCAGAAGGGCCATTTCTTCATAAGGAAAAGAAGCCCAATGCTCTTGAGAGACTATTAGACGGAACTGCAGATCTGCTTCTTGATGCTGCATTTTAATTATTTTTTTTATTTTTATGACTTCAAAGCAATCATATGTATTCATAGATATTCATCAATTTAATCTTTAGATAACCTAAAGATTCACGTCTTATTCCTCCTTTTACGTATTTTTAGGCTGTTGACAAAGCTTTGCGTTGGCCAGTATTGGTGTCACCTATATTTATTTACAACCAAAATTACCGGAGAGAAAAATGTTTCGTAGCTTACTGACGATTGTGATTACTATTGCCTTTGCATCATCTGTTGTTGCACAGACTCAAGTTCCAGCTGAGTTTGAAAAGATTAATACTTACAAAGAAATGAAGAATTATGCACAAGATAACTTTGCTGCAAATTCAACTTGTATGGATGAGTATCATCAAAGAGTTAGAAAGCTTAGAAAAGACCTACTAATGCAACCTGTGAAGCTTACACTAGGTCTCGTTCAACTTCCAATTGTTGCAACTCTTGGTGGTTTTGTTCTTGGTGGTATTGCTGATGGTGGCCCGATTACTGAGTTCGGAGAAAAAATTCTAGAGCTACTTGATATTGATTTAACAGAGACGATTGATGCTGAAACGGCACAAAAGATTATGGATGATTTGGGAATTAAGCCTATTGAAGCTATTCAAACTGGAGCTGGAGCAGGGATTGGTGCTCTTGGTATTGTACTTATTTATAATACAGTGAAGATGGGTGTTATTAGTTCAAAGATTATTGCCACTAAGAATGCTGCGAAGATGTCATTTACTGGTTATATCGGTGGAGGGAAGAAGTTTGATAAGCTTGTTGCCAAGATTAATAAAAGAGTAAACCGTGCTCTTAAGAAAGAGGGACTTGAAGAAGTTGAGGTTGCTCCAGAAAGAATCTCTGAGCTACTTGTTGAAGCAGATCAAAACTCAATGTTTTGTACAGGTGAACTTAGAAAGTCGAAGAGTGCAAAGAAGTTTGGTGCTCCTCTTAGAAAGAGACTTGCAAAGAAGTCGGATATCTATCGTTATTTAAGAAATACAATTTTAGCAGAGTACGGAATTACTAAGTAATTCCAGCGGGCAAGCACTTGGTTTAGCGACGACGGTGCTTGCCTTTCGCATTTTGTTTGCGCTTTTCTTCTCGCTTTGTCGTCTTGCCACTGAAGTTAAATTCCTTATCTAAGTCTTTAAAGAGCTTATCGTACTTACTCTTTTTCTTCTTCTGTGGTTGTTGTGGCTTTTTAGCAGGCGCTTTCTTTACGGCCTTCTTATCTTCAGACGAAGAGCCTTCAATTAACTTGTAGAGGGTCGCCACCTCTGTTTCGCTTAGCTCTCGCCAGTCTCCAACACCAAGGCCATTAAGACCTACATTCATGATACGCACACGATCAAGCTTTGTGACATTGTAGCCAAAGTGTTCACACATACGGCGAATTTGGCGATTAAGGCCTTGAACAAGTGTGATCTTAAAGACCATCATACTCATTTGTTCAACCTTACACTTCTTAGTCATTGTTCCTAAAATTGGAACTCCACCGCCCATGCCTTTAATAAAGTTATCATTGATTGGTTTATCAACTGTAACGACATATTCTTTTTCGTGATTATTTCCTGCGCGCAGGATCTTGTTTACGATATCACCATTATTAGTCAGAAAGATCAGTCCTTGCGAGTCTTTATCAAGGCGGCCAATAGGGAAGATTCTTTCCACGTGATTGACGTAGTCGACAATATTGTCTTTTTCACTGCTTTCTGTCGTTGAAACAATTCCGCGAGGTTTATTTAGAGCGATAATAATCTCTTTTTCTGCAACTTTTGGTTTTACGATTTGACCGCGAACTTCAACGACGTCACCTTCGTTAACAGTGGCACCGATGCCTGCCAGAACTCCATTGATTTTTACAACCTGCTGTTCAATTAAATCGTCTACTTCACGACGAGAGCAGATACCACTTTGGCTAATGTATTTATTGATTCTCATATGCAGAATAAACCTTATCTAAGTAAATAAAAGTGAGCCAATCTATCATATTTTTATGTCATAAATATAGCATCCTGAAATAATTCTCTCTTTTTGAGTGCAATATGTTATCAAGGCTTTATGAGCAAAAAGAAAAAATCAACGATGGCATTACAGGGTGTAGGCATTGCACCGAATATTCTCCTTCAACATGTTGAAAATACAGCACCTTTTCTCTTTCAAGGGGAGCTGGATACGACAGGTGAAAAGCGAGCTTTCCTAGAGAAGCTAAGGTTTTACAAGAAGAATTTAAAGCAGCTAAATAATATCAATCTAGCTGAGTACTTTCATATTTGTATAAGTGCACACTGGGCGACAGCGGGAACTTTTGTTCCAACAGATGTGGACAATCAGATTAGAGAGTCTTTGTGGAAGCATGGACATATCTCAAAGCATATTGAGAAAATGGCCCGCCTGACAATTGAGTCGTGGACTTGGGATTACGCTCAGGTAACAAGTCGTAAGGCCTATAATAACGACAATAATACGGTCATGAGTACTCACGAAGGAACATGGCTAAGTGTTGCCATTGGTGCTTACTGTGCTCTTGTGAAAAATCGTAAAACTGAACTTGCCCAGGAAATGGCGGATGTCATTTTAGAAGAGATCAAAAAAGAAGAGCTTATTATGCAAAAGCTTCGCGAGGAAAGAGATCATATCAACTTCCTAAGAGCTGCTCCTCTTATGGCCCATAACTTTGGGGATCTTGATCGCGTGATGGTTCAGTGGAATATGAATCCAGAGGACGCCTTCTACAAGCGAATCTTTAAGCTAGGCCATCAATTAAATGAAAACTACGACCCGATTCTTGTGTATACAGGAAAGGTGAATAAGACATTCTCTTCAAAAGAGAATCATCGCCACATGTCCATGAGACAACCAAAGTGTCTAAGAAAGTCTTCAAAATTTCTTATCCCAGTTGGGCCGTTTATGGACTCTTGGGGAAGAGTGCTTGGTGAGAGTGACCTTCTTTCAATGGAGGAGAAGGCAGAGATTGTAACTGCATTCTACGATGGTTATAAGAGACAAGATGAAGCCTTTGGTTATATCCGAGGATATAAAAACCTAATTGAGTCAGTTGACGGCGGACTTGCTGCACTTGAAATGTATCTTCCATTTGATCTTGTTGCAGAAATGAAGAAGTCTGAATTCAGCGAGCTTGCTAAAGTTTCTCGCGAAGAGTTTGAGGCAGACTACAAGAAACGTCTTGAAGACTTCGTCTGCCCCGTTACTAATATGAAGTTTTAATCTTCACGTCTTTTCAAAAGAAAGCGCTGAACCTTCCCACTTGGAGTTTTGGGTAGTTCTTCAATGAACTCAATTTCACGTGGGTAGGCATGGGCCGCTAATCCTTTCTTCACAAATAGACTAAGCTCTTCTTTCAATTCTTCCGAAGCCTCAAAGCCCTTATTTAAAACAACAAATGCTTTTACGATTTCTGTTCTCTTTGGATCAGGCTTTCCAATGACGGCCGTCTCTAAAACACAAGGATGCTCAAGAAGGACACTTTCAACATCAAATGGGCCAATTCGATAACCTGAAGAAGTGATGACATCATCATTACGTCCTACATAAGTGATGCGTCCGTCTTCAGTTTGTTCGGCGGTATCTCCAGTTGTATAGAAGCCGTTTGCAATGGCCGGAGTTTCAGCTTTTAAGTAACCCTTAAACCACATAATAGGAGAGTTCGCGATATCAACAGCAATAACCCCTGGCGTGTTTGGTGGGGCAACCTTGCCGTTTTCATCAAGGATGACTACTTTGTAACCAGGCATAGCATAGCCCATACTTCCTGGCTTAATTTCATGTTCTATTTCATGGTGGTTATTAACAGTCATTCCTGTTTCTGTTTGTCCGTAGTGATCGTTAATGACAACATCGAGTTTATTTTTAAACCAATTAATAACCTCGGGGTTAAGAGGTTCTCCGGCACTGCTGACAACTCTAAGTTGTCCTTTTATGGCCTTAGATACTTCATCACCATTTCCAATTAATAACCTGAAGGCCGTAGGAGATCCTGCTAAATTAGTTACTTTATATTTTTGAATCACACGTACTGTGCTTTCTGCACTAAAGCCACCTTCATAGAAGAGAAGGGCATTACCATTAACAAGTGGGCCAATGACTGAATAATAGAGGCCATAAGCCCAACCTGGATCAGCAAGGTTCCAGAAGCGATCTGTTGGTTTCAAATCAACTGCGAGATCCATATACTGCTTAAACGAAGAGAGGGCAAAGAGTGGAACTGGCACGGCCTTTGGAAGTCCTGTGGTTCCAGAAGTTGAAAGAAGACAGAATGTATCTTCACCTTTTTTCATTACTGGGGTGAAGTCTACACTTTGTTCGGTCATGGCCTTATGAAAGTCAAAATCGTCTTGTGCTAATTGGTAGTCATTAGAACGTACGAGAACACATTTCTTAGGCTTCATTGGAAGCTCATCTAATTTTGCACGATTGGTATCATCGGTAAAAACAATCTTGGCCTGACTTGAATTTAGTCTTTGTTCAATTGCCTTAGGTCCAAACGCTGTAAAGAGTGGCTGATAGATTACGCCAGCTTTCCACGCTCCTAGGATTGTATACAAGAGTTCCGGAGTTCGTGGCAGAAGACCTGAAATAACTTCTCCTGGTTTGACTCCTTGAGCGACAAGAAAGTTTGCAAGTCTAGAGGTTTCATCTTTTAATTTTTTAAAAGTGATAACTTCTTCTTCGCCATTGACGCCTTCCCAGTAGAGGGCAACCTTATCTGAATCTGCATAGCGATCACAACACTCGACAGCAGCATTGATTGAGTTATTGATATCTCCATCAAAGAATTTATTGAATTCATTAATGTCGAAATTACTATAGTGGTCTACGTACTTTCTTTTCATAACTTCTCCTTAAGGTATGAGTTTAATTATAAGGGGAATTTGATCTGTGTAAAACTTAATATGGTTAAGATGGTTAACTTTAAGCTGTGTTATTAGGTACTTAGTGAAGATTTCTCCTTGTCATAAAATTATCTTATTAGATATTACTCATAAATTTATTGTATTTATTAAGTAGGATTTTCTATCTTACTCTTAACCAAAGGGAGGAGAGATGAAGAATTTTCTACTAATCGCACTTACAATTTTTACGTCTACAAGTCTGCTAGCAAGTAATGGGAGTATCGTTCGCAAAGATTTTGAGGTTCAAAACTACGCTTGTTACACTGATAGTATTGGGGCGCTAAGCGGTGCTGTGGATATGATTCTACATGATGCTCAGAAGTGGTGCGATGGCCTAAATGGAGAATTGAGTCGCCTGAATAGTAACGATCTTGAGGTCGTTGTTCACAACGAATCGCCATTTCCAGGTGGATGTAGCGGTGACGTTACTGTGAAATCGACATTTACTTGCTTTGCTAATGGGAAAATTACTATAATCGAATAGGAGACACCTTTTAAGACTTAAAGAAAAGGCCTATATGAAATCGATTAATGTTGAAAAAATTAACTCTGAAGTAAGTAAATTTATTAGTGAGAGAGATTGGGATCAGTTTCACTCGATTAAGAACTTGGCCATGGCACTTAGTGTGGAAACCTCTGAGCTTGTTGAGATCTTTCAGTGGCTAAAAGAGAGTGAGTCCAATGATATCGCTTCAAATGCAAGTCTTAAGGAGAAGCTTGAGGATGAAGTTGCTGATATCTTTGTTTACCTGATGAGAATCGCTATTAAAGCAGATATTGATATTGAAGAGGTTACTCTTAGAAAAATGCATAAGAATGCAAAGAAATATCCGGTTGAAAAAGCAAAGGGCTCAGCAAAGAAATATACTGAGCTCTAAGCTTTCTTTATTATTTTATATTTACTTCAAAATATCTTTTATCTGAATCAATATTAACTTGATCAGTTACTTCATCAATTGTGAAGTATTCATTCACAAGTTTTCGATACTTTGATCTAAAGATAGTTATTGGCCCTCGGCCACTTAATTCATCAATTAAGTCTTGGTTGAATAGTTCCTTATCGTATTTGACTCTCGCCTCAGCATACTTACCATACTTAAGCTTATGTGCATCTCTCTCTCCTAGGAAAGGATCAAACTTCATAACTCGTCTCTGGTAAATAACTGTAAGCTCGACTTTCTCATTATCTTTTGTCAGCTTAATATCGCCAAGGTGAACAGAGTGGTCGAGTTTATTTAGAGCGACAACTTTAGGTCCTCCACCATAGTCTCCGCCGGCAAGGATACTTGCAGCGATAAAAGATAATACTATCCACTTAAAAAATTTCATAATTCACTCTTTGTAAATGTATCAGTTGTCATATAGGTAAAGACTCTTTTGCCTTTTACATTGGTACGATACTGTTTTGCTATTTCAGCTTTCTTGATAAAGGCTTCTTTATCAATCTCTAACCACATCTGGTAGGCTTCTTCTGGTAGGGATTCTACATAGAGTCCGATGAAGTTATCACCAGTTACTTCACAATTTTGATGCTTAGAATACTTTTCTGACAAAGTAAGCCCGGCCTTCTTAATGATTTCAGCATCGAGCTGAATTCTAGAAGTTCCAAGAGTAATGGCACCATCATCAAGGTACTTAATGGCATTGAGAGAAAACATATTATCAAGAATATGTAGTCCATGCTCACCGTATTTGAACATGATTAGATCACGCGTAACAGGTGCTGTATCAATTAAGAAGTAAATCTCACAAAAGACAGCATTCTTTAAAATTTCACTCTTTATGACTGCGGAGTAATCAACGTCAGTCTCCGGTAAATCAATTCCATCTTTTAAAACAACTTCTTTAATCGAATTTGGAAGTAGGGGAAGGAGCTTCGATGTATTGCTCTCTCCAAGAAGAACGCGGTAAATCTTTAGAATCGTAATGTGTCCCGGAGTATTCTCCTGACGACAGATTCTTTGGATTGTCTTTGGATGGATATCAGCACTTTCGGCCAGCTTCCTTTGACCAATCTTAGGATCCTTGAAATTCACAAGGTAGCGATTGATATCGGCCTGGACTTGTGCCCTAAGGCCAAGCTTTGAATGGGAAGCGGAAATGCTATTTTGCATGGATATATAACTATCGTTCACTATTCATTTAATCAATAATTGTTGTGAAACTATGAAAATTTTGGACAAAAGTCTGGGATTTGTCCGCTCTAGGGCCTTGAAATTAGGATATTGGACAAATGTCTTTGAAAATTTGGACAAAATTTGAAGAATATATATTTTTTGTCGTGCTTAGTTCAAATTACCTCCATAGAAAACATTGCTAACCAATTCTTGGAGGATTTATGAAAAACTTATTAATCGCACTTACACTAATCGCAGGACTTTCAACTCAAGCAAAAACTATCTCATACGACGTATTCGCAACTGAGAAAAAAGTTGAGTCTTCTAGAACTGTAAAAGTAAACGTATTTGATTTCAAAATTACTGAAGTTGTAAAATCTAAAAATGTTGTTGTTACTAACTGTAACTCTAATGGTCCAGTTAGAGATAGAGCTCAAACAGGTCTTTGTAGTGAAGTAACACTTACAAAAGTTGAAGTTGCTCAAGTTGTTCTAAGCTATAAGCCATTTGGTACAGCTGACCGTCACGGTGAAGTAAATAACGGAAAAAGAAACGAGTTCGTAGCTTTCAATATCTCTCTAGACGAATTATCAAGCTCTGATGTAGAAATTCTTAAGAACGCTAAGAGATCAGATCGTAAAGATCTAGCTCTAGAAATGTTTGAATTTGAAGTTGTTAGAGAAGGTGCTGTTCATACAATCATTCTTCTTTAATTTTATATGTCCATACCTTGATTTCCCTAAGGTCGAGGTATGGACTTTCTCTTAAAATCGCCAACCAAGTATATGCGCGATCTTATTTCCATGAATCATCTCAATTACTCGACTTTCACTTACTCTTTGTTTTATAAGCTCTTTCTCTAGTTCAACGAGATTCTCTTTTTGAGAAATGAGAGTGGTAAACCAGCGACACTGACTCTTAAACTCAACACTTTCTTGAATCATATTTGTCACAAAGGCTTTTTCGCCACCTTCGCACCAAAGCTCATTGCTTACACCACCGAAATTTGATTTCGCTGAAGGATTATGACCTTTCTTTACTTTATTAACATTTAAGTTCTTAAGCTTTGTGGCCCTCTCTTTATCGGCTTCTTCTTGTGATGAGTAGAAAGGAGGATTACACATTGTAAAATCGAATTTTTCATCATTCTTAATTAGATCGATAAAGATATGATTTGGTGACTTTTGAAAGCGTGCCTTAATATTCTTCTTAAAGCTTGCATTAGACTTAATGATTGTATTGGCATGATTAATGGCCTCTGAGCTGATATCACTGCCAACAAATTTCCAGCCATAGATACTATTACCAAGAATAGGGTAGATACAAGTTGTTCCCGTACCAATATCAAGTCCCTTGATTTTTGGGCCAACTGGAATTTTTGCATCATTGTCTTCGGCCAAAAGATCGGCAATATAATGAATATAGTCCACACGTCCGGGTATCGGTGGAACGAGGTTTCCTTGGGGAACACTCCAATTTTCTACTTTGTAGTAATGAGCTAATAGGGCCTGGTTTAAACATAGGACTGCTCCAGCATCAGAGAAGTTCACGCTCTGATTGCCATACTGGTTCTCTTTGACAAAGCCTGCTAGGGAAGGGAATGATTTAATTAAGGCCTTAAAGTCATAGCCCTTATTGTGAAGATTTCTTTGATGTAATGCTTTATTTTCATTTTTCATTCTTTATTTTTAACATATTTTTAGTTCTTTATAAGAAAAAAGGAATTAGCGAAGAAAATACACAATGTTCAGCTGCTTGCAGATAAGAAATTTTTACTATTTATTTGTTGGAGTTTTTTTTGAAATAGAGTGATGATTGAAAAAATATCTCTTGGAGGTAGATATGCATCGATCATGGGTTGTTGTCGCAAGTAAGTCTAATGCGCGTATTTATGAGCGTAAAAAAAGAAATACACTAAAATTAATCAAGTCTCTTGAGAACCCAAAAATAAAACTTAAAGAAGGGGAAGTCGACTCTGATCGACATGGTTCAATGGCCAATAGTAATGGCCATGGGTATCAGTCATTTACTCCGAAAAAAACGAATAAGAAGCATCGTGAGGAATTATTTGCAAAAGAAATAAATCAATTTCTCAATCAAAATCATAATAAGAATAACTTTGATGATTTAGTTATCGTTGCTGAGAATTCTTTCTTAGGAGTTATTCGAAATAACTTGAATAGTAAGTTAAATAAGCATGTAAGCAATTACTTAAATAAAGATCTAGGAAACTTACCTGATAGCGAGATTGAAAAAATTATGGCCGCGTAGAGGTTTATAATAGTCTTAAGTTGTAAAACATAAGGGCCTTCGATGGCCCTTTTTTATATCCAGATTTTTCTTACCAATAATAGATTTATTGACTTTAGACACTATTGTTAAAACTATTAACATAAGTGTGAATTCTTTGTTTGGTACCTATATTTCAACAATCCCAAGTGTTAAATTTGAAAAAAATAAACAAGGGATTAAATATGAGAAAACTTATCTTAGGTATATGTGTACTTTTATCAATCACAACTATTGCATCAGAAGCAAAGGTTCAAGAAGTAAAAAAAGAAAAGGTTAGTAAAGAAGCATCATCAAAAAATTGTCAAAAAAAGAATGAGGCCGGAATCAAAGAATACCGTAGTGAATTCTTTGGAAAATAAGAAAGAGTTAAATACTTTTTGATTCAATTTTATGCTTAAATAAAAATACTCTGTGAGGTGCTGACTTAGGAGATCGATGTGAAAAAGATTGCAATCGTTCAGCTTCCACCGGTATTTTTAAACTTAACTAAAACAATTGAACAGGCCTGTGACTCAATTTCCGAAGCCGCAGCAAATGGTGCCGACTTAGTGATGTTTCCCGAAGCTTACTTGCCAGGCTATCCTTCATGGGTATGGAGGTTAAGACCTGGTGGTGATATCGGTATGTCTAAAGAATTGCACCACCTTCTTTTCAAGAACTCTGTTGACCTTTCCAAGGGACAACTTTCTGAAATTCAAGAAACAGCTAAGAAAGAAAATGTGACAGTCGCAATTGGTTTCAACGAAATTAATTCTGAAGCTAGCGGCTCAACTCTTTTTAATTCCTATGCCATCATTGGACCTGATGGAAAGATTCTAAACAACCATCGTAAGCTTATCCCAACGAACCCTGAGCGTATGGTTTGGGGTTGGGGAGATGCTCGGGGATTAAATGTTGTTGATACTCCTGCTGGTAAAATTGGCAGCTTAATTTGCTGGGAAAACTATATGCCGCTTTCTCGCTTCAGCTTATACGCTCAAGGTGTAGAAGTTTACCTCGCACCAACCTGGGACTGTGGAGAGTCTTGGGTCGGTACCCTAAGGCATATTGCTCGTGAAGGAGGCTGCTGGGGTGCCGGATGTTCGACTGCAATTCAATGCCGTGATATTCCAGATGATATCCCATTCAAAGACGATGTGTTTCCAGAACCAGATGATTGGTTATCAGATGGGGATGCGGTTTTATTTCGGCCCTTTGGCGGTGCTGTTGCCGGGCCAATGTCACGTGAGAAAGCAATACTCTATGCTGAATACGATCTTGAAGAAGTTATTGATGCTAGACGATCTCTAGATATTGGGGGCCACTACTCTCGGCCAGATATCTTTGATCTAACTGTCGATAAAAGAAAGATGGACGCTTTTCATTTAAGAAAAGCTAGTTAAACGCGTACCTCCTGCGGTGAAAAACGACGAGTAAAACAAAACATAGCAACCCTACGATGGCACCGATTGGTTGTGCTTGCGCTTTTGAAAGATTTACTCCTATAGGCGCAGTAAGGATATAGGATATCGTAACTGCTGTTCCCACGATAGCTGGAAGACTTACAACCCAATGTATGGCCTTGCGATCAAATAGGTATTTTGTTGCCAACCAGAGTACACTCGTTGATAAGAGCATATTTGAAAATGCAAAGTAGCGCCAAATAAGAGAGAAGTCGATTTTTGTCATAAAGTAGGCGATGGTTAGAATTGGAATCGATACGAAGAGTCGATTCTTTATACTTTGGTGAATATTAAAGGCATCTATGATCGTAAGCCTTAGTGAACGAAAGGCAGTATCTCCAGAAGTTATTGGAAAGATCGCTACAGCAAGTACTGCCATAACTCCACCGAGTGTTCCCAAATAGGTTGATGAGATTTGCTTTACAACTAAACCAGGTCCTCCTTGTGCGATGACTGCCTTTAGTTGGACATAGCCTTCTGGGAATGCCGATATCCCTGCTAGGGCCCAAACACAAGCAACGACTCCCTCTGCTAACATGGCGCCATAGTAAACAGGTCTTACATACTTTTCATTCTTAAGACATCTGGCGATGATAGGGGCTTGGGTTGAATGAAAACCACTGATGGCACCACAAGTGATTGTGACAAATAGTAGTGGCCAGACAGGAGGTCCATTAGGATCTCGATTTAATAATTCATAGTTAAGATGTGAATGAGAAAAATAGGCAAAGATATTTTCGATCTTAGGTAGCATTGGCGCATGGAGTATCAAAGCAAAGGCAATTAAGACCGTCATGACAACCATTAAGAGGCCAAAGAGTGGGTAGAATTTTGTAATGATTTTATCGATAGGAAGAAGAGTTGCAAGTAGGTAATAGGCAAGAATAACTAAAACCCAAAAATTATTACTCGCAAAGATTGTGTCCTTAAAGGCATCAAGGTTACTAATTAAACCGGCCGGACTCATAATAAAGACAACACCAACAAAGAAGAGCAGCATTGCTGTAAAGAGTAGCATGATTGCCTTAAAGTATTGATTCAAGTAATGGCCAGCTATTTCAGGCAAGCTCTTTCCATCTTCTTTGATGCTTAGAACTCCTGAGTAGAAATCATGAACAGAGCCTCCAATGATATTTCCAAGCACGATCCAGACGAGTGCGATAGGGCCGTAGATTGCTCCAAGTATTGGCCCGAAAATTGGCCCCACTCCGGCAATATTTAAGAATTGAATGAGAAAGGCCTTGATAGGTGAAACCTCAACGTAGTCAACACCATCTTCAAACTTTGTAACAGGGGTGTCTTTGCTAGGATCAATGCCGGCCTGTTTCTCGACAAAGGGGCCATAGAAGATATAAGCAAGGGCCAGCATCAGTAGGCAAATAAAAAAAATAATCATTTAACACATCCATGGTTAAGATTTTTCTATTCTTAATTATAAGGGGATAAACAGATGTCGTTGGTTAATTCTAAAAGTAAAATTTCTTGAAATTTATGCTAAACTCCAATCTAAGGAAGTTATAATGAATGAATTTATCTATATTGATTACCTTGGAACATTTGCATTTGCTGTTACTGGCGCGTCAGTAGGAGGCAAGTCAAAACTTGATCTCTTTGGAATGCTATTCTTAGCTTTTCTAACTGCAGTTGGAGGCGGGACAGTTCGAGACCTTATTATTGATGAACCTGTTTTTTGGACGCAAAATACAACTTACCTCTATATTATTATCATTGCGACACTTTCAACATTCTTTATGAGAAAGTTCTATGAGCGCCAGAGCTCTCTCTTGCTCTTCCTCGATACACTAGGACTTGGCTTCTTTGTTGTCATCGGAACTCAAAAGACTTTACTACTAGGCTTTAATAATGAGACTGCTCTTCTTATGGGTGTCATCACTGCTGTTTTAGGTGGTATCTTACGCTCTGCCTTTAGTGGGGAACTTTCAATTCTCTACCAAAAAGAATTATATGCAACGGTGGCCGCGATCTCATCTCTCGTTTTTATTCTATTGTCTGACGTTGATCTTGAGCCAATTTTTCCTGCAATAACCGTTATCATAACTACTTTTGTTCTTAGATATGGGGCCATTAAATTCGGTTTAAAACTGCCAACAATGAAAGAGTAAAGCTAGTTCCACTTTGGATAGTGGCCAAGTGATTCATGAACGTAGTAGTCATGGGTTGGGATAATAATGAATCCTTCTTCTTGCATACTCTTTACAATTTTAATTTTCTTTTGGGCCACTTCTTTGTCTGTATCAACAAGCTTAGATGAAATGAATGGTTTATTTTGAATTGGGGAGAGCTGTCTAGTAGTCCAGATAGCATCACCAACAAAGAAGTACTTCTTATTCGCTCCATTTAGAATTAGGCCAAGAGAGCCATGCGTGTGTCCAAATAATGGAACAATGATGACTTTATTATCCCCAAAGACGTCATAGTATTTATCAAATCCAAGATAGCTTTCTTGCTTCCACTTAAATGGTTTCGTCTTTGTTCCTTTAAATTGCGAAGGAAATGTTCTATTGGCAATAGGGTGCTCAATTTCTTCCATTTCTTCAGGGCTTACTAGGGTTGTTGTCGTTGGATAATCAACGAGGCCACTGGCATGATCCCAGTGGGCATGGGATAAAATGATATTTTCAATTTGATAATTATCTTTAAGTTGCTCCTTTATTGAATCGAGTTTGTTATAGGCAAAGAGTGGCCTTGTCCACCAAGACATATCTTTATCAAACTGATGATCGACTTCATTTCCTAAACCTGTCTCAAAAAGAATATACCTTCCCTTATTTTCAATAAGAAAACCTGCGTGATTAACCATCATTGTCTTAAAGAGGCTTCCTTTCTCATATATTAAGGCTTCAAGAGTCTTAGCAGTACCCGTTTGAATAATTGAAAAACGAGGGCCTTCGCTGGCGGCAAATATATTAAGTGCAATTAAGAGAGTGATAAGATATTTCACTTGTTTTCCTTTTTGTTATCAGTTTAGACTAGTATAAACCTTAAACTATACTTTAAGGTCAAGCGTCGGAGAGAAAAAATGAAAATAGGTGATTTATCTAAGCAAACGGGGATACCTTCATCAGCAATACGCTATTATGAGAAGGTTGAATTATTAGTTCCAAGAAGAAGTGGTAATGGTTACCGCGTTTATCCTGAGGAAGCTGTTGATTTACTAAAACTCATTGTTCAGGCCAAGGAACTTGGATTCTCTCTTGCAGAAATTAAGTCGATGGCAAAAGTTCTAGCAACAAGAAAACCAAATGGGCGACTTAGAAAGCAATTAGAAGAAAAGCTGACTCAATTGGATAATCAAATTAAGGTGATTAGAAAGTTTCAAAAGAATATTAGGGGACTTCTGGATTCTAATTGTCCGCTTTAAAAATATCCACAAGCCTGTCCTTATTAGTAAGAAGATCGGCCAGAGTATAGGCATTCAATGCTTCGTAGAATTGGTTTTGCGCTATCATTAGCGCACCTTTTAACTTGCACGCAGGACTAATAATGCAGCCGCCATTACTTCCAAAGCACTCCACAAGGGGAGAGTCTTCTTCTAGTTCACGTACTAAATTTCCAATGACAATTTGATCTGGAGCACTAGACAGAGTGATGCCTCCGCCTTTTCCTTTATACGAGTCAATGATTCCCATTGATGAAAGATTATGAACAACCTTTACTAAGTGATTACGAGAAATCTTATACTTATCTGCAATTTCACCCACAGTAGAGCGTTCATCGCCCTTTGTGGCGATATATAAAAGAACTCTTAGACTGTAATCTGTAAAACTGGCCAAACGCATATTAATTTCCTGTTTACTTTAATACCATTTAAGTCTAGCATACATAATATGTATTTTAGATATATATTAAGGAGATATTATGTCAAAATTATTTGAAAGAATAGGTGGTAGAGATGCTGTTAATGCAGCTGTGGATGTTTTTTATAATAAAGTTTTAGCAGATACACGTATTAAGCACTTCTTTGAGGGGATTGATATGGCCGCACAAAGAAGAAAGCAGATCATGTTCTTAACATATGCTTTTGGTGGCCCAAATACTTATGACGGAAAGGGAATGAGAGAAGCACACGAGGCCCTAGTTGCCCAAGGTCTAAATGATGAGCACTTTGATGCTGTTGTTGAAAACCTTGGTGCTACTTTACAAGAGCTGGGTGTGGCAGATGAGCTAATACAAGAAGCAGCAGCAATTGCTGAGTCGACTAGGGCCGACGTACTTCTTAAATAGGCAGAGAGAAGTGATGGGGTTAAGACCACTATTTTCAATTAGTTTTAGGCCATTTTTTATCATGGCCGGATTAATTGCGGCCCTTAACCCCATTATTTGGGTTTTGACTTATCTGGGACATATTGAAGTTCCAGTCCTTAACTTAAGTTCTCTCTTTTGGCATTCTCATGAAATGCTCTTTGGGTTCACTGGTGCTCTCATTGCTGGGTTTCTACTTACGGCCAGTGCCAATTGGACGGGCTCAAGGCCATATCAAGGAAAGGCCCTCGTTGTTTTACTTCTATTGTGGCTTGTTGAGCGCTTCTCATATTTTTTACCTCTCTCAGGGCCTGCACTACTTATTGCTTTAAATCTTTTCTTTCCAGCGCTTCTACTTATGCTTTTTAGAAAGTTACAAAAATTTCCAAAGCAAAAATATGTCTTTATTCCAATATTATTGGGGTTCACATTTTCTAACTTTTTACATACTTGGGGAAATTTATATTCAGAAGCGGCCATTGCTGATTATGGAAGGGACGTTGCGATTGGCCTAATACGCTTTATTATTCTACTGATAGCTGGAAGAGTCATCCCATTTTTTACGAGAAGTAAAATTCCTAATACTAAGATTGATATTCCTAAGTGGCTTAATCTGCTAAGCTTAGGGTCTGTTCTACTCCTGTCATTTTTTTGGGATCTTATGAACCCATCTGTAGCGTATATTTCAATCCTTATTATTGCAATTATCTCGAACCTTTTTAGACAGCTTTTGTGGCATCCCTTATCAACGAAAAGTATTCCGATTCTCTTTATTCTTCATATTGGGATTGGGTGTATAAATTTAGAGCTGATCTTAAGATTGATTGGAATTTTCGATATACGTATCAGTCATACAAATGCAGCCTTGCACATGCTACTAGCAGGAGGACTAGCGATTGTTGCCATTGGGATAATGACTCGCGTTTCTCTGGGGCATACTGGCCGAAAAATTATAGCGGATTCATGGACGAAGCTTTCTTATTTATTGATTATTGCAGGGGCCTTAACACGTTCTATAATTCCTATGGTTTCATCACAACACTATTTCACTAGCTTGTATTTTGCAGCTGCCTTATGGTGTTTTGGTTTCTTGATCTTTGTTTTGAGGTACTTTGTTATTTTAACTTCAGAAAGGCCAGATGCTAGAGAGTATTAACTGGCCTCTCTCGTTTCAACGATTTCTTCTTCTTTCTCCTTTTCTTCTTTTTTTATTTCCACTAATTTTTCCATGGCCTCTTTTCTCTCATTGTCACCAATATCAGCAGTTCTAGTGCTAATTTCAGTTAACATGTCAGCTCTCCCATAAAGAATGGCCGTATCTCCAGGAGTGATGACATAGTCTTTTGAGGGAAGCCCTAGATACTCACCATTTGCAACTTGAACTCCCAGGACGATAAGGCCTTCTCTTGGTAGAGAGAGTTCTCGAACATTCTTATTGGCAAACCAGTGCTTATCAGAAACATAGACTTCGCCAATGCCAAAGCGATCACCTAGGTGAAGTAAGTTTGCGTAGTCCACGAGTTCGACATTAGAGAGTTTATTGAGATATTTTTTTAGTTTTTTATTGAGCCATTTATTAAAGAAGCTACTCTGAGTTATATAAATAATAATTGAAAATAAGCAGACTGCGATAGCGAAGCGGCTAAGACCTTGAACCGTCGTATCGATATTTACAAATGATAAGATGGCCGTTGAGATAACGGAGATGATTCCCACATTACTAATTGTCATAAGAAAGCTTAGTACGCGTCTTCTTAGTGGGTGATTGACAAGACTCTCGGATTCACTGGTCGTATACCCTGTTCCTGTAAGAGCTGACTTTGCTTGAAATCTTGCAACTTCGTCACTTAGGCCAGTTAAAACTAAGATCTTTGTTGCTACTTTTACAACAGTAATTGATGTAAATAGTATGATCGTTAAAGTTAGTAGGGCCAGCATGATAAACTCCACTTTCCATTATAGAGAAAAACCAGCTAAACTTATCTATAAATGAACTTAAATATACTTAAGGAAGTCTTATGAATTATCTCAAGCTAAAATTGACAGCTCTTTGTTTACTCACACTTTCAACATTGCCAACATGGGCAAGTTGTCCAGACCTTGCTGGTACTTGGGAGGGAATGTGTGATCGCGATGGTACAGTGAAGATGGAAAAACTTCATGTAAGACAGCAAAGTTGTGAGCATATCAATTTTTATGGAATGGATTATAAAATTGGTAGGCCTTATAGTGAACAGTATGAGAATAAATTTGAAAAGACATTTAATGTTCATAATCTCTACTGGGGAGCCGATAGGAAAAGTCTCTATTTCAATGTTGACCGCGTCCAGTGGATGAAGGATCGCAATCAAACTTCTAATGCTCAAGGTGTAGGAGTACTTAAGGTCGAAGGTGAGCAAATGGATTATCTAAGAGTCTATAGTGGACGTAGCCGAGATGGACAATATTTTAAAAAGTCGAGAAAGTGTAGCTTTACTCGTATTTAAAAGTAGTGAGAAAACAAATGAATATTAAAGACCTTTTGAATATTGGAAAAGAAATTGAAGCCCTAAAACCTACGGCCGAAGACTTTTCAAAAGTGTGTACTGAATTTCTCATAAAGTCGAAATTCGATTTTGAGCTTGAAGAGCTAGAGTCATTTATCGCGCAGTGGAGTTTAGAGCAAGAAACTTTGCCAGAACAAGTAAATGTATATAATGGATTTGGACAGCCTCCTGTTACCATCTTTAATAATGGACACTTTGTCGTTGATCTTTATTTTTGGCAGACTCTAGATACTTCTATTCACTCTCACTCTTTCTGTGGTGCTTTTCAAGTCGTAGCAGGGGAGTCAAGACATGAAGTGTTTAAGGTTCATAAGAAAGAAGAGTTCTTTCCTGATATTTATACAAGCCAAATTGAATGTGTAATTGATGAAACTCTTGTAAAGGGTGATATTCGTGAGATTAAAAGAGGACTTGAGTTCTCTCATCGAGTGCTTCATGAACAAAATCCAACAGTAACTCTATGTATTCGCACAGTAAATGATAGGACGCCTCAGTGGCATCACTTTGATAATGGCCTAAGTATTCAAAAACGCTCACCTGAGGCCTGTGATATAAAAAGATTATCTATTTATGACTATCTTTTAACTCGAAATCCACAGCATGGGCTGGCCTATCTTGAAAAGCTTATGGATTCCTTTTCGCCAAGTCTTATTATGAATCTCTATGAGCAACTCTCATATGATCAAATGGGGCTTACTGAAGAAGGTGTAGAAGTCTTCTTTGATAAGGTCGTCGAGAGATTTGGAGAAACACCTTGGTTTAAGGTGTATATGGACTTCTTTAATTAATATCTTTTCGTGCTTGATTATAATGATTAAGTACGGAAAGCTTTCGCTCATACTCCGTGTCCATTAAGCTTGAATTAATGAAGTAATCAGCACTTGTTTGATTACAGGCCATGGGAATATTATAGAGTGTTGCAATTCTTAATAAGGCCTTAATATCTGGATCATGTGCCATGGATTCCAATGGGTCCCAAAAAAAGATCAGCATATCAACGCTACCTTCAACTATGGCACTACCAATTTGAAAGTCTCCACCAATTGGTCCACTTAAGTACTTATGAATATTGATCCCTAGCTTTTCCTCTAAGAGTCTTCCTGTCGTTCCAGTGGCACAAAGGTTGTAATTGACGAGTTTATCTTTGTGTTCCAGAGTCCATTGGATAAGGTCATTCTTTCTACTATCGTGGGCCACAAGGGCGATGGTCTTTTTCTTCATAGTATTATTCTATTCTCACACTTTATTTAAGTAAAGTGAACTTAGTGATCATTAATAGAGTGTTTTCCGAGTTATTCCATGCTAAAAGCTCCTATTAGTTTAAAAAAGTGAGATAAAAGTGAAGAAGACGTTTAAGTTAGTAGACGAAAAGCGCGCTCCAGAAAGAGTTGCGGATAAGATAAAATTTGAAGTTAAGAAATATATTAAAAGAGAGCGCAAGAAGGAATTACCTGAAGGTGCTGACTTTTGGGATTTTGACTGTCGTATTGGTACTTCAGAAGAGGCCGCTAAAGAGATTCACGAGAAAGAGATCAATAAGAATATTGATTTAATGGTTAGTGAAAAAGCCGAGTCTTTCTATCTTGAGATTATGGCAAAGCAGGCCCGCCGTACTCGTCGTTTAGATAAATAGAAAATACTAAGTTCCAGGAACCAGTTAAGGTTCCTGGAGATACCAGGAGTTTTGCCAAGGGATAAATTACGCGACTTGTGGTCCACGTAAGTTACTTGCTAAGCTTTTACTAAATCTTTCTCTTTTCCATGTTAATAATTGCTCATCAATAGCCTCTTCAAGAAGTAGAATTGCATGATATGGGGTATGTGCAACTTTCTTTGCATGAAAGTTCTTGGTATAGGACTTGATACTGAGCTGACCTATGTAATTTGATTCATGCTTTTTGAATTTAAGTTGATAGTGACTATAAATAGGACAGCGATCCATAAGTCTATCCAGTCGTGTTTTAATTTTCTGATACTGCTTTGGCGCTAATTCAATGCCAAATTCTGAAAATGAAGGTTTTGAAAAATCACATAAATTAGTTTTCTTAAACATAAAGTCTCCTTGATACGGTTTGTAGTAAAAAAGATTCTTTAGAGGTTGAAAAATTAAATATTTACCTCTCGTGATAAAATAATGGTAGCAAAAAAAGTAGTGTCAATGCTAGCTAGGAATTTTTTTTATTTTTGTCTATAACCAGCTTGGTGGGCGATCGGCTTTTGCATAGCTTAGACGACCTAATGGGACTGTGCTAAAGTAAGAGTCTAAACCAGATACACAAATTGTTCCCGCCTTATGAATATCGATATGACCATCTTCTTCGAGGCAATCTTGTGGCAAGTGTACACTTTTAATTTCTCCAATTAAAAAATGAGTACCATTCTCCTCAATTTTAATTTCACGCACAAATTTAATGGCCATCTTTATATTTGCTTCTAAGACAAAGGGTGCAAGGAAGTCGTCTTTATACTCTTCACTTAGGTCACAGGCATCAAACTCACTTTGGTCTTGAGGATAGCGAGCACTCGTTTGATGGGCCTTTTCGACTATTGATTTATTAACATGATTAATTGTGAAGAAACCATTTTCTCGAATATTCTCTAGTGTATCTCTTCTGGCGATATCAGGTCTAATAACGAGTCCAATAAGTGCAGGGGATGCGCCTAGATGAACGAGGGAACTAATAATCGATAGGTTTGTTTGTCCTTCATTATTGATTGTTCCTACAAGATTCGCTGACTTAAAACCAGATAAAGCATTAATGAATTTTATTCTTTTTCTTTCATCAAAGTTTTTAAAGTCAGTGTCTTTAATTGTTGTCGTTACCATGGAATTTCTCCGCCGTCCCAAGATAGAAACTTTCCAGTTTCACTAAGTTCTCTATTATTTATAATATTAAGTATATTGGAAGCGGTTTCATGTGTCTCGTGAATTATATAGGAGGTTCTATCAATAAATGGTTCTGACAAGTCTGTTCTAGTAGTCCCTGGGTGAATGGCAAGAACAAGACACTTCTTTCTCTTTCTTTCGAATTCAATGGCAATATTTTTTATAAGCATATTGAGAGCAGCTTTTGAAGCGCGATAGCTATACCAACCACCAATTTTATTATCTTCGATACTTCCTACTTTTGCCGAAACTGTAGCAAAGAGGCCAGGAGAGTCGCTTAAGTTCCTTTCAAGGTACTTTGCTAGCAGTGGAGTGACTATGGCATTAACTCTTATGAGTTCAAGAAAGGTATCAGGATCAAATTCACGTAAAGCTTTTTCCGGGGAGATTTTTTTTGTATGAAGAAGGCCTACGCTGTTAATTATTAAATCAAAGGAGCTATCAGTATGCTCTTGGGCAAAGGCACTTATCTGTTCTTCTTTTGTTGGATTCAGTTCTATTACCTCAAGTCTTGTTGGAAATTGTTTCTTTAGGTCTAATAACTCTAAGGCATGACCTTTTCTTCGATAAGTTGCCTTTATAGAGATACCTGAGTAATTCTCTAGCAAATTTTGCACTATCCCAAGTCCAATTCCATGGCCAGCTCCAATAATTAGAGCGTGCTGACAATTATTGAGTCGAAAATTCATCCTTTCTCCTTTAGTTAATGCTAGAATAAGAAGGCCAATGAAGAAAATAAATAAAATAAAAAATAAGTTCATTTCAAGACAAGTCGGCGTTGCAAAGCTTGCCCTCAAGATGGGAAAGGACGTTTGGTCTAAACGCAATGAAGATTTAAAAAATAAATTGAGTGGCGGTATTGGGCCTCATGTTGAACTCATTGTAAATGAGTTAGGGGTGATGAAGGGCTCTTTAATGAAGGCCGGACAACTTCTATCAACTTATGCAAGTGCATTTCTTCCTCCTGAGGCGCAAAAAGTTTTAAAACAATTAGAGAGTCAGTCCTACTATTTAGAGTGGGATCAAATCAAAGAACAGCTACCGAAAGAGTTCTTAGAAGAACTTGATATTCAAGAGAAACCAATAGCAGCGGCAAGCCTCGGGCAAGTTCACCTGGCACACTTTAACGGAATTGATTATGCCATGAAGATTCAGTACAAGGGTGTACGTAAGGCCATCAAGAATGATGTGAAGGCGTTAAAGATGTTAATGAAGCTTTTGAATGTCATTCCCAAGGAAGTGGATTTAAAAGAAATTTATTCTGAAATTGAAGAAATGCTCTTTCTTGAAACTGATTACCAGGCAGAGGCCAAGTCAATAAATGAGTTTCGTGAAATGCTCAAGGATTATCCACAATACAAAATTCCTGAAGTTTTGGAAGACTTTAGTAATGAGCGAGTTTTAACGATGGAATATCTCGAAGGTCATAGCTTAAGAGAGATCGATCAATTGAACTTATCTCAAGAAGATCGAGATGAACTTGGAAGAGACTTTATGAGACTGATGTTCTTAGAGCTTTTTCAATTCAAAAAAGTACAGACTGATGTTCATATGGGAAATTATATTCTACTACCAAATAATCGTTGGGGCCTAATCGACTTTGGTGCCTCAAAAACTCCACCAGATAATTTCTTAAAAGGTTATCGGACTCTAATCATTGCCTGTGCAAATCTTGACCGCGAACTATTCTTTTCAAATCTTTATGAGATGGAGTACCTATCAAAGAGTAAGAAAACTAATGAAGACTTCTTTTGGGAATATGCCAAAGTTATTGCAGCACCTTTTCAGGGTGGGGTCTATGACTGGGGGAGCTCAAATGTTGCGGACAAGGTCATGGAGATGGCGCCTCTGCTAATGAAAGAAGTAGCTGTCGGTAACCCTTCAAGGCATACCGTTTTCCTCGATCGCAAGATTGGTGGGGTCTTCTTTGTTCTACAAAAGCTTGGAGCACGTTTTGATGTGCGAGCATTACTTGATGAATGCTTATAATTTTTGTGCGGCCTTAATTAGCTTCTCATTAAAGAGTTTAATATGCTCTCTTTGATACTCCCATTGATGTAGAAAAAGTGAAACGCTAAAATCCTTAGAGGGATTAAGTTGTACAAATTTTCTCTTTTTCATTTCTTTTTCCATATCAATAAAGGGCAGGAGCCCATAGCCATATCCTCCAAGGATTGCTTTTTTAAAGCTTGAAACAGATGGCATAAGGTTAATTTTTGTCAGCTTATCGACTTTAAAGTTTTCTTTTAGATAAGTGTGTTGGGCCTTATCATACTTATCAAAGACGACAAGAGGAGCTTCTGAAAGAGTTTTCTTGTTCACACCTTCACTAAAATATTCTTTATAGAACTTCTTCGAACAAACAAGAGAGTAGACCATATCTCCAAGGTGAGTGGATGTGTGATTAGGAAGTGGCTTCTTCTCAGAGCTAATACACATATCAACCTGACCACTCTTTAAGTACTTCAGTGTATTGTCTTGGTCATCAGCAATAATTTGTAGTGTTAAAACTTGTGAGACTTTGCTGTCTGTTAAGACATCGTGAAAGAAGAGATCCAGACTGTCGCGGTTCATGGCGATCTTTAGTGTTGGCTTTGCCTTTTTGATGTCGTCATCTTCTAGCATCTCATTCTCTAAGCTTGTCACCTTACGTAAGAGATTTAAATAAGACTTTCCTTTTTCTGTTGCACGGTAGGGTGTCTTTCGAATTAGTAATTTTGTCCCGAGGAAAGATTCAAAGTTTTGAATACGTTGAGTCACTGCTGACTGTGAGATGCCAATGGCCTTAGAGGCAAGCTCAAAGCTTTGATATTCAATGACGGCCTGTAAGGCCCTTAGTGCATGGTAATCAATCATTATTTACTCTCATAAGTTTTACTAATTAATAATTAAAAAGATTAATTTAACTTATATCACGGTTTGCATTAAATTACGCCTCAGGAGCAGGTTTTATGGAATTTTTTACTCAAGGTTTTTTATTGCAGGCAAGTCTCATTCTGGCATTAGGTGCACAGAACCTATTTCTTATTGATATTGGGACAAAAAAGAAGAATCATTATTTAGCAGCAGCTATTTGTTCTGTCTGTGATATGGCCCTTATTCTATTGGCCGTTCTTGGTGTCTCAGGGATGCTTGTAAAAACAGTTGAGTTTAAAGTCGGTATCGGGCTTCTTGGTGCTTCCTTTCTACTTTACTATGCAGTAATGAAACTTATTGATTCTGTAAAAGGTGTGAAGGAAACTCAAGAGAGTAAGAAATTTGCTCTTTCTCGTCGAATTGTGATTTTAACGACGCTAAGCTTTACGCTTCTTAATCCTCACGTCTATATCGATGCCTTCTTTTTGATCGGCGGTTACTCGACTCGTTTTGATCTTGTTCAACACCGTTTTCTTTTTGGCTTAGGCGCAGGTGTATTTTCAATTGTATGGTTCTACTTTCTTGTTACATTCTCTTCTAAGTTCTCTCATATCTTAACTAAAGAGAAGAACTTAAGAATTTCGTCTCTAGCAACAGCTATCGTTTTAGGATATCTTGCACATAAACTAGGTACAGAGTCGGTAACAGAGTTTATTCAATTGATGTCTTAGGAGATTTTATGTCGACAACAGCTGCTTGGATTATTCTTCTTATAGCGGGACTACTCGAAGTATGTTGGGCCATCGGCCTTAAGTACACTGAAGGGTTCACAAAACTAGTTCCAAGTATTTTTACGCTTGTCACTCTTGCTGCAAGTATGTTCTTGCTTGCTAAGGCCAGTCAGTCCCTGCCTATTGGCACAGCTTATGGTGTATGGGTTGGGATAGGAGCGCTAGGTGCTGCAATTTTAGGAATTGTTCTATTTAATGAACCAATCACTCTTGCACGCACCGTTTTTCTAGCGCTACTTCTTATTTCAATTATAGGACTTAAACTTACTGCTTAAATATTTCAGACAATAATTTTAAGGATTTTATCTTTTTCTCATTATCAAAGATTGAAGTCACAACCATCAACTCGTCAGGTCTGTAGCGCTCAATGAATTGATCGAGACCTTTCTTGACTGTCTCCTTTGAGCCAACAAAAGAGAAGTGAAGCATATGTTGTGCCGTCATCTTCTCATGCATATCCCAATAGGTATCCATATCGTCAATAGGAGCTTGGAATTTCTTCTTTAATCCACGGCGAAGATTGGCAAAGGACTGTTTCTGACTCGTTGAAAGAAATTGAGCTTCTCCATCAGTATCTGCAATAATGACATTTACACCTAACATGACGTAAGGCTTTTCTTGTTGAGCAGATGGCTCAAAGCCTGCATGATAAAGTGATAGCGCTTCTTGAATGGCATCAGGTGCAAAGTGAGAAGCAAAGGCATATGGTAGTCCAAGGTGAGCAGCTAGTTGTGCCCCAAACGTACTTGAACCGAGAATCCAGAGTGGAACTTGTGAGCCAAGGCCAGGTGTTGCCACTATTGGATCACTACCACTTTCTTTAGAAAGGTAGCGCTGAAGTTCGACAATATCTTTTGGGAAGTTATTTGAACTCTGGGCCGTTGTTCTTAGGGCCTGAATAGTCATTTGATCAGTACCTGGGGCTCGGCCAAGTCCTAGGTCGATACGTCCAGGATAGAGTGCCTCTAATGTTCCGAATTGCTCAGCGATAACAAGAGGTGAGTGGTTGGGAAGCATAATTCCTCCCGCACCAATTCGAATAGACTTTGTTTGACTGGCAAGATGTCCAATCACAACTGATGTTGCAGCACTTGCAATGGCCGGCATATTGTGATGTTCGGCCACCCATATGCGATGATATCCATATTCCTCTGCTGCTTGTGCGCTACGTATTGAATGATCAAATGCTTCTTTAAGCTCCTGTCCTTCATTAACAAAGACTAAGTCGAGTAGGGATAATTTTGGAGTCATGGTAAATCCTTTAGTGTTGGGTAGTCTGTATAACCAACGTGATCAGGGCCGTAGAATGTTTCAAAGACTGGCTCATTTAAGGGAGCATCTTTTGCAAACCTTTCAACAAGATCAGGATTTGCAATAAAGGGAACACCAAATGAAATGGCATCCGCTATCTTATCTTCTAATGCTTTTTCAGCTGTGGCCTTGGTGAATTTTTGATTGGCAATAAGGACGCCGTCAAACTTTTCTTTAAGCTTTGGAAAAAGACTGTCATTATCTAGCGGATCGCGAGTAAAGATAAATGCAATCTTTCTCTTATTTAATTCCTCTACCACATGGCCAAAAAGGGCCAGGGGATCAGAGTCACCCATGTCGTGGCTATCGCAGCGAGGAGCAAGATGAACGCCGACGCGATCAGCGCCCCATACTTCAATGAGTTCGTCTGTAACTTCAAGCAAGAATCTTGTGCGGTTTTCAATACTGCCTCCGTATATATCGTCTCTCTTATTAGTCGAGTCTTGTAAGAACTGGTCAATGAGATATCCATTGGCCGCATGAACTTCAACACCATCAAAGCCTGCCTCCATTGCGTTGATTGCTGCTTGACGATAGTCTTTTACTATTGCTTTTACTTCTTGTGTCTCAAGTGCTCGAGGAGTTTCATAGTTCGTAATTGGACGAACAAGAGAAACATGACCCGCTGGTTGGATCGCACTTGGGGCAACAGGCTTTTGCCCATTTAGAAAACTAGAGTGTGAGATTCTTCCCACGTGCCATAGCTGCATGTAGATCTTTGAGCCTTTGGCATGCACTGCATCTGTAATTCTTCGCCAGCCCTCGATTTGATCTTTCGACCAAATACCAGGAGTATTGGCATAACCAACGGCCGACGGTGTAATAGCGGTTGCCTCTGTGAGGATCATTCCTGCATCAGCACGCTGTTCATAGTATTTAACCATAAGATCATTTGGAACTCGTTCTTCTCCTGCTCTTGCTCGAGTTAGGGGGGCCATAATAATTCTATTTTTGAGCTCAGTTCTTCCAAGCTTTATAGGTGTGAATAAATTCGTACTCAATTGAGACTCCTTTAGTTTGATATTTATCAAACAATAGGCCTGCCCTTGATAAAAATCAAGTCCTTTGTTAGAATTTTATCTAACTATGAATGACTGCACACAGATACCATTGGATAAGATATTTAAATCACTAGGCGATCCTATTCGCATGAGTGTGATTAAGCAGCTAATTGCTTACGAGGAAGAGCATGGACACAAGGAGATAACTTGTGGCGGCTTCGATTATTGTGTGAATAAGGCCACATTTTCACATCATATTAAGATTCTGATTGAGGCCCATATCATTTGCCAGAGGACGGAAGGAGTGAAGAAGTACCTATTTCTCAATCCTAATATCAAAAAGTATTACCCAGGCTTGATCGAAACAATTAAAAAAACATGCGAATAAAATACAGTAAGAAGAATCTCGCTTGTATTAGAGCTTTGGACATAGTATCTTGTGTCAAATTAGGTTTCCTATAGTTCACTTCCTTATTTCGGTTCTGTCTATTTTTAATCTTTTATTATTTAGAAACGACAGAATTGCAGGGAATACCTTAGTGAACGAAGTGCTTAATGCAGACTCAGTACCATTGAAAGATCTTATTAAAAATCCGCGTACATTTATGAGAAGCAATAATCATCCTCTGGAACATGCAAAGGATTTAGATCGGCTGCTTGGTTTTCGTATTCCAAAAATAGAAGGAAAGCTTCTACAGAAATACAAAGCCTATTATAAGCAAAATGATGGCATTAAAGGAAAGCAGCACTTTCAAGGCACGCAAACTTGGATTGGATTACATCCGCAAGTTTTGCAGACACCTTATAATGATATTTTTGATGCACTTTATCTTTTAAAGGATTTTGAGGTTGATAAGATAGTGGATGTTGGTGCTGGCTATGGACGAGTTGGTATTGTGATGAACTCTGTTTTTCCAGAGTCCCGATTTATCGGCTATGAGATTCTTAAACAAAGAGAGAGCGAAGGAAATCGTCTTTTTGAAAAATTAGATCTCATAAATTGTGAAATTATTTTAGAAGACGTCTTGGATGATGATTTTATTCTACCAAAGGCGCAAATATACTTTATCTATGATTTTAGTGAAATTGAGGATATTTCGAAGATTTTAGATGAATTAGTAAGTCGAATCGGTGACTATAGTTTCTTTTTAGTGACTAGAGGTGATCGAATAGATTTCTTGTTGGAAAGAAAGTATAAACAATTTTGGAAGGCCAATGGCGTTTTAAGCTCTGGCGAATTAAAAATATATAGTTCTAACGTAGACCTAAAGAAACTTAAACATAAGGAGTAAGTATGAAAACAGGTAAAGTTAAGTTTTTTAATGATGAGAAAGGTTTTGGATTTATCGTTCCTGACGATGGAAGCAAAGATCTTTTCGTACACATTTCAGCAGTAAACGGAAACACTCTAAGTGAAAATGACGCTGTTGAATTTGAAGTAGGTGAAGGACAAAAAGGTCCTTGTGCTGTTTCAGTAAGCGTTCTTTCTTAATCTTAAGATTGATACACCGTGCCTTTTAAGAAAGTGAAGAATTTCAGCTTCTTAGAAGGTACACCTTCTTCTAAAGACTATCTGTTTATAAGAATACCTAATATACCCTATAAGATTTAATAAATTTTTTCATTGTGTTCATGTATTTTAGTCGATACTCTCTTTGCATGAAAATCACACACATCACAACTTTTCTAATTTTCATCACAAGCACGGCCTTTGCTTCAACTTGTGATCAAACACAATTTTATTCACGACTTTCTAAGCATGCATCTGGCTACGAGTTTAAATCAGAGCTTTCTTCTCTTTTGAGAAGAGAACATCGTAGTATCTCGTATGATGACCTTCTTAAGGCGTATCGTAGCACTGACCTCGATACTACTTACGATGGTGATCGCACGATTATGGATATGTACTCAGAAAATCCAAATGGAAAGGATCCGTATCGTTTTCAACCTGGTCGCAGAACATGTGGCCAATATAAGGGAGAGGGTGACTGCTACAATAGAGAGCACTTATTCCCTCAAGGTCTTTTTAATAAGAGACGCCCAATGAAAACAGATATCTTTCATGTTTATCCTACTGATGGAAAAGTAAACGGACATCGTGGCTCTTATCCTTTTGGAGAAGTTGGTGACGCATCATGGACTTCTAAGAACGGATCAAAGGTTGGGAGAAGCTCAACAAGTGGTTACCGTGGTCGCGTTTTTGAACCAATCGATGAATTCAAAGGTGATATTGCAAGAGCAATGCTTTACTTTGCAGTTCGCTATGAAGCAGAGATTCCAAGATTTAAGAATAACCCAATGACTAATGGTTCACGTGAGCAAACATATAGCACTTGGTTTATTAAACTACTTCTAAAGTGGCACAAGCAAGATCCTGTAAGTGAGCACGAAAGAAGAAGAAATGATATCGCATGTGAATATCAAAAGAACCGCAACCCTTTCATTGACCACCCTGAGTGGGCAATGGCCATTTGGGAGGTTCAATAGATGTTTAGAATTCTAATTACAGTTATTCTAACATTTATTTTTCTCGTTCCGTTCTTCTCCACTCCTGTTGGAGAAGAACTCTACCTCGAATATCAAGACACAGACCTCTACAAATCGATCTATTGCCAATACGTTGAGTGGTTTGGCGCTGAAGGATTTGATAAAATTAAATTTGCAGTAAAGTGTCAGTTGCTAAAGTAATTTCCTTGTTTAAAATTCTATAACCATTTTTCAGCTAGTTAGATCATTTAGCTTGAGTCTTATGTTCTGCTGTGGCATATTCTAGAGTACACGTCTAGACAACTTGTCTACAAATGGAGTGATTGTGAAACAGGATTCAAAAGAGGCCATCTTTGAAGGTGTCTTAGAGCTTTTAAATGAAGAGGCCATTTTAGATATTTCGGTTTCTAAGCTTAAGAAACACACCGGGCTTTCAACTGGAACTTTTTATTATCATTTCCCTGGTGGCATCGAAGATATTTATAAGTCTCTCTTTATAAAGCTTTCATCTAAGATTAGAAATAGGGCCTTTGTCGCTGCCAGTAGTGCAAAGTCGATAGAACAAACTCTAAATGATTTGGTATGCATCTACTTTGGTTGGCATAAGAATGAAGTGAGGGAGAGTGATTTCTTTTGGAAGGCGACAATGTCTGGCTTCCAAGAAATTCGTGAACTCTTAGTTAGTGAGTACGAAATTCTATCCACAAGAATTTATGAAGTCCTCACAAAACAGGCCGAGCTTGAAAATATTAGAATTGTTGATCGCCATATACTCGATGCCATTTTATTTGGTGCGGCCAGAGAGCTTGTTCACTCGTGGATTGGCCGTGGTAGAGATGAGAAAGAATTTGATCTTCTAAAGGAACAATTTATAAAGACGCTAAATCGAGCATGTGTCATTGGAAGCCCTTGTGAAATACAATAAAGACTTCTTTAAACAGTTTGAGCATCGTGGTGAGAAATACATCATCCGAAGTGTAAGTGAAAAAGATCAAGAAAAATTGATCGAAGCTTTTAAGATGGCCTCTCATCGTACATTGAGTAGTCGCTTTCTAGCGGCAAAGAAAAGTCTTTCAAAAAAGGACTTAGAGTTATTTACTTGTCCTGATTATGTTAACCATGTGGCCTTAACGGTTATGAAGCAAAGTGAAGAGGGTGAGCTTCCGGTAGGCTCCACAAGATTCTACCGCGACTCTGATCATTCACCAAAGGCCGAATTCGCCGTTACTGTGATTGATAAATATCATCGTATGGGATTTGGTGGAATTTTAATTGATCATTTAATTGAGGCCGCCAAAGAGCGCAAGATTAAAGAGATATATGGCACGGCCAGTACTGGCAATCACGCAGTATTAGGGCTTCTCAAGAGCCGCGGCGAAGTTTTCATAGAGCCTGAAACAATGGGAATTGTGAATATAAGATTAAAGCTATAAGAAAAAAGGATATATAAATGAATAAAGTATGGTTAGAGAATTACCCAAAGAATGCTGCAGCAGAAATCAACCCTGATCAATATAATAATATTGTTGAAATGATTGATGAGACTTGTGAAAAATTTTCGGCGAGAAAAGCATTTATCAATATGAATGCTAGTATGACTTATCAAGAGGTAAGAGAGAAGTCTGATGCATTTGCTAACTATCTTATTAAAGATCTAAAGCTTAAGAAGGGTGATGTCATCATGATTCAGATGCCAAACCTTCTTCAATATCCTGTCGCTCTCTTTGGAGCATTCAAGGCGGGGCTAGTTGTTGTTAATACAAATCCACTTTATACAACAAGAGAAGTTAAAAAAGTTCTTGAAGATAGTGGGGCAAAAGCAATTGTTATCTGTTCGAACTTTGTGGCAAATTTAGAAGAGGCCATTGAAGGAAGTAAGATTGAGCATATTATCACAACTGAAATCGGTGACTTCTTTCCTTTAGTAAAGAGAAAGCTTACAAATTTTGTTATTAAGCACGTAAAGAAAATGATTCCTGCTTATAAAGGAACTTACTTAACGCTTAATGAAGCTATTGCAAAAGGAAGGGGGGCGAGTGCAACTTTTCCAACGATTGAAAGAGAAGATACTGCTCTTTTCCAATACACTGGTGGAACGACTGGAAAAACGAAGGCCGCGATTCTAACTCACAGAAATATTATTGCTAATATGTTACAAATGGATGTTTGGATCAATGCTGGCCTAGGTACGGAACACGCTAATATTCTAGCTCCACTACCGATTTATCACGTTTTCACTTTATCAGTTAATATCTTTGGATTCTTTAAGATGGGGATGACAAATGTACTTGTCACAAATCCGCGTGATCTTAATTCATTAATCAAGGACGTTTATACTCATAAGCCTAAAGTTATGATTGTTGTAAACACTCTTCTTCAAGCTCTACTTGCAAATGAGGAATTTAGAAAGCATGACTTAAGCTTTATTGGCTTTAGTGTTGCTGGTGGGATGGCCCTTAAACCTGCTGTGAAACAAGAGTGGGAGAAGGTAACGAAGACCAGAGTTATTGAGGGTTATGGCCTTACTGAAGCGTCTCCAGTTGTTAGTTGTAACCCAACAGATGGGACTGATGAAATTGGTTCAATTGGGCTTCCTCTTCCTTCTACTGATATTAAAATCATTGACGGGGATGAGAATGAATTAGGCTTTAATGAAGAAGGGGAGCTTTGTGTAAAAGGTCCTCAGGTTATGAAGGGCTATTGGAATCAACCTGAAGAGACGAGTAAGACTTTTACAAAAGATGGTTGGCTTAAAACTGGTGATTACGCAACGATTGATGAAAAAGGTTTTCTAAGAATTTTAGATCGTAAGAAAGATATGATTGTTGTTTCAGGATTTAATGTTTATCCAAATGAGGTCGAAGGTGTTCTTCTTGAGCTTGATGGGGTTCAGGATGTTGCTGCTATTGGAATTGATAGCGAAAAGTCAGGACAGGTTGTTAAGGTCTTTGTTGTTAAAGCAAATGCCTCTTTAACTGAAGAAGATATTAAGGCCTATGCAAAGAAGAACTTAGCTGGATATAAAGTTCCTAAGCAAATTGCATTTGTCGATGACCTTCCAAAGAATAACGTTGGTAAGGTACTTCGCCGAGAGCTACGTTAAGATGTACTCAAGTTCAAGAAGATATCGTAAAAATGATTGGTGGGATCTTGTTACCGTCATCGACCAAGAGTTGGAAAAAGATGATGGCCCACAAACGTATTACTATATCCTTGATGAATTAAAGTGGAGAATGGTTGAGTCTATTTCAGAGGGCTCAACCTTTAAAATAAAAAAGAAGGCAACAGAGCTTTATGATCGAATTCAAGTTAGCCAGAAGAAGTGGACTAAAGTTGAACCTGATCTTGCTAAAGAGCTTGAGTTGCTTTTAGACTTCTTACTTGATCCTCCGACTAAAATTTTAATTTAATTTACCTACATTGAGATATTGAGGACCGCTATAATATCAAAAATGTAGGAGGAAAGATGACAAATGTACTTCACCGCGCGGACTCGCGTGGTTATGCAGAACATGGGTGGTTAAAGAGTAATCATACTTTCAGCTTTGCCAATTATTATGACCCGGAAAGAATTCACTTCGGCACACTTCGGGTTATTAATGACGATGTCGTTGCTCCAGGGGAAGGCTTTGATACTCATCCCCACCGTAATATGGAGATCATATCTATTCCTCTAAAGGGCTCTCTTCACCATCAGGATACTATTGGAAATGATTTCATTATAAGGAAAGGCGAGATCCAAGTGATGTCTGCCGGTTCGGGAATTTCTCATAGTGAATATAATAATTCTGATCGAGAAGAGGTACACTTCTTACAAATTTGGGTGCTACCTAAAGAGCATAATATTAGGCCTTCTTACTCTCAAAGATATTTCAAAGACTCTGGGCGAAGAGGAGAGTTTCAATTAATTGTTTCCCCTGATGGCCGAGATAATTCTGTGACGATAAATCAAAATGCCTTTTTCTCATTAGCAAACTTAGAAGAAGGGCAGAATTTAATTTATAAGAAGTATATCAAATCAAATGGTGTCTATCTCTTTGTTATAAATGGCGAGGTAAGGGTTAATGAATTAACATTATCAAATCGTGATGGGCTAGGGATTGATCCTGGTAATAATATTGGACTAAAGTCACTCAATGACTCAGAGATTCTCGTGATGGAAGTACCGATGGATGTTGAAAAATATAACTAAAAACCCTGACATTGATCAGGTTAAACTAATATAATTGTTTGCTAAAATAAAGTATGAAAAAAGAAAATATCGTACTACTTATTCTTATTACTTTAATCTCTTTTGCCGGTGCTGGTTACTATGCATCAAACCTAAATGAAGATACGAGTCTTCAAAGATGGGTATTCTTTGATTTAGGGGATACTATTATCAACACGAAAAAGAGTGGGAATTATCACTACTACGAAGGCTCTCTCGAGTATATCCATGCTTTAAAAGGGATGGGGATTCATGTGGCCATTATCTCAAATATTCCTGAATCTTTTGGTGAGACTTATGAACAGAAGATTACAACGCTAAAGGAATATGTAAGGGCACATTGGAATGATTCAGTAGAATTTGACTGGAGTGTATTTGAAAAAATCTATATTCCTATGAGTAATGATGAACTAAAGCCTGCGCCTTATATTTTTAATAAGGCGCTAGATGAGACGGGACGTTATCCTAGTTTGTATATTTCCGAGTCCTTAAAGGAAGTGGAGGCCGCAAAGCAATTAGGGCTTGCAGGATTTCACTTTAAGGAAGGAACTTTAAATAAGGCCAAGTTGATCAAGAAAAATATCTATATCCACTTAGATGAAATCATTGATTATATCGATAATAATAGTCACCTGTAGTAGGTGACTATTTTATTTATTAAAAGATATATTCACCTTCAAATTTATAAGTTGCTTCTTTATCTTCTTTTTTAATATATTTAATACCTAACTTTAAACTGTCTTTTAATATCTTTGTTTGTGCAGCTATATATGCAGACTTTTGGTTACCTTTTACCCAGAACCCTGTTCTTCCGTATAGTGGGGCCTTCATTCCAACTTCAAATGAGTGACGTCCATCTTCCGAGTAGAGCGTAATACTATAGTCAGCTGTCGCACCTTCTTGCCTAATATAGATGATATTTTGAATACCAACTCCATACTCATCCATAATCTGTCTTTTAATTTCATTTTTAATTGTTCCTCCAATTACGGCCATCGTGTATTTTCCTTCTTCTCTAACATCGGCCTTCATAATAGAAGCGTGGGCCGTTACGATACCTTTCCAATTCACTCCCATGTAGCTTGAATCAGCATATAGGGAAGAAGAGAACATATTTTGGCTGTCGCTAAATTCTCCGTCTGTTTTGAAGTTCTTAGTTTTTATCTTTCCATTTCCAACGGTAATACTTACGTGTGACTTTATGTCCGCGTAGACATTTCTTAGAATACCTAAGTCGACTTTTCCTGACTTCAGTCGTGCATCCATACCGAAGTAAAAGCTAGTGCTATCTTTAACAAACTCTCTATGTTCTAATTTTTTTTGTTCTCTTTGAAGCGCAATTCCAGCGTCAAATTTAATTCTGTTTCCTTGGTTTTTTAGAGTTGCGGCAACACCTGATGCTGTTAGGCCATTTTCAGTTTCTGCATAATAACTCTTTGCTCTTATGGCCCCGTTCTCATAATTCATCGAGATAACATCGATATTATCAAACTCGACACCAGGAGCGACCATATCAATGTCTAGACCGACTGCTTGATTTAGTAAGTAACCAACCTCACTAGGAACTCTGTCAACTGGTTCTCCATCTGCATTAAAAATTCGATAATTAATTCCAAAGTCAGCTAGGGTTGTATCTTGTGCTAAGCTCTGCGCACTTTGCCCCTCATTAATTCTGGTTTCACCGTAGTTGAAATTAATGATGCGATCTTTATTTCCTGGATCTTGTACAACGACTGTAGCGTGACCTACATTTCTTGTGTTGTAAGCGACAACATAGACGTCTTCAACATTTAACTTCTTTAGGACATTGGCCTGAGTTACGGCAATGTCACGACAAACACCGGCCTTTGTACCACTTCTGATTGCTTCAAAGATATCTTCTGTTGTTACAACGCCATCTTTATCACGTTCAAAATCATAGTGATTATTCATTATTGTCCCAAGAATATGGGCCAGGTACATCTTTTGATTAAAGCTTAAAAGAAGCTTTGCTGATGAATAGATATTCTCTCTTCTAACTTCAGGTGAGCCAATGATTAGGCCCGCGACAACGTTAGTAAAATACATTTCACCTTCTTCTTTACCAAATTGGGCAACGGACTCTTTAAAGATATCCGACATATCCATTTCATTGAAATAGGCACAATTCTCACTTAGACAACCAACAATTGATTTTACAACAGTTGTTCTTCTGACGGTATCTGCCCAATAAGATGATGTATTGAATTCTTCAGTTTGAATAAGCGGTCTCGTATGATACTTGCGCTTTTTAATATCAACATTTGAGCCATTGGCGCTTATGCTAAACTCAGCTTGAGTATTAAAACTTAAAAGTAGACTTAGAAAAAAGATTTTCTTCATTTGAAATCGCTCCGTTCAATATTTCTGTATATTAATGCAAGGGGAGTGCCAGTATTTTTCTTGAATAATCATTTAGTTGGCCTAAGAGCGGTGTTGATAATCCATGCGGCCGTACAAAGTTCATTCATTAATTAAGATTAAGGCCTATTTTTCTAACTTGTTGAAATTACTAACGATTTATTCAAATAAAGAATATGATAATTTTATGATACTGGTTTTACTGCTATATTTATCTCAATAATTCATTTTGATATTAGACATAGGTTTATTAATGAAGGATTTTCAAATTATTCTGGCCGCAACATCGAGTGTAATACTCTTTGTCTTTGGCCTTGAGAACTTCTCTAAAGAAGTTCAAAATATTACTGGTGAAAAATTTCGAAAATTTCTCGGAAGTGCAACAATGTACCCCGTCGTAGGGCTCTTAATTGGAGCTATTGTCACGGCCTTCATTCAGTCGAGCTCTGCAACATCTGTCATCGCAATTAGCTTGGTAAATGCCGGTGTTATGTCCTTTAAAAATAGTGTTGGGATAATTTTTGGTGCTAATGTTGGGACAACGGTTACGGCACAATTAGTTGCCTTTAAGCTGACGGCCTTTGCTCCTGTCTTTATTATCGTTGGTTTTCTACTTTCTTTTACGAGATCTCGCTACGCTATCTTTGGAAAGACACTTTTCTATTTTGGTTTCGTCTTCTTTAGCTTAAACCTAATCTCATCGGCCCTCGCCCCACTTCAAACGGATGTGCGCTTAATTGAGTTTCTAACAAAGGCCCATAATCCACTTCTTGGTGTTCTCGTTGGTGCTGTCATTACCGCTATTGTTCAATCAAGTTCAGTAACAACTGGTTTAGCTATTATCTTCACACAACAAGGGCTTATGAGTCTTGATAATGCAATTCCGATTTTAATGGGTTCAAATCTTGGAACAACCGTTACGGCCCTTATTTCTATTATTAGTATGGATATTGCAGCAAAGAAGACGGCCCTTGCTCACTTTCTTTTTAACTTAGGAGGAGTGTTAATCTTTCTTCCAATCGTTATTTTTTGGAGGGAGCACCTTCCTCTGATGTCAGATATTCCGGCTATAGCGCTCGCAAACTTTCACCTCATCTTTAACGTCACCACGAGTTTTATCTTTGTTATTTTCTTAAACCCTTTTACTGCTCTAATCGATCGAATGCTTGGGGAAGGGAAAATGGATTTTGAACGAATCGCTCTAGGCCTAAAAGAAGAATCAGAATTTAGTGAGATTGAAGAAAACTTAATGGATGACCTCGAAAAGACCTTTCAATTTGTACAAGAAAACTACAACCTTATTACCTTAAGTATTGAAACAAATTATAAAGGTATTTATGAGGCGGCAAAGAAGCGTATTGAATATATGGACTTTCTTAAGGCCGAACTTTTAGGCTTCTTTTCTAAGTTCATTTCCAAGTGTAATAATGAAGAAGAAATTGATCGCATCGTAAATATCATGGCCATGTATGAATATATCTTTCAGATGCACGACTCAGTTAAAGATATTACAAGTGTTAAAGCTTCAATGGATAATAACTATGTAGAGCTCAAAAGTGATGTCCTGATGATTGTGCGAGAGATTGCAAGTAGTACGCTTTCGGTTTTCGACTATATTTCAAGTGATAGTCAAAAAGATAAGGATCTAAAAAAAGTATCACAAGACTTTCAAAGAAACCTTGAAGGCTTTGGAAAGAAAGTATTCACACTGATGGCAAAGCCTGAACGAAATGATGCAGGAGCAATTATGCACCTTCTGACTTATTCTCAAAGACTTAAAGATAAGTTGATGAATTATTATCATTTGAGAGAAGGCCGAATCGCACCATGAATATGCTAAGAAAAATTGAAAAGCTATATCTTGATATTCTTGTCTATTTTGCTTCTAAGAAAAAGGGACTTATGTTTAGGCTGAGGAAATCTCTAATTATTCTTCGAGATGGCCTTGAAAAGGAAGGAACTGAAACAAAAGAGATGTTTGCCATATATAGGCGCTACACTCAAGGACGTGCCTCTAAAGAAGAAATGAAAGAGGCCAATAAGCAATTTGTTGAGGTCATTAAAGGGCTAGGTGTTGGTGTTTTACTTGTACTTCCTTTTGCCCCACTTACGATTCCTTTTGTTGTTAAGCTAGGTGAGAGACTAGGTGTCGATATTATTCCTTCATCATTTCGTTCCAAAGATTAGTTATCTAAAATATATTTTAAATTATCATAGAGGTATTCTTTAAATATCTTCACATGTTTTGGAATATGTTTTGAAGGCTTAGAAAGTAAGAAGAGTGTTCTAGCTAAATACTTATAGCTTGGTAATATCTTGATGAATTCATTTTCAACGAGTTCTTTTTTGCAGTAAAAACTCGGGATCATTGCCGGTCCTTTATTGTTTTTTACGTAATCCTTTAAAATGGGAAATGAGTTGCTTGCAAATTGAGGAATGAGGTCTTTAAAACATGACTTATTTAAAGGGTTACCATAAAGGTCAGTCAAGATTGCCACCGGATGTTTTTCAAGGTCTGCTAATTTTGATATTCTTGGAGAGCTTTTCAAATATTGTGAGCTAGCGACTAGGCCAACTTCAATATCACAGACTTTCTTTTGAATCAGTGATGAATCCTTTAATTTTCCAATACGCAGGGCAAGATCTAACTTATGCTCTTTGAAGTCCATAAGGATATTTGTAGAGAAAAGTTCAACTCGTATACCAGGGTATTTATCCATGAAGTCACAAACAATACTAGTAAGGAGTGACTGTGAAAGATCCTCTGGTGCGGTTAATTTAATTAAGCCTTTCATCTCATCTTTTTGGCTCTTTATTTTTAAAAGAGATGCATCAAGAGACTCTAGTGGAGATTTAATCAACTGTAGTAGTGCTAGGCCTTGTTCTGTTAACGTTACTCCTCTTGGCCCGCGAGATAGTAAAGTCTGTTCCAGTTCATCTTCTAACTTGACGAGGTCGCGACTAATTTTGGATTTAGGGTGACCTAGTGCTAGGGAAGCTTTAGTTAGACTTCCTGCCTCAGCAACTTTTTCAAATATCTTAAGTAAATTTAGATCCATTTAGTGTTCCTTATATGGAACATTATATTGCATTATTGTGATCTGTTGCAACACTCATTTTTTCTCCATAATACGAATATAGCAAAACAAATCAGGAGAAAAGAAATGAAAGCTAAATTTATAATTCTAGGACTAATTTTAACATCTTTAACAGCGATGGCCGATAATATTGACTTAGCAAGAAGTTCATTCGTATGGAAAGGTTCAAAAATCACAGGTGATTTTCACTCTGGGCCAATTAAAATGAAAAGTGCCACTTTAGATAATGGAAGAGGGAGTTTCGTCGCTGATATGAGCTCTATTGATGATACAACTTTAAAAGGTGAGTGGAAGGCAAAATTTCTCTCACATATTAAAAGTAGTGATTTCTTTGATGTTGAAAAGTACCCAACAGCAAAGCTAAAGATTAATAAGATTGATAACGGACAACTTTATGGACAACTAACTATTAAGGGCAAGACTAATGCTGTCGCAATCCCTGTGACAAAGAAGGGAAAGATTTATTCTGGGGTTCTTGCCTTTGATCGTACTGAGTTTGATATGGTTTATGGTTCAGGAAGTTTCTTTAAGAACCTTGGTGATAATATGATTTCAGATACAGTAACACTAACTTTTAAAGTCGTTACTAAGTAGTAGGCGGAGCAGTCATGACTAGAGAAAAGATTCCAGTGATATTCTTAGGACATGGCTCTCCTATGAATGCAATTGCAAGTAATGAATTTACTGATCAACTTAGAATAATAGGAAAAGAGCTGCCAAAGCCTAGAGCAATACTAATGATATCTGCGCATTGGGAAACACAGGGAACGTGGATTACAGCAATGGATAAACCTAAAACGATTCATGATTTTTACGGCTTTCCAAAAGAGTTATATGAAATTCAATACCCCGCTCCGGGATCACCTCATCTTGCTAACGAGATTGTTGAAATGATTGGTGAGAGTGTGAAGCTTGATCATGAAAATTGGGGATTGGATCACGGGACATGGTCGTTACTGAAGTTCATGTATCCCGAAGCAAATATACCAGTTGTTCAGTTGAGTTTGGATATGAGGAAGCCCCCACAGTATCACTTTGATCTAGGAAAGAAGCTAAAAGTTTTGAGAGATCAAGGAGTGCTCATTATAGGCAGTGGAAATATTGTTCATAACTTAAAAACAATAAGCTGGAGTGAGGATGCTCCTGTCGTTGATTGGGCCATAGAGTATGATGAACTTATCAAAGAGAAGCTTATCAATAGAGAGTTTAATTATTTGATTAATGATTTTCAAAGCATGGATATTGGAAAGATGAGTGTACCTTCAGTTGAACACTATCTTCCTCTTTTATATGTGATAGGGGCCTCAGATGAAAGTGACATCCTGAATTTTGATTTTGAAGGAATTCAAAACGCTTCCATTTCAATGAGAAGCTTTAGTTTTAGATAATAAGGAGAAATATATGATTGCATTAACAGGTGCATCTGGTCAGCTAGGCCAATTAGTTATTCAACAACTCTTAGATGAGGGTGTTAATCCCAATGAAATAGTGGCCATTGCAAGGTCTACTGAAAAACTCGATCAGTTTGCAAAAAAAGGTGTTCAAGTAAGGTATGGTGATTATGAAAAACCTGATTCATTGAAAGAAGCACTAAGAGGAATTAATAAGCTTTTATTAATATCTGCAAGTGAGGTTGGTAAAAGACTTCCTCAACATAAGAATGTTATTGATGCTGTAAAGGAATCTTCAGTTAAACATCTTATTTACACTAGTATTCTTCATGCAGATAAATCTCCACTTGGGCTTGCGAAAGAGCATGTTGAAACGGAGAAGTTACTAAATGACCTTAATATATCAACGACGATACTTCGTAACGGTTGGTATTCTGAAAACTACATGATGGGATTACCTAGTATTATTGAACATTCAGCTGTTATTGGTTGTGCTGGTGATGGCAAGCTTTCAACTGCAGCACGTGTGGACTATGCTCTTGCCGCTGCGAAGGTCTTAACCGGAACAGGTCATGAAGGAAAGATTTATGAATTAGCAGGGGATGAAGCATTTACCTTATCTGAATTTGCAGAATCTGTAGGTAAAGAATTTGGGAAAGAAATACAATTTCAAAATCTAAGCGAAGCTGATTTTAAAAATGCTTTAATGCAGGGAGGTCTCCCCGAAGGATTTGCACAATTATTGGCAGACTCTGAAAAAGGAGCGTCCGTAGGAGGCCTATTTGATAATCAAAAGCAATTATCAAGTCTCATCGGACGCCCAACGATACCTATCTCAAAATCAATTAAAGATTTTAAAGAAAGCTATCAGTCTTAGTTATTTTGATTTGCTAAAGACTCATTCATGCGAAATACCTGATGAACTAAATCGTTACCGATATCGTTTATCTCTTTTAACGATTGCTTGAGTGAGTCTTTAAAGTTAGTTAATTGATCGAGAAGCCCCGAAAGCTCTCCTGAATTTCTGTTAAGTCTTGCCGCTTCGATCTTTCCACTGATACTTACCATCTCTAGGCCAATTGATAACTTCTTCACGTCGTTACACACTCTTTTGAATTCACTAAACTCCGTTTGAATTTCAATGAGGCTAGTCTTGGCATTCTTAATCTGCTGTTCTTGTAACATTGACAAGATACCCATCTCATTTGCCTTTTGAATTGGTGAAGGCTTTGTTTCTTTTTCAAAGAAGTTGTAAATCTCTCTTTGAAGAATTGAATTACAAACAAAGAATTGGCAATCCTTCACTTTCTCTTGAACAAGCTTTCCAGAGACCATGAACTTGTTAATTTCGTCTTGAATCTCTTTAGCAAGATTGTCGTACTGAGTAGAAATCGTCGCCATTGAAGCTGCTTCTTCCCCAATCCTTGCAGCTTGAACTTCTAGGTTCATAGGCACAAGTGAGGTCTTCTTGTATTCCTCAAATATACCTTCTGACTTCTCTTGTAGAAATGAGCCGGATTCTAGGGCCTTTCTTAATAAGTTAAGCTCTTCAATTGGCTCTTCTCCAAGTGCTACTTGTCTTGATTCAAGCTCTTGCATGAGGGCCTCAATCATGAAGTGCTCGTAGGACTCAAAGCCTAACTCATTAATCATTGCTAGAAGAGTTTCTTGTGATTGTGCCGGTGTAAGTTTCTTACGCTTTTCTAATTGAGCTAGCTCAATATACTTTTCCTTCACGATCTCAAAGAAATGACTACTAGGCTTTAGTCTTACAGACAGGTAGCCATCGTCTATAGGTGAGACGAGGGCAAAGACCCAATAATTGCTTCCATCTTTAGCTTGATTGTTGACATAGGCGCCGATCATCTTGTCTTGGGCAATAGTGTCCCAAAGTAATGAAAATACCCCGCGAGGCATTTCCGGATGTCTAACCACCTTGTGGGGTTTGCCAAGCATCTCCTCCCACTCGTACTGACTGACTCGTTGAAATACTGAATTTCCGGACGCGATAACTCCTCGCTTATCGGTCCTGGAAAAGAATAGTTCATCAAAATCGAAGTTACTCTCTCTATCCTTCGACATGCATCCTCCCTTTTCTGAAAAATCATGAATATTTTCTGTTTAGAATGAAAAAAATGAACAAAACATGATATATGTCATAAATTGTTGATTTTATTGAATTCTTAACATTGTTGCCATCTTAACTCGTCAAAATAAATTTACAACTAAATAATTAGTGTATAAATTTCACCACTTATTTTCTTTATTACCTGTTCAGGGTAGATAGACATATGAAAAATCATCTACTTATCTTTATTCTGTCATTGAATATGAGCTTTCAGGCATGTGGGTTAAATCTCGCGGGAGAAAGTGCGTACTTTGATAAGAAAGATATCGCAAAGGCCCAGGCAGAACTAAGTTCTCAAGAGCAAGCCTTACTAGATGAAGTTGAGCTTTCATCACGAACTTGTGAGTATGAGCTTTTAGAAGATTTAAATCAATTTGCGCAAGGTAAGTTGAAAGAAGCTCTCGTTTACTTACGAAGTAATTCTCGAATCGATGACACCCAATACCGCTTACTTTTAAGAACCTTAAGATCATTTGAAATCTCTAAATTAGAAAAACATCTTTCTCCTTTTAATCCTATTGTTAAAAACTTCAAGGCGCAGACTTTTGAAAACTTTCAAAGGGCACAGCAAAGAGGTCTTTGCTTCAATGCTATTGCTAAGAATTTATTTAAAGAACTAGGAGAAAAGAAACCAACGAAGTTTCTAAAGAAGGCCTATCATAAAAACTTAATTGATAAGCGTACCTATTGGATGCTCAAAAGACTAGTTCAAGAGGACTATCATCTTGAACCTCAGATATTAGCAGAGTACTTGAAAGAACAAAACTTTCTAACAAGGCAATTTCCAGAGCGCCTTAATATTCAAAAGACAAATTATATTTCAGGGCGACGTGATAAGAGTAAGGTGTCACGTAGAGAGGCCTTGCTTGCAAAGTACAATCAATTTCAAATTATTTATCTAAGTGGAATGACTCAGAGGCTACTTAATCGTCTTAATGCGGATGAAGTAATTATCAACGTTATGATTGATGATGAAAGTGTTGAGGAGATTATTCTGGATCCAATGGAGCAGTATCGTTTCGCCGCTAAAATGGTAAGGAAAGAATTAGGTGATCTTCAGATGATGAATTTATTTGAAGGTACTAATGTTGGTTTTGAAGATATTCTGGCCGCAGCATTTGAAACAGGCTTGGTCTCTGGTGGGGACTTGAGCACACTAGCATTAGTCGATGATGTTTGGAACCCTGAGCTTACAAAAGCAGAAAAGAGAAAAAGATTTATTAGAAGATATGGAACAATCTTTGTTGCAGCTATTCCAACAACATTTTACTTTGTAAAAGTTTTATCATTAGTTGGTATCGAGATGTTAACAGAGACAAAGCAGGAGCCACAACGTGATCATTCAATTTTCTAAGCTCCTTCTACTGTCACTTCTCGCATCGTCAATCATGGCAAGCTTTAAGGCCCAGGTTATCACTCGTGATGGTGATATGGACTTGGTTAAGAAGGAAGTAGAGCTTGATCTAACAAAAGCATCATTACTGGAAAACCAGAGCTTTAAAATTGTATATGGCAAATCAAATGAAGCGATAAATTTAGAGACTTTAGAAGATGAAGTTGAAAAGCTTAGAGCAGCAAGTGTTTTCTATCACCTGACAAAGGCAAAGAATTATTTCTTAAACGTTGTTAAGTCTTCGTACGTAAAAGAGCTTCCTCAACTTGTGGTACGTTTAAATATAACAAACCAATTTAATTCAATTGGGCACTTTGCACATGACAACTTATCTCCTGAGTATAATAACGCTCTTTCGATTCCACCTGGTGAGGGAAGAGAAAAATTTGGGATTAAGCCTTGGAATTATGAAATTTGGTTTCGTCCGGCCAAGGAGATTAATCTTCCTAAGGAAGGTTTAAAGAATGACTTTGAACAAACTGCCGCAATCTTTAGTGAGTTTAGAAACCAGTCACGTTTAGCAAGCTTTCAAAAATTTGTTAGTGACCTATTCTTACTTACAGGAGATGCCCTAAAAGACAGCGGGCTTAATATTCTGGGCTCAACGGCCATTATCGAGGCATCATTCTTTGCTATGAAAAAGCTCTACGGACTACTTCAGGGAAAGAAATTCTTTTTAGATACAAGCTTTATTCCCGAAGTTGTCTACCATGAGTTTGCCCATGTCGCTCTCAGTGATCATCTAGGACTTAGCCACTCTTCTCCCGTTAATGAAGGGATGGCCGACTTCTTTGCTGCCTCTATCGCAGATAGTGCAACGATTGCTGATAATGTAAAAGACTATGCAAAAAGAGTTCGTGAAAAGGATGCCTTTCGCGATGAAGTTTATAATGCTGGCTTTGAAACTAATGCTTATGCCAATATTGATTTTGTTCTTGGGGTTTTGTGGCAAGTTCGCGAGCTTGATAAAGACTCAAGTCATGGGCTGATTTATGATGTTCGCAAGAATATTACTAGTAGCTCAAATATTAGAGGAGATTTATTGAAGTCAATTCTTAAGGAGTGTCGTAGAAGTTGTAAGTCACCCTTGAGAGATCGCATAAATCTTCAAAACGCCTATCATGAGATGGGTTTGTAAAGGAAGTTAACTTTTATTAAATTGACAAAATATATTTAGATAGGGTAGTTACCCATATCTGTTACTAATAGGGAGATGTTCATGTTAAGAAAATTAGCTGCTATGGCACTTGTATGCTTTTCGTTCTCAGCTCTTGCAAATGTTGAAGCTAAAATCGCGCCAATTTTTGAAGAAGTTGAATTTAAATTATCTGTAGAGTGGGATCAAAAAGATCAAAATTTCTACAATGAAACTGTAAAATCATTTGAAAAACAACTAGGTGATCTAGCTCAAGAAGGTATCACGCCATCTGAGGTTTTAAATTACCTACAAGCAAATATCAAAGATAAGAAAGTTGCATCAGAGCTTTCTAACCTTGTTGGATCAATTGACGTAGAGAATATGACTCTTGAAGAATCAAAGTCACTAATTCAAGACTATGTTGATGGTATGAAGAACACAGGTGCTAACTACTCTGGTTACTATAGCTACGACTACGGTTTATACTTTGTTGTATTCGGTGGTGTTGCATTCTATTACTACTGGTATGCATTTCAGTACACTTACTACTATGACTGCTACCGTGATTACTGGGGTAATTACTACTGCTACTAAAATCAAATTAATAAAGGCCTCCTTTCGGAGGCTTTTTCATTTTTAAATTCTTCCAAACAAATAATCTCTAAGTAAAGTTGTCCAGTATATTGCCGATAATGCCCTAATCATTTTAAGGGCTCTCGTATGGTTTTAAATATAAGATCAAAGGTTGTTGGCTACGAAGTCGCAACCCCAAGTGGAAGTGATCGTGTTTTTAATTTTATCAAATTTGAAAATGGCGTAATAATAGAAAATGTTGTTACATCGGTTTCAATAGCTGAAAACTTCGATAAGGGTGAAGAAGTTGAATTGGCCTACTTTAAGGTAGGGAGGTTCTTCTATATTGCAATGGCAAAGATTGGAAAAGAGGTGCTGACTGCAACGACGACTAGAGCAATTATCTTTAGTATGATTGTAAACTTTATTCCTATTTTTCTATGCTTTGGAACGATTCTCTTTATTAGTACATTTTCAGCAATTGCTTATTTCCTAAATGACTTTGCAATGGCCATGTCCTATGGGGCAGTAATAGGAATTCTTCCTGGCGCATATTATCTGACAAAGTTTATAAAATTCTTTCTAGAGCTCAAGCAGTGTAAATCACTTATAAAGTAGGGCATTATAAATTGCTTATTAACCATTTCAAACATACAATATTTACATGCAAAATAAATTTAACGTAACGTACGTATTCTTCGGTTGTATCTTTCTTTTAGTCTGTTACCTTGTTTGGATGATGGCCAAGCAAATGATTGCTCCAATCATTTTTGGCTTTGTCTTAGCAGGTGTTTTTAATCCACTAAATAATCGCTTAATTGAGAAGTATAAACTTTCTGATAATTTAGCGGCCACAGTTACAAGCTGTATTATTATTCTACTGGTTCTTATTCCTCTCATCTTTCTATCAATCGCTCTTAGTAAGGAAGCCTTAAGTCTTTATCAAACAATAATGAAGGCAATGTCTCACCATGAGGTAAATGATTTCTTATTTGGAGATGGTCCCGTTGCTGTTCTTATTAAAAGTGTATCTGATATCACTGGTGTTGATATTGATATGGAGCAAGTTAAGACAACTGTATTTGGAACTCTAAAAGGAATTTCTGGAACGGTTATTTCAAGTATTAACTCGATCGTTGGAAATATCATTACTTTTATTTTTGATCTTGCGATAATGATGATTGTGGTCTTTGGTATTTTTGTTGAAGGAAAAAGACTAAAAACATATATTTTTGATCTTTCACCACTACCATCTGATCAAGAACAAAAGATTCTCGATAAATTTAACCAAATGAATTACGTGACTCTTGTTTGTAATGGAGTTGGAGGGGTGATTCAAGGTGTGCTTGGAGGACTTGCACTTTGGGCCGCTGGTATTGAGTCTGTTGTGCTTTGGACAGTTCTTATGATATTCCTAGCATTTGTTCCACTCGTTGGGATTTCAATTGTAACAATTCCTGCAAGTCTTTATCTCGTTCTGACTGGTAGTCCAACTTCAGGAGTGGTGCTATTTATTTTTACAGCACTTGTTGGCCTGATTGTTGAAAATTGGTTTAAGCCAAAATTTATTGGAAATCGTATTCAAATTAACTCAACTTTTGTCTTGCTTGCAATTATTGGAGGGATGGGAGTATTTGGAATGGGGGGGATTTTCTATGGCCCAATTATTGGAATCCTCTTTTTGACAATTGTTGAAATTTATCATGATCAATATAACGTCGTATCATAGGCGAAAGGAAGTGAAGGGCAGTGGAAGTCTTTAAGCTCATTTATTCTGTTTTTGGAGGACTTGGAATTTTCTTCTATGGAATGAAGAATATGTCAGAGGCCTTACAGTCTGTAGCCGGTGATGTTGTTAAAAATACAATTAACAAAATTACAACGAATCGCTTCTCTGCCATCGTCGTTGGAACTCTTGTCACTGTCTTTGTTCAAAGCTCATCTGTAACATCTGTTATGACGGTAGGCTTTGTTAATGCTGGCCTTATGAACTTAAGCCAAGCAATTGGTGTTATTCTAGGTGCAAATATTGGAACAACCGTAACTGGTTGGATTATTTCAATTAAGGTAGGGAAGTATGGCCTACTCTTTATTGGCCTAGGTATTTTTCCTCTCTTATTTGCTAAAACTAACCGCTATCGTCAAATTGGGCGTATCTTATTTTCAGTCGGGATGATCTTCTTCGGCCTAAGTATTATGTCTAATGCATTTAAGCCTCTAAGAACAATACCTGAATTCTTAAGTATGATTTCATACTTTTCTGAACAAAATTACGGCGCATACTTTGCGTGTATCATCGTTGGTTGTATTTTGACTGTCGTTATTCAATCTTCTTCGGCCATGCTAGGGATTACCATTGCTCTTGCTAGTTCTGGAGTGATTCAATTTCATACGGCAGCAGCACTCGTATTAGGTGAGAATATTGGAACAACGATTACGGCCCTTCTCGCTAGTGTTGGGGCAAATATAACGGCCAAGAGGGCCGCACGTGCTCACGCTATCTTCAATCTTCTGGGTGTCCTTATTATCTTCTTATTCTTTCCATTCTATGTTGAGTTTATCGATTATCTTGTTCCCGGAGCTGCCAACGCTGTGAACGCAGAAGGTGACTTTGTTAATGTTGCAGTTCATATTGCAACTGGACATACGATCTTCAATGTTGCGGCAACGATCATCTTTATTCCATTCCTTACTCAGCTAGCAAACTTTGTCACTAAGATCACACCTGCGACGGGAGAAAAAGAGCAGCATCATCTTGTGATGCTTGGAGATCCAAGTCAAATGGTGACAGCTGCAGCACTTGCTCAGGCACAGGCCGAAGTTAATAAAATGAAAGATATCGTTTCTAGACTTTACGCTCTTGCTGAAGAGATTTACATTAAACAAAACTTTAAAGATCAAGAACGAATTTCTCTAAAGGCCAAAGACTACGAGAGGATTACTGATAATATTCAAAAAGAAGTTACGATCTTCATTGTAAAGCTTATGGTTAATCCATTGAGTGAAGATGAATCCCGTCGCGCTCAATCGATGATTAAAGAAGTAGATGAACTAGAGAGTATTGCGGACTATATTGAAAGGCTTATTGCTTACAGTGCTCGCGGTGATATCTCTAAGCTAATGCGTGATGAAGCAAAGAAAGATTTTGATGCTTTATTTGTTAATGTTAAGGCCTTCTATGATTCAGTATCAAATCAAATATCACTGGATCGAGTGGACTATAGTGTTGCAGAACGAAAGTCTAAGGAATTAAGAGATCAGGCCGAGCAAATAAGAAAGAAGCACTTAGATCGTGTTTCAAGTGGTGAGTATGATGCTTTGGGTGCGCTTACTTATTCAGATATGATTGTGGCCCTTAGAAAAATTAGAAGTCATACAGAAAATGCAGCTCAAGCACATGTTTAATTAGGAGTAGTTATGGGGATGTATACAACGATTACTAAAGGTAATTCTGAAAGTATTGAGTTAAGTCTTACGGCAGATAAAAAGCAAAGTATTACGATTACTCCTCCGCCTGAGTTTAATGGAGTCGAAACAGAATGGAGTCCTGAGGATCTCTTTAGTGCGAGTATTTCAAGTTGTTATATCTTAACATTCAAATCATTTGCTTCTTTTAAGAAACTTGATTTTAGAAATATTGAAGTCAAGGCAGATGCTCATCTCGAGAAAGTTGCCAAGGGCTATGAGTTCACTAAATGTGATATCCACGTTTTTCTGGAGATTTGTTGTGAGTCGGATGTTGATCCCTACTTGGATCTTCTCTACAAGGCCAAAGATAATTGTCTGGTAACAAAGTCGATGAAGTGTGAATTTACACTTCACCCTAAAATAAAGAACTTAGCAAAGAAGTAAACTTCTTATATTTCTACTTTTCTGTTTTAAAAGTTGCCCAAAAGTATCCTCGAATATCACCACTCTTATAGCCTGTGGCCTTATCACTTGGATAAAGCTGAGTGATTTTATTTTGTACTTCCGGTTTTAGGTTATCTCCATGACAGTTAAGACAAAGAGGCATTGTTTTGATAGGCATGATAATACCATTCTTATCAGAATCAATTCTTACAACAGAATATTTCTTCTTATTCTTTCCTGATTCATAACTCATGATTGCGTCATTCATCCAGCCCTTTACGGTATTATTTGGGTTACGATTCTTTAGACTCACGCGACCAACTTCAATACCATCTTCATGATACTTCTTAGTGATCGGTAGGGCCTTTGTGTTGCAAACTGACACAGCGTTAACGGGAGATACTTTCATTGCTGATTGTAGCTCTTTCTTTAGTGCCATTGCAGTCTTCTGTATTGCTTGAACGGCTTCTTTCTCTGAGGCAAATAAACTTGATGTAAATAGTAGGGCGATGATTATTTTTTTCATACAAATATCCTACCATAATCTCTATTTAGTAAGTTTGATCTTCGTCAAGTTTAGATTTTTTTTACCTCTAATGGTTGTTATACTTTATGCATTACAAGGAGAAAAATATGGATCAAAAATATACACCACCAAAAGTGTGGACATTTAAAGAAGGAAATGGGGGAGAGTTTGCAAACATTAATCGCCCAACAGCTGGGGCCCGCTTTGAAAAGAAACTCCCTCAAGGGGATCATCCATTTCAATTATATTCGTTAGGAACTCCAAATGGAGTTAAGGTTACGATTATGTTTGAAGAGCTTTTAGAGCTTGGAATTAAAGAAGCAGAGTATGATGCTTATTTAATTAATATTGGTGAAGCAGACCAATTTGGTTCAGATTTTGTTGCTATCAATCCAAACTCTAAGATACCTGCTTTACTTGATAAGAATAATGGTAATCCAATTCGTGTTTTTGAGTCGGCTTCAATTCTTGTCCACTTGGCAGAAAAATTTGGTCACTTCTTACCAAAGGACCCAGCTAAGAGAGCAGAAGTATTTAACTGGCTCTTTTGGCAAATGGGAAGCGCTCCATATTTAGGCGGAGGCTTTGGTCACTTCTATGCATATGCGCCGGAGAAATTTGAATACCCAATAGACCGCTTTGCGATGGAGACAAAGAGACAACTTGATGTACTCGATAAACAATTAGCAAGTCATAAGTATATAGCGGGAGATGAATATTCAATTGCAGATATGGCAATCTTTCCATGGTACGGAGCACTTGTAAAAGGCAAGCTCTATGATGCAGCAGAGTTCCTGTCAGTACATGAGTATAAGAATATAATTCGTTGGGCAGATGAATTAATTAAGAGGCCAGCTGTTTTAAGGGGGAGATTAGTGAATCGTGCTTGGGGAGATGAAGATCAACAAATCCTTGAGCGCCATAGTCAAAGTGACTTTGACGCTAAGGATATTACATATCGTTAAAACTTATAACCAAACCCAAGGCCTAGTCGATTTACTGTTAAGTCGGTTGGGCCATCCATAAAGTGCATTTTAAAGATGACGTGAGCAAAGATCTTCTTTGTGATATCACCCATGACATAGGCCATGGCCTTACCACCAGTAAACTCTTGCTTATCACTTGTATTTGCATAACCAATATCACGGTTTGAAAACACTGAGTGAGAGTAGCTAAACTTTGCTAAGAAGTTTCTACGATATAACTTAAAATTCTTTTGAATTCCTACAGTTAAGAAAAAGATTTGATTCTTATCAAATGTCACTTGGTCAGCATCTGTTAGGCCATCGAAGTTGAAAGTATTAAAACGTTCAAAATCAAGTCCACCATAGGCTTCAAGTCCATAATCAGCAAATTTATAAGTTCCATATAAGTTAAATCCAATCTCCGGATCTACGGAAACATTATCAAGGTACTTATTTGCTGAGGCCGTGTTAAGTTGAGAGTAGTAAAGACTTGCTTGGGCGCCATACTTTGTATTAATTTGATAATTTGTCGTTAGACCTAGAGAAACAGAAGAGTTTTGTTTAAACTCGACTGAGCCTGGTGCGCTTTTTTGGTTAAACTCACCAAGAGAAGTCATATAGAAAACAGAAAAGCTTAAAGGCTTCGTGTTCTTTGGTGTTTGAGCTACTTGCTCCTTTGCCTTAACAACGCCAAATAGGGCCTTTATTTGCTCATCAGATAAGTTTAGAATCTTCATAAATTTGTTAATATCGATAAGTTCAATCTCGACATAGAGTCTAAAGTTCTTCTTCTTTAAACTGGCCCAGTCCTTAATATGACCATTTTCACGTCTGGTCTTCTCGGCCATCGCATCTTCTTCAGTGTAGCTATAAGAATCAACTAAGATCTGTTCATAGATTGTTTCAAGGTTCTCACTATTTACGGACTGATATGAAAGTCTCAGGTATTGATGCTTAGAATTCCTCTTTGATTCCTCAAAGTTTATTGAATCTGCATGTAAATAATTAAATGATAAAAAGAAAAGGCAAGTTAGTTTTAATAAATTTTGTTTCATTGATTCTCTCTTATATTTATTAATTTGAGTTAAACCATTTTAATTGAAGATTAAACTCTGTCATATAGAGCTATTTCTGCAGTCAATAAAAAGATAACTGATGTAAATGATCGATTTTTATAAATTTTTTTTAACCATAGTAAAATTTTGTTTAAATAAGTGAAAAGTATTTACCGATATAAATTATGTTGTTTTATAAGGTGAGGGAAATGAAAAACATTCTATTATTGTCGGTTATATTTTTAATGACTAGTTGTTTGAAGGAATCTGAAGTTGAATTTAATTTCGGCTTTGATGTTGCGGCCTTGGAAGTTATCTTAAGTGATAGCAGTTCTGGATCAACAACTCATTCTAATATTAATAGCATTGATATTGCAAAAACTGGTGGTGATGATCTAACTCAGTACTGTATTAGTGAAACGCAAACAACACCTCCGGCAGATACGAGCGCTGGCTCATGTGGAGGAGGAAATTGGGTTACTGGCTTTCCTTCGTCATTTGCACTCTCTGGTGGAGATGGACTAAAGGTTGTATATATTTTTGGAGCCGATAGCTCTAATGCTATTTCATCTCAGACTGTAACAAAAAACATTACTCTCGATACAACAGATCCAACTGCTGTGTCGGCCCTTACTTTGGGAACAGTTCCTGCAAGCTTATCAACAACTCCTACCATTACATGGACAACGGACTCAACTGATAACCTAGCTCTTGCTGGCTACCAGGTAAGAGTCGTTAAGGACTCTGATTCCTCTATTGAGCAGGATTGGACTTCTTTTACAAAGGGAGACTCAGTAAGTGGTCTGTCTTTAGATGGAGCGGAAGATTATCGAATTGAAATTCGCGCCATCGATGTAGCGGGAAACACAAGTGTTGTCGTTTCGGATACGTATACAACTTTAAATGTAGCATCTAGTGCATTAACATTAGGCTCAACAGAGTTCTCTCTTTTATATCAACCAGGTGGAGCTGGACCAGGAGAGACGCAGTCGATTACTTTATCGAATTCTGGTGGTGTAACAACTGGTCTTTTACAAGCACCGCTTATCTATGGAAGTTCAGGAAATTTTCAAATGACAAATGATACTTGTACTGGAACCACTTTAAATCCTGGTGAAACTTGTACAATTGATATGACAATTAATGCATCAGCTGATGGGTATTATTTTGCAAATATCTATATCACAGATGGAACGGTAGTTTCTTCTGAGCACCGTGTGCAGGGGATGGCCACTGGCTATAGTGCTGGTAACCTCTATTACTTTGGTTCTTGGGATGTTGGTGCGCCTATTGATGTTTATGATCCACAAAAGTTTCAATCTCTTTATCCAAATGATCTGAATAAGGTCGTCGGGAATTTAACTTGGTCAAAAATAGTTGGTGGAGATCAACACTCTTGTGGAATTACAACTGAGTCAAAACTCTACTGCTGGGGTGAGGGTTGGTATGGTGAGATTGGTTATGGAGTTGATGAACCTAAGTATATTCCTCATATCGTTGATGGTGAGAAAACTTGGAAGGATGTCTCAACTGGTTATCGTCTAACATGCGGAATTGATGGCAGTGATGACCTCTACTGTTGGGGAGATAATAGTTACTATCGATTTGGTGATGGGACAGCAACTGATTCATTTGTTCCAAAGCTTGTTCCGGGAGGAATGAAGTGGAAGATGATTTCAGCTCGTAATTATCATGTTTGCGCTATTAACTCCCTTGATGACCTTTATTGTTGGGGAAGAAATAATTATGGTCAAATCGGAATGGGAGATAACACAACAGTTATTACGGCACCTGAGCATATAAGTTCAGGAACGAAGTGGAAAAATGTTGCTGTTGGTGAATATTCTACATGTGCAGTTACAGTCGCGGGAGTTGGATACTGTTGGGGAATGGGGTCTAACCATGTTTTAGGGGATGGGCTAAGTGCTGATACGTATTCTCCTAGTCCTGTCAGTGGTGGTCTAACATTTGATAAAATTGAAGTTCATTGGTTTCACGCTTGTGGGTTGACGACATCAAATAAGATCTGGTGTTGGGGTACTGATTGGAGTGGTGGAGGAAACTTAGGTGATGGGCTTGGAACGACTTCTAATGTCCCTGTACAAGTAACTGGTTCTCAAGACTGGGTTGATGTTTCGGTGAGGGGAAGACACTCATGTGGTATCGATAATTTAAATCAAATGTACTGTTGGGGTGAGGGTGAAGAAGGAGAGATCGGAGACGGTGATATTCAAGATCGCCTGACACCAACTCTTGTTATTGGTGGCCATAATTGGGCATCCGCTTCAGCTTCTGACTATTTAAGTTGTGGTGTTACAACAGGTGGTGATGGATATTGCTGGGGACAATATTGGAACTGGGGACAGGCCGGAACAGGAATGGGGAATGCTGGGCTTTTTATGCCTAAGAAAGTTCCTTTGGCAAAAACTTGGAAGTCTATGGCAGCCGGGTATATGCTTCATTGTGGTATTGATGATTCCGACGATGCTTATTGTATGGGACGAGACCAATATGGTGAACTTGGAAATGGAGCCGCTGATACGGCCAACTATTCACACCCATCAACAATAGTTACAGGTGGTCACAAATGGGCATCTCTTAGTGCTAATTATGACTCTGTTTGTGGGGTAACAACTTCTAATGTTGGTTACTGTTGGGGACGAAATAACTACGGGCAAATAGGAAGTGGTGATACAACAGCGTCCTTTCATGACCCAAATTTAATTGTAGGTGGTCATAGTTGGAGTAAAATTTCTGTTGGTTATTATCACGTTTGTGGAATTCGTACTGATGGTGCTGCTTATTGTTGGGGAACGAATCGTTACGGTGGGATAGGGAATGGAGTGGCCACTGGAAACACGACAACCCTTACGACAACACCAACAGCAGTTAACGGTGGACTTACCTTTACTGATATCGGAACAGGTGATCATTTCGCTTGTGGGTTAGCAACGGATAATAAAGTTTACTGCTGGGGATATGATAACCGAGGGCAGTTAGGAAATGATGCATCTTTTACAAGCTCTTCCGTACCTGTTGAAGTTGTTGGTGGAGCAGTTTGGACATCATTATCTGTTGGAGAATCTCACTCTTGTGCACTTCAGGCCAGTGGTGATGGTTATTGTTGGGGAAGCGGGAATAACGGAGCTCTTGGACAGGGAGATTATTCAAATAGAGCTGAGCCGGCAATCATAGCAGGACGTTCATGGAACAAGCTTGTTTCTGGGATGTGGCACACTTGTGGAATCGAAAATGTCACAGGTTATATGTATTGCTTTGGTTATGGTGAAGGTGGTGAGATTGGAAATTATCCTGATACTTTCTGGGGCTCAACTGAAACACCGCTACTATATGATCGAGGAATTAAATTCTCAGAGATCTTCTTAGGAGGGTCAGCGACATTTGGAATCGCCGCCCCTTAAAAGATAAAGTGATTAATTAGAATTGATAGTTAAATTCGATTCTGTGGTCACCGTCAGCAATGTCTACTAGGTTACTCCAATTCGCAAAGTAGCGAAGATTAAAGCGTGGAGTAAACTGGTAGCTTGCTACGAATTCGTGAAGAAGAATATTATCCTTTCCACCGTATGCTGATGACTCGTAGAGATCAGAACCTGCTAGGGCCGCTGCCCAGATTGGGTTGTAGTTAAGCCAGATCTTTTCTGTAATTGTAAATTTTCCGTAGAAACCAACTACACTATTAACACCAATAATAGAGAAGCCACTATCAATAGAGCTATCATCTTCAACAGTATTTTTTCCAAACTCAACGCCAGCGCCAATTAGAGGATAGAGATTAACAATCCAAAATTTTGGTAGCGCTTGTAGAATCGAATAAGAAGCATTACCTGTTCTTTCCGCAAGAAATGATTCTTTAAGGCTATAGTTGATATCAAGTTGAGAGCCTCTACCTGACTTTATATTTGCGCTAAAATTTCTAAAGCGAAAACTATCAAGTCGATTTGTCTTCTTTGATGAACCATCCCATCCAAGATCTTCTCCAAAGAAGCCCTTGAATTCGATAACATTCATGGCCGCAACGTCTTTGATTCCCGTATCGTAAGATATACCAATCTTTGCGTTTAGCCCTTTGTTGGTTGCCCCAAGACCGGCCTGAGTATAAACCGCCAGAGGATCTGACATATCTTGAACTTCCTTTGCTGCTACAGTTGAGCTTAAAAGAAGCGTAGTAATCACTAATAATAAAAGACGTTTCATATTTCTCCCTTTTCTTTTCTAAATAATAAGTATTATCCCTGAGATACAAAAGCATGCCAAATTATTCTTTAAGAAATTTTAATATTCTTAAGTTTTTATCCCAGAGCGCAAAAGGTAATTTTTTTGTAGAACTAAATTTTATAAGTATTTTGGAGTCATTATCGAAGCATTTAGCGATAAGTTACTAGATATGATTGAGCGAAAGTCTCTGTGCGTCGAAAAGTATCGACTTGTAAGAGAGGCCAGTCTAAAGGTCTGCGTAGGCCTTAAGATTGAAGACTTTACGGTGCAATCAGCTCCCGAAGTGAGCCCTCCGAAGTGGCATCTCGCTCATACGACTTGGTTCTTTGAAGAGTTCATTCTCGCCAAGTACTCACCAGGATATGAGAAGTTTAATGATGAATATGGTTTGTTATTTAACTCATACTACAAGTCAGTAGGGACCCATTGGAAGCAAGAAAAGAGAGGCCTTTTATCTAGGCCCACTGTTCAAGAAGTTCTGAGTTATCGCAATCACGTGGATACTGCAATGTTGACTCTGTTGGAGACAACAATGGAGCCTGAAAGAATTGAGTTTCTTTTAGATGTCGGACTCAATCACGAGCAACAGCACCAGGAATTACTTTTAATGGATATTAAACATATCCTAAGCTCATCTCCACTGATTCCTGTTTACTCTGAAAAGAGAGTGGAAGCTTTCTCGGCCGGTTCATTAAAGTGGAGACACTTTAAAGAGGGAGTTTATGAATTAGGTAATAGTGACAGTGGGTTTGCTTACGATAATGAGAGGCCATGTCACAAAAAATATATAAACTCCTTTGCCATTCGTGAAAGCTATATTTCAAATGGTGAGTACTTAGAGTTTATTAATTCTGGAGGATATCAAAGCTTTCAGTATTGGCTGAGTGACGGTTGGGACTGGATTAATGAAGAAAAAATTTGCTCTCCACTTTATTGGCGACTAATCGAAGGAGAGTGGTACGAATTCACTCTACATGGTTTAGTGCCTCTAGATATGTATGCACCTGTAACTCATGTCAGCTTATATGAGGCCCAGGCATTTGCGAAATGGTCTGGGCAGCGCTTGCCAACAGAGTTCGAATTAGAACTGGCCCTTGGGGATAAGAAATTACCTCTTTGGTGTTGGACTTCATCACATTACTCACCATACCCATCCTATGAATCATATATGGGGGCCTTGGGAGAATATAATAGTAAATTTATGTGTAATCAGTTTGTTCTGCGTGGAGGCTGCTTTGCGACTCCTGATGAACATTACCGAAATACATACCGAAACTTCTACCGTGCTCATCAGAGGTGGATGTTTTCGGGGATTAGAGTTGCAAAGGATATATAATGGAAGTGTCAGTACTTAGAGAAGTTAGTGAAGAACAAAACTCAGAATTTTTAGAAGAGTTTGCAATTGATGTTTTAACGGGCCTATCAAAACCCGAAAAAAGATTATCGACGAAGTATTTCTATGATGATCGTGGAAGTGATTTATTTCAAAAGATCACACAGCACCACGACTACTATTTAACTCGCACAGAGTTTAATATCCTAAAAGAGTCGAGTGCAAAAATAGCGAATTTAATCAGTGAAGATGAAATTGATATCATCGAACTTGGCGCTGGTGATGGCCATAAGAGTGAGCTAGTCATCGATGGCTTCTTAGGGCAAGGAAAGAAAGTTAATTACTTTCCAATTGATATTTCTGCCCAGGCCCTTAAGCAGATGGAAGAGCATATCACGCACAAATCTGACCTAACGATACATGGAATTGTTGCAGACTACTTGCAGGGGCTTAAGTTCTTAAAGGAAAAGTCAAAGAGGAGAAAGCTTGTTCTCTTTCTTGGATCAAATATTGGAAATTTTGATCGCACTCAAAGTGAGAATTTCCTTAGACAGCTATGGAAGTATTTAAATAGTGATGATTATCTTTTAATTGGCTTTGACCTGAAAAAAGATGTGGAAAAGCTAAGTGCTGCTTATAATGATTCAAGTGGCTACACTCGTGACTTTAATCTCAACTTACTGGATCGAATAAACCGAGAACTTGGTGGTAACTTCGATAAAAAGAAGTTTCAGCATATTGGTGTCTTTAACCCAAAGTTGGGAGCGATGGAGAGTTACTTACTTCCTAAGGAGAAGCAGGAGGTGTATATCAAGGAGCTAGAGCATAGTTTTGAGTTTGAAGCCTATGAGCCACTTCATCTCGAATATTCATTCAAGTACACGAAAGAGGATATAGAACGAACGTGTCAGCACACGGGCTTCAAATTAAAGGATCACTTTACTGATAAAGATCAGCTATTTATCGATTCTCTTTGGCAGGTTGTAAAGAACTAGACTTGGCCTAGGCTTTCTTTACTACTGAACACTTAAGATACATCGAGCCATGGCCGTCAACTTTACAGGCGATATCGTGACCATTAACTGGTTCTTCTAGTAGGCGAATATTCTTAACTTTTGTTCCAGACTTGATCGTACCTTTTCCGGCCTTCAGATCTTTGACAACTGTTACAGAGTCGCCGTTTTGTAACTGGGCACCATTTACATCGACGAATTGTGGAGTGCTATCTTCTTCAGAGCTAGCATCTAGGCTCCACTCGTTGAAGCATTCTGGGCAAATCCATAATTGGCCATCGTTATAGGCGTAAGGTGAACTACATTTTGGGCATGTTTGATTTTCTTCTGTCATTCGATAAGGTTAAACCTAAGAAGCCTCATTGTAAATATGACAACTCTTTCACAAGAAAAAAGATACTAAAAAATAATTAAAAATTTATGAATTATATTGACTTTTATAGTCATTGTTCAGGAATTCTGGATTATATTATAGGTGTGCAAAATTAGTTTTTTATTTTTACGGAGTGCAAATGAATATTTTGATTTTATCTTCTAATAAACATCTTTACTCGACAAAGAGGCTAGTAGAAGAAGCAAAGCTTAGAGGTCATCATGTAGAAGTTATTCGTCCTGATAAATGCTATATGGACGTGGCCACAGGTTCTCCTATGGTTTACTACCGCAAGAGAAAGTTAGACAAGGTTGATATTGTCATACCAAGAATTGGAGCAAGTGTTAGTGCCTATGGAATGGCCATTGTTCGTCAATTCGAAATGATGGGAGTTTACTGCTTAAACTCATCCAATGCTATTGGACGCTCAAGAGATAAGCTACGCTCTCTTCAAATCTTATCACAAAAACATCTCCCTCTTCCTAAGACGGGGATGGCAAATAATACTCAGCAAACAGAGAGTCTAATTAAACTCGTTGGTGGTGCACCGATGGTTGTAAAGCTTATTGAAGGATCTCAAGGGAAAGGGGTTATCCTGGCCGAGACTAAGAAAGCGGCAGAGAGCTTAATTGATGCCTTTAGAATTCTTAAGGCAAACTTTCTTGTTCAAGAATTTATCAAGGATGCAAATGGCGCTGATATTCGCTGCTTTGTTGTTGGTGGTAAGGTTATTGGAACAATGATGAGGCAAGCAAAAGAAGGTGAGTTCCGCTCTAATATTCACAGAGGTGGTGTTGGGACTCCTGTAAAGATCACGCCAGAAGAAAGAAAGGTTGCCATTGCAGCTGCAAAGGCGATGAAACTTAATATGGCCGGTGTTGATATTATTCGCTCAGGTAGTGGACCAAAGATCTTAGAAGTAAACTCTTCTCCTGGACTGGAAGGAATTGAAGGCTGCACAAATAAGAATATTGCTGTTGAGATCATTGACTACGTTGAAAAGAATTACACAAAAGTCATCAAGGATAACTAATTGACGGATCAATTATTTAAATTAAAAGTTGAAGAAGTTGAAATTGGCAGACCAATCGTTGAGTTTGTCAATTTCCCTTCTTTCTATGGGCTACAAAAAGTAAAGGCTCCCATTTATATCTATCGTGCAACGAAAGAGATTTCTCCCTGTGTTGTGGTAACAGCATGTATGCACGGAGATGAGATCAATGGATTAAGAGCGGCCCAACTTTTAATGAAAGGAAAGCTCAAGCTTCTTAAGGGAACACTGATTATTATCCCTGCGGTTAATATCTATGGCTTTCTTAATAAGCAGCGCTACCTTCCTGATCGCAAGGATTTAAACAGATGCTTTCCTGGAAAACCCAAGGGAAGCTTTGGTGCTCGCTTTGCAAATTTTATTTTCAAACAAATTACAAAATATGGTGATGTCTTTATCGACCTACACTCAGGTGGCCCGGGACGATTTAATATCCCGCAAATACGCTGTGACCTCGATACAGAAGGAATGCTTGATCTTGTCAATAATATCAGTATCCCACTTGTTGTTAATAGCACCCTAAGAGATGGCTCTTTAAGAGAGGCCATTAATGATCTCGGCCGCCCTTGTATCGTCTTTGAGGGGGGAGAGGGCCTTAGAATAGATGAGACGATTGCTAAGTATGGAGTTAACCTCGTAAAAAGTATCCTTAGCCACTACGGCATGATTAAAAGTAAAAAGAGCTTTAAAGAAGAAAAATTCATCATTCGAAAAACGAAGTGGATGAGGGCGGCAAAAGGCGGACTCCTAATAAATAAGGCCCATCATGGAAAGATTGTTAAAGAGGGTGAGGTTGTAGGAGAGCTTAGGCAACTTACTGGTGAACTCATTAGTCGTATTACAATGGAACATGATGGTGTGATCCTAGGAATCAGTAAGTCTTCAGTCGTTATGGCCGGAGATGCTCTTTATAATATTGGCTTCCTCTGTGAAGATACTCATGAGGATATTGATGATCTTCAAGAAGGCGAAGGTGAGCTATCGGATTACTTCGATTTCGAAGTTTAAAAATATAAATTGTTCATTTTTTATTCCCGGTAAAAAACAAAAATGAGTAAGTGAAATGCTCAGGTATTAATTTCTTGCTTATTTCTATAACCATCAGTTCTAAGTTGTTGATATTACAGCCGTGTTCTAAATAACTAACGTTACGTTAAAACTGAGTAGTTTAAAAAATATGGAGTCATATAATTTCTTTATTACAAATTATTTTCTCAATGAGGATGTAGGAGATTTATATGACCATGGCAAAATTAAACCAAGAGCTTGACTGTCGAAATGTATTTGAGGGAAGTGGAGCAATCTACGATATGTTGGATAAGTTACCATTTAACGTAATGTACTGTGGGACTGATTTAGTTATTAAGTATATTAACCCAAAGAGTTTTGAAAGTTTAAGAGCTATTGAGTCACTTCTACCTATTCCTGTCACAGAGATTATCGGTTCTAAAATTGATGTCTTTCATGAGAACCCAATTCATCAGCAAAAGATTTTAGCTAATCCAAAGAATCTACCAATTAAGACGGAGATTAAAATTGGAGACGAAACACTCGAATTAAATGTCGTTGCTGTTATGGAAGGTAATGACTACATTGGGGCCATGGTTACTTGGGATATTATCACAGATAAGCTCGTCGCAGATAATCGCAATGCTCAATACGCTTCGATGCTTGATAATATGCCAATCAATGTAATGCTATCTGATCGTGACTTCAATATTACTTATATAAATCCAAAGTCGAGACAAACTCTAACGTCAATTGAAAACCTATTGCCAATAAAGGTTTCAGAAATTGTTGGAAGTAGTATTGATATTTTTCATAAGAACCCTGCTCATCAAAGAAGAATGCTATCTGATCCTTCTAATCTTCCACATGAAACAAATATTCATGTAGGGGATGAAATTCTAAATTTATTAGTAAGTCCAGTGATGGACCAAAATAATGTCTATCAAGGTGCAATGGTTACTTGGGATGTTATCACTGAGCAGGAAAGAATTAAGACGGCCATTAATGAGCTGGCCACTGAGATGAGAGATAGTACTGAAGATATTTCAACAAAGTCATCTCACGTTGCAGAAGGTGCCGTTTCGTTAGGAGCAACAACTGAAGAAATGAATGCTTCTGTTGAAGAGTTAACAGCATCAATTAACTCAATTGCACAAAATGCTAAGTCGGCAAATGAAATCGCAGAGCAAACTTCTTCGGAAGCGCAAGAAGGAGCAAAGTCGATCAATGAGGCCGTTGAGGCAATGGATGTTATCACAAAATCATCAGAAGAAATTAGTGAGATCGTTGAAGTGATTCGTGAGATTGCTGGTCAAACAAATCTTCTGGCGTTCAATGCCGCTATTGAGGCAGCAAGAGCAGGAGAGCATGGTGCAGGATTCTCAGTTGTTGCAGACGAAGTTAGAAAACTTGCTGAGCGCTCTTCACAAGCAACGAAGGAAATCTCTAAGTTAATTAATGATTCGGTTAAAAAGATTTCAGAAGGAAGTCAGATTTCAAAAATGGCCGGTGAGGCCTTCACTAAAATTGTTGAAGGTGTTAATAATACAAATCATTCAATTGCAGAAATCTCAAGTGCTACTCAAGAACAATTACTTGCAGCTAAAGAGGTTAGTGAGGCAGTTCAGCAGGTGGCTTCTGAAACAGAAAACTCTGCGGCCGCTTCTGAGTCGATTGCAATGGCAACTCGTAGTCTTGCTGAAGGCGCTAAGAAACTTAGTGACCTAATTGAAGACTAAGGCCAGGTGTCGGAAATGATTTACCTTATGGAGCTTAATAGTAATCAACTTGAGAAGATCATTAGTCTTGTTCATGTACATACAGGCATTACTATTGCTCCATCTAAAAAAAGCATGTTACAAGGCAGAATTCGTCAGCGATTGAAAGCATTGGAGTTAGAGAGCTATGATGATTATATTAATTATTTGCAAACTGATAGCAATGAGAAGCAAGAATTCATCAATATTATAACAACCAATGAAACAACTTTCTTTCGAACACAGAAGGTTTGGAATTTCTTTCAAGATGAGTTTTTACTTAATTGGAAAAGTAGCGCACCTATAAAAATTTGGTCGGCCGCTTCTTCTACTGGAGAAGAGGCCTATTCGATTGCAATGTCTTGTGAAGAGCACAAGAAGAATAACGGCATACTGAGGTATGAAATCATAGGAACAGATATTTCCACAAAGGTTTTAACTTATGCTCAAGATGCCAAGTATAGTGGACGCAATATAAATAATTTTAAAGAGCGTTTTACAAGTCTATACCAAGCATATTTTAAACCAGTAGGAGAGGAAGCTGAAATCCTGCCCGAGGTAAGAAAGAATGTAAGCTTTATGGCCCATAATCTTTTTTCACTTCCAAAGAGTAATATCTCAAATTTTGATATTGTGTTTCTGCGAAATGTTTTAATTTATTTTAAACAAGATGATCAAATGAGAGTGATTAGTAATATTTCGAGGGCAATGAAGTCTGGGGCAATCTTAATCCTTGGAGAGTCTGAGAGCTTAAATGGCCTGTCCAATGATTTTGAGTATGTGAGTCCTCAAATCTATAAGAAGAAGTAGGGTATGAATAGTAGAGACCGCGAGTATATTCATGTGCGAATTGGTGAAATAAAGTTCGGCAAAAAAGGCGCTGTTCTTCAGGCTACACTTGGCTCTTGCTTAGGGATCGCTATTATCGACAGAGTAAATAAACGCTGTGGTCTTGCTCATTGCTTTCTTCCAGCAGGGGAAGGAAAGTCCCCCGAAGCTCAGCCCGGAAAATATGTGGTGGATGCTATTCCATATCTCTTAACAAAGCTTAATCTAGAGTCTCGCTTGCAAGATGATTTTGAAATTTATCTCGCTGGTGGCGGCAATATGATGGCGCAGTTAAAACAACGAAATGTTGACCATATTGGAAAACTGAATAAGGCGAAGGCCTTAGAGATTTTACAAGAAAAGAAATTAACAATACGTAAGATTTTAGATGGTGAAGAATTAGCAACTAAAATTATTATTGATTGTGACACTTTAGAAATAAAGATGATTCGCATTAATGATAAATCGGAACAAAAAAAATGAATGAATTAAAAGAAGTTGAAGTTTTAAAAACTAATTCTAATATTTACGCTTCATTTTCATTGAGTGGAAATGAATTCGTACTTGATATTAATTCGGTTCAAGAGGTAGTGAATTACCCTAACTCTCTCTTTTCAATGCCTCTTGCTCCGAATTACCTTGATGGAATCTTTAACTTGAGGGGAATGATTATTCCAATCTTATGTTTATCAAAGCTTCTGAATCTTAGTGAGGATGAAGAGGTTAATAAATCTTCCTCTAAAGTTGCAATTGTAAATGTTGATGGCATTAGCATTGGCGTTTCATTTGATTCTACAGGCGAGATTTTAAGAGTTGAAGATTCTGAAGTTAGTCTATTTGATATAAGTGATAGTGAAGATAGTGCTCAGGTTGTAAAAGGAGCGATTAAAAGAGATGAGGGAAGAAAAATATATCAAATTCTAGAACCTTCTCTAATTATAAAAATAAGAAATCTTGCTAGGCTTGGAAGTTACGACTCTTTTAGGCAAGGGGTAGATAGTCGCTTAAAAATTCAAAGTCAGCATAAGAAGTGTATCTCTTTTCAAGTTAGTGGAACTCCGTTGGCGATGGAAATTACATCAATCAATGAAATTATAAATATGCAAAATATTGAGCATTCTGCATTTGCTTCAAAACTTTGCTTAGGGCTTGTTAATTTAAGGGGAACTACGATTCCTGTTTTAAGCTTTTCTCGTATCTTAGGACTTCAGACAGAAAGTAATCAACTCAAGGATCAGAAGATTCTTATTATTAAGATTGATAATGAATTCTTCGGACTAGTCGTGGACTCTCTCAATGCAATCACATTCTACGATGATGATGGCGTTATGCCAGTTCCTGTCTTTTCCTCAAAGAGGTCTAGTATGTTCCTTGGAGGAATTGAAACGAGTGACAATGGGATGACATTTTTGATTGATCATAAAGAGATTTTAAATAATGGGGAAATTAAAGAGATCACAAGAAGTCATGCTGAAATTTATCAGGCATCACATGAAGAAGAGGCCAAGAATAAAGTCGAAATGAGACTCGAATCATTTGTGACGTTTGATTTTGGTTATCACTTTGGATTGGCCGTTGGTGAGGTACGAGAAATTATAGAACGTCCTAACGATATCCTTAAAACACCTGGAGCACCTTCTCATGTCATTGGTGTCTATAACTTACGTGATCAATTAATAACGATCATTGATGCTCGTCGTATGTATGGCATAAAAGAAGAGGCAGAAGAAAAACCAAGCACGGTCAAGAAGGTTATTATTCTTGAGGCCGATGAAAGGGGAGAGAATTACGCTCTCTTAGTTGATGATATTGATAGTATCGTTAAAATCGATATGCTAAATAAGATGAAAATGCCTAGTATTCTTTCTAAGATATCAGGCCAGCTAGACCAGGACGTTTCCGAAATTATTCGAGATACGAATGGCGATGGGGTTGTGATCTTGAATCACGCTGCAATCATCAGGCGAATTGAAACATCAATTTAGTCGTGTCTATCAATCAGGTGAGAGTTTTTGATATATGAGCTAATCAATATATCAAGCTCTCTATCAAGCTCAAAACTTCCAAACTTCTCAGGGCAGAATTCTAAGTAGTAGCGGATTACCCCACGTAGTGAACTCACGATAATATCAATGGGAAGTTCAGATTTGATTTCAGAGCTTTGATAGAAGTGGTCTTCAATCAAAGTCTGGGTTGCTCGATTGACGTAAACGAACTTTTTTTCAACAGATGGGTGTCTCTTGTAAAAAATGATCAACCTTCTAAGCTCAATATTTCTGCGGTAATTATCTAAGACAACTTTTAAGAATTTGTGAAACTCTTCTTCAATAGTCTCTCTTTTGGACTCATCATTAAAGAAGTTCCCATAGGTAATAAGGTCTTCATCAAGTTGATTATTGATTAATTCAATAAGAATCTCATCTTTATTCTTAAAGTGATTATATACACTACCTATACTGACACCAGCAACGCGGGCAATCTTATTTGTCGTTAGCTTGCTTGCTGGGTTTTGTTGCAAAAATAAGTCCGTGGCCTTAAGGATACACCTGTGGGTTACCACAGTACGAACCTGCTCGTTCTTATGTGTTAAATCTTTTTTCTCTTCCGTATTCATCAGAGATTATTTTACTAAATATTTATCCGCTAATCCATAAAAAATACAAAATAAAATTAGTTTAACCTGTTTTATTTAGTTCAATCATGAACGTTTTAAGTACCACCATAGAAGTCGATTTAAAGGGGCAAAGATTCCATGAAGGAAATTCAAGCGATTTTCAACCCAGGAGATAACTAAGCATCCATCTTCACTTGTTGTTGATGGTTCATGAGTGTCTGATTCCTCAAAAGTTGAAAAGTCTCCAGTATCGAGTCTATGGCCATCACTGCTGTAATACCCATCGAGAACATAACTATATTCTCTGCCATGGTGACCGTGTTTGGGAATGGTTTCCCCTGGACCTAGGTAGATAAAGAAGAGCCCACCGGCCTTACCAGATGTCACCTGAGCAACAGCACTATTTTCACCAAATTCTTTCCAGCTAATGTCCTTATCAGAAACAAATGAAAGAGTGTCTGGTAGAAGAAAGGTTTTATCATGAAACTTTAAGGTTGCCGGCCCGTTGATATTATTCCTTTCTACCTTCGGTTGAGCGCCTTCAACTTTTTCAAAAATGGAGTTGAAAATATCATCACTCTCATCTAGAGGAGTTTGCGTTGTGTCAATAGAGTGAAAGAAGTCACTTGCTTGTCTCTCTAGCTCTGACTCGGCCCGCACACGACAAGCTTCACAATTATTAAGGTGAGTTTTCACAAGAAGTCCAAGTCCTGCTTCAAGTTCACCAGATTCATATTTTTTTATTAATTCAATGTCTGGATGATAAAGCTTCTTCACTTTTCCTCCAATATAATCTTTAAGTTTTTAATGGCCAGGCGAATACGTGACTTTACGGTTCCTAGCGGGATCTTTTCTTGTTGTGCAAATTCTTTTTGCGTTAGTCCTTCTTGGTAGACGCCATTAAGGACTTCCTGCTGTTCGAGTGATAACTTATTTATCATTTCTCTCGTATAGGCCAAGTGATAAATTTCTTCACTATTATAATTTTCATCTTCTTGTTGAAGGTATTCGTCTTCAAAAATATCATTAGCACTAATGATACTTAATGGATCTCGGCCCTGTTTCCTTAATAGATCGTACTTTTGATTTCTCACAATTGCATAAATCCAAGTGTTAATATTTCCTTTATCGTTATTATGCTGATGAGCATTTCTCCAGATTTTAAGCATCACTTCTTGGGCCATATCTGCAGACTGTTCTTTATTTAGGCTACCTTTTAGGCCATATCCAATTATTTTTGGATAATAGAAGTCAAATAGCTTCTTGAAAGCATCTCGCGATTTATTCTTCGCTATTTGCATTAGCAAATATTCAATGTCTGATAGACTTAGTTGCACCTTAGCTGCTCTCCCTATAATAGGAATTATTTTAGCATAATTTATGCACGTGTTATTTAGTAAGTCATTTGTTGCACTAAATGCCTTCATATTACTTAATACGTTAATCACATCGATTTGGATCACTAACTAAGAATAAAAAATCTAAGTGTTTAATATTAGGAGAAAAATAGAGTTTTCTTCTTCGAGGGTGATCTTTTATTTAAATATGCTCGTATCCATAGGCATAAGACAAATAAAGGACTGACCGTGTTTGATGTAATCGTGCTCATACTATTCTTAGTTATTCTCTATTTTTCTATAGGGTGGTTCATTTCTTTGAATATTAAAATATTCTCATACTTGGACTTTTTCTGGAGCTCAAGCTTTCTCATCGTGATAGCTACTTTGCTCCTGTCTGAGCCTCGTTTACTTGAGTCATCTCAGTTCATTTTACTCGGCCTCCTTTATTCATTCTGGTCACTGCGCTTAAGTACACATTTATTTCAAAGGATTAGAAAGACTGGAGAGGATAGTCGTTACTTAAATTTAAAAAAGAAGTGGAAGGTTATGTATGGTGTTTACCTTTATGGACTCTTTGTTGGCGAGGCCATTCTCACAGTTGTCTTGTCGCTACCTCTATTTCTTCTTGAAGTGGGAAGCTTAACAGCCTTTAACTTCTTAGGTCTTTCCATATTCATCATTGCACTATTAGGGGAAATGACTGCTGATGGCCAACTTAAAAGGTTTATTTCTTCTAAGGATAATAAAGGTAAAGTTTGTGATATTGGATTATGGAAGTACTCACGTCATCCGAATTACTTCTTTGAAACATTAATTTGGTTATCATACGGAGTTTATGGCCTTGATATGGCACGACCTATTACTTTCATTGGTTTTATACCATATATCATCATGCTTTATCTTATTACTTCTGTTACAGGAGTTCCTCCCGCAGAGGAGTCATCGTTGAAGTCTAAAGGAGAAGTTTACCGAGAGTATCAAAAGAGAACAAATCGTTTTCTCTTATGGTTTCCAAAAAGAGCCATGAAACTTGTTTTAATAATATGTTTAATTGGAGGAGTCAGTGTGAAAGAGCTAAAGGCGGCAGGCGTAGATAATCAAAATCAACAAGCGCAACAAATTGAAAAGGTCTTTAACGAGCTTCGAGCTGATAATATTGAAATCTTAAATGACTTCTATGACAAGAAAGCGCTCTTCATTGATCCCATCGGTGAGCATAAAGGACTTGATGCGGTTAAAGACTATTATCGAGGGATTTATCAAGGAGTTGAAGATATTCGTTTTGAATTTTCCGAAATTATTTCAAATGGAAATCATCATGTTGCTGTTTGGAAGATGATTCTTATTACGCCTAATCTGAACTCTGGGAAACCTGTTATCTTACATGGGAACTCTGTTATTAAATTTAATGAAGCTGGCCTCGTAAGCTACCATCGTGATTATTTTGATATGGGGGAGTTCATTTACCAGCATATTCCAATACTTGGTTCCTTAATTAAGTATATTAAGAATAGGCTAAAGGGGCAGTAATGAGAATTGCAATCATTGGTTCTGGTATTTCCGGCCTGACATGTGCCTATAAGCTTTCGAAGAAGTATGATATTACGCTTTTTGAGGCCAATGACTATCTTGGTGGCCACACTCATACTCATGAAATCGAGTACGAAGAGCAAGAGTTTAGAATTGATACTGGCTTTATTGTCTTTAATAAAAAGACTTATCCTCATTTCTTAAGTCTTATGGAAGAACTGGGTGTTGAGTATAAGCCTACTTCAATGAGTTTTAGTGTTCATTGTGATAAGACAGGTCTTGAATACAATGGCACTACGTTAAATACTCTATTTGCACAAAGAAGAAATCTCTTTAGACCTTGGTTTTACTCCATGATTAATGGAATTATGGACTTTAACAAAAAAGCGAAGGACTTTTTAAGTAATGATTCTGGTGATATTTCTCTTTCTCATTTCTTTGAAACAAGGGGAGTTAAGAAGAGTGTTATTGATTATTATATCGTACCAATGATGGCGGCAGTTTGGTCGACTGATCCAGTTGACGTTTGGCGATTTCCTGCCAAATTCGTTTTACGTTTTTTTGAAAATCATGGCTTCTTAGAAGTTGATGATCGGCCACAGTGGTATGTGATTGAAGGTGGATCAAATTCATATATTAAGAAAATGGTGCCACACTTTAAGAACTCAATAAGGTTGAAATCTCCTGTTAAATATATCTCTCGTGAAAGAGAACAAGTTATAATTGAAACAAAGGAGGGCCGAGAGAACTTTGATCAAGTTATTATTGCAACACATTCAGATACGGCCTTAAAGCTATTAGAGAGTCCAACAAGTAAAGAAGTCGAATTACTTTCTGCGATTCCCTATGTTGCCAATCCTACTTATCTTCACACAGATGATAGCTTCTTACCTAAAAGAGAGCTTGCTGTCGCAGCATGGAATTATCAGCTACCAGTAGAGGAGTCTGTTGGCTCAACTGTCACTTATAATATGAATATCCTCCAAGGGATCAACTTTCATAAGAATTTCAATGTCACATTAAATCCATATCGCCCTATAAAGGAAGATACAATCCTTAAAAAAATGAATTATATGCACCCTCTATTTACTTTAGATGGGATGAGGGCCCAAGCAAGGTGGCATGAAATTAGTGGACACAATCGTACTCACTACTGTGGAGCTTATTGGCGTAACGGTTTTCATGAAGATGGTGTCTTTAGTGCCTTGAGAGTTGTCGAGGAATTGGAGAAGTTATGAAATCGTGCCTTTATGAAGGAGTAGTCATTCATTCTCGCTCTCGTCCTAAAGTACACTTCTTTAAGTACAAGCTCTTTCTCGTTTATCTTGACTTAGATGAGGTGGATGAGTTTTTTTCACTTTCTCGTTTCTGGTCTTATATGAAACGAAATATAGCATACTTTAAAAGAAGTGATTACCACGGTGATAAGACTAAGAGTCTTAAAGATGAAGTTTTAAAGACTGTTGAAAAGCACCTTGGGCGCAAGAGTGAAGGGGCCGTTAGAATGCTGACAAGTCTTAGATACTTTGGTCACTGCTTTAACCCCGTTACTTTCTACTACTGCTTTAATAAGGAAGGTGAGATCGACGCTGTTATGGCCGAGATTGAAAATACACCTTGGGGCGAGAGGTTTTGCTACGTTGTTGATGCAACGAAGTCTTCCAAAGATGAAATAAAGGCACAATTTGAAAAGGAATTTCATGTGTCACCCTTCTTTCCAATGTCCTTGGCATATGATTGGAAATTCTCTAAGCCTAATAATTTATTAAAAATAAATATGGAAACATTTGATAAAGGAGAGAAGGTCTTCTTTGCAAATATGAACTTAAAGAAGGTCGAGGCCACTGAAGGTGCGCTGAACAGAGTCTTAATTAAATTCCCTTTGATGACTCTGAAGATTGTCTTTGGCATTTACTTTCAAGCATTCCTCTTATGGATTAAAGGTGTGCCTTTCTATGATCATCCAAACCCAAATAGCCGTAGGAATTTATTCTCACAAGCGAATTTAAAGGAGTAATAATGAAACCAGATATCAAAACTATTGAAAAGTCTCAATTGTTAAATAAAGATGATGCACCAGGTGTTCTCCTTCGAACTCTTCGTGATGCAATTCTAAAGAAATTGGACCTGTTAGAAAATGTTCGGCTAACGATTTATGTTGGCCGTAAGAAGCATACACTTGGCCGTGGCCCTAAACGCATTAGTGCTGAAATGATTATTCATGACCAGAGCTTCTTTACAGATATTTTTATCAAGGGCTCCATTGGTGCTGCAGAGTCTTATATCCTAAAGAAATGGGATACTCCAAATTTAAGTAATGTTATGAGAGTATTTGCTATCAATAAAGGCCTTCTTAGTGAGATGGACTCTGGATTTGTAAACCTTTTAAAACCAGCGAGATTCCTAGAGTATTGGCAAAGTCGAAATACACTCACTGGCTCTAAGAAGAATATTGAGGCCCATTACGATTTACCTGATGAATTATTTAAGCACTTCTTAGATGATTCTATGATGTATTCGAGTGCAATATTTGCAAATGAAAACTCTACTTTAGAAGAGGCCCAACAATATAAGCTCAAACTTATCGGTGAACGATTAAATATTAGGGCAGGTGATCATATTCTCGAAATCGGTACTGGTTGGGGAGCTCTTGCTATCCATCTCGCTCAGGCCTATGACTGTCATGTTACAACGACGACCATTTCAGAAAATCAATATGAAGAAGCTAGCAGAAGAATTAAGGCAGCGGGCCTTGAGGATAAGATTACTCTTTTGAAGAAAGACTATCGTCTGCTAGAAGGACAGTTTGATCGTGTCGTATCAATTGAGATGATTGAAGCCGTTGGTGAAAAATTCTTAAATACGTATATTAAGAAAATCTCTGACGTCCTCAAAGAAGACGGCCTTGCTCTTTTACAAATAATTTCGATTAATGATCAAGAATATGATCGAGCTGTAAAAGAGTTAGACTTTATTAAGAAGTTTATTTTTCCTGGAAGTTTTATTCCTTCGATTCATGCTGTCTTAGGTGCCGCTAAGAAAGTTTCAGATATGCGCCTATATTCTCAAGTCGACTTCGCTCAGGACTATGTTCGCACTCTAGAAGAGTGGCAGAATCGATTCAATCACGAAACACATAAGATTCCAAAACTTGGTGAAGACGAACAATTTAAACGACTTTGGAATTTCTATTTTTCGTATTGCATTGGAGGCTTTAGTGAAAGGGCCATTGGTGTTTCTCATTTAGTCTTTGGAAAACCGTTATACAGATCTTAGGAGGATATGATGTCTATATTAATGAGTGCTGCTGAAAGAGGTTTTATTCCTGATCCATTAATTAGAATGGGGATAAGAAAATTAATTAAACAACGTAAGGATGAAATTAATGAAAATCTCGAGTTCCATAAGAATGGAATCATCAAAGAATTCAATAAGTCTCTCATTGCAGAAGATGTCGATAAAGCAAATGAGCAACACTATGAACTTCCACCGGAGTTTTTTAAGTTGGTTTTAGGAGCTAACCTAAAGTATTCAAGTGCTCTTTTTGATGATGGGATTAAGACTCTTGATGAAGCGGAAAGTGCAATGCTTGAAAAGTATTGCGAAAGGGCCAAGATTGAAGATGGTATGGATATACTTGAATTAGGTTGTGGTTGGGGTTCACTAAGCCTCTATCTTGCGAAGAAGTTTCCAAATTCAAAAATCATTGCCATATCAAACTCCAATGGGCAAAGAGAGTTTATTGAAGATCGCATTAAAGAGCGCTCCTTAAACAACCTTGAGATTAAAACATGCGATATCAATGAGTTTAGTATTGACCGTAAGTTTGATCGAATTGTTTCGATCGAAATGTTTGAACATATGCGCAACTATAATTCTTTATTCTCTAAAGTCTCTTCATGGTTAAAAGACAATGGAAAACTATTTATACATATCTTTTGCCATAAAGATGCCTCGTATTTCTTTGAAACTCAGGGAGAAGACAATTGGATGGGGCGATATTTCTTTACTGGGGGAGTAATGCCTAGTTTTGACCTATTTGAGAAGGTGCAAGATAGTTTCAAACTAGTAGAAAAATGGAAGGTTAATGGTGCCAATTATCAAGAGACTTCAGAACAGTGGTTTCAAAATATGGAGAAGAAACGTCCTGAAATCATGAAAGTTATGGCCGCTACCTATGGTGAAGACCAGGCCAATATTTGGTTTCATCGTTGGAAGATATTTTTTGCATCTTGTGCCGAGTTGTTTGGCCATGACAAGGGTGAGGAATGGTTTGTTGGACACTTCTTATTTGAAAAGAAGTAGTCAAACACGGAGATTAAAATGATTTTTGCAATATGCTTTTTATTTATCCATTGGTACTTGTCATTATTTTGTCAGTCCTTTTACTTACATCGTTATATATCTCATGGACTTTGTAAGCTAACACCTGCTTGGGACAAGTTTTTCTTGGTTCTTACTATTATTGCACAAGGGCCTAGTTTCTTGCGTCCTCAACATTATCGAGCATTGCATTTAAATCATCATAAACATTCAGATGACATTGGAGACCCTCATTCTCCAGTTGTTAGTAAAAATATTATCTCTATGATGTTTCATACTTATAGGGAGTACATGAGCGTAGAAACACAAGAAGAGAAATATCCTAGTGTTGTTGCTTTCGCTGATTCCGTATTCGTCAGATTGCTCTTTGTCGTGCTTTATACGCTCATGTATTTATTATTCACGGACTCATATTGGTATCTTCTATTAGTTCCTATTCACAGTTTTTTAGGGCCAATTCACGGAGCGATTGTAAACTGGTGTGGCCATAAATATGGCTATCGAAATCATAATCTGGATGACCACTCCAAAAATACTCTCTTAATTGATTTTTTAATGATGGGTGAGCTATATCAAAATAATCATCATGCAAATGAGACTAGCTTGAATTTTGCAGATAAAGAATTTGAGCTTGATTTTACTTTTATTGCTCTTAAGTTTTTAAAAAGGGCCAAGGTGGTGAACTATGATTAAACTAATGAGAAATGTTATATTATTAGGACTTCTTACTTTCTACGCTAGCGCTGCAAATAGTGAATTGCGCCTGATTGGAAAGGGGACCTTGTCATATTTTATATGGGATGTTTATGAAGTCTCTTACTTTAAAAACTCTAGTGATGATGTTGAATTACTTAAGATTAGATATCTTCGAGATATCGAAAAGAAACTTTCACAAAAAGGGTGGCAGGAATCTTTAAAGCACTATGATGATATTGAAAATCAATTGAAGGCATTTGTTGAAAGTAGTGTCGATGTTAAAGAGGGAGATATCATTTCCATCTATAAGCTTAATGGAGATCAAGTTGTCATAAAAAAGAATGATAAGATCATTCTTGAACGTAAGGATGATAAAAAACTCTATGGATTGGCCCATGCCCCATGGATTGGTGAGTACCCAGTTGATTCTGATTTAAAAAGAGACTTGTTAAAGTAACTTAGATCCATGCCATAGTCCCAGCACTATAGTTACTGCTCTTTTCGGCCGCTTCAGTTCCTAGTTCATTATTCACTTTTTCAATCGACTCCTTTAGGGCCTTCTGAATTAGTACTTGCTCACGAGGTGTGAATTGTAGCTCTTCTTTAACTCCTATAATAAGGTCAACTTTTCCTTGCTTGATTTGTGTAGGCATTTTCGTCGCGATTGTTAAGTTCTTAAGTTTTGAGTGGTTGATTTTTCCATCACCAACACCTGTCAGAATCTTCCTTAGGTGCTTTTCCACGAGCTCTCCATGGACGGCCAAGTTTGTTCGATCACTCTGTTTAACTCCTGCTGGTATAATACTTAATCTGTACTGTGAAGGGTTTTCTTGAGATGCGAATTTACTAACAAGTGCAATCTGATCTTTGGCCGTTAATTCCTTTGATGGAATCATGACACAGTCATCACCACTACAAGCATTAGAGTATTCAATTTGTCGCTCATCTAAAACATCTTTTACAATTTGATTAAATCTCGTTTTAATTTGGTCAAAGGTTTTTGTCACTTTCTCTTCGCCAGCTCTTGTGGCCTTGACGATATCAGAAGGTGAGTCTTTATCAGTATGAAGAATATCAAATGCAACTTGGCGAATATTTCTTGCTCCCATTCCTGTGATATCTCCTGACATTCCCCCTAAACTTGCATCGTTTAAATTTGCATTAACACGCTCTTTAATCCAGAGCCCAGGTGTTAGGGAGTCAAGATTTTTAATATAGCTCATTAATTCTTGCCCATCTTGAATTGATAATTTACTTCCAAAGCGACGATTCAATTCATTGGCCAGGGCTTCTCCCTGAGCAGAAGGTGGACCTGAGACTTTTCTCGCCACCTCAAAGACTTCGAGCGTAGGCACAAAAGATTTTTTATCTTTTGTTTTCTCAATAAGCCCTACCTTTGCAAGAGGGTGGTTCTGATTCAATCTTTCTGTATACTTCTTGATGCTTTTAACTTCTTCTTCGATCGTAAATTTTACTTTTTGAAAGTTTGCAATTTGACCCGAACGATCTACCGAACGACTCCTCTTTGATGCCTGTCCTGCCTCGTCTGCCGTCTCTCCAATTCCTGCTTGAAACCAACCTCGAATATTTTCAGTTGTTGGGATTCCCTCCATTGTTTTAATCATATCGGCAAATTCGCTATTTGCTTCTTGGTAAACACTATTGAGCTCTTTTGATAATTGGGCCTTGGTTTCACTTGATATGTCTTTTGGAACAAAGGCAAAGCGCGTTGATTTGAAGTCTGAATAGACTTCAATATCTATATTTGGATACTTCTTTAATAACTCATTGATTCTCGTAGCGATAATTGTCTTGTGGGCATTTGTTAGTGATGTCACAAGACTCTTGTCTCCAATTGTATCGTTTAATCTTTTTAGAGCAGAGTTTTCAATATCTAAGTAAAGAGATGCATTCGTGGCCCTTGCATTTTGAATCCATCGACTATTTAATTCTGGGCCAGTGAGGACGAAGTCTTCATACTTCGAAATAAACTCGGCCTTACTTCCAATTTTTTCGTTCGGATTTATGAATGTTGATTGACGATACTGATCTCTTTTTCTTATCCCCTTTAGATCGTAGTCAACACTTGTTCCAGAAGGGGAGTAGCGTATTGCTTTAGAAGTGAACTTGACACCACTTCCGATAAATTCTCCTGTTACAGAAAGTGGAGCAAGCAGGAGTGTGAAATCTCGTTCAAATTTTCGATCCTCATATATTTGAGCTGTTGTAAGACCAGAGTTGAATGCTAGAGCAGCTTCTTCATATCGGTTCTGAGCAATACTAATTCCAATCGTCTCAGCTGCAACACCGACTCCTATTATACACCCGATCCCTGCAGTGAAGGCGCATACTCCACCACCTATAAGTGCTGCCCCTGCTAGGGCGAGGTCAGTTTTTATCTCATTAAACTCTTCTTGATCTTTTAGGTTCTGAGAGACATCACAAAGAACCCTTGATACTCCTCTGTCTTTAATAAACGAATTTAAAATATTATCATTTCGAATTAGAGATGCTTCATCTTCTTTTTTTAAATGTGAAAGTCTATCAATTGAAAGACTTGTTTGTTTGGCCAAATTAGAAATGACTGTTGCGACTTCGCTAAGGATTTCTTTATCGCTCTCGGTTCCTCTAAGATCAATATGTGCTAGAATCGGATTACTTGCTAATTTATTATTATACTCTTTCTTTAGTTCTTTACGGTAGTTGGCCATGTTGAGAGCAACCGCTTTATCTCGTGTTCGCTGGTGAAATGACTCACATGAATAACGTCCTTTAGAAGGAAGAAAGCGAAAAGAAGTAGGTGATAACTTTTCGATACATTTGTTTTTGCCAAAGTTATCCTCAAACCAAGCTTGTTTAAAGTGATACTTTATTGCCTTTGCTTCCTCTTCAATTTTTACCCTTTCATCTTTAGTTAATGGCTTAAGTTCTTTATTCTGAAACTTATGCTTTATTGATGTGCTATAGAGGATTGGTTTCATCCTCTGGAAGTTTGGGGGAGGGACCATCATAGACATTGTGGCCCTAAGTTTTGGAGATTCTGTTCTTACTGTATTAAGTATGGACTCTTTGATCTCGTTACAATTTGGATTATTTGAAATGAGACATTCTTTTATTTTATCAAAGTATGCTTTGTTCTTTCTAAGTTCTCTTATTGTGAATTCTCTTAGCTCACTTAGAAGATTGTCTTCGTAAATATTTCTTTCAATAGCACTTGCTGACTTTGACAGAACTGAGAAATCTTCAAAGTAATTGATTCGTCCATTTTCACAACCAATATAGTATTCATCATTTTGGTTATTTGATTCTATATCTTGGCAGGCCGCTATTTCATATTCTTGGTGGGATTCGATGACTGAGGCACTTTGCGCAAAAGTATTTATTGCAATAATAATACCTGTAAATAGCAAAAGAAGCCTTGTTCTCATACCTTTATTATCGGTCATTTATAGCTTTTTTCTTAGTATTTTCTGAAGAAGAATAGGGGGAAAAAATATGACTTTTAACATGTTTTTTGATTAGATATTATAACGTTTAGAAATTAGTCATTTATGGAGAAAAAATATGTCACATTTTAATCATGCGGCCAATACTTGGGACTCTGAAGATAAGATTTCCCTAATGCAAACGCTTGCAGAAAAAACCAGAGAACGTCTTAATCTTTCTCGTAAAGTCGATCTTCTTGATTTTGGATGTGGAACAGGTCTTTTTGGCCTTGAGTTTATCGATGATGCTAAAAGTATCACAGGAGTGGATACATCCACAGGTATGCTTGAAGTTTTCAATAAGAAAACAGCTGACTACGATCATATTAAATCGGTCAATACTGATTTAGAAAATCAAGAGCTCAATGAAAAATTTGATTTGATTATAAGTTCGATGACTTTTCATCATCTTGATTCTCCTGAACAAATGACGCTGAAGCTTGCTGGCATGTTAAATGAGGGTGGAAAGATGGCCATCGTTGATCTTGAGTCTGAAGATGGAAGCTTTCATCCTGATCCAAAGGGAATGGGAGTGAAACACTTTGGTTTCTCTAATGAAGAAATTGCTTCTTGGGCAGACAAGGCAAATCTTAATGTGAAGATAGAAACAATTAACTCACGTACTAAGAATGGGCGTGAGTACAATCAATTCTTAGCAGTATTTTATAAGTAGGTAATATGAAAATAGGTGTAATTGGTGGAAGCGGGGTTTACGATCTTGATCTTATGGAGAGAGTCGACTCATTAAAGATAGAGACTCCTTATGGAGATCCAAGTAGTAACATTGATCATTTAAAGATCAATGGTAGCGAATTTTTCTTTATTACTCGCCACGGGAAGGGCCATCATATTAGTCCTTCAGATATCAATTACCGCGCCAATATTTTTGCTCTAAAGTCTCTTGGAGTGACTCATATTATTTCTATTTCTGCAGTGGGATCTTTAAAAGAAGAAGTTGCGCCTGGTGACTTCTTTCTTCCGGATCAGTTTATTGATTGGACAAAGGGACTACGTAAGAGATCTTTCTTTGAAAATGGAATCGTAGGGCACGTTTCTGTGGCGGAGCCAGTTGAAAAAGCTCTTATTGAACGAATTAGATTAGTAGCTGATAAAATCGAAACAAGGTTTCACTTTGGTGGAAGTTATATTTGCATTGAAGGCCCACAGTATTCATCACGAGCAGAGTCTGAACTTTATCGCAGCTTTGGTGCTAGTGTTATTGGGATGACTAATGTTCCTGAAAGCTACCTTGCAAAAGAAGCTGGGATTGCTTATGCAACAGTGGCACTTGTGACTGATTACGATTGCTGGAAAGACGAAGCCTGCTCTCTAGAAGAGATCACAAATGTAATCAATAAGAATGTTTCAAATGTAAAAGAGTTATTAACTCATTTGATTCCAAGCTTAGTTAACGACGAAGTTAAGTTTGAGAGAGTTAATACTAACGCAATTGTGACACAGGAATCATATTGGCCAAAAGAGTCAATTGATACAATCAAGACGCTAATTTCCTGATATTCGGCATTTAATGTGACAAAAGGTGACGATTGTCATGTAATGACTGTCTCGTAAACGATATAAATTTATCAAGAAGAGGAAGGCATTTATGTTGTATTATTTTAAGGATCTCCCTGAAGAGAAGAAAGAAGTTGGTGGCAAGGCCTATATGCTGGCGATGATGGCCCAGATGGGAATTGTTGTCCCTGATGGAATTATTCTTGATGCACTACCGACGAAAGACGAGTTAGCAGAAATTTTTAAATTTGCACGCGATGGAGAATATTCTCTCGCTGTAAGAAGTTCAGCAACTGGTGAAGACTCAAAAGAAAATAGTTTCGCAGGTCAAAATTCGACCTTCTTATATGTAAGCAATGATACAGACTTAGAGCATGCAATTGAAAATTGTTTTAATTCAATTCATAAAGAGTCGTCTAAGGCCTATCGTAAACACTTTCTTGGTTCAGATAAAGAAGTTCCAATGAATGTCGTTGTTCAGCGTATGATTGACCCTTCATATTCAGGTGTTTACTTTTCAAAGGACCCAAGAGGTAAGTTCGAAACTTGGATGCTAGAGTATATTGATGGAGTAGGTGAAGACCTCGTTTCTGGAAAGCGTACTCCGATCATTCTAAGTGAAGAGAATTTTGAAAGTGAGCATATCACTGAAGAACAAGTAAAAGAGATTGTTGCGTTTGCTAATCTCGTTGAAGATAAGTACCAAGATGATTTTGATATCGAATGGGCAATTGATAAGGCCGGAAAGGTTTATCTATTACAGGCAAGACCAATTACTGCCAAGGCATCGATTACAAATCTTAAGAAGTTGGCCCATGACGAGCTTGAAAGACTTTCAAGTGTCTTCTCTGACGATACAGTTTGGGATGGACAAACATTTGCTGAATGGACTGTCTCTCCGACAACGCTAACGACACAGATTTGGTCTGAGTCATTTAAAAGAGATCAAGCCTTTGATAAGGCCCTCCGAAAATTAGGCTATGTTGGTTTTGATGGAAATGAATCCATTATGGATGAGGTCTTTGGCCGTAATTATATTAACCTAAGTAAACTAGGTCAGATGTACTTTGGTCCAATTCCGTATTCAATCGAGCCTATACCAAGACCGCACCTGAAGTTTCATTTTTCGAAAATTACTCCAAAGGTTTTATTTCGTACCCCACAAACAATGTGGCGTATGCTCAAGGTTGGACTTTCAATCAATACTCATCGCCAAGAAGTAATCGACGAGGCCTCAAAAGAACTACTTGAGATTACAACAATCTCAAAGCGACCAAATGATCCAACAATCTATAAAGACTGGAGTGAAGAGGAGATTAATGATCGCCTTTCAAAAGAGATCGCAATCTTTAGTAATCGTACTCTAGAGTGGCCATATATTTTGATTTCTCTAACAGAGACAACAATTCAAACCTTAATCTCTCTTCTTAAAAGTATTTATACTGAGCAAGAAGCTGATCAGATGATTAAGAAATGGTCTGGCGCTGGGATTAACTCTGAAACATATAATATGGGGCTATATTTTAAAAAGGCCTGTGCAAAACCTAATACGAGATCACTCTTTCTTGCTCGTTATGGCCATCGTGGACCGGGAGAGCTTGATTTAAGTGCTAAGAGATGGTCTGAGATTGGAGATGATGCATTCTATGATTATCCTGTTGAGAAATATGAACAGGATAAGAACTCTCATGCATTTATTGATGTTGAGACAGAAATTATGGCAATGAAGTCTTTTAAGAAGACTTTAATTCTAGAAGAATGGAAAATACTCAAGCAATTATTAGAGCTTAGAGAAAAGTGGAAAATGGCCATCCTAAGGCCTTATGCTCATATCCGTTTCCTTGCTCTGGAAAAGGCGAGAAGACTTCAGCTTGAAGATGAAAATGATATCTTCTTTCTAAATAAAGAAGAGATCCTAAGTTTTGAATCTTCAATGCTTGAATTAATTAAAGAAAGAAAAGAGCGCGCTCATATGTTTAAGAACTTCAATTTCTCAACAGTTACTTCTCTCCAGGAGATTAAAGCAGTTATTGATGGAGAGGAAGAATCTAGTACAAATGACCTTATGGGAGAGGGGCTTTCATCTGGAGTCGTTAGAGGAAAAATTGTTGTTGTAAACAACCCCGCAAGTTGGAAGGAGATTGATTGGCCTCAAAATGCAATTGTTGTGGCCCAGTCAACAGACCCAGGATGGACACCTGTCTTTACTAAGGCAAGTGGAATCATCGTCGAGCGTGGTGGAGTCTTGTCTCACTGTGCAATTGTCGCCAGAGAGATGGGAATCCCTGCAGTAAGTGGAATTAAACAATGTCATTTAAAATTCAAAGGTGGAGAAGATGTTTTCGTTGATGGAAATACTGGATCAATTAAACTCATGCAATAATTTATGTAGTGACTTTAGCTACTCAATTGTACCAACTGTTTTATTACCACTAGCTTTCTTAAGTACTGGTATCACAGTCGTTGCGACTTTTATTGCAGGCCTTTTTGGAATAAAGCTTAAGGCCGAAGGTCCTAAGAAATTATTAGAAGTTTTATTAAAGCCAAAGATTTTGATTTCGGCCATGATCTTTAATGTTCTTATTTATGGCGGAATGGAAGCTTACCAATACTTAAAGCATGGCCCTGTACCTCTTTTTGTGCAGGAGTTTGTGAATAAAGATACTAGCTTTTCAAAAGCTCCACTAGAGGCGCAAGCTGGTCTTTTGTGGCAACAAAGTGTTGAAGAAGGTATTTTTGCTTCTGGTGTTGTGGTTGGCGACGAATTATTTGTTGGCTCCAAAGAAGGAAACCTCTTTGTCATTGATATAAATTCAGGAGCAATTAAGAATAAGATTTTCTTCGGGAAATTTCTTTCACCGACTCCGGTCTACTATAAAGGGTTCCTATATTTTGGAGAAGGCCTTCACGCTTCTCACCATATGAGGGTTTATAAATTTGATCCTAATGCTAAGAAAGTTGTTGGTTCATTTCAAACTAAAGGACACACTGAAATCTTCCCTGTTCTCAAAGAAATTGATGGAAAGGACTATCTCTTTCAATCAGCAGGTGGGGATGGCCTTTATGCAATTGATCCAAATTCAATGGAGCTAATCTGGCAATACAAAGGTGGCCATATGGATGCCTTTGTTCTTGTAAGAGACCAGGCGCTTTACGTGGCAAGTGGGGTACCGGAAGAGGATATTGGTAAGGCAAGGCCATTCGCCTATAAAATTGATGTGAAAACAGGAAAGCTTTTATGGAAAGAAGAGCTTCCTCTTTCTAGTTGGTATGGACCAGTCGCTACAAGAGATAATATCTGCTTTATTCAGGGGGAGCTTCACGTTAAGTCTGAGTTAGGTGGGCTTGTTTGTTTAAATTCACTAGGACAACAAATTAGCTCAATTAATATTGATTCTCCTGTCATTGGAAAGCCAATTGTTTTTGATGACCTTATTGTCTTTAATGACTTTGATGGAAGAGTCTATGCGTGGAATAGCATTACTTCCAAAATAGAGTGGAAGTACGCCAGTCGTGAGAAGAAAATTGGCTACAACTATTCGTCAGTTAAGTATGACGGTGAAAAACTTATTTTCTCTGATCGCAAGGGAAAGATTTCTTATCTTGGCCTAAATGAGGGGAAAGTGATTAATTCCATCGAGTTTGGGGATGAAAGTGTTTTTGCGGATTCACTGATTCTCGACCAAGGTCATTTAATCTTTGGAATGAAGGGTAGTATCAAATATTATAAGAATACAGTTAATTAGAAGAGGGCCTTAGAGGCCCTTTCTTATTTGATCTCACATTTTAGAATCGATTTTTTGAAGTTTCTAAATACTTTATTACAAATTGATTTTCTGTACTGATTTTTAAATAAGCTTACTTCTGTACTTGTTGTTACTTCCTTAGATATCACTCTATAATTATTTTTATAAAGCTCCACATTCATACGGCATAAGTGGTCATCTGAATTTTCACCTCTAAGGTCTCCTGAGATGATTTGGTAAGTAGCACGATAAAAGAAAGCTAGTGCCTTTTGATCATTAGCATTTTGATGAACATATGGATGATCATGATAAGTTCCGATGCTCATTTGATCGACAACATTATATCCCTTTCTTTCAAAAGCTTGTCTAAATTTATCAAAGTAATCTTTTGGCATATCATAATTTGCAAATGTTCCGTAATAAGGACCTTTTGCCATCACAACATTACAAGTTTCATGTTTGATTGTTCCGGCAGCAAATGATTGGATCGATAGGATTAATGTTGCAATTAAAATTAAAGTTTTCATGTTGTTCTCCTTTTGTTTTTTGCCAATGTAATCGAAAGGAGGACTGCGCTCAATATGAGCAGGGGCTAATGTGTTGACCCTCGATTGTCATCATATAAATACTACAGCTTTTAATAATTTTAAGGAGTTATTTCTTCTTTTTTCCACTGAGCGGAAAAAGTGAAAGACTTAATTGATAGATTGAATCATATTCATTTGTATCTTCGAGAAAATCACAAAGCTTACGCCTGAAGTCTCTAATCAGCACCTTTGCCTCTTCAATTTTCTTCTTATTAGTTGCCATCATCATTGATGATTGCTCACGAAACTCAGGAGTGACTTCGTCAATGGCAAGCTTTGCAAGTTCAAGAATACGACGTTGAGATTCTTTATTGGCCATATTGATATCTTCATCACTAAGAGCATGAGTAGAGCTTCCTTCCGTAAGATCGAGCCAATCACCATCCTCACGAATTTCTAGCAACTTTGCTTCAACAAGGTCATCAATTAGGCTTTGTGCATAGTCTTCAGTCGTATGGAGCTCTCCCGCAATCCATTTTGCTGTTGGATCGAAGCCTTTAACTTTCATTAGCTCTAGGATAGCGTAATACTGCCAATTCTTTATGACCTCTTGGTGAATCATATCGACACGAGTATATTCTTCTTTTGGATTTTTGAGGCGAAACGACTTTATAACCTCTTTAGATCTTACTTCTTTTTTAATCTTGGAAAGCTCTTCATCTGTAATTCCTAAAAGTTGCGCTCTTGATTCGATGAAGGCATCCGGAATTTCACGTTTACCATTTAAGTATTTAGAAAGAAGACCTGGGTCCATATCGAGGCAATTAGCAAAGGAGCGCATCGAAAAGCGTTTATTCTTTGCTTTCTTTTCTTCAAGTATTTTTGTGAGTAATTCTAAATAATCCATTAGCTATAAGTATGAGGCATCTTTGAAGGAAGTTCCAGATAAAGTTATCGTCACAAAATCTCTAATAAAAGTCAGTGAAATCAGTGACTTGGCGTTTGCTTAAGATATGGACACCATGGAGATATTTTACATAAGGGCCTAATATCTCTTAGTTGGCCGATATGATTTAGCTTATGAAAATGAAACTTATTATTTTATCGATTCTTCTAACTCAGATGCTTTCTGCTTCAGCAAACGACAAGGCAAAACAAATTCGTGCAAGTCTAAGGGTTGCAAGGCCTGAGATTAATTTACAAGAAACAAAGATTAATAAGAGTTTTCTATTAAAGAAAAATATCGAAGAAAGAATTCACGTTTTAGAGATATTAAAAGATCGTCCAGAAGATTTTAATATTGACGAAAATATTCTTGATCAGGCATTACGCCTTGGAAGAGAAGGGAATGGTGGTGATGATATCGCAGCTGAATTCTTTGAAATTGGAGCGAAGCTTCGTGATCAAATCGAAGGGCAACAGGCACTTCTTTTCTCAAAGCATAGTATCTTTGATGATATCAATCTTGATCTATTGGATTTAATTGTTGATAAGACAGCAGTCTTCTCTGTGAATTATAAACTTTGTTCGAGGGCCGGTGATTACCGTTGTCGTAATGAGCGTGGCTTTGTTGCAAAGAATTTTCCTGAGACCTTAGAAATTCATGTTAATCAACAGCGTTGGGAGTCACTTAATGATCATGAAAAGTTAAAGATCGTTTTTCATGAATACTTAGGTCTATTAGGGCTTGAAGAAGGAACTTATAACTTAAGCTCTCTTCTCGTTGTCGATGCAAAAGAGCAATCATCTTTTAATAATGTATCTTGTTCTTTTTCATATATTGATCAGTTAAACCGTCTCCACTCAGGTGCCGCTTCTGGTGTAAAGCATAGCATTCTCTCTGGTGGAGTTCCTCTGATGATGGGAAATCATTTTAATTATATGATCTCTTATGTCATTTCAACAGGGTACCTTCGCATTGAATTAAGAGAAGGAAAGCCTTTTGCAAACTCAGTAATGCCTAAGTTTGAAGTGGAACCTATTCTTCCTGAAGTTATCGTTTTTGATGGAGCTGTAGAAGGGCGTAAGTCAATTGAGTTTGATAAAGGTAAGCTTGTTATAAGCTGTACTGGTGTTTAATTATAGAGACAAGACATAAGCTTTTTTAGATTATTCTTTGTCGAGTTCTGTAGTGGCCCAAAGTGATTGTATGACCAACCTGCATAGAAGTGAGGAGTGACACATCTTTCACTTGCGCTCTTAAGTTTTCCATCTTCTTGATTTTGCGGATGAGTGAATTTTTTTTCCGAAGTATTTAATTGTACTGAAAATGCTTCGATGACTTTATGAACTCCACAATAAGCATTGAAATGCTGAGCAGTGGAGCCAAAAGCATTAATCAACGCATCCTTCTTTTTATTCTTTATCTGACAACTTTCATTTGAATAATAATGATTCCATGAATCCACACAAGGTTTTATATTTCCACCATAATTCGGCGTGAATTGATAGAGTCCAATATTCAAACGACTCACTTTTGGCTGCCATTTATCGTAATAGAATTTTACCCCTTGAGGTCTTTTGTAATTTTTTGGAGCATACTTCTTTGCGAGCTTCTCACTTGCAGCGAGGTCCGCTGTTGTTAAGCTTTCAGTGTATGCTAAACACCCAAAGAACTTTCCCCATAGTTGTTGAAGTTCTGCGTGATCTTCTTGCTCTCTAAGCTCATTATGTTCACGAGCAAAACGATTGGCCAACTCAATCGTCATCTCATCTGGCATATTCTTAATCGTCTTTGAAAGAGACTCTTTTGTTACGAGACATAGCGGATGACTTAAAAGTCCGACTTGCTCTTGATCTTCCATTTTGGAAGGCATTTTATAGATTGAACTAATATGTAAGAATGTAGATTTCTTAGTTGCTAGCTCATTTATAAAATAGAGTAGCGTTTCACCAAAAGTATTTTGGCCCTTTAATTGAGTGTGACACTTATCGATTTGAAACTCAGATTGATTTCGAACTTTAGTTAATTCATTACTTTGAAAGTAAGTATCAACTTCATCAACAAAAGAATTTGTTGCGAATGAGAATGTTGAGATAAGCAGTGCTATTAATATTTTCATCTGTAGAGACAATAGTAAATATTTAACAAATCGAATAGTTTTTTAATAATTGCCTGTAATAGGCCGACGTATTATAAAGGTCTTATGATTAATTATTTTGAAGTTATAGTTATTGGTTTAGTTCTATGTGCCGACTCTTTTTCTGCTGCTGTTGCAATGGGGGCCAGACCTCATAAATTTAGTGATACTCTGAAGTTTGCATTCTCATCGGGGGGAGCAGAAGCACTGGTTGCTTTCTTAGGTGCAATTGCCGGCGCGAAAGTTATTGCTCAATTTGATTATATTGATCATTGGATTTCGTTTGGCCTCTTAACAGCTGTTGCTATTCACATGGCCTATGAGGGCTATGAAGAGCTTAGTGGTAAGAATGATGATGAAGAAGAGAGGCCGAAGCAGTTTCATAGCTTATTAAAAGTGATCCTGGTTTCATTTGCCACAAGCCTTGACGCATTTGCTGTTGGAGTGACAATTGGCGCATCGGGTAAAGTGCTGGCTCCATACATTACTTCGATTGGTGTTTGGGCGTTTTGTTCGACAATAGTGGGAATGAGCATTGCTAAACGCGCTTCTGATAAGTTAGGACCAGTTTTTAGCATCATTGCCGCGATTATTTTACAAAGCCTTGCGGTGAAATTCCTACTCGAAGGCCTATAATTGGCAAATTCAATTTATTCACTTATGATTTTGCAAAAAATAACATAGGTGAATTATATGGATATCAAAAAGATTTTTGAAAATAACAAAGAATGGGTTGATTCAAAGCTTAAACAAGACGAAAAATACTTCGACAAATTAGGGGCAGGACAAAACCCTAATTTTCTTTATATCGGATGCTCTGACTCTCGTGTTACGGCCGAAGAAGTAATGGGTGCCGGACCAGGTGAGATCTTCGTTCACAGAAATATCGCCAATATGGTTATCAGTATCGACCTAAATGTCATGAGTGTTCTAAACTACGCAGTTGATCACTTAAAAGTCGATCATATTATCGTTTGTGGGCACTACGGGTGTGGTGGTGTTAAGGCCGCAATGGAAAGCCAAGACCTTGGAATTCTAAACCCATGGCTTAGAAATATTCGCGATGTTTATCGTACTCACAAGACAGAACTTAATGCAATTGAAGACGAAGACAAGCGCTATGAGCGTCTAGTTGAGTTAAATGTTCAAGAGCAATGTATTAATGCTATTAAGACAGCTGCCGTACAAAAAGCAAACCGTGAAAGAGGCCTAAAAGTTTACGGCTGGGTTTTTGATGTTCACACTGGAGAACTTAAAGATCTCAAGATTGACTTTGAAAAAACTCTAGAAAATATCATGGAAATCTATCATCTCGACTAAATGAATTAAGTTTTCATTAATTACAGTCATATACAAGCCTATGGTGCCTCGCGGTATCATAGGTGACATCTATCAAGCATTAGATAATAAATATTAGATTAAAATCACCTCTGATGGAAGAATCTTATAAGTAGAATATCACTTATTAAAACTTCTAAAGGAGATGAATAGTGCAAACTTTAATCAACACAAAAGTACAAGACTTCAATGTGCAAGCTTATCACAATGAAGAATTCAAAACAGTTACAGCTAATGATCTAGAAGGTAAATGGTCAATCCTTTTCTTCTACCCAGCAGACTTTACATTCGTATGTCCTACTGAACTAGGTGACATGGCAGATAAGTATGAAGAATTCCAAAAAATGGGTGTAGAGGTTTACTCTGTATCAACAGATACTCACTTCACACATAAAGCTTGGCATGACACTTCAGATACAATCAAGAAAATTAAGTACCCTATGCTTGCAGACCCAACAGGTCAACTAACAAGAGCGTTTGGTGTTCATATTGAAGAAGAAGGTCTTGCTTATAGAGGAACTTTCCTAATCAATCCAGCTGGTGAAATTAAACTTGCTGAAATTCACGACAATGGAATCGGACGTAATGCTGATGAACTTATGAGAAAAGTTCAAGCTGCGCAATTCATTGCTGAGCACCCAGACGAAGTATGTCCAGCTAAGTGGAAGCCAGGTGCTGAAACACTTAAGCCAGGTTTAGACCTTGTAGGAAAAATCTAAGATTTATCCTCAACGATATTTTGGGCCCAGGCTTTATCGCTTGGGCCTGTCCTAGAATTTTATTGGAGTAATTATGTTAGATAGTGGAATCATTGAACAATTAAAGTCTGTCTACGCTCAACTGGAGAGTGAGATTGGGCTTGTTTACAATGAATCAAGTCATGCTAAACAACAGGAGCTTGTTGAGATGCTTGAGAGCATCGCGACTACTTCTCCAAAGATTGTGGCAAAGTCTAGCGGACAAAATTACGATTACCCACATTTTGAAATTCATGTAAATGGCAAGGCGAATGGAATCAAATTTTCTGGTATTCCAGGTGGACATGAATTTACATCACTAATTCTTGCTATCCTAAATAGTGATCTTAAAGGGAAGCTTCCTGATGAGATGATTATTAATCGAATTAAAGCTTTAAAAGGTGAGATAGGCCTTAAAACATATATTTCTCTCTCATGTGAGAATTGCCCTGATATCGTACAAGCACTTAATCTCATGGCCATCTTTAAAGACGACTTCACTCACGAAATGGTTGATGGAGAGTTTGATCAAGATGAAATTGCTAGACTTAAGATTCAGGGAGTCCCAAGTGTGATTGATGGCGATGACTTAGTTCACTCTGGAAAGTCTTCACTTGTTGATTTACTAGAAAAGCTAGAAGCACGCTTTGGAAAAGAAGACAGACAGTCTTCTGGCGAAGCAAAAGACTTAGGTCTATACGATGTTATCGTTATTGGAGGAGGTCCTGCTGGTGTCTCATCTGCAATCTACACAGCTCGTAAAGGGCTTAAGACAGCTGTAATCACTGATCGCGTCGGCGGTCAGATGCAAGATACTAAGGGCATCGAAAACTTTATCTCGATTCCATATACAGAAGGCCCACACTTATCTGCGGCCCTTAATGAACATATGTCACAGTATGATATTAAAACACTCGAGCATCGTCGTGTTGAAAATATTGAAAACGGTGATGTTAAGACTCTATTTTTAAATAGTGGGGAAACTGTCCAAACAAAAGCTCTCATTATTGCAACAGGAGCAAAATGGCGTGAGCTTGGTGTTGACGGTGAGAAAGAGTATATCGGTCGTGGTGTTGCTTATTGCCCACACTGTGATGGCCCTTATTATAAAGGTAAAGATATTAGTGTTGTTGGTGGTGGAAACTCTGGTGTTGAAGCGGCCATTGACCTTGCTGGTATCGTAAAGTCAGTGACACTCTTTGAGTTTGCACCAGAACTTAAAGCAGACTCTGTTCTTGTTAAGAAGCTTGAGTCTCTACCAAATGTAACAATCGTTAAAAATGCACGAACAGATAAGGTCGTCGGTGACGATGAAAAAGTTATCGGTCTTGAGTATGAGGATCGTGCAACTGGTGAGATGAAGAAAGTCGACCTAGATGGCGTCTTTGTTCAAATTGGACTTGTGCCAAATAGTGCCTTCCTTGGGGAGCTTGTTGAAAAGAACAAATTTGGCGAGATCATTGTGTCGGATAAATGCCGTACAAGTGAGAAGGGAATTTATGCTGCTGGAGACGTAACAATTGTTCCGTATAAGCAGATTATTATAGCAATGGGAGAAGGGGCCAAAGCAGGCCTAACTGCCTTTGAAGACTTAATGCTTGTGTAAACGCAACAACTCTCTCTGCGTTACATAAATAATCTAGAGAAATCTAGGGGGCCCCTCATCTTCTACTCATGCGTGAGGGGCTTTTTAAATTTTAGATTCATTAATCGATTGAAGCACTTACGCTATATCTTCCAAGTAACTCGCCGTCCTTATTAAGTAGAAAGTACTTCGTTGTTAGGTGCATATTATCCCATTCTCCACCAGCAGATTCGTATTGAAAAAGGTAGAGGTTTCCAACCTTGTATGCATTTTTAAAACCTGTTGATGATCCGTACTCACCATCTGGTGAAGTGTAGCGTCCACCCATATAATCCTTTGAGCGAAGTGCCTTTGCCAAAGTGAACTTCATATCAAAGCTTGTGTCATCATGGATATTAATAAGCTCAATATCTCCACCTAAGATCTCAGCAACCTTAAATGTTATCTTTGTTACCTTAAACTCGTAGCACTTGTAGGCATCATCTCCTGCATTAATGTCCTGGTTGTCGTAAATGTCATAGAGGTTACAGTCTTTGAAGAGCTTGTAGTCATTCCTTAGATCATTAAAGTAGCTCTTTAGCTCTGGAGCATTTGCGTTAGCAAAAGCAGGAATTAACATTGATAAAACAATTAGCGATAAAGTTTTCATAGATAAGCTCCTAAGTTACTACTCTACATAGTACAGCGGGTTAAAATTGACAAAACATTGTGTTTTGTAAGTTGTGACACTAGATATAATTTACTTAGTTTAAGGACAATATTTTTGAAATATTAGTGTTTTGTGGAGTTCTGTGAATAGTGTTGCATTGAGTCTTAAAACTGGTTAAAAAGAATTTGGCCATTCTTATCTGTGGCCCAGTTCTAAGAGCTCCGATATTAGCTCTATGGGAAATAAAGCACTAAAAAAAGATCGCTATCCAATTGAGACTGAATTTCGTTACAAAGGTGAGGAAAGCTTTGGCTCATTTGTCTCAAAGGGAAGTCTTAGAATTCTACAACTTAGAAAGATCTTTTCTAAGATTGTTGAAAAGAAGAAAGAAGATCCCATCCCAAATGAAACGAGTATACCTCGTGCTTTCTATCATGAATTTGATATTCACTGTATGCAGATACAAAATCGCAACCTCTTCCAATTTAGGCCAATGGGTAAGGAGTGTGCAAAAACAGTTTTCTATATTCACGGCGGAGCATTTATTTATAATATGAATGTTGGCCAATTCCACTTGCTCACACAGTTGATGCGAAATATAGATATCGAAATTATTGTTCCTGACTATCCCTTGGTTCCTCATGGAAGCGTCTTAGATGCTCTTTCGATGATTAGAGAATCTTTTGAGAAGACAGCGCAAAGAGTTGGTGCTGAAAATATCGTTGTCATGGGAGATGCAGCGGGAGGTTGTCTTGCACTTGCGCTTTGTGAGCAAATGAGAAATGAAAAGTATTCACTTCCTTCTTCAATTATACTCCTTTCACCGTGGCTTGATATCACCATGAGTAACCCTGAGATTGAAGACTTTGATGAGCATGAAATGGTTTTAGATCGAAAGGGGATTAGAGAGTTAGGACAAATATTTGCAGATGATTTACCTGGGGATGATTATCGTATAAGTCCATTAAGAGGAGAGCTTGATGATCTTCCTGAGATTAATATCTTTACAGGTACTCACGATATTTTACATCCGGATGCGAAGGAATTAAAAAATCGTTTGAAAGAAGGTAGTAGGCCTTATCGCTACTTTGAATACCCCAAGATGATGCATGGATTTATAGAGATGCCTCATCTTAGGGAATCTAGATTTGCTATTAATCAGATTATCTTTTTACTAAAGAGTGAATTTGATCGTTGAAGATTTCTCTATGAACCACAACCGATGCAGTCGATAAAGCTTTCAGGTGGTTTTACGCCATCAAGTTTCATTTTAATATTGTGAATTCTGCCACGAATATCCATATCTTCCATCATATTTCCAGTAAGTTGCCCTTCTAGAAGTGTGATTTCTGCAAGTAATTCTTCTTTTTGTTGTGGCGTCAATTGACTCATGTATTCTCCCTATATTGTGTGTTGTGTGACTTAAATTATCTATTAGATTGGAAAAATATGCAAATTATCAAACTGCATCGACTAATAGCTAGAGTCTATCGAACAATACTCTTATAGGGAGCGAGAGCCACTATTTTGCTTTGCCTTCATCAAATGATGATCAAAAATGCTCGCAATATTTCTCATAAATGGCCTGCCTTCTTCTGTGACAATAATCTTATCACTACTTGTAATAAGGCCATCTTCTTCAAGCTCGCAAATCTTATGACTAATAAGTGAAGCATTCTTTAGGCCCTGCCATGCTTTATTTGAAACACTATTTGTCGCAAAGAAATTTTGTAAGATTTCTTCAACGGCGATATCTTCTTGAGAGTGAATATGACCAGCAGTAATAGCAAGTTTCCTATTGCTGATTGATTCATAATACGCCTTCACATCCTTTTCATTTTGCACAAAGCTCTTAGCAGATGATGAAATTGAAGAACAACCTAGACCGATAATAATCGGAGAGCTCTTATGAGTGTGCCCCATAAAGTTTCGTCTCAGTTTACCTTCTTGTTTTGCTTGGTAGAGTTGTGAATTTGACTTGGCAAAGTGATCGAGGCCAATTTCTTTATATGAATGCTTTTCAAGTAAACTCTTGCCGTGTTCGTATAATGCTCTTTTTTTCGCTCCTTCTGGCAGTGCTTCTTCAGGAATCAGCTTCTGATTTTTTATTTTAGATGGAAGGTGAGCATAGCTGTAGAAAGCAATCTGTAGTGGTTTAAGAGAGATGACCTTTTCTATTGTTTCTTCAACAGACTCTAGTGTTTGAAAAGGCAACCCATAGATTAAATCAAAATTGATATCATCAATTCCTATTTCTCGACAGTAGTCCACAAGCTCTTTTACCTTATTGAAAGGCTGTACGCGTCCGATTGCTTCTTGAACTGTAGGATCAAAATCTTGAATTCCCATTGAGAGACGATTGAATCCCAATTTCTTATAAAGGTCTAATTGTGACTTTGAACAAGTTCGAGGATCAATTTCAATTGAACCTTTAAAATCTTTAGAGTCAATTGATTCCTTTAGCTTATCTAATAGTGTTGAAAAGGCCTCTTCGTTTAAAAAATTAGGAGTTCCACCTCCAAGGTGAATTGATGAGATCTTAATATCTCCCATTTGCTCCCGGTAGAGTTCCCACTCTCTTAGTAAGAAATCAACATATTCAACACCACGATTTTTATTTTTTGAAATAACTCGGTGACAACCGCAGTAGTAACAAAGCTTTTCACAAAAAGGAACATGGATATAAAGCTCTACACCTTGGGACTTACTATGGCCTTCTTTAAGGTGCTCAAACCACATCTCTTGTGATGGTGCCCCCGTCCAATAGGGAACAGCTGGAAAGCTAGTGTAGCGAGGTACTGGTACATTATATTTTTGAACAAGACTGTCTTTAATCATCTTTTTATCTCCTAAGGGCAATCTTAGAAGAATTGGAGCAAAAAAAAGATGATGTAGCTTAGGTTTTACATGAATTGCAAGTTGAATCTGTTTTGTGTTCTTTCAAGCTTTAAAGATTATGGCCTTGTTTTAGTTATTAAACAAAAATAAGGATTTCTTTAAAGCAGCTGGACTACAAAAACCCTTAAGATAGCAAAATAACGAGAACATTGGAGTATATATGAGTATCTACAGTACCAACACCCACGGCGAAAGAAATGATGGAAGAATGAAAATTTCTTCTAAAGGAAAACAGAATTTGGAAGCGACGGCACCTCCTGAATTTAAAGGACCAGAAGGAGAGTGGTCTCCAGAAGACCTATTCTCAGCAAGTATTTCAAGTTGCTACCTACTTAGCTTCAAGGCATTGGCCCAAGCAAGAAAAATGGATTGGGAAACACTTGATGTTAAAGCAGATGCTAAGCTAGAAAGAAAGGATGGAAAGCTCACTTTTACAACGGTAGAGATTCAACCAAATCTTGTTGTTCATGGTAAGGAGAATGTTGAGGATTATCTAAAATTATTAGAAGAGACTCAACACAAATGCCTGGTTACAAATTCAATGAATTGTAAATTCACGCTAAATCCTAAAATTAAAGTAGCCTAGTTACACCTCATCTATAAGTGGGGGAATACCCCACTTGTAGAATGTCTAATTTATCGACTGACCTATTCTTGGCCCCATATTATGATTTAGTATATCTGACTTCGATTCTTGAGAATTGAGGTTATTAAAGGACGTCATCGATTGACCTTTCGTGGCTTTTTATGGCCTCGTAAAGGTCGTACATCTTGCTATTTGTTCCGTAATCGACTTCTTTAAAGTCCTGGATATCTTTAATAAAGTGAGTGATCTTGGAGATACGATCGAGATTCTTTTCACAACGATTTAATGTATCGTTATCATAATTTCTCTTTAATCTACTTAAGCACAATTTTGAAACCGTAAGAGGGTTATTTATCTCATGAGATAAGGTGATAATCATTTTTGAAATGGCATCACGTTTTTGAAATCGTTTAAGCTCCTTAGACTTTTCGCGGTCAACGACATGTTTGTAATAGACCACTAAAGAAAAAAGAAAAATGGGAATCCCTTGGTTAACAATAACTTGGAGCTCTTTATCGAGAATTCCTGAAAAGCTATCTCCCATATACGAGTTATAAATTATGGCAATAGAGTTTAGAAGTATTCCTCCAAAACCGACTCGAAACGAAACGGTATATGAGATCAGGGCAAAGATCACGAGCATCCATGGGACTAGTGAGCCAGCATGAGATTGAAGCTCAAAGGCCCTTAAGTTGATAATAATATAGCTCATGCTAAGGATTAGAATCTTAAACAGAAGTGGGTTATCGTATCTCTTATAAAAGAAGAGAGTGTATGATGCCGTTGGGATAAAGATCAGAAAGGGCATATTGTATTGGCTCGTAATTCCAACATTATAGGAAAAGACACCAATCATCAGTAAGAAAATAAATATTATGGAAATTAAGGTGAAAACGATTAAGCGAGCCTCGTAGCGCTTATCAATAGCTTGAAGTTCGTTCTCATCATTTACGGAATTTGGATAAAAGTATTTGAATAAATCGACGCTTATGATTCACCTCTAGTTGACTCAGTCGCTTTCGATTAATTTTAGGTTTTATCTTCTACTCAGTCAACAGAATCAGTTTTGCTAAGATATCGTTGCTTAATCTCCTCAATCAGAGCAGTGTTGCTGTGCATAGGAGATGTTTTAAAAGCGGCCTTTCTAATCCTCTTATCCATTTGAGATTCAATTGATTCTAGGACGATTTTTATTAATTCTTTCTTAAGTTCTTCTTCGTTTTCCTTTTTGAAAATTTTAGGAAGAATTTCTTCTCCAATATATTGGCGAACTAGGGCCAGCTCACCATGTTCTTCATAGAGTCCGCGATTATCATACTTTGTATTTTGATCCTCAAATGACCTGAGCTTAATTAGCTGATAGGCGTCGTCTGTCATCTCGTCATAGTAGAGAGCATTAAAGATGGCATTGCGGTTATTTGTCACAAGAACGGCCATGAGATCAGCAAAGAGTTCGTTATATGAAGATGAAAGATGGTATTTTTCAAGCTCATTATGACTCTTTATTCTCGCCTCAATGGACTCGATTTGCTTTGTATAGTATTCAACCACATTTCTTGGGTTCCCTTCTGCATATGCTTTTTGGCGACTAATTTTAAAACGCGATAGCCTTTCTGCTAAGGCCTTAAGCTTCGGATAGAATTGTGTCCCAATTTTCTTTCCAAATATGGCATGAGAGTACTCATGGTAGAGGATTGCATCAGTTCCAATTGTGTATGAGTTAAAGACTTGTCCCCATTGATTGGTAAATGTTAAATGAAGAGGGATACGTACTGTTTCTCCAATATCAAATGACGCTCCATTATCCCTAGCAAGTAACTCTAAGTTAATCATTGGTGCATCAGGCTTAAGATTTGCAACCTTGCTTAGAGCATTTTCGGCCCAATCAACATCGCTACAGCTAATGGATTCTCTCTTCTTTACTTTAAATGCTGAAGCAACGAATTTGTATTCACGACTACATTCTAACTCTTCTTGAATCTGATGAAAGTCTAGCAGTCTGGACTTGATGTCGCTTGCTGAGGTGTTTAAGGCAAATAAAGTAATAAGTAGAGGGGTGATTTTGTTCATATTTATAAATATCACGCGCACATGGGCCACTATGGTAAATTGAAAGATTTCCCTAGGCCGTCCAAAGCTAAAACATAATAATCACTTGTTTTAGTTTTTAAGTGCTTGTTTTTACAAGCCTTATGAGATTGTAAATTTTCACATCACAATTTTTTTTCTCGAATCTCTTGGATAAATATAGTAAAGACTAATTGTTTACGTATTTAAAATTTAAAGGATTAACTATTGGAAGCCCTAATCAATTCCTTTGGGGAGTTTAAGTCGCGTACTGAAGAGAGAAATTATCTTCAAACGTCTTGGCCAAAGGATCGAACATATACACTCTTGTCGTATTTAGTCTGCTGTATCCTGCTCTTATTTGCTGGAATACTTGCTGACTATCAACGTGCCTATACTTTTGGATCACCAAATATTCTGACTTTCTTTAGATCTCTACTTGTTGCTTATGGGCTTGGCTTCTTCGTTGCTTTTAGAAAGAGTGATTATAGTGACAAAATTGAAACACACTTATTCTTTATTAAGCTCGTTTCCGTAGTCATTGTTGCGCTAATGACATTTATGATTATGGGAACTAGTACGACACTACTTGCTGGTATTATGATCATGACCACTTCATTCTATGTCATGCTACCTGGAAGACTAAATGGCATTATCGTTAACTGTGCACTTCTTTTTGCTCTCTTTATGATTATTCCTATTCTTAACGAGTCAGTTGATCTAAAGAAACACTTCTATAAAATCTTTATTCTCTTATCGCTAAATATTGTTCTATTTGCCTTTAGATCAATGTTTAACAGAGCATGGAGACTATTTTATATTTCTAACCGCCGTCTAGAAGAACTTAATAAAACAAAAGACGATGTTATTTCAACGATTGCTCACGACTTAAAGAGTCCATTACAAGTTATTCTCTCGTCAGCGTCTCTTGTTTCAAAAAGGAATGAAGAGCTGTCAGTGGAGCGAATTAAACTTTACCAAGACCGCATTATTAAATCGGCGAAGAAAACAGATTCGCTCTTAAAGGATCTTCTTGCTTGGGCACTAACGAGTAATGAAAGCCTTGGTTATACTCCAAAAGAGCTCAATATAAAGGATACGATAACGAGTGCTGTTGAGTTTGCCTATGAGTTAGCTCAAACCAAGGATCTCGAAATTGAAGTTGATTTAGAGGATTATATCTTCAATCACGATAGTAATATGATTGAAACTTGTGTTCGTAATATTATTTCAAATGCTATTAAATTCTCTCCTGAAGGAAAGAAAATTGTTGTCAAGGGCGCTGTCTCAGATGGCTATGCAATTCAAATTTGTGATGAAGGAGAAGGGGTTCCTGATATTGTTATTGATGGAATTCAAAGTGGACAGACATTCCATGTAAAGCAGGGGACAAAGGGAGAGAAAGGAACTGGCATTGGATTAAAGCTCGTTCACTCTTTTCTTAAAAAGCATGGTGCTGCTCTATTTATCGAAAATATGCCAAATCGTGGCTCTCGCGTGACTTTGAAATTTCCAATGATATAATAAATACTTTATTAATCATTTGAATCTTAAAGGTTTCGCCATGAGCTTTTGGCAAAGAATACCACCAGAAAAGGCCATTAAATTACTTAAGTTTTGGCCACCTTACCTGGGTGCAGGAATTAAGGTCTTATCTATCAATGATGAACGCACAAAGATCTGTGTGCAAATGAAACAAACATTTCTTAATACTAATTATGTTGGAGTTCACTTTGGGGGCAGCTTATACTCAATGTGTGACCCATTCTATATGTTATTACTAAGTTTTCATCTTGGAAAAGATCATATCATTTGGGACAAGTCTGCAGAGATCGACTTTTTGAGTCCTGGGAAAGGTGTTGTTAAGGCCGAATTTGAAATTAGCCTGGAAGAAGTCGAGAGAATAAAAAAGCAGGCCAGTGAAGAAAGAAGAGTTCATCCTGTTTTTGAAACTTATATTTATGACAAAGGCGGAAAGCAAGTGGCAAGAGTCAAAAAAACTCTCTACGTTCGTCGAAAGAAGTAATTAAAGTTATCTATTATGAAAGTAGCAATTGCTGGTGCCAATGGTTTTATTGGTCGCAACCTCATTCAAAAGATCAAAGGCCAACATCAAGTTAGGGCCCTGGGGCGTAGTGAGTCCTATTCAGATGAGAATATTGAGTTTTCAAAAACAGACCTCTTTTCTTATCACAGCACTAAAGAGGCCTTAAAAGATATTGATATTGCAATTTATCTTGTCCATTCAATGCTACCATCATCACGATTATTTCAAGGAAACTTCCGCGATACAGATCTTCTTTTGGCCGATAACTTTGCAAAAGCATGTCAGCATAATGGTGTAAAACATATTATCTACCTTGGAGGACTTGTTCCGACAGGTGAAAGTAGTGAACACCTAAAAAGTCGACTTGAAGTAGAGGAAGTCTTTAAGTCATCAGGCATTGCTTATACAATTTTACGAGCTGGTATGATTGTAGGAGACGGGGGCTCTTCTTTTGAGATCTTAAAGAATCTCGTTATTAACTTACCAGCAATGATTTTACCTAAGTGGACAAAGAGTCGCACTCAGCTGGTCTATATCGACGACTTATTGCGAGTTCTGTCGCATTTGATTGGTAACGAAAACTTCTTTCATCGTATTATTAATATTGTTAACGGCGAGGATGTTACTTACGAGCAATTGATAAGAAAGACTTCTCGTCGCTTTAGAAAGTTTTGTCCCATGATTCCTGTTCCAATTAATTATTTAAAATTATCAAAGTGGTGGGTGACTATTTTTGGTGAGTCACAAATAGAGTTAGTTTCTCCTTTAGTCGATAGCTTAAAATGTCATCTTCCAAAAGTTGATATCGAAGATGATATTAGAGACCTAATCAAAATTCGATCATATGATGAAATGTTAAATTTGATTAATTTAAGAAAAACTAAAAGAGCTCCTCGGAGAGCAAGGCGCAGAGAAGAGAAAACTGTTCGCTCCATTCAACGCCTTGATAACCCCAACCATCTTGAAATGAAAGAGCTTGCGAGTACGTATATGAAGTGGCTTCCACGCTTTATTCGATTTATTATTCATGTTCATGAAGAAGAGGGAACTATTACTTTCAATATTTTTGGATTTAAAACACCACTACTGATTCTTAGGTATATCGAAAATAAGTCGAATTTAAGAAGGGCGAAGTTTCATATTGTTGGAGGAGTTTTAAGTGCATCTGAAGATACTGGTTGGCTGGAGTTTAGAAGTGTCGCTAATGGAAAATTTACTCTAGTATCAATTAATAATTTTCGGCCATCACTTCCTTGGTATATTTACTGCTATACTCAGGCACCAATACATCTCTTTGTCATGAGATCTTTTAGTTCTTATTTGAAGCATTTAAAAATATCTTAAGTTTATCCGACTCATTCACAATGGTAAGATGGCGTTATCTTAATAACAAGAGATAGGTGACGATGTTTATCTATTGGCGTCGTTATGTACTCTCTACAACACACACACACGTAAGTTAAAGGAGTTTCCCATGATTAGACGTTCAATTGTTCCCCGAAAAAGTTCAGCATTTAATTCAGACTTTTTTGGTTCCGCAAATTTTGATAATGAGTTTAGGGATATTATTACCGGCCTTGAAGACATTTGGCAGGGCAGAGGAAGTGGAAGCAGTAATGCCTTTGGTGAAATGAAGGAAACTGATAATGCTTATCTGCTAAGTATTGATATGCCTGGTGTTAAGAAGGAAGACCTAAATATTCAAGTCGATGATGGGCTTGTCACTATTGAGGCCGAACGCAAAACTCTATTTGAAGATGGAGGCGGGGAGACTCGACGTATCTCACGTAGTCTAACAGTGCCTCATTTCATCAATCGAAATGAAGTTCAGGCCCAAATTCAAGATGGTATTCTCTACTTAGCATTACCTAAGAGTGCAGAGAAGAAGTCTCATAAGATTGAAGTCTCAGACGCTACAGAAAATTTTGTAAAATTATTTGCAGATGAAAAGGATAAATCATCACATTAAAATTTTTGGAACACTAGGCTTGAGGGCCTAGTGTTTCTGAATCTAGTAAGTAGATAAATACAGGTAGCTCAGAATTAATATGTACTTCACCTGAAGCTTTATTTGAAAGGGTCAGGCAGCTAAGAGTTTTTACTTTCTTTTGCGTATTAAGAGGAAAGTCACATGAGCCGCTAATTTTAAGCTCTTGTTTCTCAAGGCTTAAAAGTGAAAATGTACCATTGTGAGTAAATGAGAACTCACCACCAGAGCTTGCAAGAACCTTTCTTTCAAAATTGCATATCGTTTGTAATTTTCTTTCTATTAAAAAATGATGAATTGAGCCGAGAGTAATCATTTGATGATCGAGTCTTCCACCCAAGAAGCCAAATAAGTTAATCTCAGTGATATTATCTGGCACCAGTGTTAAAGCAAAGGTGAGGTCGGAGTAGTCCTTATTTTCATCTAGAATGATATCAAGGCTATCATTTGTTTGATTGGAGTCATCATCGCCAACAGAGAGGTAGGGATGATCATCACTTGGCCTATGGTTGAGCCCACCATCAACATAGATAATAGGAGAGTCAATTATATAAGGGAGGCTTAAGGCCATTGGCCCAATAATTGTGATCTTATTTGTTTTTGTTAGTTCTTGTTTAAAACTTTCTAGCTTCATTAAAAATTGTCTCTTTGTTTCTAATTCAAGCTATTATACCTCATCGATGACTAAAATATCCTCTAAAAAGAATGCCGAAAGTTCACTGCGTCCACTTAGGTTTGATTTACTGTAGATATTAGAGCAATGTTGTTTAATTGTTTTTTCAGCAGTTGACCTAATTTCAGCTATTTCTTTTATGGCCAGCCCTTTTAGAAGAAGTAGGGCGATATCCTTTTCTGACTTTGTTAGCGACCATTCATTTAGCTGATCATTTATTTTCTCTGAAAGTCCTCGAGATAATTCACGGGTTTTTTGTTTATAGTTTTCTAGATCAAACTTTAGCTTTGTAACATCTGAATTAATTCTTAAGTTTTCTTTTTTCGTAAATAGCCACTTGAACCATAGAACTGTAGTTCCGATAAGTCCTATGAGCATAACAATACCTTCCTCGATAACATGCTCATAAGTCGAGCCTTCGCTGAGGTCTTCGTAGATATCAAAAATGAGAAAAATGGATATTAGAAGGAAGAGTATTCCAGAAATTAGGCGTTCACGTTTATTAAGCATAGTTCTAGGACCTTAGTCTTATAAGAGTTGTATCTATCTGATAATACACATTTTATTTGGAATTAGGACTTTCGTCCAGTTACAAAAATTAGAAATTTGAACGATTCTTTCTCTAGGAAAGGAGGAACAAATGACACGTATTGTTCACATGGAAACTTATAAACCAGATTACACGTACAAGACTGAAGAGATTGTTGAAGCAGCACAGCGCCTATGGCTAAAAGATGTTGATGAAACCACAAGACGTAAGGCCCTGAAAATATTTAAGGGCTCCAAAATTGATCAACGTAGTGCAGTTGTTGACCTCGAGACTGTCTTCTCTAACATCAGCTTTGAAGAGAAGAATAATATCTATAAGGCCAAAATGGTTGAGTACGGTAAGAGGTTATTGAAACGAACTTTTGAAAGATCGAATATTGATCCGAGTGAAGTGGATTATATTATCACAACAAGCTGTACAGGATTTATGATTCCATCTGTTGATGCATATCTAGTCAATGAATTTGGTTTAAGAAAGGACGTTGTTCGTCTGCCTGTTACAGAAATGGGATGTGCAGGAGGAACCTCTGCACTGATTTATGCTGATGAATTCTTAAAGGCCAATCCAGATAAAACGGCACTTGTGCTGACAATGGAAATCCCAAGTATCACATTTCAATTAAATGACCTGGATGCGGCCAACCTTGTTTCAACTGCAATCTTTTCTGATGGCTTTGCTTGTGCTGTTTTAAAAGGTGGTGAGGGAAAAGGGGCCCATATAATTGATACCGATATGTATAACTTCTCTCATGGTGAGTACCTGATGGGATTTGAGTTAATTAACTCTGGCCTCAAGATTGTTCTTGATAAAGATGTACCAAGTGCAATTGAGGGTAATTTTGAAAATATCTTTCTCCCATTCCTAGAGCGTAATGGCCTAAAGATCGAAGATATCGATAATTATATGTTTCACCCAGGTGGAAAGAAAATCATTCAAATGGTTGAAGACTATATTGGTGATTACAACAAAGATATTTCAGAGTCTAAATGGGTTCTTGAAAATTGTGGAAATATGTCATCTGCGACAATTCTTCATATCTTTGACAAGGTTACGAGAGAAAGGGTTATCGAAAATGGACAGCGTGGTTACATGCTAGCATTTGGCCCTGGCTTTATGGCCCAAAGTATTCTTCTAGAGTGGAGGTCATAATAAAAGCGATCCTAAGATCTCTATTTATTATTTCCTTTGTCGGCGTCTTTGCTGGAATGCTTTTTTATACCAAGGATATCAAACAAAAAAATCCTGAGTCGATTTTTTTAACTGATGAGGGTATGGATCAATTCAGAGCATTTCAGCAGGACTACCCGGAAGTTGACTCTCTTGTTGTTTACATAAATGAAGCCCCTAGCGAAGAGGCATATTTAAAGCTTGAGAAGTTTGGGAATGAATTGGCGCAGCTATGTGATGATGAGTGCTACTTTGTTTATCCTCATGATCTCGTAAAAGAGCGCACAATTCTAGATAATGAGCTTATTAAAGGGGCAGCTGCTAATGCTGATCTTATCTCGTCTAATCGACTAGGCTTTCTGATATTTAATAATGGAAAGAAAAGTCAGCTTAAAGATGTGATTAGAAAAGTTGAAGAAAATCAAAGCTTCTTTTGTGCCGGCCATGAGTACACAAATTATCATCTTGATCAGTCATCAGCGCTGGTGCAAGAAAAGCTATTTCCAATTCTCTTTATCTTTTCATTTATTCTCTTGTTGGCGTTTATAAGAAATTTCTTAGCGACGCTCTTGCTTTTTATTCCATGTCTTTTTAGTGCTCTTTTTTCTCTGTCTGTAATTAAGTTCTATTTTGGAACGATGAATATGGTGACATCAATTGTTCCGCTCATGACCTTTGTAATCGTGCTCTCTCTTGGTCAGCATATCTATTTTACAGCGAGAGAAGAGGGAAGCTTATCACTTGCCCTTAAGAAAAAAATTAAGCCAATTTCTCTTATGCTTGTGACAACTTTCATCGGTTTCTTGTCACTATACGTGAGTGAGATCTATGTGATTCGAGTTTTTGGACTACTCAGTAGTCTTATGATTCTTCTATCTTCATTCGCCTCAATGCTCTGGTTAATAAGTATAGAGAAAATCTTAAAACTTGAAGAAGCGTCTCGTGTGAAATTGTCAACGTATCCAGAACGTAGCTTATCTGGTGCAAGTCTATTTCTTATTTGCAGTATCTCTCTATTTATTGGGATATGGGGATCGATGAATATCAATATCATTACAGATGCGACGAAGTACTTTCCTAAAGAGACGGCCATTGCAAGAAGCTTTAATGAAATTTCTCCAATCGCAGGAGGAGTACCATTGCTCGAAATTGGAATGGGAGAGTTAAGCTATGAAGACTTAAAAAAGATAAGTAATATTGAAGATGAGTTAGAGATTCTTGATGGGGTGAGTGTAATGTCTCGAAACCATGTGGTGAGAAAGATCAATCAAGCTTATAGTATGCGCTCTTCTCTTCCTGACAATCAATTTGCCTATGCGACTCTCTACTCAAAGGCCGCAGAAGGTATTCGAGAAGCTTATCCAATTGATTCATTCTATAAGATTACTCTTTTAGGGACTCCTTTAAATGTTGATCAATATGAAGCTCTCTTGAAAAAAGTAAGAAATATTCTTGGAGAGAAAACTTATGTACTCGATGGCCTTTATTATAATTTAATGATTTCGCAAAAAGCGATGGTTCATACTCTTTCAAAAAGCTTTCTGTTGAGTTTATTTATCATGGCGGCCATTGCTGTTATTTCCTTAAGGCAGCTAAAACTATTTATGATTTTCATTATTGTAAACACTATGCCTCTGGGGTTGTCTCTTGGTTTTCTTAACCTTACAGGGATGTCTCTAAATATTGCAACAGTGATGACTTATAGTGTGGGGCTTGGAATTGTTGTTGATAGCACCTTTCATTTATTACATTTCTTTGATGAAAAAAGAGGTGACTTTTTGTCGTATGTTGAAACGATCGTGAAACCAATACTGACAAGCTCACTGACACTCATTATCGCATTTTTACTATTTGGAATTTATGACTTTCTACCAATTAGGGAGTTTGGTGTGAATTTATCCTTCATTTTACTCTGTGGGATGATTTTTGATCTCTTTGTTTTACCAACTCTTTACTTAGGTAGCTCCTCTTTAAAAGAGGTGATGGAGGACTGGGAATGAATATCTATGATGTACTAATTGTTGGCGGTGGTCCCGCGGGGGCACTCTTTGGTCATCTTATGGCCAAGAATAATTCTAATGTTTTAATCTTAGAAAGAAACAAGGAAGTTGGCCGCAAGGTGTGCGGTGAGTACCTTTGCCCACAGGGAGTAAAGCTATTAGATGAACTTGACTTAAAGTCAGTCTATAAGGACTTCCTTCCTTTGGATGGGATGATTATTCACACTCCAAAGAGAAATAGGGTAAATACAACTTTTCCAAAAAGCCATGGTCAGAAGAATTTTGGAGTCAGTGTTAATCGTCAGGTTTTAGATAAGCGTTTGATTAATCTTGCACATGAAAGTGGCGCTCAGGTTCTTCTAGGCAAGAGCGTGGTCAGTATGGAGTACTTAGGCACTTATTGGCGAATTGAAACTTCTGATCAAGATGTCTTTTACTCAAGACTCTTAGTTGGTGCAGATGGAAGAAACTCTCTTGTTGCCCGAGAACTAAATCTTCAGCTGCCAAATTCAAAAAAACGCATTGCTTTACATGCTTGGCTTGAAACGAAGAAAACACCTCCTCGAAAAGGCCAGATGTTTATCTTTGATAAAGGAAGCTATATCGGTGTCGATCCGATTTCGTCCAAAGAGTTAAATCTCTCCCTCGTGTGTGGGGCCCAAGAGATTAGAAAGTACGGAAATGCGAGAAGTACATTTGAACACTATCTTGGCCAAATCAAAAATGAACTTGGTGTTGAGTTAACAGAGGATTCAAAAATACATACGAGCTATCCTATTGAACATAATGTTAAAGATGTTATTGGAAATAATGTTGCCCTAATTGGAGATGCCGCTGGCTTCGTTGATCCCATTACAGGTGAAGGTATCTTTAATGCACTATTTACTGCACGAATGCTCTTTGAAAGTATTAATATCGCTAACACATGTTTTGATTATAATCAGTCTCTATTGATTTACACAGAGAAGAAATCGAAAAGTTTTCGTGAAAAAACTTTTCTTAATCTTGGGTTTCAGTGGCTCATTCGTCGCTCGTGGTTAGTTGAGATCATTGCGAAGTTTTTAAATCACAGTCAAAAAAGAAGAGATAACTTTATTGGAATTATTGGAAATATTCATACTCCTATGAAGGGTCTCTTTAGAATTATTTTTTCTTGAGGTATCGATGAAATTTTTTAAGCTACTTACAATTTTACTACTCCTTCAAACTAGTCTCTTTGCTGAATCAAAGCTGATTCTTAAATACGATAGTTATGAAAAAGCACTTGAAGCAAAGAATCATATCTTCTTTAATATGTCTTCCACTAAGGCGGGTATCATAACAACGGATTTTAAAGGGGCCGTTAAAGATGCGCAGATAACTTATTCCAAAGACGCAAAAGGTAATTACAAAGATATTTCAATCGTTATTAATTCCAAGCAATTGGATACAGATAATGATGCGCGTAATGATAAGATGTATGAACAATCTCTTGAGACAGAAAAATATCCTAAGCTTATTGTTCGCATACCTGGCCCTGTAAGACTCGGCGAGTTAAATAAGGGAAGTATTGAGGTAAGAAATAAGAAGCATTCAATTGTTCTCTTTATCGAAAAAGTTGTGAGCGCTGAGGGAGAAGCCTCTTTAGTTGGAAAGTCTGTTCTGTCTCTTAAAAAGCTGGAGATCCCAGATCCATCAATTTGGATTGCAACTGTTCACGATGAAGTTGAGGTAAGATTTAACGTGCTGCCCTAGAGTAATTTCAAGCTATTATGAAGATTTTTTGCTAAATCGATAAATTTTATCAATACTTTTTAGCGATAAAATGATAATTATAAATAGTGAAATGGGCCAGAGTATTATTCATCACATTCACTCTTTTTGTCATGGCGCTTCCAAGTATCGCACTAGATAAATATGAAGTTCTTATCCTTCATTCTTACTCGCGCGATAGTATTTGGACGGACCTTATTGATCAATCGATTAAGAAGAATCTTCATAGTGATAAGAATCACTTAGATGTTTATACAGAGTATATGGATTCTAAGCGTTTCTTTGGCCGAGATTATGGTGAGAAATTATATAATCTATTTTCGATTAAATACTCTGACAGAAATATCAAATTAATTATCACTTCTGATGATAACGCTTTTGCCTTTGCGATGAAGTATCGTGAAAAGCTATTTCAGAATAGTCAGATTATTTTCACTGGAGTTAACGGTTATAATAACGAGTTTAAGCAGAAATATCGTAATGAGAATAACTTTACGGGACTCGTTGAAAGCTTCAAGATCAAAGAAATGCTTGAGCTTTCTAAAGACTTACACTCTAAGGCCAAAAAGTTTTATATTATCAATACTATTCATACTCCAACTGGACAGTACCTAAAGAAAGAATTCCAAAAGTCGATTGCTGAATTAAAATTAGAAGACAAGGTTGAATACCTCGAAGATATCAGTGCAAGCGATCTTTATAAAAAAGTCGAAAATTTAGAGAAGGGCTCCTTTGCTCTTTATGGTGGTTTCTCTCGCGACCGTGATGGAAACTTCCTTGACTTTGAGAAGAATCTTAGCGAATTAGCAAAGCACTCGAATGTTCCTATTTACGGCTTCTTAAAATACTATCTTCCATATGGATTGACTGGTGGCTACTTCACTAGTGGTGAGCTATACGGAAAGGAAGCTGCCCTTATTGCAAATAAAGTCATTGCGGGTGAGGATATCAATTCTATTCCAATTGTTGAAAATGTGGATGCTCCGATAATTTTTGATTACTCAAAAATTGTTAAGTATGGCCTAGACTTCCACAAGCTACCCGTTAGTTCTCAGATTATTAATCGCAATAATAAGCTCCTTCGTTTTTATGAAGAATATACCTTTGAATTTTGGTTTATTCTTTTTTCATTTGCGTGCCTATTTATTAGTCTGGTGGTTCTTGCTTATCATTTTGAACAACAAAAGAAGCACAAGAAGGCCGTTCTTCGAATTAACGAACAGCTTGAGGACCGAGTCGAAAAGAGAACAAGACAGTTAATTGAGCAGCAGTCGAAATTGATTAACTCGGCCAAGCTTGCTTCAATAGGTGAGATGGCCAGTGGTATTGCTCACGAAATTAATAACCCTCTGACTATTATTGATTTGAGTGCTTATCGAATTGTTCAAATGGCCGATAATGAAGTCGTTCTTAAGTCTGCACAAAAGATCAAACTTACAGTTGATCGTATCTCTAAAATCATTAAGGGGCTTAAACAGCTGGCCAAGGAAGACGCTAGCCTTTCAAGCGAGCTTGTTAATATTAAGGCCGCTATTGAAGATGTTATTTCAATTTGTAAGGCGAAGTTTAAAGAGAATGAAATTCACTTCAAAATTGATGTTGATGAGAATTTAAAAGTTCACGGTGCCCCTGTTCAGATCTCTCAGGTCGTTTTAAATCTCCTAAATAATTCCTTTGATGAATTAGTACAAGGTGACACAGAACGCTGGATTAAGCTTGAAGGAAAGAAAGACAAGGATATCGTTGAGATTTCTGTTACGGATTCTGGTAAGGGGATCTCTGAAGAGATCTTTGAAAAAATCATGGAGCCATTCTTTACAACTAAGGTTGATCAAAGAGGTACTGGCCTTGGTCTAAGTATCTGTAAGAATATTATTGAGCACCACAAGGGCCGCATCTTTGTCGATAAGTCATGTCCGAATACTCGCTTTGTCATTCAACTACCTACTGCGTAAATAAATAATTACATTCTAAGTAATAAGTGATATTTATTTATAATGATTAGTTTAAAGGTCATCGGCCGGTCCATTGCATTTTTATTTTTCTTTTTAAGCTCCCTTGTTCAAGCATCAGATGCGTTTGAAATTCTTATGTTGCACTCTTATGAGAAGGGGAATGTTTGGACTGAAGAACTTGATAGCTCCTTTCGTTTTCACGTGCATCGTCGCAGTAATTATTCAATGAAGTTCTATACAGAGTATATGGACTCTAAGAGATTCTTTGGGCGTGAATATGATGAAATCCTAGCGAAACTCTATGCGACAAAATTTAGCTCTCATAAAATTGATTTAATTGTAACAACTGATGATTATGCCTTCGACTTTGCAATCAAGTATCGAAGAGAAATCTTCAATGATGCTCCTATCATCTTTAGCGGTGTAAATGGCTACGATAAGTTTAAACGTGATCTCTATCGAACAGAGAAGAACTTCACGGGAGTTGTTGAAACTTTTGATGTTATTCCCACTGTTAAGGGCGCCCTTGATATCAACCCTACGGCCAAAAAGATTTATGTGATAAACACACAATTTACTCCAACTGGCCGCTACCTTAAAAAGCAATTTGAAACTTCATTTGAGAAGATGAAGCTTAAGCAGAAAGTAATCTATATTGAAAATTACAATATGGAAGAAGTCTATGAAATGGCCAAGCACTTTGAAGATGACTCAATCGTTCTCTTTGGAGTTTATGCAAGAGATCGAGATGGAAAGTATTTTGAGTTAGATGAAAATATTAAGAATCTTAGTAAAGTTTCAGCGCAACCAATCTATGGTTTTAATAAGGTCTTTTTAAATAAGGGAATCGTCGGTGGAAATGTTTCTGATGGTACGATCTATGGAAGAGAGATTGCTCGCATGGCAGATGAGTTTCTTTCTGGAAAAAAGAAAATATCAGAGATCCCACTAATTATTGAATCGATTAATGACCTCGTTTTCGATCTAGATCAACTAAAGAGATATGATATTGATATCAATAAGCTACCAGAAAGATCTAAGGTCATAAGTTATTCTTCTAGCTTCTTTCAGTTTTATCATGAGTACAAGTCGGAACTTTTAGTCGTTTTTGCATGCTTTGTTTGCTTGTGTATTTTCTTCTTTATCTTACTATACTTCTTTGAGAAGCAGCGTAGCTATAAGGACTCTCTCATTAAAGTGAATGAGAAACTAGAACGTAATGTCCATGATCGCACGGTACAGCTAGTGCAGCAGCAGTCACAAATCATTAACTCTGCTCGTTTAGCGTCAATTGGTGAGATGGCCAGCGGTATTGCACACGAGATTAATAATCCATTAACAATTATCGACTTGAGTGCCAATCGAATTTCTCAGCGTACCAGCTCTGATAATATCATCAAGAATGCTGGCCGTATTTCAAGTACGACATTTAGAATTTCGAAAATTATTAAAGGTTTAAAACATCTTGCGAAAGATGGAGATAAGTCAAAGTTTGCAAACTTCCACTTGATTGAGGCCGTAGAAGATGTGACATTTCTATGTTATGAAAAATTTAAAGAGAATGATATTGAATTCAATATAAATGTCGATGAATCAATTATTATTCATGGCTCAATTGTTCAAGTCGCTCAAGTTCTTCTTAATCTAATCAATAACTCATTTGATGAGCTTATCAATGTTAAAGGAGAGAGGAAGATTAACTTAAAGGCCGTTCCTATCAAAAAGTATGATCAGGACTACGTGGAAATTTCTATTACTGATACAGGAAGAGGGATTCCTGAAGATATTCGTGGCAAGATTATGGAGCCCTTCTTTACAACAAAGAAGAAGAATAGAGGAACAGGACTTGGCCTAAGTATTTCTAAGAATAATATTGAAAAGCATGGTGGTGAGTTCTATCTCGATGAAAGTTCGTCCTTAACTCGCTTCGTTTTTACCATTCCACTTAAAGTAGAATAGTGGCACTTGCGTGCCACTACATATATTACTGAGCTCGACGATCAAAAATTAATCTGACGCGATTACCATCGCAAACCTCATTTTCTTCATTTAGGATATCAACTGCAATATAACGAATACCTCTTTTTGAAGCTTCATATGCAGAAGATTGAAGCTTGCTCTTTAATAGCTCTTCATTTTCTAAACATGCTTCTGGTGATCCATTTGTTTGTGATTTTGTATAGTCAAGATCAAGTGTTCTCGTCTCTCTTGCACGATTAAAGAAGAGGCCAAAGTGACACGTTTGACCAGATTCTGTGTTCCAAGAGGATTCAATTGAAAATACATTTAAGTCACTATCTGCTGTTAAGAGATCGAATTTAATTCCTTTCTCAGAGAATACCTTTGGTGTTGTTGTGTATTCAACTTTGTAGCGTCTGATGAATTCGCCACAGTCGTATCCTGTTCCCTTAACGAAATATGTTGTTCCAGTTGGTAGTGGCCAAATTTGGGCACTTACTGGATTAGTTAGAAGTGTTACTAATAGAATTAAATTCTTCATTATAGGCTCCTAAGAAATTTAATGAGATCGTCTCGATCTTTCTTTGTTAATTTAATAAATTCATCCTTGGACTTTTGTGCCTCTCCGCCGTGCCATAGGATTGCTTCTTGCAGGTTTCGTGCACGTCCATCATGTAGAAAGCGAGTGTGGCCATTTACGCTCTTTACAAGCCCTAGTCCCCAAAGGGGAGGTGTTCGCCATTCTCTTGTTGTGGCCTTTCCTTCAAATTCATAAGAGCGTGTATCATCGGCCAGCTCATCTCCCATGTCATGTAGGAGCATGTCCGTATATGGATAAATCTTTTGATTATTTAAGACCTGATATTTTGAGTTTGAACCTGTCGTAAAATCTGGCCTATGACAAGCTTGGCAGCTTATTTGATGAAATAGTTTCTTTCCATTCTTAACACTCGGATCATGAATGTCTCTTCTAGCAGGAACAGAGATTAACTGCGTGTATAGCGTTACCTTATCTAAAAGCTCTCTTGAGATATCTTCCTGCGTTTGTTTCTCTAAACAATCAATTTGAACGAGAGTGCATTCTTCTGTAGGAAAGAGGGGACTTGTGATTCCTAGATCACCATTGAATGCGGCAGCATTTTGTTCTAAGAGGTTTGGACGAGAAGCTTTCCAACCAAAGCGTCCAAGAGTTTGTCTTTGTTCAATAACTGAGTAGATATAATTTGCACGGCCTGAAATACCGTCTTTATTTAAATCTTCAGGATCTTCTCCTGCAAGAATATCTTCTTCATTAATATTTTCAAGAAGTCCGAGTCCAATCATTTGTGGACCAACTCGTGGTGAGACAATCGTATTGTCTCCTAAGTTTCCTAACGCTAGTTTTCTAAAGATATAGTTTGGTTTCTTTAGCTCGTAAACTTCACCATCGGCAAAGCTTCCCTTAATTGTTTCAAACTTTACGAAGACTTCTCCTTCTCCCTGGACACCCTCAATACTATGAGGTTGAAATTGATCGCCATAAGTTGGGTGTGGTGAAGTCTCTCCATTTTCAGCCACCTTCTTAAGGCGAAAGAGTAGGGAGATATCAGTTTTGCCGTCACTATCAGGAAGGCCACGTCCGCGTCCATCTAGTAGGTGGCAAGCGGTACAAGAAGTCGCATTAAAAATTGGCCCTAATCCATCTCTTAGGGGAGTGGAAGAAGGGGATGTTACCCATGCTCCTTTAAAGAAGCTATTTCCAACTTGGAACTGTCGTCTAAGCATGCCACGTGTTCCACTCATCGGGTGTGAGAAGGCATTTACGGAAAAGTCCAGTGTAGTCCCGGCACCGGCCGGGAACTTTTCACTGGAATATGTATTAAAACTTAATACTGAAATTAATGTGAGAACAAGAGCTCTTACCATTGTACAGGTGTCTCTAATTCTTTAGAAACTTCAACAAGCTCGATTGCAAGTTGTTCCATCTCTTCGATTGAAGCTAGAATTTCTGGCCTTGCATTCTCATCAAGAATTGCTTGATCAAATGGTACAGGAAGGCCTGCAAGCATTTTGTTAATCTTTGCAACTCTGTTGTCGATTGTTGTCGTAAGAACTGTGTTATCTGTCAGACCTAGGATTCCTGTTGCTTTTAAAATATTTGCAACACCCCAGAAGTTCCACTGAATATCCATGTGAGTCATATCAGAAAAGCATGAGTGCTCATCTTCTTGTCCTTGAGTTTCCCAAGCAACAAACATTCTTTCACCCGAAAGCTCATCTCCTGACATATAGATCATTCCTGAAAGAATATTATTAAGCGCTTCTTTTTGGTCTTTTGCTTCAAAAGCTGCTCTGTAATTTTCCTTATTAGGTGCCCAAGCATCAACAAGCTCAGTTAAGTGATCGATAAGAAGATCAGTTGCTGTTGAAAGGTAAACTGCACGTCTCTCAGCGTTTTGCCCTAGACCGATAACGTAATCAGTGTGAGGTCTGTCTCCTGCACCATCAACTGAAAGATCTTGTCCCCAAAGTAGGAATTCAATCGCGTGGTAACCAGTAGAGATATTCTTTTCACCATTAAGTTCATTAAGTGAAGAAAGAACTTCTTTGTTGATAACTGGGTAATCAGCAACGTTATTTACGATACCTGCGTTTGGTGCACCTTCAACATAGTCGATATAGGCTTCATCAAGTGGCCATGCGTTTAGAAGTCCCTCTGGACCTTCGTCACTATCAATTGGCCCATTGTAGAATCTGAAAACTTCTGATTGTCCATAAGGAGCTCTTGCTTGTCTCCAAGATTCTCTTGCCATCTCAAGTGTCATAACACCTGGGTTGGAGATGAAGAATTCAACGTCTTCTTGAAGAGTGATCGCCTTATCAAGAGACTCTGTATAAGTCTTGTAAACAAGGTTCGTGTAACCTTCGATCACTGACTGCGCTGTTGTTGCAGCAGAAGTATTTAAGCCTAAACCTAATGAAATCAGTAAGATAGATCTTTTTAACATATTCTTATCCTTTGTTAAAATTATGATTGTTTGTCGAAACTATGGTTTGATACATCAAACATTAGTTAATATCAACAATTAAGTTCATTTTTTTATAGGAATAGACTTTATTTACTTAGGGTGATTTAATTTTCTGTATGTCTTTATTTCGAATCGTAACCCTAGTTCTATTTTCACTAAGTTTATTTGCATTGCCTATTGGCCATGAGTCAGGCTTTTTGGGAAATACGACATCTCGTCCAGGTGATATTGGTGCTGCCTTGGTGTTTCCATCTGCCACGGCCTATCTAAAGCGTGATGAAATCAAGATCTACTTTGGCCTTATGTACTCGAGGCAAGATATTGATGTTGAGGGAACAGCTGGTAGCGATTTTGAGAGTCAGTTCATTCCTTATTTCACAGGTTTTGCAGGGGACTTCTTTGGCATAACATTCACGAATTTTGTTACCTATAGTGGAACAAATAATGGAACGATCAATTTTAGTACGAATGAATTTAAAGGAAGTGCAGATATTCAGGCCGAAGAGACGGTGCTTGGAATTAGCGCAGCAAAGAAGCTAAATGATAAATTCGCCGTCGGTTTTTCTGGTAGTCTTGATATTCAATCTTCAAAAACATTTGCTACTTTCTATGGGAATATTGCTGGTAGCGAATATCTTGAAACAGTAAATGATCGAACAAAGTATATTATTATTAATACTCTTTTAAGTGCATCTTATATCGAAAGGAAGCACTTTTTGAGTGCTTCGGTTCTCTTTCCTGGGATCAAGTATTCTTCATCAAGTACTCAGGAGAGCTTTTCTCGTGTTGATGCAGATCCGGCCGTATTTAATAGAGTTGTAAGTAAACCGAGTTATAAGAGTAATACGGGATTAAATATTGGCTACAGTTATTTATCTACAGATAGTTGGTCGCCTTCATTTGAAATATTCTATGATATTTCTAAAGATATTATTTCTTTTGATCCGAACCAAGAGCAAAATCGAAATAACTTTTCAGATGATATATGGCTTAAATTTGGATTGAGTACTCCTGAATATACGATGTCTAAATTCTATAAGGGAACGACATACTCATTTCTATTTGGCCTCCAGTACCGTGAAGTCGAAAATAGAGTGGCGCAAGACTTACCTGAAAATATCACTCGTACCTACGAGGCATCCATGGGGTTTAAGCTAACTAACCGAAAGGCCAGCCCTATTTTTGGTCTTTATTACCAGAATCAAGATGGTCCTTCAGACACTAGTGTGATCGGGCTCATGTACTCTTCAAATTATAATATTTTTGACTAATTTATGTAGACTTGGATCTACATTGTGGTGTAATAAGTCTCGTTCTATTTTGGCTATGTCAGGAGATTTATTATGAGTACAATGGCCCAATTCTTTAGTCGCAATTATCGACACTTTAATGCCGCTTCACTTGTTGATGCATCGAAGGCCTATGTCGACCATTTAAATAGTGGGAAGAAGATGATGATCACTCTTGCTGGTGCCATGAGTACGGCAGAGCTTGGGGTTTCACTTGCTGAAATGATTCGTCAGGATAAGGTTCAGATTCTTTCTTGTACAGGTGCAAACCTTGAAGAAGATATTATGAATCTCATCGCATATAACCACTATAAGCGAATTCCAAATTATAGAGACCTCAGTCCAGAGCAAGAAGAAGAGCTTCTTGAGCAAGGCTTTAACCGTGTGACTGATACTTGTATTCCAGAGGAGACTGCCTTTAGAAAACTTCAAAAGTATCTCTTTGAAGAGTGGTCAAATGCTGCCAAAGCAGGGGAGAGACTCTTTCCTCACGAATTTCTTTATCGTATTCTTCGTCGTGAAGACTTTGCAAAAGAATTTGAAACAGATGTGGCAAACTCTTGGGTTATGGCCGCTTGTGAAAAGAACCTTCCTATTATCGTTCCAGGTTGGGAAGATTCAACAACAGCAAATATCTTTGCTTCATACTGCTTAACTGGAGAGCTTGAGCCTTCACTTGTCAAAAACGGAATTGAGTACATGATGTTTCTTGCAAAGTGGTACCCAGAAAATTGTGGTGATGGTGGTATCGGCTTTTTTCAAATTGGTGGTGGTATTGCCGGAGATTTTCCAATTTGTGTTGTTCCAATGCTTAACCAAGATATGGAAGACGATGTTCCTCTATGGTCATACTTCTGCCAAATCTCTGACTCGACAACAAGTTACGGTTCTTATTCAGGAGCTGTTCCAAATGAAAAGATCACTTGGGGGAAACTATCTTCAAGAACTCCAAGGTTCATTATTGAGTCCGATGCAACGATTGTTGCGCCACTTGTTTTCCATTACGTGTTGGAAAACTAAGTTCATTGCTCTAAGATAGAGGGGCATGAGAATACAATTTTTATACAAATTTGGGGCATTCTTTTTAGGATGCCTTTTTTGTTTCATCTTACATTCACAATTCAGCTGGTCTCCAGTCATTGCCTCCGCAACTGTTGGCCTAATCGCTGGTCTCATTCCAATGAGAATGACTCTGCAAGCAGCAGTCTATAGTGGAAGCTTTGCAGGCATGTGCTCTAGTGAGTTGGTCTCAAATTACTGGGAGATTTTAGGAATCTCTCTTATTGGTGCAATTCTATATTTCTATACATTAAGAATCTTTCAAGGCTTTGGCGGAAAGCTTGGAACGATTGCCTTTGTTAGTGTTGCCTTATTCTTCTTTATCAAGGGGAGTATCATATGATTACTGCAATTGGAGTTTCACTCATCGGTGCACTTTCAACTTTTCACCTATCACGCTTTAAGAAGATAGGGGCCATTAGAGCTTCCGGTCTTTTAACTTTAGTTGCTTATGCGATCTTATATTTTACAGTGCCCAATTATGAAATGATGGCCGTGATATTCTTTGGCTCAACTTTTGTGGGAATGAGTTGTCCTACAAAGATGCATAATTATACCATTGTCATCGGTGCAGTTTTCTTTGCTCTTTTCTTTCAATACCTCGTCCCATATCTAAAAGGCTATGGTGGAGCACTTGGAACGAGTGCATTCTTGAGTGTTTTGATCATCCAATTGACTTTATATTTTGGACGTAAACTTGCCAGATCAAATTAAGATTGCCATCATTTTTATATGAAAAATCTTTTACTTCTAATTACGCTACTTATTTCAAATATTACTTTTGCAATTGAGACTGTCCAAGTCACTGGCAGTATCGAAATCGATGCACCAATTGAAGAAGTTTTTGAATTTGTGGCCGACCCAATGAATGATCATCATTGGCGTAGTGAAGTTAATGATATGGCAACGAACTCTCGTACTTTTGAAATCGGGAGCACTTTTAGAGAAGATGCATGGATTGGTATTCGTAAGCACTTTATTACGACAACTGAACTGATTGAATTAAATGCTCCTTATCAGGCTTTATTTGAAACAGTAAGATCAAATCCATATTTCTTAAGAAGTAATCGCATGTTTAAAGAAGGTGAGAATGGAACTCTCTTTACGTATGTGGTGGACTTTGATCGTCGTATGATTAAAGAGACCTTTGGCTTTAATGCAAAGCCAGAGGTCGTGGTAAAATTATACGGTGTTCTTATGAAAAAGTATTTGAAGAAATTAAAGAAGAAATTAGAGTAGTGTTTCTCTAACAATCATAAAAATTCCCATCACAATTAAGAAGTAACCAAAAATCTTTTTAAGTTTTTCTTGTGGTAGCTTATGAGTCAGGGCCGAACCAAATTGTGAACCAACAATGGCCAGAGCTGTAAAGATAGCAATAAATTGATAATCAAGTTCTAGGTTAGGTGAGTTGATAATATTTCCCACAAAACCAATCAGAGAGTTAATCGCTATAATTAGCAGGGAAGTTCCAATCGCCTTCTTCATTGGGACATGAAAGAAGTTTACCAGTGCTGGTACAATGAGGAATCCGCCACCAACTCCAATAAGACCAGTGACAATCCCGACAACACTCGCAGCCCCAAAAATCGTTAGATTTGATGACGATTTAACCTTGATATTCTTACCATTTTTTAGCATCGAAACCGAGGCCAAGAGCATGATTCCTGCAAAGATATAGAGTTGAACCTGTCCACTAATGAAAGAGGCCAGGTAAGTTCCAAGATAAGTTGAAAGCATTGTCATGGCACCAAATTGAAATGCTAATTTCACCATAACATTTCCATTCTTGTGATGTCTTAGTGTCCCCATAAAGCCTGTTAGGCCGACAATTGCTAAACTCATGGTAATGGCAATCTTTGGATCGATTTTGACAATATAAACTAAGATTGGAACGACTAGGATTGAACCGCCTCCGCCTAAGAGCCCAAGAGTTGTTCCCGCGATAAGTGCTAATAGATATGCCATATATATTTCCTCCTGAAATCAGTATAGGGGATTAATTTTTCTTAAACATTGATGGGGGTCAATGTCTTTTCTCATAAATTTATTTACTCTATGATAGGAGGAAATTATGGATAATTTAAATATAAAAACATTCTTTGATGAGCAAACTTACACACTAACTTATGTTGTCTATGATGACGTGACAAAGGATGCTGTGATTATCGACCCAGTTCTTGATTATGATCAAGCATCATCAACAATCACGACAGAGTCAGTTGAAAAAGTTGCTATCTTTGTAAAAGAAGCGGGACTTAAGCCTCACTATATTTTAGAAACTCACGCACACGCTGACCACCTAACAGGGGCCTTAAAACTTAAGGACTTCTTTCCTGGTGTAAAAGTTGCGATCAACGAGAATATTAAAATTGTTCAAGAAGTTTTTGGTGCAAAGTTTAATATTTTAAAAGAGATTAAGCTTGAAGACTTCGATGCTTTTTTAAATGAAGATGAACCACTCGTGGCCGGAACAATTGAAGTAAAAACGATCTTCACTCCTGGGCATACTCCAGCGTGTTCTTCATTTATCATTGGTAATAATGTCTTTACAGGGGACGCTCTCTTTATGCCTGATTATGGTACGGGAAGATGTGATTTTCCTGGTGGAGATGCAAATGCACTTTATGACTCAATTACAAAGAAGCTTTATACGTTACCAGATGAGACAAATGTTTACACTGGTCATGACTATCAGCCAGGCGGTAGAGAGCTAAAGTACAAGAGTACTATTGGTGAGAATAAGAAGAGTAATGTACATCTTAGAGCAGATACGAGTCGTGAAGAGTATGTACAATTTCGCACAAGTCGCGATAAGACACTTGCTGCACCAAAGCTTCTGCTACCAAGTATTCAGGTAAATATTCGTGGAGGGCATATGCCAGCGCCACAAGATAATGGCGTGAGATACCTTCAAATGCCATTAACATTTAAAGATTAAAAAACTAATAAGAGAGTGCTACAGGTGCTCTCTTTTTTTTTCTTCAGCTAAGATCTCATCCTTGGCCTGACTTTGTAGATCTTCAACTTCGTCAAACTCATCCATAATTTCAATTCCAAAGAATGTCTCAACAATATCTTCAAGTGTAATCACTCCTAGAATTGTTCCGTAGTCATCACTCACCATGGCGATATGTTCCTTTTCTCGAATAAAGCGCTTAAAGAGATTTCGAAGTGGGGTTTGGCGATTGACAATAGCAATAGGCCTTATGATATCTAATTCATAAAGCTTTTTGTCTTTATTGTTTTCAATAATTGATTTTGCAATATCTTCTTTATGGATATAGCCGTTAATTTCATTAACACTCTCTCCATAACATGGGATGCGTGTTACTGGAGCTTTCAGGTCATAGACAGAGGCAATGGTGTCTTCGACATGTACCATAAAGACCTTGCGTGCAGGTGTCATGACTTCTTCAATGACTTTTCGAGATGCCAAGAGAGACTCTTTTAAGAATTCCCCCTCATCTTTTGCTAGGGCCTTTGTTTGAACACCTAATTCAATCATTGATTCAACTTCTTCTCGGCTCATCTTATGTTCGGCCTCTGTCTTTAATAACCTCATCAATGTCATTGATATAAAGAGTATTGGCTTTAAAATAAAGATCAATGGAGGAAGAATCTTTAATAGGGAAGGAGTTAAGCTCTTCCAATAATGATGCCCAAGAGACTTCGGAATGATTTCTGATAAGTAGAGGATTGCCAAAGTTAAAATGATGGAAACAGCTGATAGGTAGTACTCTAAATTAGCACCACTGATTCCCATGTCCTTAAACATTTGGATGGACTCAGACCCAACACCAGCAGCACCAAGGGTGTGAGCAAATGTATTTAGGGTAAGGATTGCAGAAATGGACTCGTCTTTATTTGAAGCATACTTTTTCAGTGCCGTTGCATAGCTACGATTTTGGCGCTGGGAGGCCAAAATAAAGCTCGGAGTTATGGAGAGCAGGACAGCTTCCATTATGGAGCAAAGAAAAGAGACGCCAATCGAGATGACTATATAAACAATTAGCATTACTATACTTTAATTTGGCCTTAATTTTGTGTCAAATTAAGTAACGGCCAAAAATGATGCATAATATATATTGGATTTAAGTACTTTATCGTTATAGTCGGTTTTAGGCACATGTTCATAATGATAGCTAAGGGGCCAAGTTTAAGTTAAAATAGACGGGATTAATAGAAAATTGAGGTTTATATGAAAGTAACTGAATTTATGACTAAAGATGTAACAACTTGTCGCGATACTCAAACTGTTGCAGATGCTGCAAAATCGATGCTTGATCTAGGTGTGAGTGTTATGCCAATTTTAGATAGCAGTGATAAGCTTGTTGGAATTGTAACTCAATCTGACTTTATCGGTAGAGAAGTTGAGATTCCACATGCACTAGCTTCTATCAAGAGACTATTTGGAATGGATTATAATCTTGGTGATGTTGAAGATATTTACAAGAAAGCAAAGAGTAAGCCACTATCTGAGATTATGACAAAGAATGTAACGACTGTTACTTCAGATTACTCTCTAACTGCTGTTGTTGAGCTTATGATGAAAAAACAACTTAAGAGAATTCCTGTATGTGACGGGGATAAGCTAGTTGGAATCATTACAAGAAAAGATATTTTAAAAGCTTTTGAAAGCGTAAAATAAAAAAAGGCCTCTAATGAGGCCTTTCTTTTTTTTTCTTTTTATTGCATTTCTGCAGTCATTTCACAATTTACTGATTCTACATTGTACCAGTTAGCTTCTTGAGTTGTGTGGTCATAACCATCAAATAGCCAAGATTCTACTGTAATTTCATAGTGATCAAACATATTTTGATCGTATCTTTGCTTTCCTGTGAAAGTTGATACGAATTTGTAGTCTACGATCCCTTGGTCAACAACAACTTTTACTTTCTCTGTTGAAACAAGAGTAAGGTCTTTCATTACGTTACACTCGTTGATGATAGCGTCAACGATTTTGTCATTGTGACGTGCTTCAAAAGTTGAGTTGATGATTGAAGCTGATGCCGAAAGAGTCATAAGTGCTACTAGAATAAATTTCATTTTTTTCTCCGTTGTTAGTAAGTGTATTATTAATTAAAGATTACAATTTCCTTTCACATCAGATAGCAATTGAATCGATAGCTTCTCTTCGTAACGGCGCCAGTTATTATAATCAGCATCTTCAATTTCAATCTTGATGTCATTTAGATTATTTCCAATATTATCTAAGTGGGTAAGTTCAATTTTGTAGTAGTAGTCAGTGATCCCTTGATCAACTCGATCCTCAGAAATTGCGATATTTCTGATATCAAATCTCTCTTGAGAAAGTCCTAGAGAACACTTCGTTAACTCTTTTGAAAGATAATTTCTAATCTCTTTTTGAATTTTAAATTGTCCCGTTAAGATTACTCTTCCGCGCTCAACACCGTTTCCAGCATAAGTCGTAAGGCAAATTAGTAGCAGAGCAATTAGCTTTTTCATTTATTATTATCTCCAAATTTTATTAATGAATGAGTTCTATAATTCCGATAATTCATTGAAAAGTATTCTATTAGGCGATAGTCGCCTGTCAGGAGATTTATGGATCACTTTGGTCAAGATTTGGTTAAGATTAGAAAGGCAAACGGTTATAAGAGTGCGAAATCATTCTATGAAGTACTGGCAAAGAAAGGTTTGGACTGCAATTATCAATATTTCGTTAAGATTGAAAAAGGGGATGCTTTTCCTTCTTCTGCCATCGTTAATCAAATTGCTAAGTGTCTTAAGACGAAGGATGCCAATATTCTTATTTTAAGCTTTTGTCGCAATCAATTCTCTTCTTTTGATTACTTATTTAAAGAGGATAATCAGAGTGATGAGAAGGTCATAGAAGTCGCTGCAAAGGCCAATCAAGGACAACGCTACCTCTCTGTCATGCAGATTAATACACTTGCTCAAACGAAGTCTCATTACTTTCTCTTTCTTATTTTGACTCTTTCAAGAAGTGCTTTAAAGATTAGCGAACTTAAAACTTATGCCATTAAAAAGAGTGTTGTTAACGATCTTATCAAGGCCGAGATAGCCTTTGAACAAGATGGATTGATCTATGCAAGATCAACTGAGTTTAGGTTTCCAAAAGAGGAGAGTGAGGCGATTAAGAAGGCCTACGGTAAGTTTGACGATTGGGATATGGAGTTTGGCCGAAACTTTAAGTTTCAAAATCTCGTCAATAAGATGATGATTCGAAGAATCTCCCCAAGATATCTTTCTCTTATCAAAAATCAGATTGATTCAATTTCAGATATTGTGCGCTTATCAGACGAGTCGGATAATCGTTACAATAACGAAGTTCTTCATCTTCATATCTCTCTTAACCGAGGACAATTACCTGGTTAGGAAAGTTTTAAAGAAGTCATCCTTCGCCTTTAGAAATAATGGGTAGCGATTGTCATCTTTTATCTTAGTTTTGATATTAGTGATAAGACAATCGTTACTCTTGCACGTTTTATGAGCGCTTGAAATAAGCTTCTCTAAGTAGCTTTTAACTGGCGTATTAGAACAGCTTGATCCATTTAGATACTCTTGCCCTAAGAAGATATAGTCACGAATAAAGGCGTACTTCTTTGGTGATACCTTCTTTAAATGAGTCGGGTTTAAACGGTAGGCCGCGATACTTTCTGCTGCATCTTCGCTTGGATTTGTTTGCCCGTACTTTGAAACCATTTCATCGCGGTTATAGCGCCACCCCATTGGGTGATCGATCCATCCAGACATATCCCACCAAAAAGATGAGTAGTTTAAGTTATAGAAGTAGGCGAGGTTATGTCCAAGTTCATGAAAGAGGCTGTAGGCCTTACCATCTTCATCAAGCTCGCGATCCCAAGGAGCGTAAAGCTCAATTGAAGCATTCGCAAAGATCATTCCACGATGGCCGTAACCGATATCTTTCTTAATATGGCGAACCAGTCTTTTACTAACCCATAACTTTGGAAGGTGAGTTGGAAGAAGATTTACACCTTTGATAATGGCATCCATTTGTTCTAAATCAAGTAAGGCCGCATCCTTGTTTGCATAAGGAGAAGTATTAAGGCCGTACTTAAAAAGTAAGAAGATTGATTTCTCGATGAGTTCATCACTTTCAAATAATTCTTTAAGCTTACAAGATTTTGTGTGACATTTATTGGCCGCCGCTATTTTAGTTTTAAAATCTGCTTTGTCTTTTAAACCATTATAGACGTAAGTCTTAACAAGTAGTGAATAGGCTTCATCAATTTTTGTATTGAGATAAGGCCTTGCATATTGAGTGATTTGCCAATTACTTGGAACCTTTGTGCTACATTTCGCGCTATTTACTGTCTCAAAACTAGCGGCATATTCACTAAGTGCATATACTTGAATTGATAATGAGATAAATAATAAATACTTAATGAAGGAATTTTGCATGAGTCTTTATGACAAAAATCCCTGCTCATCTCAATGGAAATAGGTGAAATCGCAATAATTATACGGTCTAACGTCTTGTAAAGATGAAGCCTAGGGCGATAAACGGTAGAATCATACAGTAGTAAGAGTTTGTGACAACTTCCCAAGGAGAGATCTTAAAGGTCACACCCAGAAGCAATGCTTGGGCGCCATAAGGAAGTAGGCCTTGAACTACACAGCTAAAAATATCAATGAGAGAAGCACTTCTCTTAGGTGAGATATTTCCCTGCACAGCAAGCTTCTTTGCAATAGGGCCAACGATAATAATAGAAACCGTATTATTTGCGACACACATATTTGTGAGAGCAGATAAGAGTCCAATACCAATTTGGTCAGCAGCATTCTTATTTAAGTGTGCAAGCTTAGAAATCAGTCTTTGAATCTTATGAGAGATATAGTCTAGTCCACCTTCTGATCTAATGAACTCACTAAGCCCACCGATTAAAAGGGAGAGTAGGAAGATCTCTTGCATATTACTGAAGCCTCGGTAAGTCAGCCCTATAATTGTCGAGAAATCAAATCCATTAAATAGCGCAACGATACCAGCAAGGATAATTCCTCCTGATAAGACAACAAAGACATTCACTCCTAAGATAGCAAGTAAGAGAATGAAGAAGTATGGTAGACCTAAAAATAAATTTGTTGGTTTTTCAACTGCTACATTGGGAGCTGAAATAAGAAAGAAGTAAACAACAATAGCTATCAGGGCCGCAAATGATGCAATTTTAAAGTTCTCTTGAAATTTATCTCGCATATTACAACCCTGTGTTCTTGTGGCCGCAATGGTCGTATCAGAGATTACAGATAGGTTATCACCAAACATCGCCCCAGACATCACGGCCCCTGCTAGGATTCCTAGGTTGATATCTGTTTTGGCTGCCATTGAAAGAGCGATTGGGCCGATCGCACCGATTGTTCCCATTGATGTTCCCATGGCCGTCGAAACAAGGGCTGAGATAACAAAGACTCCCGGAAGAATGAGGGAGTTTGGAATGATTGATAGGCCTAGGTTAACGATAGCATCAACTCCACCTGTTTCTGTTGCAATCGTTGAAAATGCTCCAGCAAGAAGATAGATGAGACACATGGTAATGATATCAGGATGCCCAATTCCTTTTACAAATTTAGAAACATTATTATTGAAAGTATCTTTTGTAATAAAGAAGGCAAGGAGGATTGCTGGTAGAATTGCAATCGGTGCCGGCACTTGATAGAAGGCGTGTTTAACACCTTTCATCTGGAAATAGATCCCAGAGCCTAAGTAGATAACGACAAATAATAATAGCGGTAAAAGTGAAATCTTTTGCTTAATATGAGACATGAAAGCACCTTACCATATCGCTATAAATTGAGTCTAGAGAAATGACTTAATGATATCTTTTCGAGTGACGATACCAACAAGCTTATTATCTTTGATCACAGGTACTCGCTTAATATGCTTTTCAATCATAAATTGTATATAGCCTTCAAGGTCAGTCTCTTCTGTTAGGGACTTCACGTTTCTTGTCATGACTTCACCAACTCTTACTTCTTTAATAAGCTCGTATGTCTTTTCAAGTTGAGTGAAATTTAAGTTATGCCCAAAAGCCTGCTTAAGCTTTGCCATAGCGTGGGGGACTTCGACTTCTTTACCAACAAAATCAGACTCCGTAATGATCCCAACGACATCACCATCTTTGTTTAGAACAGGTAGCGCACTAATTCGCTTATCACACATTAACTTCGCAGCGTCTTTTACTGTCTTATCTTCTGTGATAGTAATAGGCTTCTTTGTCATTATCTTCGTAATTTCCATATTTACCTCGTTGTTGTAACAGAAGCTATAACGGTGGGATTCATGATTGGTGTGAGTAATTAATTTGTTAAGTTAAATCAAAGAAATTTAACTTTAAAATTCTTGGCCAAGATGTCGATAAGAATGCATTGGTTTTTATACGTTATTTTGTGTTGGTCCCGGTACGGGTCCAATTAAAGGGGAGTTTGTTATCAATAAAGAATCGAAATCGACGGAAGTCGTCGAATCAACAATCAACAAAAATGTTTTCTTTACCTCAGCTTTCTTTATTCTCTTAATCACTGCAGTTGGCTCTTTTTGGCCAGGACATTTAAGTCAGTTCTTTAAGGGGATACAAGCTTGGTTAATTGCTAAGGCCAGTTGGGTCTATGTTTTAGCAATGGGAATCATTTTATTCACATCACTTTGGCTAATGGTAAGTCGCCTTGGTGATATCAAACTTGGCCCAGATCACTCAGAGCCTAGCTATACAAACTTATCTTGGTTTGCCATGCTCTTTTCTGCAGGGATGGGAATTGGTCTACTTTTCTTTGGAGTTGCTGAGCCAATCATGCACTTCAATTCTCCTCCTGTAGGGGACCCGCAGACTATCGAGAGTGCTCGGGAGGCAATGAAAATTACCTTCTTTCACTGGGGCCTACATGCCTGGGGAGCCTATGCTCTTTTGGCCGTCTGCCTTGCTTATTTCTGTTATCGAAAAGGTCTACCACTTCTTCCAAGATCGGCCTTCTATCCAATCTTAGGAGAGAAAGTTCATGGCCCTCTTGGTGACATCGTCGATACCTTTGCCGTAATTGGAACAATGTTTGGTGTTGCGACATCTTTAGGTTTTGGGGTTGCTCAGGTAAATGCAGGACTTCATTACCTAATCGGTATTCCACAATCAGAAACGATTCAAGTGGGACTCATTGCAATCATTACGGCAATGGCAACAGTCTCTGTTGTTCTGGGATTAGATGGTGGTATTAAGAAGCTATCAAATATTAATCTTGCAGTTGCTGTTTTACTTCTCGTTGCAGTCATGGTCTTAGGAGATACTGTCCACTTATTTCAACAATATGTTCAAAATACTGGATCGTACCTTTCAGACATTATCTACAAAACTTTCAATCTTTATGCTTATGAGAAGAAAGAAGAGTGGATCGGTGGTTGGACACTACTATACTGGGGTTGGTGGATTTCATGGTCACCATTTGTAGGGATGTTTATTGCTCGTATTTCAAGAGGGCGTACCATTCGTGAATTTATGATTGGAGTCCTATTTGTTCCTGCAGGTTTCACATTCCTTTGGATGACTGTATTTGGAAACTCTGCGATCTCAATTGCACTTAAAGATACAACGGGGGAATTTGTTGCAGCTGTTACAGGTAATGTTCCTGTTGCGCTATTTCGCTTCTTTGAGTTCTTTCCATTCTCAAGTGCACTTTCAATCTTAGGAGTCATCCTAGTTATTACTTTCTTTGTAAGTTCATCTGACTCAGGATCACTCGTTATTGATACTCTTGCCTCTGGTGGGAAGCAAGAGCCGCCTGTTTGGCAAAGAGTTTTCTGGGCCGTAACAGAAGGTGTTGTCGCAGCTGTACTTCTACACTCTGGGGGTCTTGAGGCCCTGCAAACAATGACGATTGCCTCGGCATTTCCGATGATCTTCTTATTGTTAATTGCAGTTTATTGTTTAATAAAGTCCTTACGTAGTGATTATCTCTTACGTAATCAGGTTCTAAATCATACAAGCTCTGTTCAATACGAGAAGGCGAGTATGACTTGGAAGGAGCACTTAAACGCTCTCTTAAGTCATCCTAAGCACAAAGTTGCAGAGGAGTTTCTGGCCGATGTCGTTGAGCCTGGACTCAAAGAGTTACAGCAAGAGTTTATCAAGAATGGACTAGAAGCGGTTATTCGCTATGGTAAAGATGATGCAATCTCTCTTGTTATTGAAAAGGAAGGAGTTGAGGACTTTAAGTATGAGGTTTATCTAAGGTCCTTTGAAGTTCCTGATTTCTTACCTGGTAACCAAGAGAAGTATTATCGTGCAGAAGTTTTCCTACTAAGTGGGGGGCAAGAGTACGATATCTATGGTTATTCAAAAGAACAAATTGTTGCTGATGCTGTTACTCAATATGAAAAGCATTATCAGTATCTGCATTTAACGAACTCGGAGCTGGTTTAGCTCTGACACGAATACTTGGCAAATAATTTTGGTTATTTACTAATATTGGCGCCTTTTCCTACTCAATTATTGATATTTTTAAAGATATATTAAAATTAACCGATAAGAAGAGTAGGGGAAGGTGTTACTTTGAGTTCAGAATTTCGCTCACTTTTAAGAAATATATTTGGTGCTGGAGCTTTAGCTGCAGTTGTTTCTTATTTTAGCTTCCTCGCTCCTGAATCATCAACTTCTCCAGAAGATAAAATGCTTTCTGAGTCTCTTGATGCACAAGAGAGAATCGAAGGGCAAGAGGTCGATGAATTTGGGCGACCTAAGCGTAGACCTTCTTCATTTGAAGAAGAGATCAGTCGACAATTTCCTACACGAAAAAGAAAGAATGAAGAATCACGTGTGAATGTAGGCGGCAAGGTTGTGAGAGACCCTGCCTATGAAGCTCAGCAATTAGATGGCTCAAGTTACGAAGGAAATTTAGGTGGTGGTAGTGGCCGTGGAAGTATTTCTGCTGGTGGCTCATATGCTGGCCCCTCTGGTAGTGGTGGAGATGCTGGCGGCCCTGGTGGCGATAGCTCTGGGACAAATAATTTCTCTTCTGATAGTGGTTCTGGTGATGGATCAACGACTTCTAATTCCGTTGCTTCAATATCAAATGATGACCTTGGTGTTAAGAGTGGCTCATCGACGACAACAACTGAAAATTCGGATGACTCAAATTCATCATCAACAACAACTCCAAGTGGAAGCGGAAGCTCAAATGATCCAGTGATTACTCCTGTGACATGTTCTGTGGATCGTGCTGAAGGGATGTATTCATCTACAATTAATGTAACAATCACTTGTAGTGAGAACTCTAGGATTTCATATTGTTTACAATCAGGTGGGGGATTTTGTGATCCTGTCTCATCTCCAACAATTTACTCTGGGCCTATTGCTGTCGGTACAGTGGATGGAGAGTATGGCCTATCATACTTTGCTGAATCGATGAGTACGACAAGCTCAACTGAAGTGGCCGAGTTTACTTATCATATTGACTCAACTCCGCCAGACTTAATGGTGACCTTTCCAAAGGTCTACGCGCAGACAACGTTTAACTCTGTCTCGAATTACACTCAGTCCGCTGACTTTGGGAAATCAAATTACTACTATCATCAGATTAATTTTAAAGGCACAAATCCTGGAGCAGGTGGCCTTAACTGGACATGTGATCAGATTTATCATGATTATAACGTTTCAGGTTTTTCATCAATTGCGACAGATGTTGATGTATCAGGACTAGATCCTGCAACCCAACAGATTGATCAATTAATAGGAATTACAGATTTTGTTATAGGAGATAACTTTATTGCAACAGTTATCGAAGATCGCAATCTAGGAATCGTTTCATGCCAGGTGCAAAATGTTGTTGTTAAGGATTTTGCCATTGCTGCCTTTACGGGGACGGGAGCAACTTCTGTTATTTCTGGAGTTCGCACAACTTACGGTGGCTTTGTTGGTTATGGACACTTTCAGGCTACTCCAAATACTTCTAATTCAGGTCAGCTAAGCAATGAGCAAGGGATTACCTCAAATAAACAAGGTCTCTATACTTTAACACATCAATAAGTAACTCAAATTATTGGCGGCTTTCTTAAGCTTACGCAAATTCTTCCTCTCCAAGTCATTAAATTTCTTTCATTTAATCAATTGGACTAAAATGTCGATATGCCACTGTATTAACAGAGGAAGTTAGTTGTACGTTAGTCGAAAATTAACATTTATTTTAGCTCTAAGCTTAAGTCTATTCTTAAGCACTGGAATATTTGCGTCGACGACTAAGCTAGGCTACTCTGGCCGCCTTGTGCAAACAAATGGCACACCGGTTACAGGAACTCCTGATCTTAAATTTGATCTCTATTATTCCGGCTCTACTGGAGTAAGTAGGGGAACTGAGACAATCAATGCTGTTCCACTTTCAAATGGAATCTACACTGTCGAGCTAGACTTTGCAGGTATTGCAGCAGTGATTGATGCTATTCCAGCTTCTGAGACTCTCGTTATTCAAGTAACAGATATAACTGATGTGGGAAATCCAGTTGTCTATGACTTTCAAAATATCTTAGCAACTCCAATTGCGGTTTATGCCAACCACGCGGCCCTTGCCGAGACTATTGCAAATGATGCGATCACTCCTGATAGCGTTGATTTTACTGGCGCTTGTTCGACTGGACAGGTCGTTTCTATAAATGCATCAAATGAATTTGAATGCGTGGATCAAACCGCAGCAGTAGCTGTTGATTCAACTCTTGTTAATAATGCGGGTGTCATAGGATTACCAAGTCTTGTGACTGATAATACAACTTACTATTCTGTTGTTGTGGATGCGCAGGGACGTGTGAAGAGTGGTAATACAACACCACCTTCAACAACAGCAAATGATATTCAAGATAATTTAATTGTTGATGCTGATATCAATACGAGTGCAGCAATTGCGTGGTCTAAGATTGATAAGACTGGGGCAACTCCAAGTGATGTTGGTCTAACTATTAATAGTGCTGGCCCTCTCGGAACGACTTCTGCTATTGCAACTGAGAATGTTGTTAAAACTTATGTTGATACAACGGCAACGGCAATTGCTGATGCAAAAGTCATTAACGATATGAGTGGCGTGCAGACAACAATTGCACCTTCTGTTGATTCAGTAAAAAATTATGTAACAGCTCAAACAGGTGCTATTACATCTTCTCAATGGACAGATTCAGGACTCGACATTTATTTTAATACTGGGCATGTTGGGATCGGAACAAATTCTCCAACAGGACCGCTACATATCACTGGAGGAGCAAACGACGTCAACACAATGCGCTTTGGTGCGACTGATGCTGATGTTGCCGCTATTACAGATTATGCAAATATGGCAGGTCTTCTCATTGCTTCTGAAGGTGTTTCAAATAGCTATCATAGCTTTAGAATTGTAAGTGATATTGATGGAACAGATATTGAAAGTCTTGCTGTAACTAATGCTGGACGAGTAGGGGTTGGTGTTTTAGTACCAACTCAAAAATTAGATGTAGCAGGTTATGTTAAAGGGACAGGGCTTTGTATTGGGGCCGACTGTCGAACTTCTTGGCCAACTGGAAATGCTGGAACTGTGACGTCAGTAACTGGTGGAGCAGGCCTTACAGGTGGAACGATCACTTCTTCGGGAACTCTTGCAGTTGATGTGGGGACAACGAATGGCAAGATTGCTCAAGTTGGAGCTGGGGATAAATTAGCTGATTCAATTATTAACTATAATCCGGCCCTTGATGTTGCCTTAACTGGTTACACAACGGGAGCCGCTTCAAGCGTTGTTGCTACTGATACAATTTTGCAGGCCTTTGGAAAAATCCAGGGACAACTTGATGCTCATGCTACTTCCATTGCAGCTGCAGTAACTTCTGTTACTGGTGGAACAGGTCTGACAGGTGGAACGATTACATCAACTGGAACTCTTGCGGTTGACGTGGGAACGACAAATGGCAAGATTGCTCAAGTTGGAGCAGGCGATAAGTTAGCAGATTCAATTATTAATTATAATCCTGCCATTGATGTTGCACTAACAGGCTTCTCTACTGGAGCAGCTTCAACAGTTGCAGCGACTGATACTGTGTTAGAGGCCTTTGGAAAAGTGCAAGCACAACTTAATTCTCAAGCAACTTCAATTGCTGCTAACTCAACACAATGGACAACGTCGGCAAGTGATATTTATTATTCAACAGGTATGGTGGGGATTGGAACAGCTTCTCCACGCACGAAGTTACATGTAACAGATACACTGACAAATAACGCAAATGTCGATGAGTCGGGACTTTATTCTCAGACTGTTCATTCGATTGATACGAATGGAGCTTACTCTTCTCGTGGATCTTATGTTATTAATACGACTCAAATTGATTCCGGAGTGACTTCTTCAGGTATGCAAGTAGGACAATTGACTCAGGCCCTAAGAAACGCAGGTGTAAGCGGAGATAATGGAACTTTAGCTGTGCAAACAGCATCTAACGTTGCTTACGGACATCATAGCTTTGATGGTACAGCAAACCCGGTTACAACTGATGCATATGGGATCAAGGTCACAAATTATAATCGTTCAGGTACAGTGACAAATGCTTATGATCTTCATATTGGTAACGATAGTGGAGCAGGTGGAACTGTGACCAATCGTTTTGGACTTTACCAAGTTGGAGCAGCTTATAAGAACTACTTCCAAGGTAGTGTGGGGATTGGGACTAATTCTCCAACAACAGAATTAGAGGTGAGTGGAATTGTTTCGGCCAATAATATTGGATTGAGTCTTCCGGCCTCAAACTCTCTTGATAGCAATGCTCTTCCTGCTGGTTTATATCGTGCCAATACTTCAACAACTGGTTCTCCAACTCCTGGAGAGAGTGGGGCGACACTTAATATGCAAAGCGGTGTTGCAAGTGGTGCTGTTGCTCAACTTCACATTAAAGCAAATAACACTGAGGACCCACGTGCCTTTATTCGTCACAGTGATAACACTGGAGACTTTAAAGATTGGCAAGAGATTGTAACAGCAGATGCCACAGGTAATGTTGGTATCGGAACAACGGCCACTCAGAAACTAACAGTAGATGGAAATATCAATGTAACGGCCACGAATGATATTTGTATTGATGGAGCTGGTTGTTTGGCCGCTGCTATCTCTGGTGCTGGTGAGGTGAATACTGCATCTAGTGCTGGAGGAACTTCTCTTTATAAAACAAAGACAGGAACAGACTTAGTCTTTAAAGGTCTAACAAGTTCAAGTGATATTACACTTACGGCAAATACGAATGATGTTGGCCTTGCTATCAATACGGCAAATGGAGCCAATGAATTATTAAGACTAGATGCAAGTGGGCGTGTGCCAGCTTCCAATGTTATGGGCACACCTCTTACTGGTTACGCTGTAGGGACAAATTCAGTTCTTGCGCCAACCGATTCAATTGTTGATGCTTACGGAAAGCTTCAAGCACAGCTCAATGCTCAATTTACTTCAATTACAGGTCTGGACACAGATGATGTGGCCGAAGCCGGTAACTTATATTTTACAAATACTCGCGCGCAAACTGCGGCAGTTGTTAACTCGACGGCCGGTAGTGAAACAACTCAGGCGCCATCAGTGAGTGCTGTTAAAAATTATGTGGATGCAAGAGCGACTCAATGGTCGACTTCGGGAAGTGATATTTACTATAACACTGGAAAAGTTGGGATTGGAACAGCATCACCGATTGATAAATTTGAAGTAAATGGAAGTATGACTTTAAAAGGTGGATACCTTACTTTACAAAGACCGGTAACGGCAGGTAGTTGGGCCCGTGGTATGCACTATACACCAGATGGAAGTGTTGATTCTACTAGTAATGGGCTTGCAGGTTTTGGGCTACTAGGAAGTGCAACAACTCAACAGAAACTTTATATGACATTTGGAACTGCTCCTTGGAATAGTACAACTGGATTAATTGTTGAAAGTACCGGGCGAGTAGGTATCGGGACGAATGCACCTCTAGGTCAGATTCATACATTCGGAACAGAGCCTGTCTTCTTTGACCGCGTTTCTGGTAATCCTTCTCACTTACTCTTACGTGGTGCTAAGGGAAGTATTGGTGCAGAGGTTGCTCCTTCAGATAATGAGGAAGTAGGACGAATTTCTTTTACTGGCTATGATGGATCAAGTTGGGCCACAACTGCGCTTGCGGGAATTTCTGGGCGAGCTTCAGAAAACTGGACTCCAACGACAAGAGGAACTGATCTTGATTTTAAAACCGTAACAAATGGCTCTCTTTCAGAACAAACAAGAATGATCATTGCAAATGATGGTAAGATTGGTGTTGGTTCGTCTGAACCAATTTCAAAACTTACGGTAAGAGGAGCTGATCATGTCACTAATGGGCCAACTCTAACTCTTGCTGGAGATGTGAGTAATCAATTTGAAGCTGGTCGTATTCGCTTTGCTGAGCCTAATAATACTTTCCAAGGTGGATATATTCACTATGACGGAACGGGGCCAGACTATCTTCACATTGGTGTCCATGAAACGGCCGACCTTTTAACAGCAAGTGATACCAATGCTATCAGTATAAGTCGTCAAACGGCGAATGTCGGAATTGGGACAAGCACTCCATCATCTCGTTTACATGTTTATGAAAATGGTAAGCATTACCACGTTAATCGCAAGATTGACGGATACTCGCAAACAGAAAACTCAACAGGGATAAATTATATTCTTCTTCACCGTGCCTATGATGGAGCTCTCTTAGACGAGCACTATGTAAATGGTGAGATTAATTTAAGGCGAGGTGGAACGGCTGCATGGAATCGAAAAGTTTCAGCACAAGTTAATACGGCCTGTGCGTATGATAGCTGTCGAGGAAATATCATCAACTATGGTGAATACACTTATCTTGCTTATGTTACTTATAGTGGCGTAAAGTATGTTGCTCTTGCTATTCCTGATAACTCGACGATGTATAACGCAACTTTTACTGGTTACGCGTATAATGCTACAGGAGTAGAGCAATTAAGACTTGTCTATGATACAGATGTCACAAGCGTTACAACATTCTCACAAAACGCTATACATACTAATGCAATAAATGTCGCTGCTGGAAATATATCAACGGCTTCTGATTATGCTCTTGGATATAATCTAACTTCAACAACTGATAAGTATGCGATCTACCCACATCTCTTGGGACAAAAGTCAAAAACTGGACTAGGTCCATCTCTTCCTTATGATAATGCCATGAGTATTGAGTCTGATGCTCAGATAACTTTTGTTGAAACAGATGCAGATAAAGTTTCTGGTTATATGGATCTAAATACCAATACATTCATTTGGGATGGAAATGTTGGGATTGGAATGACGGCCCCTACAAATGCACTTCATGTTACTGGGAATATTGGAGCGACTGGTTGGGTTGGTGCAGGCTGTGAAGGCTCTTGTTCTTCTGATGCCTATGCTATTAATTACGCTGATGGACGTATTAGAACATATTCAGGGACTGGATCAGCTTGTGAAAAGGCCGGAGGTTCTGCAACTTTCACATGTTCTTCAGATCGAAGACTTAAGCATGATATTGAAGATTTCAAAGATGGTATTGATGTGATCATGAAGCTTCGTCCACGTACTTATGTTTGGAATGCGGATGAAAGCGAAAAGATTAATTACGGATTTATAGCACAAGAAGTACAAGAGGCAATTCCTCATGCAGTAACTGTTGATACACAAAGAGAGGATGGGGAATACTTAACTCTTAATCAAGGAGAGTTTACTCCTTATATTATCAATGCCCTTCAAGATCTAAATCATATGATTGAAGATAATAAGAAGATGTTTAATTTCATGAGTAGTGGAATTGAAACAAAAGTAGATGAAAATAGTCGAGAAATAGCAAGCCTTAAAGAAGAGAATGCTGAGATTAAGGCCGAAAATAAGATGCTTAAAGATTATCTATGTTCAAAAGACCCTGAAGCTCCTTTTTGTGGACAGTAATAATTATTTGATTGGCCCAAAATCAAGGCGAATTTAGGCTACTTAGAATCACCACCGGCAGATAAGTCCTCTAAATGACATTTAATTATTGATCTTAACGAAACCATTCTATACTGACGATAAGCCACTGTATTAACAGGGGATCTTGGTTGTACGTTAGTCGAAAATTAACATTTATTTTAGCAATTTGTTTAGGGCTATTCTTAAACCTAAGTGCTATTGCATCGACGACTAAGCTTGGTTACTCTGGCCGTCTTGTGCAAACAAATGGCACACCGGTAACAGGAACTCCTGATCTTAAATTTGATCTCTATTACTCTGGCTCGATTGGAGTTAATAGGGGAACTGAGACAATCAATGCGGTTCCACTTTCAAACGGAATCTATACTGTCGAGTTAGACTTTTCAGGTATTGCTACAGTGATCGATGGTATCCCAACAAATGAAACTTTAGTGATTCAGGTAACAGACATAACGGATGCAATGAATCCAGTTGTCTATGACTTTCAAAATATTCTAGCGACTCCAATTTCAGTTTACGCCAATCACGCAGCGGTGGCAGAAAATTTAGTTGTCGCAGCTACTTGCTCTCCTGGACAAGTTGTATCAGTAAATGCTTCAAATGAACTTGAGTGTGTGGATCAAACAGCAGCAGTTGCTGTTGACTCAACTCTTGTGAATAATGCGGGAGTGATTGGTCTTCCAACTGTTGTGACAGGGGATACATATTATTCTGTAACAGTTGATGATTATGGACGAGTGACTGGTGGTTCAACAACACCACCTTCAACAACGGCAAGTGATATTCAAGATAACTTAATTGTGGATGCTGATATCAATACGAACGCAGCGATTTCTTGGTCAAAGATTAACAAGACAGGGGCAACTCCAAATGATGTTGGCCTAACTGTTAATAGTGCTGGCCCTCTTGGAACGACTTCTGCTGTTGCGACAGAGAATATTGTTAAGACTTATGTTGATACAACGGCCGGGGCAATTGCAGATGCGAAAGTAATTGATGATATGAGTGGGGTGCAAACGACAATTGCTCCTTCTGTAAATGCTGTTAAAACTTATGTGACTTCACAGACTGGAGGGATCACATCTTCGCAGTGGACAGATTCTGGACTGGATATTTATTTTAACACTGGCTATGTTGGTGTTGGAACAAATACTCCGATGGGTCCATTACATGTTGTGGGTTCTGCCAATGACTTAAGTGTCATGCGCTTTGGTGCAACTGATGCTGATATCTCAAGTCTTACAAATCTTTCTAATATGTCGGGTCTTCTCATTGCAAACGAAGGTGTTAATAATGCCTATCACTCACTAAGAATTGTAAGTGATGTGGATGCAACTCAAATTGAAAGTTTAGCAGTAACAAATGCTGGGCGAGTAGGTATTGGTGTTTTAGCGCCAACGCAAAAATTAGATGTTGATGGCAATATCAAAGCAACAGGAGTTTGTATTGGGGCCGACTGTCGCACAGCTTGGCCAACTGGAAATGCTGGAACAGTTACATCTGTAACTGGTGGCACAGGACTTACAGGTGGAACGATTACTTCTTCAGGAACTCTTGCTGTTGATGTGGGAACAACCAATGGCAAAATTGCTCAAGTTGGAGCAGGGGATAAACTAGCGGATTCAATTATTAATTATAACCCTGCCATTGATGTCGCACTTACTGGTTTTTCAACTGGAGCGGCATCAAGTGTCGTGGCAACAGATACAATCTTACAGGCATTTGCTAAAGTTCAGGGGCAACTTGATGCTCACGCAACTTCGATTGCTGGAAATTCAACTCTAGTTATTAACTCGACGGCAGGTAATGAGACTGGGCAAGCGGCTTCAGTGGATGCCATGAAAAATTATGTCACAACTGAAATTGCTGGTGTTAATCAATCTCAGTGGACAAATTCTGCAAGTGATATCTACTTTGATAGCGGACGAGTTGGTATTGGAACAACTTCGCCAATAAGCCCGCTCACTGTTAATGGTGTAATTACCGCTGGTGGTCTAAACTCTTCAGGGGCCATTACTTATAATTCTTCGGGCAATTATGTTCCCTTTTCTGCTTCTAATTCAACGGGCTATGCCCACGCAAGAATTAATGGACTTGAGGTCGGAGGCATTACCAGTAGCACAAATGAAGGTTATATCAAGCTTGGGGATAACTCCCGCCGAATAAAACTTGATACGAGTGGTATTATTTTTAGCAACGGTATCACTGCTAGTGATGAAGTCATGCGAATAAGTAGTAACGGTAATGTTGGTATTGGAACAACAAACCCATCTGAAATGCTTGAAGTTGTCGGAAGAGTAAAAGGGACAGAGCTTTGTATTGGTGGTGATTGTCGTACATCATGGCCTACTGGAAGTGGCGGAACGGTAACTTCTGTTGCAGCAGGAACAGGCCTTACAGGTGGAACCATTACTTCAACTGGAACTCTTGCGGTTGATGTGGGGACAACAAACGGCAAGATAGCACAAGTTGGAGCAGGAGATAAGCTTGCGGATTCAATTATTAATTATAACCCTGCAGTTGATGTTGCTTTAACTGGCTTCTCAACTGGTGCCGCTTCAAGTGTTGCGGCAACTGATACAATCTTAGAAGCATTTGGAAAAGTTCAAGGGCAATTAAATGCTCATTCAACTTCGATTGCAGCAAATTCAAATCTTGTTATCAATTCAATGGCCGGTACAGAAATGGGTCAAGCTCCATCGGTTAGTTCGATAAAGACTTATGTTGATGATCGCGCGACTCAGTGGGCGACTAGTGGAAGTGATATTTCATACACTGGTGGCAATGTTGGAATTGGTACAGCAAGTCCAAGTGTACCTCTTGAAGTAAATGGAGTAGCTAGAATTAATGGTGTTTATCATAAGGCCTATAGTTGGCGTCCAATGATTAATGGAACAGATAACTTTATTTTTAAAACAGCTAATATGACTAACGGTGGTGAGTCATGGGCCGAGATCACAATTAGTGACGGCCAAGATTTAGCTATTGTTACTTATGGAATCACTGTAAAGAATAACGGTGGTATAAATACGACAGCTATCAAAGTTCTTTCAGGTTCTACAACTGATATAGGAATAAAACTTAGGTATTCAAATTTGGATTCAGCTCCTGGAACAACAGTTTTCTTTTTAACCGCGACAGAAGGTAAGTCTCACGGACAGCACGTTGCGCTTAGAGGGAAGTGGGTTGATTTTACAACAACGACGGATTATACGACTCTAACAGACGTGCAACTTGGTTCGCAACTTATTATCGCAGATAATGGAAGCGTTGGAGTTGGAACAACAACTCCAAGTGAAAAATTAGAAGTTAGTGGAAACGTAAAGGCCACGGCATTTATTGGTGATGGTTCAAGCTTAACTGGTGTTAACTCATCATCATCTTCTAATATCGCAGATAATACAATCTCTGCTGATACTGATGTCAACGGAACTGGTGCTATTAATTTTGAAACTGGTGGCACAACTAAGATGACAGTTGATAACTCAGGTAATGTTGGAATCGGAACAAGTACTCCAGGTGCTCTTTTAAATATTGCTTCAACAGCACCTACGTTCAGGTTAACAGATACTGACCAAGGTGGAACAAATGAGCATCTTGTTGTTGCAATGGATAGCGGGAATGCAACTTTTGACGTTTCTGATGCTGGTGCAGGAAGTTCGATGATTTTACAAGGTGATGGTGATGTCATCCTTGCAGAGAGTGTTGGAAAAGTTGGTATTGGAACAGCGTCTCCATTAGGTGATTTACACGTTAAAGGTGACGAAGGAAATGTTATTATTTCTGGTACAAATGGTGAAGGTGAATACTCAAATATTCAATCAAATAATCATGCTAACCTTCTTATTGGTTCGAATTTAAGAATTTCAGAAACAGGAGCTGGGCACGACCTAGAGGTGAGTCAAACTCATGCTACTATGTCTGGAGCAGGCATTACGATTGGTGGTAATACAAACGCTGGTGACTTTATTGACTCTGGTGTTGTCTCGGTTTATTCAACAAAAGGATCTGTTACTGAAAATGATGATTTTACGGCAGCACCAACGGCCGTGTTTAGGCATGGTAAAGTTGGTATTGGAACAACAAATCCAGTAGGTCTCTTACATCTTGAAAAGAGTGATGCTCCTGTTTTAAGAGTGACAAGGGGCGGAGTTTTAAATGCTCTTTTAGGTGATCTAGGGGTGACAAATAATGGACAGTTAAATCTTTATGACTCCACTGGTACACTTGGTTCAGTTATATCATCGGGAGGGAGTTCATATTTATTAGGTGGTAATGTCGGTATAGGAACGAATAGCCCAATACAACCTCTTCATGTGCAGTCAACGTCAAATATTCCACTTGTTGTTGAGAGTACAGATGCTGTAGCTAGAATTGAATTGAAGGATCCCACATCATCAAATGCCATTGTGACAAGTGGTGGTGCTATGCAGTTTACAACTAATGGAACGACGTCATCGGATGTAAAGATGACTATAGATTCCACTGGAAATGTGGGGATTGGAACGACGACTCCTGAAGTTGCGCTAGATGTTTCTGGTGTTGTAAAGGGAGCTGAGTTTAGAGGGAGAATTGACTCTACAGACACTCGTGATGATGTGACAACTCCTGAGACGATTGATAGTGGTGTCGTTTATGACTTCAAAAGAAATGTTACGAATGGCCTAAGTGATGGTGGTGCCTATAATGGTGTTATGACATTTAGAAGCTACGGTAGCGCTTCTGATTGGTCAGGTGGCCCGTCTCATCAACTTGGTTTTACGACAAATGGTAATTTATTTCATCGTTATGGCTCAAATACTACTTGGAATAATTGGCGACGCTTAATTGAAGAGGATGCAAGTGGAAATATTGCAATGGGGAAAACAACAGCTCGTACAACTTTAGATGTTGGGACTGATGGTAACGTTGCAATTTTTGGAGATAGTAGTTTAGATGATAAGTACATCTCTATTAGAGATAATAATCAAGGTTTATACATGGGCCTTGATGTAAGCCTTAATAGTGGTAATGGTGCAGGACTTATTCAGTCAGGGCAGAGTAAAGCTTTAGCTTTTAAGGCCAATACTGCAACTTTTGGTGACAACGATCCTGACCTTTATATTGATGAGTCAGGAAAGATTGGAATGGGAACGACTGCTCCTTCTGCTCGTCTTTCAATTCAGCAAAGTGGAGTCGCTGATAATTATGAAGGTATTCGACTAATTGCTGATAAGAATAGTGATGGGACAAATGATGAGTACCTTGATGTTTATATCGATTCTGCCGGAAAGAAGATTATTCAAACTCAATCTTCGGGTGCAGCAGTACACGACCTTCTTTTAAATCCGGCCATTGGTAATGTTGGGATTGGAACGACAGCTCCAACTGATAAGTTACATGTTGCGGGTGACTTAAGAGTTGATGGCCAAATCTTAGGTAAGCAGCGCTATGTCGAAACAATTACTTTTGCAGACGGTTGGGCCGAAGGTGATTATATCGAAGTTGTTCAAGCCGCTCCTATTGCAGCAGGTGCCGCGACTGGATGGTCGGTTAACATTTCTGGAACTCGTGGGAATTGGACGGAAAGTCATCTTTATGAATTTGCGACAGGGCATTCAGATGATTCGCCTTGGCAAGAAATTCTTCATCGTTCCGAAGCAGGGTATGGTAGTAATGGCAAGTGTTTTACTCTCGACGTAAATGGTAATGGTAACAGTCCGCAATTTAGAGTTCGTGCCATAAAGGCATCTGCATCATGCGGTTTATCTTCTGCTTTCCCTTTGGTTGTTGTGATTGAAGCAAAGACCAATATTAACTCGTGGACGAATTTATCATCAACAGGAAATGACTTAACTGTAACAGAGCTTCAATCTCACGCATTAAGCTTCAATGTTGTTACAGGACGTCCTGAAGATACAGCAGGAAAAATTGCCATTCACGCAAACGAGCAGGGTTATGTTGGAGTCGGAACAAAGTCTGCTGATGCACCATTAAGAGTACATGGCCAATCAACTTCGACAACATGGCCAACTGATACAACTCATGGTGATGTTGTCGCAAAATTTACTAATCATAATAATGGTTTAGAAATAGGAGTCGCTGGTACCCTTAATGCAAGACGTTCTTGGATTCTTGCTAGACATTCATCAGTAGACGTTTATGGGACAAATTTTTCAACACTCCATCTTCAACCAGATATTGGGACTGATACAAATTATCGTGGGGTAGGTATTGGACTTGATCCAGGTACTCATCTTGCTCTTAATGGAGAAAGACTTGTGGTTAACGGAACGGCCGCGAAGCCAGGTGGTGGTTCATGGGCAACTTATTCAGATGCTCGTCTAAAAGATTTAACAGGTGAATTCACTTATGGCCTAGATGCTATTATGGCCATTGATACAATTAAGTATCGTTATAAAGATAATAACGCTCTTGGTATTCTCAATGAAAGGGAGCACTCTGGTTTTATTGCTCAGGATATTCAGAAGGTAATTCCAGAAGCTGTTAGAAAAACAACTGATGATTATCTAACTGTCGATAACGATCCAATCTTTCTTGCTCTTATCAATGCAACAAAAGAGCAACAGACTCAGCTTGATGAAAATAAGCGCATGCTAAACCTTATGCAAGAAGGGATTTCTCGTCGTGTGGCCTCTTTAGAGGAGCAGGTTGAAACACTTAAAGAAGAGAATGAGGTTCTTAAGGCCTACCTTTGTCAGAAGGACCCTGATATGCCACTTTGCCCGAAAAACTAGTCAAAAATTATTGTTAAGGTGTTAACATCACTATCGTGATTTCAGTAGTTTAGAATCTTATCTTATTGATTTTCAAAAGAAGGCTACAATATAGATTATTGATCATCTTGCTAACTTTATTAGTAGTACGTTGGCCAGGAGGGAGCATGATCTTATTAAAATTCGCAATTCTCTATTTTGCACTAATATATTCAACAATTGGCTTCGCCCAAGGTTCTCAACTTGATAGCTTATTACGTTGTAGCGAAGTTGCACAGATTCGCTGCTTAGAAGTTCAGGAGTATGGCCAAGACTTTGTGGGTCCCATTCAGGAGGAAACCGTTATCCAAGCTAAAATAAGTGAAGCTGTTTCTCCTAGTATTAGGGAGCTTATCTGTTGTGAGGATGATGAAAAGCTGAGAAAGTCTATTGTTGGCCATATCTTTGACCAAATGAAGCCTGATGATATGATCGTGGCCCTAATAGCACATAAGAGCGTGGAAGAGGTACGCGGCCCTTCAAGTGTTGATATGGTCTATAATGATGACCGCTTTGTTGGGCCAAAGCTGCCAAATAAGAAATAAATATCTCATCATAAATTAATTCAAGTACTTAGGGCCCTCTTTTTAGGGCCTTTGTCATTTCTATGTCAATTAACAAATCTTTAATTGCTTTATTTTTAGGAGGGGCGTAATATTCTAGTATACCCTATAGGGGTATATGGTTTTGTTATTCATAGAGAGGAGAGATGAAGTGAAAACAGTTAAATTTGTTGTCAGTGGAATTAAGTGTGGAGGATGTGTAGGTAAAGTTGAAAAACAACTAAAGGATCTTTCAGGAGTGACAAATATAAATGTTGATATCGAAAACCAAGAAGTTCTTGTTAGTGGAGAGCAAGGTTTTTCAAATATGCAAATCAAGTCAATGCTAGGGGAAATCGGATTTCCTGTAACAAGCATGAAAAAACTTGAGGCTTAGGAGACTGAGTGGAAACACAAAATAGTGTAAACTTAAAAATTTCAGGTATGAGCTGTGCTAGTTGTGCAGCTTCAATTGAAAATGAAGTTTCAAAAATTGATGGTGTTAAACTTTCAAGTGTAAATTATGCAATTGAAAGTGGACACTTTGAATTTGAGAATAAGAGTGTCTTAGATGATATTGAAAATAAAATCGTTGAACTTGGTTATACAATCCAATCTGAAGAGGAAGAACTAAGTGATTCAGAACCGGCCAAATCTATTGAAAAGGATAATTTTCATAAGTTTGTTATCGGAATGAGTCTTGCGATTGCGGTCTTTATGTTTGAGATGGGACCTCTTAAGGGATGGCCTTCAAAAAAGGCCAATTGGTATATTCAGTTAATTTTAACGACACCTATTTGGGCATGGATTGGTTTAAAGTTCCAACGCTCACTTCTACAATTTCTAAGAAGTGGTCGTTCCAATATGAATACTCTTATTGGGCTTGGGACAACAGCAGCATTCCTTTATAGTGTTTTTATCACTCTTTTTACAGATCTAAGTCGTGATCTTGGATTGACGACGAGAGTGTATTTTGAGGCCGTTGGCTTCATTACTTCTTTTGTCTTCCTTGGACAGTATTTTGAAGAAAGAGCGAAGAAGAAAACAAAAGAAGCTCTAAATGATCTCTTTAAATTATCGGCAAAGAAAGCAACGATTCTAAAGGGGGACTCATTTGTTGAAGTTGCCATTAGTGAAGTAGAGGCCGGTGATACTCTTAGAGTTCGTCCTGGTGAAAAATTTGCAGTTGATGGAAAGATTATCAAAGGTAGTAGTGCCATTGATGAATCAATGATCTCGGGAGAACCTCTACCTGTTAAGAAAGGTGCAGGAGAGCAAGTCTTTGCTGGAACAATCAATGGAGATCACGTTATTGATTATAAGGCCACAAAAGTTGGTAGTGATACTTTCCTTTCACAAATTATTAAGTTCGTTGAAGAGGCCCAGTCTTCTAAACCAAATATTCAAAAATATGCAGATAAGATTAGTGGAGTCTTCACTCCAGTGGTTATTGTTATAGCTGTTGTGACTTTTCTTGCTTGGTACTTCTATGGAGGAGAACCAAGGTGGGGGAACTCGATTTCGAACTTTATTGCAGTACTTGTTATTGCTTGTCCTTGTGCTCTTGGGCTTGCGACTCCAACGGCAGTTGTTGTTTCAACAGGTCGAGCATCTTTAAAAGGTCTCCTTATTGGTGGTGGTGAAGTTATTGAAAAAGCGGTTGAAATTGACACGGTGATTTTTGATAAAACAGGAACGATTACTTTTGGCCGTCCTTCAGTAATCGATTCTCTTTATAAAGAGGGTGAAGATAGTAAGATGGTACTTACTCATCTTGCATCAATTGAACAATTCTCTGAACACCCACTCGCAAAAGCAGTTCTTAATTATGCAAATGAAGAGGGTGCTGAGTTAAGCGAACCAGATAGCTTTGAAGTTATTAAGGGGAAAGGAATTATCGCTGAGATTGATGATCTTGAATATCATATTGGAAATGAATCCTTATTAGATGACTTACGTATCAAAAGAGATATTGATTTAGAGTCAGAGAAAGTAGGAAGTTATATTTTTGTTGCTCGAAATAAAGAGCACGTCGCAACTCTTATTGTTGGTGATGAGATTAAACCTAGTGCAAAAGAGGCAATTGATCACTTTAAGTCACTGGGAATTGAGACTTGGATGATTACAGGTGACAATGAAATTGTCGCTAAGAGTGTAAGCGAAGAGGTTGGTGTCGACCACTTTATCGCGAGAGCTCTTCCTCTTGGGAAGGCATCACAAATTGAGCGCTTACAAAAAGAAGGCCGAAAAGTCGCCATGATTGGTGATGGAATTAACGATGCTCCTGCGCTTGCTAAAGCAGACTTGTCAATGGCGATGGGAACAGGAACAGATGTTGCGATTAGTGCATCAGATGTGACAATTGTTAAAGGGGATATCGCAAAGGCCGTAGAATTCATTGAACTTGCTAAAGGGACAATGAAGATCATCAAGCAAAACCTCTTTTTATCAATGATTTATAACACTCTACTTATACCTGTTGCGGCCGGTGTCCTTGTTATTTTTGGAGGTCCAACAATGCCTCCAGTTCTTGCAAGTGTGGCCATGGGATTAAGTAGTATTTCAGTCGTTTCAAATAGTTTAAGAATAAGGAAGTTAATATGAGTAAACACCCAGATCACAAAGCTACTCTAACAAGAGTCAATCGCATTGAAGGGCAAGTACGTGGCATTAAGAATATGATTGAAGATGGCAAGTACTGTGTGGATATTCTGACTCAGATCAAATCGATTAGAAGTGCTCTTAAAGGCCTTGAACACGTGATTCTAGAATCTCACCTAAATAGCTGTGTCATGAAGGCCATAAAGTCTGGCTCAGAAAAAGATTCTGAAGAGAAAATCAGTGAGATTATGGAACTTTTAAAAAAATCAGCAAAGTCGTAGGTTTTATTATGCTTAAATTAGCTTTAGTTACTTTCATTTCCACATGCTCAATGGCCTTTTCTTTTAAACAGGCAGTAGGGCAGTTGAGTAAACATAATAGTGTTGAAGCAATTAAAGGGAGTGCTAAGTCTCTTGTTGAATCTTCAAAACAGAAAAGCTCTTGGGGTGACCCAATGTTTAAAGTTGCTGCAAAGAACTTTCCTGTTGAAACATTGGATTATAACCAAACTCCAATGACGGGGCTAGAGCTTGGAATTTCTCAAAAGATTGCCCTTTCAAATAAGTATGGAAAGGCATCTGAAAGCGTCAATGCTCAAGCAAGAGCGATGAATTATTCGGCACTAGATTATGAGCAGGCATTGGTTAAGGCGTTGTGGGGAAATGTTATTGGAAATCGAAAAATTGAAAATGAACTCTATATCCTCAAAGAAAACCTTGCTTGGATTAATAATATCCTAAAGGTTAGCAAGAAGCTTTACTCTAATGGACGAATCACTCAACAGGCCCTACTTGATATTCAAATTAGAAAGTCAGAAATTGAAAGTGAGTTTAGTAATAAAACATTTGAGCTAAAACAGAATAAGGCCCAGCTTGAATACTTACTAGGTGATCAAGCAGCACGCTTCGATTACAAAAGCGTTCCTTGGCGTTTATTAGAAAAAACCAAGAATGAAGAAGTGATTAAGGATAACCGTTTAAAGGCACTTGAAGAAGGAAAGATCGCTGGAGAGTTTGCTGTCGAACAAGCAAGTCTTGCTTATATCCCAGATATCACTGTTTCTCTTGGTTATACATTTCGATCAGATGAAATCGACAATAATGGTGATTTTGTCGGTGCTCAGATCACGTTTCCAATCCCTGTCTCAGATGACAAGAGAGGCGCTAAGGGAGCGGCCGTGGCCAATCGCTATGCTGCGACTAAAAAGCTTGAGGATTATAAACTTAAAAAGAGTCGTGATTTAAATATCATTCAAGATAATATCGAAAAATTAAAATCTGAATTAGAAATCATTACGAAAAAATCTGTGAATTTTGCAAAGAACTCACGTTTGATTACTTCAAAATCATATGGCCGTGGGAATAGTTCTTACGTTGAACTCTTACAAAGTGAATTAAGACTACAAACAATATTATTAAAAAAGGTGATGTTAGAAGCTCAATTAGCAACTTCTAAGGTTGATTATAAATATACTCTTGGAGAGTCTCTCTATGAATAAGTTACTTAAAATTATTGCATTCTCAACTCTTCTTGGGTTTGTTGCGTGCTCACCAAAGGAAGATGTGAGTACACAAAGCGAATCTAAGGTGAAAACATACTATACATGCTCGATGCACCCTCAAATTAAAGAGGATAAGCCTGGGAAATGTCCAATCTGTCATATGAACCTGACAAAGGTTGAAGTCGAGGATGACCATGATCACTCGACAATGACACAAACAGAGCCAGAGAAGGAGCTTTGGCGTTGTGCAGATTTTCCAGATGTAACAAGTGAAAAAGAAGACGTATGTCCAATGGATGGAACTCCAATGGTTAAAGTTAACACACGAAAAGAAAATGCTGCCAAGGTTGTCGCTAGTGTGAAGCTTAGAAAGTCTCAGTTAAAACATTTTTCACCTTCATACTTTCCTGTCACGACGATGAAGATGACAAAGAAGATTAGACTTCTTGGTCAAGTCCTTCAGTCAGAAGAGAAAGAGAGTAATATCCCTGCTCGCATCGATGGACGAGTGGAAAAGGTCTATGTCAAATCAACAGGGAGTTTTGTGAAAACTGGTGATCCTGTTGTTGATATCTATAGTCCAAAATTAATTTCTGCAGGTGAGGAGTATATTCTTGCTCGTAAGACTTACCTGAGGAACAGAGGCCGTGAATTTCGTGATCTTTATAAGCAAAGTCAGGAGAGGCTAGAGCTTTGGGGAATCAAGAAAGAACAATACGAAGCTTGGGCCAAGAAGGGGACGGTTCCAAATAAGATCACAATCTTTTCACCTGCAACAGGTATTGTGCAAAAGAGAAGTGCAACTGTTGGTACATACTTTAAAGAAGGGCAAAACTTCTTTGAGCTCTCAAACTTAAGTGATGTTTGGGTAGAGCTAGATGTATACGAGCAAGACTCTGCTCTTGTGCAGCTAGGACAAAAAGTTGAACTAGAATTTATTGCAATACCTGGGAAAACAACAACAGGTGAGATTGATTTTGTGAGCCCTGTCCTAGATCAACAATCTCGTACATTAAAAGTACGTGCGACGATCAAAAATGAAGAAGGGAAGCTTAAGCCTGGTATGGTTGCAAATGCTCAAATTACATTTGAATTAGAGGGAATGCCTCTTGTTATACCTCGCTCTGCTGTTATCGATACAGGTAAGAGAAAAGTTGCCTGGGTTAAGGTGAGTGATAAAGAATTTAAGTCTATCGTTATTAAGACTGGTCATGAGTCGGAAGGTTATGTTGAAGTTAAAGCAGGGCTTAAAGATGGTGATCAAGTTGTTATTGAAGGTAACTTCCTTCTTGATGCACAAGCACAACTATTTGGTGGATATGAGGATATGAATACATCTGACCCTCATCAAGGGCATACTAATGATTAAGAATATTATTGAATTATCTATTCGAAATCGCGTAACAGTAGTTCTTCTCTTTATCCTAGTTGCACTACTTTCTGTATTTAGCTTATCAACTGCTCGAATTGATGCGATCCCTGATATTGGTGAAAACCAGCAAATCGTTTTTACTAATTGGGCAGGTCGTTCTCCAAAAGATATTGAAGAGCAAATTACTTATCCGTTGAGTGTCATGCTACAGGGGATTCCGGGTGTTAAGAATATTCGCGGAACGTCTGCTTTCGGATTTTCTACAATATATGTAATCTTTAATGATGAAGTTGATTTCTATTGGTCAAGATCACGTGTTTTGGAAAAGCTTACAAGTGCTAAGAACGAACTCCCAGATGGTGTAAATCCGGCAATGGGCCCAGATGCTACAGGACTTGGACAAGTGTATATGTATACTCTTGATAATGCTCCTGATAGCGACAAACCACTTTCATTAGAAGAGCTAAGAACTCTTCAGGACTTCTATGTTCGCTATCTTCTGCAAAGTGTTGAGGGGGTTAGTGAAGTTGCTAGTATTGGTGGTTTCGTTAAAGAGTATCAAATTGATGTCGACCCTAATAAACTTATTGCCTACGATATTCACTTAACGGCAATCATTCAAGCAATTCAAGATAGTAATATCGATGTTGGGGCCGAAGTTATTGAAGATGGTGACCGCGAATTCATTGTACGTGGGAAAGGATTCTTTAAGTCTCTGGCCGATATTGAAAATGTTGTTGTGGCCGTTAAGAATAAGACTCCAATTCGTATCAAAGATATGGCAAGTGTTGGGACAGGGCCAGCATTTCGTCGTGGGGCCCTTGATAAGGATGGAACAGAGGCCGTTGGTGGAATTGTTACCATGCGCTTTGGTGAAAACCCTAAAGAAGTTATTGATAATGTAAAAGAAAAAATTAATATTGTTAAGGCAGGACTTCCAAAAGGGGTTGTGTTCAGTCCTTTCTATGACCGAACTGAAGTTATTGAGAGAACGATTGGAACAGTTTACTCCGCTCTTGCACAAGAGATCTTTATCACTGTTATTGTGATCCTTCTTTTCTTACTACACTTTAAGTCGTCGATCCTTGTTTCGTTAACACTTCCATTTGGTGTTGGGATTAGTTTTATTCTTATGAAATTCATTGGCATTGATTCTAATGTTATGAGTTTATCAGGTCTTGTTATTGCCATCGGTTCAATGGTCGATATGGGTATTATCATGACTGAGAATATCTACTCTAGTCTTGCTAATGAAGATCGTGATCTCTCAAAGTCTGAACGTGTTGAGATCGTTGTGAAGGCGGCCCGTGAGGTTGGACCTGCGATTTTAACAGCAGTTGCAACGACTATTGTGACATTCCTTCCTGTTTTTGGACTCGAGGGAAGTGAAGGGAAGCTCTTTGGACCACTTGCTTGGGCAAAGACCTTGGCAATGTTTGGTTCAGTAGTTGTGGCAATCATTCTAGTTCCGGCCTTAAGTGTTTTCTTTTTAAAAGGAAAGCTGAAACCAATTGAGAAGAATCCTGTAAGTTTAAAAATAGTAAATACTTATCAGCCAGTTCTAAGATGGATGCTTGAAAATCGTAAGATCTTTGCGATCTTCCCAACTCTAATTTTTATTCTTGGTGGTATTGCATACTCTCAACTTGGTAAGGAATTTATGCCTTCTTTAAATGAGGGGGAAATCCTTTATATGCCTGTAACAACAGCTGATGTTGGAATGACAAAGGCACGTGAACTCTTGGCGTATACAGATAAGGAGCTCGTTAAGCATCCGCTTGTGGCAAGTGCTATTGGTAAACTGGGACGAGCTGAAACTGCATTAGACCCAGCGCCTGTTGCCATGTTTGAAACAGTGATTAAGCTTGTTCCGCAAGATGAATGGCCTAGTGGAACTTCTATTTATGATATCATGGCCGAGCTTGATCAACAGCTTCAAGTACCTGGACTCGTTAATGCGTGGCTATTTCCAATTGAAAATCGTATCGCCATGATCTCGACTGGGATCAAAACACAAATTGGTGTAAAGGTCTTTGGTGATAATCTTGAGAAACTAGAAAAAATAGGGCAAGAGATCGGTCACGTTCTCGAGGGAATAAAAGGGGCAAGTGGTGTCTATGCTCAGCAAATCACTGGTAAGCCTTATATTGAATTTGATATTGATCGTGTGGCCGCGAGTCGTTACGGAATTAATACGGGAACAATTAATAAGATTCTCCAAACTGCGGTTGGGGGAATGACAATTGGTCAATTCTACGATGGGAGACAGCGTTTTCCAATACGTGTTCGTTATAAGAAAGAGCTAAGAGACCGTGTTGATGAGCTTAAAAAAGTTCTTGTACCAAGTCCTCTTGGACAACATATTCCATTAGAGCAGCTTGCAAAGATCGAAGTTGTGACAGGCCCTGCAATGATTCAGTCTGAGGATGGGATGTTACGCTCACTTGTTCTTTTAAATGTTCAAGATCGTGACCTTATCGGCTTTGTTGAAGAAGCTAAGAAGGCCGTCGAAGAAAAGGTCGAGTTACCTAAGGGATACTCTCTTGTTTGGGCCGGACAATATGAAAATCAGGTTCGCTCAAATAATCGCCTAATGCTTCTTGTGCCATTAGCACTCGTTATTAATTTAATCATTATCTACTTTGGTATTAAAAACCTTCGTAATGCGGCCATTGTCTTCAGTGCTGTTCCAATTGCATTTGCAGGTGGTCTAATCCTTTTATGGATTGGAGGATTCAATACTTCTGTTGCTGTATGGGTTGGTTTCATTGCTCTATTCGGTATCGCTGTCGATGATGGGGTCGTGATGATGACTTATCTGCAAGAGGAGTTTAAATCAATTAAGCCAAGTAATTGGGGGGAACTCAAGGAAGTTATTGTCAATGCTGGTTCAAGACGTATTAGACCTCTTGTTATGACGACTACGACAACAGTAGTGGCCTTAGTTCCAATTATGTGGTCGACAAGTACAGGAAGTGAAGTGATGAAACCAATGGCGATTCCTACGCTTGGAGGGATGCTCGTCGAATTAATTACACTATTTGTTGTGCCTATTACATATTCATATTTTGAACAAAAGAACCTTAAAGGAGAAACACATGAATAAATTTATTATTGTAAGTATGATTGCTTTTAATTTATTTGCCGCTGGACGTATTGAGATGGCACAAAACACTAAGAAAGAAGTTGTAAAAGTTCTTGAGCTAAATGAGGGCCTTCATGCAAGCTTCTTTGATTACGATGGTGCAAAGGTTGAGAAAGCTGCAAAAGATCTTGCCAATGCAATTGATAAGATTAGCGATGAAAAAATCAAAAAGCTTTTAACTTTCTCAAAAACTAAGCTTTCTGAGATTAAGGCATCAAATTCAACTGCTGATAATAACCAGAACTACCATCTTGTTTCAATGGCCCTTATTCATATCATTAATACGTATGATGTAGGGGAGAAGTATAACGCTTACTCATGTCCAATGGTAAAGAAGAAGTGGGTACAAAACTCGTCAAAACAGGACAAAGTTCACAATCCATATGCTTCAAATATGCCTCACTGCGGACAAAAAGATACTAAGTTCTAATTACTTTAAATAATCTGTGATGGCCGCTCCAAAGATGCTTGGAAATGCAATAATGACTGTGCGTTTAAAAGCAAGTACTGGGTCGGTCATGACAGGGAATTTATCAATCAAGAATAGAATGAAAACAACACTCGAAGTTGTGATTAAGTAAATCGCAATAATCCTCTTAACGAATTCAGCAATATTCCCCTTAAGCTTAAAACGATAGAAGTTAAAGTAGACAAAACACGTCACGATAACAATTGAAGATGCTAGTAGGTAGTAGATATTATCAAACTTTAGAGAAACACTTAGGTTCCAGACTTCTTCAGTAAAGCACAGTGGCGAAGCGACAAGAAAGGCCCCCACAAATATCTGTGAAACATCGCGTAATCGAAGCTCAACCATAAGAGGGTTGATAACATGGCCAATGGGTTTTCCAGTATCATCTAAGAAGGTAACGACTTCTTTCAGATAACCATTGATTCGTTTGATCTCAGTATGTGTATTCTTTAAACCTTTAAAAACATCCATACTGAAATTATAGTGAGGTTTTGAATTTTAAGCAAAAAAAAAGGCCCGAATAATCGGGCCTAAGTATACTTTAAATTTATTAAAGAATATTGATATCTGCAGAGATTGCAAAATTTGTCTTGTCTGAATCAATATCATCAGCAAGGAATTGTACGTTTGGATAAACGTAGATATCTCTTGTTACAGAAATACCAACACCAACTGATTGGTATTCGTATGCTCTAAGAAGTTTAGAATCTTCACCTCTAGACTTTTGGTAGTTAAAGTAACCAAATACAGTTCTAAATGAGAATGTATCGTTGAATACGTACTCTAATTGTGGGTAGAAACCAACTGCAAGTTCTGTCATTGCATCTTTAGATACCGCAACTTCTGGCTCTGAACCGTAGAAGTATGCACTTAGAGAAACTGAAGCACCTAGCGTTAGGTTTGTTCCTTCAAAACGCTTCATCATGTTGTGAGATGCACTAACAACTTGCTTAAGGTCTACAGCTTTATACGATTCTGCTGTACCAAAAGTGATATCTGCTGAAGTTGAAGTTTGGAAGTCACCAATTTTGTAAATTCTAGAGTAACCAACGTATGGGTTATCAACGTTACCTTCTGAGTGTCCCCATGGGTTTAGTACAGAAAAACCTGCACCAACTGTCATACTGTCATTTTTGTTGAAACGGTATCTACCTGCGAAGCTACCACCAAAAGATGTCTTCGTTTCTGTTTCTGGATCACCATAGATATCTGGTCTTTCTTCACCAAAAATATCATCTAGTGTACCACCATTGTAACCTAGTGAAAGACTTAAGCTGTAGTCAGATTTTGAACCAGACTGTGCTCTTAGTCTTGCGTTTGTAATTTCACTGTCGATGTCTCCATCTTTTTTACTTTTTGCTTCTTCTTGAGCATGAGTTTGAACCGTCATAGCAGCTGCTAGAATTAGCATAAGTAACTTTGAACTTTTAACAATTGTTCTCATAATCACTCCATGTGTATGTTTTTTTATAGACTAATATTGTCTAAAGACTGATGTGAAAGATCAATGGATTTCTTAATAAAATCTTAATAAACAACAAGAAAGATTTTTGCATATAGCGCCAATATAGCTTAAATCAACAAATAATACCCAAATAACCATTAAGGGAGTTAATTAAACTTATCTCTTCTTCACTTTTTAGAAGAGATGACTTCTCCGTAGAATTATCTATTAGGAGAAGTTATGTCTAAGATTTTTGATTGGGCCAAGAATGGTGATGTTGGTGAGTTAAGTATTTTCTTACTAACGAATGAAGAGTGCAACTTAGAGATTACTAATGAGAAAGGATATACGCCTCTTCTTGAGGCTACCCAATATGGACACTTTGACTTCTGTCACACTTTATTGAGTGCAGGGGCCAATCCCAAGGCTACAGACGGCGTAGGTAATAATGCTCTTATGTTTGCTTCACTAAAGGGTAACTTAAGAATCGTAAAATTACTCATTCAATATGGTGCAAAGCTTGGTGAATTAAATGACTCCGGGATGAGTGCTCATGACTGGGCCATGGCCTTTAATCGTAAACAAGTTATTTCTTTTATTGGTGAAAAACACAAATTTCAAAACAATCGTATTAAGAGCTACCTTGGCCTTGTTAAAAATGGAATGAAGTCTATTTCATGGCCTAATAGGAAATCTCTATGATGTCATAAAGACTCGATATTTTATTTCGCTCCCATTCCTTGCGATGATGAATTAACAGATAATCAATCATCAAAGGAGATGGATATGAAAGTTCACACATTATTTACGACACTAATTATTGGTGCGAGTATGATGAGTTTTTCAGCATCAGCAGAGTCCCTTTGTGAACATAAGTATAATTCACAAGAGGTGAGCTCACATCAAAATCTAGAGAATGAAATGGTTCATTCTACTAATTCCCTCAAGTCAAAGTATAAGAAATCTGGCGAAACTCGTATCCTTAGTAAGATCGAAGGACGCGATCCAATCCGCTAAATCTTATCATAGGCCCTATTTAAGTCTCCAAATAGGGCCTATTTACACCAGATTTCATGTATTTATTACAAAAAATGTCGCTATCAACAATCAGTTGTTTAAATGCGTAGATAATAGTTTGACATGCCAAACTCGTTCAGATATTTATTCTTCATAAACTTAAAGGAGAATAAACATGATGAAAAAATCACTTATAGCTTTATTATCACTACTATCAGTTTCAGCTATCGCAAATTCTGACCTAATTCTTGAAGGTGAGAGATGGGTTGCAAAGCATAAAGGTTACGTATGTGCAGCATTTACTGACTACACAAACGCACCAGCTACTCACAACAACATGAATGTTAAATTTGAAAAGCTTTCTACTGATTACACGCTTGATAATATTCTAATTAAGGCAACTTTCGAAAATGTAGATGGTGTTGAGTGTTCTTACTCTTCAATTCTATTTGCTGACAATGCTGCTTCTACGATCGAACTTGTTGATTCAAGAGCTTTCTCAAAAGTAAATGCTTCTGCTGACTGCTCTGAAGGAAAGGCAATCCTTGATGCTCAACTTGCAGACAATGACTATCTTTACTGGGGGCACCCTCACCACGCAACGATCATGGTTCCAGCTACTGGTGCCGCTGATGTTTGTGGAGCAGAGGCAACACATATTGGTATCGATTTTATGGTTTATAAAAAACTATAAAAAATCCTTGATATTAAGCAGGGGAGTATAAACTTCCCTGCTTTTTTTAGTTTTTATGAGTACATTAGTAAGAAAATTATTAAAAATTCATCGCATTCTAGGTTTAGTCCTAGCGGTCAACTTCCTTGTTCTTGGGCTAACTGGAGTCGTTCTCGTTTGGCGCCATGAGCTTTCTCCTGTTCAAACAGTTGAGCAAAAGAGTGTCTTTATTTCAGAGGAATCGTCACTTTCAAAAATCGAAAATTACTTATCTGAAAATAAAAGTTACAAAGATAAAAAAGTACTTTCAATTTTTAAAGGTGATGACGGAGATATCCAAGCACGTGTTACAGAACCAGGTATTGAAAAGTTCAAGGGTGCAATGAGGTTAAAATTTGACCTTGCTGGAAATGTACTATCTTCAAATCAAGTCAAGCCTACTGCCTTCATTGACTTTATCTTAAAACTTCATCGAGAGTTACTCTTAGGAGGAAAGGGGAAGATTCTAATTGGGCTTATGGGCCTCTTCTTTCTTATTGCTCTGTTAAGTGGTGCTCTTATTGCTAATAAATTCTACCGTAATGTAAAGACGATGAATTCTCGTATCCTGCTAGGGCGTCTTCATAAGATTATTGGAGTCAAGACGTTAGCATGGCTTTTAATCGTCACATTCACGGGAGCAATTCTAGCATTTAATAGCACATTTATTGGTCTATTTCTAAGAGATAACGTAAGGGCACATCAAGCAAATGCTATCGTTATAGAAAATGCAAAATATGTCTCAGTAATGACAGTTCTAAAAGAACTTGAAACAAAGCTTCCACATTTAGAATACGACTTTATTTCTTTTCCTGATAATGAGTTCTCTGTTCCCAACCAATTTGTTGTTCTAATGGAGAATGAAGAACATCATCATGAAATCGCTTATGTCGATGGCATAACAGGCAAGCTAAATCGTACAGTATCTCTTCCATGGTACTTAGAGCTTCTTATTCTTTCAGAGCCACTACACTTTGGTGACTACGGCGGAGTTATCTTAAAGATTATTTGGAGTGTTCTGGGGCTAATTTCTTCTTTTATTCCAATAAGTGGAATCTATATCTTTTTGTTTAGAAGGAAACACCTTGCTGTGAAAGCAGGGTTATATGATGGCCGTCTTTTAAACGATACGAATGTATCAACTCTAGAAGTTTTACTTCCAACGATGTTTGTCTTTGTGATCTTCTTTATTACATCTGACTTTAAGTGGATCTTAAGCGCACTCTTTCTTATTTATTTAATCTTCTCTTGGCGAGATCTTGTGCTTTTTCTTATCTCTTTTAGGAATAAAGCGAGGAGACCAAAGGAGAGAGTTTCTTGAGTTCTCAATTAAAAATTAATAATTTTACTAAGGCCATCTCATGCCTTTGTTTTGTTTTTGGTGCGGCCCAAACAATACTTCTTGGTCTTATACCGAAAATTGCCATGGTAACAAATCTGGATATCACTTCAGTTCTAATTATTTATGGTATTTCAATCTTCTTCTTTCTTTTTATGACAAAGGAGTGGGCCGCACTTTTTTCAAGAATCCAGCCTAAGAATATTTACCGAATTGGGCTTTATGGACTTCTTTTATCAACACTTGCTCTACTAGCAACTTTCACTTGTGGCAATGTTGAGTTATCTCTAGCATGTTTCATTCTTTCTCGAGTTATCTACGCGATGACTGCAAGTTCTATTATTCCGTTCTCTCAGGTCGTTAAAATTAAGCGCTTTAAAGATGCACAAAGAGGTGTCTTAGAAACCACTGTTTTCTTAAATATAGGAAGACTTATTGGATTAATTTTAGGAGGACTTTTAGCATATAACCTAAATATGGGACTTGTTATCCTGGCAGGACTAATCCTTCTCTCAATATTACTTGGTTTTGAAAGAGGGCAAAGTGAAATCGAGATGATCTCAGTAAGGCAAGATCAGAACTTAAGACAAATAATTCTACCGCTACTTTTAATCCCACTGGCCTATACATTTATGACTTCTTTCTTTCATATGAGTATGACAGATATTGTGGGTGATCTTTTCGTAGGGCAAATTAAGCAATCTGCTACGATTTACTGGACTCTAACTATTGCATCACTTGTTATTATTGTGACTCAGTTGATCCTAAAGAAAATGAATCTTATTAATTCTAAATTTGTCACAATATTAGCAATCATTGCTCTTTTAACTAGCTTTTATTCATTTTATCGAATTGATGATTTAAGAACATTGTACGGTTTTATCATTTTGTTCTCATTTGGAGCAGCGATAGTACCTATTCTTTATATGGGACAAATTTATAAGCTCAATCCTGCTACTCCTAAACAGGTTGTTGCCAGTGAAATCAGCTTTTATCAAACTCTTGGAAATGCTCTTGGCGCACTTTCTTCAGGGGTGATTATTAAATTTCAATTGACTAATTATATGCTTATTTTCTTTGTTGCTCTGGTTATTGCCGCAATTTTCATAAGCTTAAAATATAACACTTTCTATACAGAAGAAGGTTTTGGTGGAGTGACAAATGGTTAGTGAAAACACTAGGCAGCTTGCTGATAAGTATAGTCTTCGATCACTCATTAACTCGATGGCAAGAGATTACGTGCAAGAGAAACTTGTTGAGGTTGATCGTGAAAATGGCCATGTGAGAATAGGAGATCTTTCATTTGAGATTGATTCATTTTCTCCATTAGGTGGCCATCGTTATACGGGAAAAATTTATTTAAATGGAGCTTCTATTGACTTCGATCAAATGCTTCCTGAATTGATAAGTCACTTTCCTGATGCTGACCCAACCTTTATTGAAAATATTATTAATTCGAGAAATAATATTGAAATTATCCTAAATCATAATTCAGATGTAAAGATTGATAGCTATCTTAGCAGTGAACAAAAGATGCTTCTTGGTCATCCATTTCATCCTTATCCGAAATGCAAGAAAGGAATGAATGAAGAGGATTTATTTCAATATTCTCCAGAACTATCAAATGGCTTCAAGTTAACTTGGATTAAGTGTCAAAAGGATATGATTCAATCAAATGGGACACTTGATGATGTTGTTAGCGCACTAAATAAGCTGGCAATATTCGACTTAGAGGAAGTTGATAATTCCTTTGTCTATATTCCGATGCATCCATGGCAATGGCGTCGTTTGAGTAGTTTTAAAGAAAGACAAGACATCTGTGAGGTTATTGAAGTATCAAGTGGAAAAAATAACTGGTTTGCTCTTTCTTCTCTTAGATCTCTTTATAACCCCGACGCGCCATACTTAGTTAAGTATTCAATGGATGTGAAGCTTACAAATTCGATAAGACATCTTCAACCAGAGGAGGCCATCCGCGGAATGCAGATGGAGACAGTTTTTAAAAACGAAGGAGTCTCAAAATTTAGCGATAAGTTTCATATTCTTTATGAACCTTTCTATGTTGCCTTAAGAGGTGAAGATGCAAGTGCTATTATTGAATCGACTCTTCAATTACGTGAAAACTTTGTTTCAGATAATTGTCTCTTACTTGGCACTTTGGCCGAAGAGAATCCTTATACCGGTAAGTCTCACTTATTAAGTCTAGTCGAAGATAATGCTCAAAGAGCGTGTGGAAATATTTTTCTTGCAAGAAAGTATTGGTTTGAAGCTTTTCTTGAAAATGTAGTCGGAGAGTTCATTACTCTGTCTGAAGATCACGGAATTCTTCTTGGTGCCCATATGCAAAATATCATTCTTAAAATGAATGATGGACTTCCTGTTGGAACAATTTATCGTGATTGTCAGGGTACTGGCTTCACTGCTAAAAGTGTTGAACGATTTGGTACTAAGTATGAATTCATCAGTGAGTCTAAGGGGAATATTTTATCTCCCGAGGATGTTAATAAAGTTTATACTTACTATCTCATTATAAATTCAGTGTTTAATACAATCATTTCCCTTGCAAATGGAGATGCTAAGGCCGAGTTATTTCACTTAACACAATTTAGGAATTTTATTTATAAGAATCACTCTCGTTCTTCATTTTTGAGCTACTTAATTGAAAGTGATTTTCTCTACCAAAAGGGAAATTTCAGGTGTTGTGTCTCTAATATCAACGAAAATACAATTAAAAACCCATGGGATATTTATAATAGAATCTCGAATCCAATCAAGGCCCTTTTGAGAAGACCACGTGTTTATGAAGGAGAATTATATCGAGCTACTTCAAAGCACAATCATGAAATAGTCCTTCGTGCTTTTGATATGGATAAGGATCTTTTGATATTTCACGAATGGCATAATAAGAAATATGTCTACGAGTTTTGGGAAATGAATAAGCCTCTTGAGGAACTCAGAGAATATGTACAAGGGCTCAAGGATTCTCCTTATCAACTGCCAATTATTGTTGATATCGATGGTGAGCAGGCCGGATACTTCGAAGTCTATTGGGGATTTGATGATAGGATTGCTCCTTACTGTAACGCCTCTTTATATGATCGTGGAATCCATATTCTCATTGGTGAGGAAAAATTTCTTGGAACGCGTGCTGTTTTTGATTCAATCTTTCACTTAACAAAATTTCTTTTTGAAGATGATAGTAGGACTCAAAAGGTGTGGGGAGAACCACGAGTCGATAATAAGAAGGTTTTAACTCTCGCAAGACTACTTCCTGGATGGGAACACAAGGGAGTCTTTAGTTTTCCTCATAAGACCTCTAATCTTTTAGAAGCCGATCGTACAAGGTTTTTTAGTGAGATGAAGTCATGATGAATACAAGAAAGTTCTTTGAGCTTCATAAAAATCTTATCATTAAAGCAATTGAAGAACTTCAATTTGAAGAGCTCTTTGATGTTGAGTATTGCCACGATCGTTTCTTTTTTAGAATTTCTGATGAGACCTACTATAGTTTTCAAGGCCGTATTAGTGTTTGGGGAAATCTACAAATAGAAAATGATAGCTTTAAAAAGTATAGTGCTGGAAAAATTATCGATGAGTATACTCTTGCGGACTTCTTCTTTGAGGTACAAGATACTTGTAAGATGAGTGATGAAACACTTGCTCAGTTTATTGAAGAAGGCAATCAGACAATTTATGGTGATATCATTCAAGCGACTTCATTAGAAGATATTACCATTGAAGATATATCTAAGTTTAATTTTAAAAAAGTTGACCAGATTTTATCAGGACACCCAAAAATCATCATGAATAAAGGGCGTCTCGGTTGGGGAAGTGATGAGCTTTTATTATATGCTCCAGAATCGAGAAGTAGTTATAAGCTTCATTGGTGTGCGATTAAGCGAGATTGCCTAGAATGGGGGATGAATCTCGATCAATTAAAAATTGAAGACCTGTATTCCGACTCCCTTACTGATGCTGAAGTGGATTTTGCAAAAAGGAAAGTTCAAGAAGTCTCAGGGAGCTTTGATGACTATATTCTTATTCCGGTTCATCCTTGGCAGTGGAGTAAGTATATAAGTGTTCAATTTAATCACTTAGTCTTTCAAAGACGAATTATTTCTCTTGGAAAGATGGGCCATGAATACACACCACAAGTATCGATTAGAACTTTATCCTCTAATTCATTTACAAGTAAGTATGATGTAAAAGTGGCCATCTCTATCTTAAATACTTCATGTGTAAGAGGAATTCCTCAAAAATATATTAAGAAGGGTTATCTCTTATCTGAAAAGATTGAGAAAATTATTGATTCAGATAAGTTTCTTAAGAATAAGGTCGATGTCCTAAAGGAAGTTGCAGCAGTAAGCTGTCCTTTACCAGAGTTTAATCGTATTGAAGGTGGATCATATCGCTATAAAGAATTACTGGGCTGTGTTTGGCGTGAAAGCGTAGAGAATAAAATCTCCAATGATGAAATTGCCATTCCAACAGCAGCACTTCTCTTTACTAAAGATCGCAATGCACTGGTTGCTGAGTATATTAAGTCATCTGGTTTAAGTATTTCAGAATGGATTAATGAGTACTTCAGTGTTGTTGTTATTCCTCTTTACCACCTACAAGTAGAGCACGGTCTTGGCCTAGTCGCTCATGGGCAAAATACCATTCTCGTTCTGAAAGAGGGAAGGCCACAAAGATTAATTATAAAGGACTTTCATGGTGATTTTAGAATGGCCTCAAACTCAAAGCATATTGATGCTGACTTTGGAGTTGTGCTTGATCAGTTACCAGCAGAGTACTTGATTCACGATCTTATCACAGGTCACTTTGTTACAGTACTACGTTATTTTTCAAGAGTAGTAGAAGAGTCTCTCGAATTTAAAGAAAGAGACTTCTATCACTTACTTGGTGAAGTTATTTCTGACTACCAAGGTGATCGTAAGGTTGCGGATAAGGTTAATTTATTAAGAAAAGAATTTGAGAAAGTATTGGTTAATACTGTTCGTTTTGTCGCTGGTTATAGCGAAACAGGGGAGCGTTTAAAGCCAATGCTAGGAAGTAATATTAAAAATCCTCTTGTTAGAAATAGTTAGGGTTGAGTTGAGGAAGTTATATGCACAATATTTATGACATTGTTGGAATTGGCCTTGGGCCATTTAATCTAAGCTTAGCGGCACTTTTGAATCCACTAAGTAATATTAATACTAAGTTCTTAGATAATAAGCCGGAGTTTAGTTGGCATCCTGAACTAATGTTTGGGGATGCCATGATGCAAACATCTTTCTTAAAAGATCTTGTGACACCGGTTGACCCTAAAAGTTCATTTAGTTTCTTGAATTATCTTGTTGAAAATGGACAATTCTATCACTTTTTAAATACAGACAGAAAATCAATAAATCGTTACGAGTTTCAAGACTATTGTAAATGGGTTTCAAAACAACTTTGTCATGACATTGATTTTGATTCTAAAGTAATCGACATCAAACACGATGGTGAGAAATTTGAGGTCATTAAAAAGGGAGGCAGCTACTTTACAAAAAATATTTGTGTTGCATCTGGGCCAACTAAGAATATCCCTGACTGTGCGAAACCTTTCCTTTCAAATACGTTATTTCATGCAAAGTCTAAGCAAATGAAGACTCTCGATTTAGAAGGTAAGAAAGTCGTTGTTGTTGGCGGAGGACAAACAGGCGTTGAAACATTTAGAAATGCTCTCAATGGCATGTGGGGAAGAGTTGAAAAGGTAACTCTTTTAAGTGGCCGAAATAATTTACAGCCTCTTGATGAAGCACCATTTACTAATGAGATCTTTACTCCTGAATTTGTTTTAAATTTCCATTCCTTATCTCAAGAGCAAAAAGATTCATATACACAAAGTCAACTTCTAGCTAGTGATGGAAATACTCCCCAGTATCTACAGGAGATGTATAACGAGTTATATCTTGATCGTTTCTACTTAAAGAAGCTTCCTGATTACACGATTTCACCTATGCGTTGGCTTAATGAAATTGAAAAGGAAGGTGAGTCTTATAAGCTTAAGGTTGATAATCTTCTTAATCAAAACAAAGAAATTATTGAAGCTGATATTGTTATTTTAGCAACTGGATTCAAGAGTGTTCTACCAAGCTTCTTAGAGGGGCTATCAGATAAAATTGCCAAGGATTCTCAAGGACGAATTATTGTTGGGCAGGACTATAGTATTCAAACAACGATTGAGAATGGAAAAATTTATTCGATGAACTTTAGTCGTCACGGCCATGGGGTTGCTGATCCTCAGACTAGTTTGATGTCTTGGCGATCGGCCATGATCGCAAACGACCTCGTGGGTGAAACTAAGTATAAAACAACAAATAATAGTGAAAGCTTTTTGAGCTTTTTTAATTAATGGAGAGAAAATGAAGTTATTAATAATTATGCTAATCTCAACTTTTACCTTTGCGGCACCTGCTGCTAAGTCTGAAGGAGAGGCCAAGACAAAGAGCTTCAACACGAAGGAAGAAGTATTAGATAACCCGACACTGAAGACATTATCAGGATCGCTAAAGAGATGGTCTTTTTATTCTTCATTTAAATACAATGCTGGTGCTCTTGATAACCTCAATGACGCTGAAAGGCCTAATATTAGAAATGCTGGGAATACAACTTCACTAACTAATTTTACTGGGAATTTTGGTGTAAAGTATCGTCTTTCAAAAACAGATAACCTATCTCTTCAAGTGGGGATCGAAAAGAAGGCCCCTTTTCATGGGAGTGTTGATTCAGAAAATCCAATGGTTCAGTATGAACTTGATACTTACGGTGATAGCTTAAATATTGATAACCCTGTTCTAAGTTACTTTAAAACTTACTACCTTTTGGGGATTCAAAATGTAACGTTTCTACAATACCAATATGCTACGTGGGACTACTATAAGGACCTCGGTATTAACTCTGTTTTTAATGTTAGCCACTCTTTGGCCTATAAAGTATGGAAGGCCGCTTATATTGCTCTTTCAGGGAATGCGACACAGTACTTCTATGATAAGAGTACAATTTCATTTAATGGGATGGAGATTGCAGGTAAAGACAGGCAAGTAAACCGTTCTTTCTCATTAAGCCTTGCTGGTGAGCTTTACTTTTCTCGCTCTCTTTCTCTAAGGTTAATCACTGATCTTTACTCGGCCGATCATTTTAGGAGTGAGCGTATTAATGAGAAAGTTCTTCAGCAAACGATAGCAATGACTTATTTCTTTACTCGTGATATTTCGATTTCACCAAATATGCGCTTTATTGCGGAAGATATTAGAGCTGATAGAACAAATATTGGCCTAACAATGAATGTAAATTTATAAAAAAGAGGGGGATCTAAATCCCCCTTTCTTATTCTTATTTTTCAGATATTTCAAAATCATCGTGGCCAGGAATTTCTTCAGGAAGTGCTTCCTTAAGATCAACTCCTAGGTGCAGAATTCTTTGTCCTGCTTCACAATTAGGTCTTACGTTTTTACCAATAACAACACCTGAGCGGTCTGCACAGATAACTTCTTTTACTTGTCCAAAGACATCGTAAACTTTTGCAATAACTTCGCCTTTCTTTACTCGATGTGTGAGCTTTGGAAGAACATCAACAATTCCACCTTTTGTCGAGTAGATCCAATAAGAGTGGTCACAGATTGTGGCATCTGTAATCATATCTTGAACGTCTCCTTCGATCATCGAGAAGTAGCGAAGAGTATTCTTTATACCATCGAGGGTTTCATCAATAAGAGCGTGTTGAAAAGCATTTGGATTACCAATTTCAACGGTAATTGCATGGATTCCTTGCTCATTGGCCCAAGCTCTTAGTGTTCCTTCTTCATCATATTTTTGAACAATAATTTGTGGATTCTGTAGGAAGGCGAGGGTTCTTGTTTCCTCGTTCTCTAAGTCAGCTCTAAGGTAGAGACTGTTTACACGGCCATGACTTGCTGTATGTAGATCAAGAAGGTAGTTGAATTTAGAAACGATCTTTTGCGTAAAGTAATGTGCGTAGAGATTACTTGGATTTCCAGTAAGTTTTCCAGGCATAATTCTATTTAAATCAATATTATCAATAAATCGACGTTGATTTGTTAGGTAGCCCGGAACGTTACTAATTGGAACCATAACGATTGTTCCTTTTAGCTTTTTAGGATCGACTTCTTCAATCAGTTTGAAAATTGTTGAGATACCATTGAGCTCATTCCCGTGTACTGCTGCTGTAATACCAAGTACTGGGCCGTCCTCAACACCTTTCATAATGATAATTGGTACACGCCAAGGCACACCGAGAGCATTATCTGAGAGATGTATTTGTAAGCGGTGAATTTCACCATGCGCAAATGAATTTAAATCGATTTCTTCAGTTGTCTTAATGACTTGTATTGCACCCATAATACTTCCTATGCTATGAGATCATAATCTCGTTAAAGAGTGACTTATCATTATCTAAACTTCTAAAGAGTTTCGTTCTGAAAGTCCCTTTCTTACTAATAAGTTGTTCTGCCATTTTATCAATCGCAACAACTGTAAGAATTGTTTGAATATATGCTTCGATCAAGTCATCAGTACCAATACCAAGAGAGTTGAAATCTTTTTGATCCATAAGCATCAGTCTTGATGTATCTGAATCCCATTGGTTTTCACCTGTTTTAACTGATAGGTTTGTTCCTAGAACTTCCCAGCTATCCTCAGGGTAGCTTGCTTCAAGAGGCTTTCTCGCACGTCGTGCATAGACTGCACAAGGCATGAAACCTTTTGGTGATGAGTAAACCATAAGCCTTAAGTCAGCAATATAAATATTTCCTTTCTTATTCGGTACTGTTCCGATGTGAAAGAATTTACCATGCTCACTTGTGGAACTCCATTCGTAGTGACCAATTAAACTTTGGACAATGAATTGATCATATGGGTAATCCATTTGCATAAAGGCATCAAGCTCATCTTGATTCGTAATTGTAAAAACACCTTGTCCTGCATTTGAGTAAGGGATCTTAATAACGGCCTTTCCACCAAATTTTTGAACCCAAAGAGGAATTTCTAACTTATTAACATCTTTAATCGTCTCAGGCATATTAATCTTAAGGCCTGATTCAGCAATCTCTGAGTTATAAAGCTCATAGGCCTTATTTGCTAGAAGCTTATTGCGTCCACCAGAAAGGCAAACGAGAGTTGAGTTAAAGATGAATGTTTTTGAAGTTGTTGGAATGCGATTCCATGGCTTCTGTGTAACATAACGGAATGCCGCTCTAATAGGAATTCTTTCTCCTGTCTCAAGAGTGATATGTAGAACACCATTTTCAAAATCGGCCATTTGTTCTTCACCATTAAAGTGTGGAACGAGGTAAACATCTTCACCTGTTAGATCTGCTATTGTTGAAGCATAGCCAGATGTCTCCATGTAGTTCTTATCATAGATGACAGCAAGTGCACCTTGTGGAAGTCTCTTCTTTCTCTTTTTAAGTGCAGGAAGAAAAGAGTTCTCAATTAAGAATTTATATCCTCTATGTTCATCCGCATCGGTTCTTGGTGGCATTGACTTTTGACCTGAAGGACAAGAGTTTGTTTCAAGAACAACCATGCGTCTATTTCCAGCTTGTGTTGTAACATAGAATAAGTCAGATCCACCCCAGAAGAAGTGCTTACACTCATATGAGAGAATATCCCTTAAGGTATCAGTACAAATTTGTGGGTTAAGATGACTATATCTTTTAATAATTCTTTCGTGATCCAAATTAAAAAAATGGCTCACTAAAGGGTGTAGTTGTGCGTTTAGTACCTTAGGATAAAAGTGATTTTCTTGTTCAAAATTATCAGGCTTAATAACTTCAATTCTTCTTTTCAAGTTCTCTCCAAATTGTATTTTTAAAGCATAAGTTAATGGAAATATTATAATCTCAAACCCTTCTCATGTAGCGAATATTTTGTGATTTTTATTAAAATTTTAAGGCCTATCAATATTTTTTGAGCATATGTTGATTGTTTTGCTCGGAAATTGTCTTGTTTGGCATTCCCTAATTTGTGTCCGACTCGCTTTTGGTTTTTTGGAATTTATGTCATGTTGTTTTTTAACAAGATAAGGGGAAAGAATGAGACTTCGTAAAGAACTACAGGGAGTAAAACGCCTTGTTGTAAAGGTTGGAAGTAATGTTATTACAAAAGGAAGTGGCAAGTTAGATACTAGAAAGGTGCGAAAAATTGTAGAGGATATCTGTGAGCTCATTGATGAGGGGATTGAAGTTGTCCTTGTCAGCTCAGGTGCCGTAAGTGTTGGGAAGTCATTTTTAAAAGAGCACTTACCAAGAAGAGGTCAGTTAGATCTTCAGCATTCAGCTAGTGCAGTCGGACAGCCAAAGCTTCTAAATACATACTCTCGACTATTTGAAGAGAATCAAAAGATTTGTTCACAAATTCTTCTAACACATGATGATTTTAGAAATAGAAAACGAAACCTGCATGCCAAGCAAAGTATCAACGTTCTCTTAAAGAATAATATTACACCGATCTTAAATGAGAATGACACAATCTCTTTTACTGAGATTGCACTGGGTGACAATGATCACTTGGCTGCACAAACAGCGCAAATGATTAATGCTGACGCACTTCTTATGATTACTTCAACTAATGGCCTCTATGATAAGGACCCGGCGTATGAAGATGCTAAGAGAATTGAAACGGTGCCATTTGGTAGTGATGTCTTAGAAGATGTGAATTATCAGGGAAAGACAGCAGTGGGAAAAGGTGGAATGGAATCTAAGGTTCACGCCATCACAAAAATTACACCAATTGGTATTAAGGCCGTTATTAGCTCGATGGATAATGAGCGACTTATCTTGGATCCCCTGACAAAGGAGCTAGGAACTTATTTTGCTCCTAAGAACGCTTATGACCCAGAAGAGCGAAAGGCATGGCTACTTTCAATGAAGAAGCCTAATTGCTATATCGAAGTTGATAGAGGTGCATTTGATGCCCTTAATGAAAGTAAATCACTTCTTCCAAAAGGCATCGTTGATGTTTACGGCCAATTTTACAAAGGGGACTGCGTTGACATCATTTGTGACGGTGAAGTCTTTGCTTCTGGTGTTTGTGAATATGGACATTGTGAAGTTGAACAAATTATGGGACGTCACAGTGATGAAATTGAAGACCTGATTGGTTTTAGAACATCAATTGAAGTCGTCCATACAATTAACTTAATTTTAGAAAAGGATATAATCGATGAAAAAATTAGCTAGTACAGTAAGAAAAGCATCAAAAGAACTTTTGAAGCTAAATAAAGAAACTAAGGACCTAATCTTTGATGATTTAGTAAAGGCCTTAGATGAAAATCGCGAGCTTATCTTAGAAAAGAACCAACTCGACTTAGATGCTGCATTTAAGAATGATCTTTCGAAGGCAATGGTTGACCGCTTAAAACTTACTAATGAAAGAATAGACGACATTATTTCAGGAGTTAAGACGATTAAGGATCAACCTGAAATCGTAGGATCTTTCTATAATGAATTTACAAATGATCTAGGTTTAAAGATCAAGCGTCAAAGAGTCCCTCTAGGGGTTATTCTTATGATCTTTGAGAGTCGTCCTAATGTTGTTGTGGATTGTGCAGCTCTTGCGCTTAAGTCCTCAAATGCCATTATTTTAAAAGGTGGAAAAGAGGCCAAGCACTCAAATGAAGTTCTTGGAAAAATCATTCAGGATGCGATCTCTAAATATGTGAACAAGAATGTTGTAGAAGTTCTAGCATCTGATAATCGTGAAGTTTTAAATGATCTACTAAACCTTAAGGATGATATCGATGTTGTTATTCCTCGTGGTGGTCACGGTTTAATCAATCATGTTTTTGAAAATGCAAAGATGCCAGTGATTGCTCACTATCAAGGGCTTTGTCATATGTATATTGATAGTGAAGCGGATATTGAAAAGGCCGTAACACTTGTTGAAAATGCAAAGACTCAAAGAACAGGTGTTTGTAACGCAATTGAAACGCTACTTATTCATAAAGATATTTTACCAAAGGTAAATGACAAGATTTCCAAGAGGCTCCTTGCAAAGGGGTGTGAGTTAAGAGTTGATGAAGAGTTTGCAAATCAAACAAAAGGTAGCTTTGTTAAGGCGACACCAGAGGATTGGTCAACAGAATACCTGGACAATATCCTTTCAATCAAAACAGTCTCTTCTCTTGATGAGGCCATCGATCATATTGGTGAATACGGTAGTAATCACTCAGAGTGTATTGTTTCTAATAATGAAGAGAATTGTCAGAAGTTCTTACAAAGTGTTGATGCAAGTTGTGTCATGGTAAATGCTTCAACTCGTTTCAACGACGGAGGACAGTTAGGTCTTGGAGCTGAGCTTGGAATTTCGACAACAAAATTACATGCCTATGGGCCAATGGGGGTTGAGCAAATGACTACCTCACGCTACGTCGTTGTTGGTGATGGGCAGATTAGATCTTAGTTAAAATAATAGGAGAGTTATCATGAAGAAAATTGCGGTTATTGGTTGTGGAAATATGGCCGGTGCAGTTGTTCGTTCAATGTATAAGGGCCAAAAAATTAAGAACAAATATCTCACATATACGCCGAGTCGCACACGAGCAATCGAACTTGCTAAAGAGGTTGAAGGTGAGGCGATTGTTGAATTAAATGAAGCGGCCGATGCAGACTACTTCTTAATTGGTTGTAAGCCACAACAATTCACAGAGCTATCAGAAATGCTTAAAGGCATCGACCTTTCAAGTAAAGTTGTTATTTCGATCATGGCCGGAATCGATCAAGAAAGAATTAGCAATTTATTAGGTACATCAAAAGTAATTAGGCTAATGCCTAGCTTACCAATGGAGTACGGAGAAGGTATCTGCCTGTTAAGTACCACTGAGCAAGTTGAAGAAAGTGAAATTGAGTTCTTAAAAGATCTTCTTGGTGAAAGTTCGATGATCTTAAAAATGAAGACAGAGGAACTCTTTGACAAAGTGACTGTCGTCTCTGCATCTGGGCCTGCATTTATTTATTATTTTATGAATGCATTAGAAGATTCTCTAAAGGAGTGGGGCCTTGGTGCTATCGAATCACGTGCAATAACGAGTCAGCTCTTTAGGGGAAGTGCAAAGAGTGCACTAATAAATTGTGAGACAGAGCTTGATGATTTAATCGCCAAGGTGACTTCTAAGAAGGGAGTCACAATTGAGGCCATTGATAGTTTTAGAAGCAGTGGGATTGATGCCTTTGTGAAAATGGGCGTGGATAAAGCGGTTCATCGCTCAAGTGAATTACGAAGAGGTTAGGGATAACCTAATTAGTAAATTAATCAATTCTTAATGAATATATAGAATGTTAAGGTAATTAAATGAACAATAAGAAATCTGAAAAGTTAGTACAGTTAGTAAGTTATAGCGTCGTTGATAAGAAGCAGTCCCGCACATCTAAAGTACAAAAAAAGACTTCTATTTGTGAAGAGGGGCACGGTAAGGCGTTAAGAGAGACATCTTTTCTTCGTCGAAGCCTAATTGAAGATGAAGAGAATTGCCTCTCAATACTCTAAATAATAAGTTTTTAAATTAGTATTTTATTAATTAGCAAGAGCTATCTTGTTCGCTACCGCTTTGTGTTTTTTTAGTGGATGGATAGCTATGCCAAAAAAAGGATTGTTAAATGATTGTTTACAGTTTCCTCTTTTTTTTACTCCTCTTCGTTTTGATTGGAGTTTCTTCAAGTTTAAAAAGTAAGAAAAATAATTCTGACTACCTGCTTGCAGGTCATAGTACTCCGCCATGGTTAGCGGCCCTGTCAGCTGTTGCCACTAATAACAGTGGTTATATGTTTATTGGACTTATTGGTTATACCTACACCAGTGGACTTCAGTCATCATGGGTTATGATAGGTTGGATTGTTGGTGATATTGTCATGAGTTTCTTTGTTCATAAGAAATTGAGACAGGTTACAGAAAAAGAAAATCTGCTAAGTTTTGGAGGTGTCCTTTCGAGATGGCAAAGAGGGACAAGCTTTAAAAAGTTAAGACTTCTTGTCGGAATTATCACAATCTTATTCTTGGGTGTTTATGCTGCTGCTCAGTTTAAGGCCGGCTCTAAAGCATTACACGTTCTTTTTGGATGGGATTATAGTACTGGTGCAATTATTGGTGCTGTCATCGTTTTTGCATACTGTTTATCAGGTGGAATTAGGGCATCGATTTGGACAGATGCTGCCCAGTCATTTGTTATGATTATTGCAATGGGGATCTTATTCTTTGTTGGTATTAACGAAGTAGGTGGTTATGATGCTTATGTTTCTAAGCTAAGTGCTGTATCTCCTGGCTTCTTAAGTTTTACACCAACAGGACTTAATGTTCCTGGAGGAACGGGGATTTCACTATTTATTCTTGGTTGGGTCTTTGCAGGTTTTGGTGTTGTTGGCCAACCGCATATCATGATTCGTTTTATGACAATTGATGATACTAAGAATATGAATAAGACAAGACTTTATTACTATGCGTGGTTCATCGCCTTTACTATTATGACTATTGGAGTAGGGCTTACTGCAAGACTTCTACTTCCAAATTCTGCAAATTTTGATGCCGAACTAGCACTACCTCTAATGAGTCAAAAGCTACTTCCTGAAATTCTTATTGGTGTTGTTCTAGCGGGAATCTTTGCCGCGACAATGTCGACAGCAGATTCTCAAGTTCTAAGTTGTTCAGCAGCTTTTACAAGAGATATCCTGCCGAAGAAATCAGACAATATTTATCTGACAAAAGTTGCAACTGCTGGGACGACTATTATCGCCTTGGCCGTGGCCCTCTATGGAAGTAAGAACGTATTTGAGCTCGTCCTATTGTCGTGGTCGATACTAGCAGCTTGCTTTGGTCCATTAATTTTTATCTATGCAATTGGTAAGAAGGTATCTGAAATTACGGCCATCTCGATGGTTCTCATTGGTGGAATTGTTACTGTTGTTTGGATGAACCTTGGTTACGGTGCAACGATTTATGAAGTTGCTCCTGGAATCATGGCCGGTTTAATTACATATTTTGTTCTATCTCATACGCCATTAAACGATATCGTTCCTGGTAATAAGGTTGTTGATAATAGAATGAAGAATTCAAAGCTTATAAATGAAGCCAATAGCTAACTCCTTGGTAGACTATTTATACCCGATTACCATTACCCTCCTATTCTTAGGGGGGTATTTCCTTGCTCTCTTAAATATTAGAAGAGTTCAAAAGAGAAAGCTTAAGAATATCCGTAAGAGAGATATTAGTGATGCTGTTGAAACAGACTCGCCAGTTGATGATCAAGAAAAAGAGCTAAAGTCACACGGGGTAGAAGGAATTGAAGGTCGTTTCTCATTTATGATGAGAGCTCTTCCTGTACTCTTTTTTATACTTTGGTCGCTCTTTGTTTCCATTCCTTATTTAGGGAAAATTCCAACTGTCTATGTTTCAATCATTGCTGCCATTGTTTCGGTAATTGCTGGTTTCTCCCTAAGGCCTTTTCTAGAGAACCTTTTTGCGGGTGTGATTATTTCCTTTTTTAGATCAATTAAGATCGGGGATACCGTCACTATTGATGGCCACTACGGCCTAATTGAAGAGATCGGGCTGACCTATTCAGTTGTAAAGAAGTGGAATTGGGTAAGGCTTGTTATCCCAAACTCTAAGTTACTTCAAAAAGAGATACAAAACTTCACCATGAATGATCACTTTGTATGGACCCATATTGAGTTCTATGTTGCGCCAAACTCAGATCTCAAGTTAGTTCGTGAAATTGCACATCGAGTGGCAAAGAAGTCTGATTATTTTTGTGATGTTGAAGAGCCAACAATGTGGGTGATGAAATTAGAAAAGGACGCCATTGAGTGCTGGTTGGCCGCTTGGGCAGAAAACCCTAGTGATGCATGGGAGCTTCGAAATGATATGCGTACTCAGCTCTATATCGAGTTGCAAAGTGCACAGATTGAATTTCATAAGCTCAATATTAAAAGTTAAGAACGACAAGAGGTTGATATGATGAATTTAATTAATAAGATTTTTGAACACGTTATAAAAATGATCCTTTTCATTTTAAATCAGGTTTTTCCACTTTCTTCCGAGTCTTAAGCAGTTATGCGCCTTAAGGGATATTCGGTTTTTGCTAATTGGTGATGGACTTGTTAAGGTAAGGAGCAAAGTTAAATGAATCGAGGAATATGCTTGGAAAAACTAAAAGATATCAATTGGAATCATCTCTACTGTTTTTATGAAGTGGCCAAAGTTCAATCACTTAAAAAGGGTGCTGAAATTATCGGTACATCTTCACCAACTCTTAGTGAGCAACTTAAGCGTCTTGAAAATAAATTCAATATGAAGCTCTTTAATCGTAGTTCAAAAGGTCTATCTTTGACTCCGGAGGGGCAGCAATTATTTGAGAGAACTAAAGGTATCTTTGAAGAGGGAAGTAAACTTCTTGAGCACTTCTCTGAAGATGTTGTGGGTGGCTATCCTGTATCAATTGGAATTGAAGAGACGATCTCTTATGATCTTGCAACTGAATTTGCTTCTCAGTACTGGGACCTTTATACAAAGTATGGAACAGTAAATACCATCCGACAGGGCGATCACGACGTACTTGTGGATAATATTCTTCACGGAAATATCGACTGGGGGATCTCTCTTAGAAAGCCCAAGAGAAAGAGTTTAAATGTTGCTGAAATTGGCTCCTTTGAAATTGTCTTTTGTTGCTCAACAGAACTCTATGATAAATTTAGAGATGAAAAAGACTTACTGGTAAATATTCCATTTGCAGAAAGTAATTGGGATAAGAACCTTAATCGCATCATCTATCAGCACTTAAGAAAAAATGGTGTGATACCAAAAGAGAAAGTTTATAGCGATCATATCGACTTTGTTCATAAACTTTGTCTAAGAGGCCGCTGTGTCATGTTCTTACCAAAGAATCCATTAGAAGAATATTTGGGATTAAAAACTTTCCACTTAGGTGAACCAATTCGTATGTCACTCTATGCTATATGGAAGAAGTCTGATGAAGGACTGATTTCTATCCGTAAGCTGCAAGAACTCTTTCAGTCAAAGCTGTCAAATGTGCCGGATCGTTACGAAGATGTGGATCTACAGATCGAAGTTTCTGATGTTTCCGATGACTTACTAAACTAGATTCGGAAAATTCTAATTTGATTCAGAGTATATTTAAAATCATACAAATTCCCGTAGAATTTTCGTATGAAAAAAATTAACTCTCTGAATTCAATTAAGTACTTATCAATTATAATTCTTTCAATAACTCTTCTCTCATGTGCTTCACCTGAGAAGGAGAGTGTTGGTCAGGCCCCTGCTGGTAGTAACACCATTTCATATCAAGATGAAGATAGCATCAAGCATGAAATGGAGCTCTATCAAAATGAGCGAGTCCAAAAATGGATCAATTACTTTGCTGTCAAAGACCGTGTTCGATTTGAGCAATTCATTAAAAAAGGAATGTATTACAAAGAAGTTATACAAACAGTTCTTGAAGAAGAGGAACTTCCTTATCAACTCTATTATCTACCATTAATTGAAAGTGGTTATAATAAAACCGCCCTTTCACATGCTGGTGCTGTAGGGCCTTGGCAATTTATTAAAGCAACTGGAAAGCGTTATGGGCTTGCTGTGAACCGAGTAGTCGATGAGAGGCGAGACCCTGTCCACAGTACAGAGGCCGCAACAAAGTATCTAAAGGATCTCTATACTGTTTTTAATTCGTGGGAACTTGCTATTGCTGCCTATAATTGTGGTGAGCTGAGAGTTCTACGTGCCATTATGAAGGGAAGAACTCGTGACTTTTGGGAGTTAGCTGATCGTAAACTACTTCCTAGAGAGACTAGAAATTATGTTCCTAAGTTCTTGGCAGCGGCCTATGTCGGAGAAAACTTAGCAAAGTTTGGCTTTGATGAAGAGATCATTGCAGAGTCACCAACTTATCCTGATTTAAAATTAGTCGAAGTTCCTGGTGGAGTTCATATTAAAGATGTTGCAAAACATTTTAATATTGAGAGAGAGGAGATTGAAAAAATCAATCCTGCTCTAAAGTATAAGCGTACGCCAAATTGGATTAAACAGTATGCGATTTGGCTTCCAAGAAAAGATTATCAAAATATTAAAGAGATTCAAAATAAACTTGCCAGTAGTCGTCAGTGGGGAAAGCTTAACTCATTTCCAACTCATTACCGTGTGAGAAGAGGAGACTCTCTAACAAAGATTTCTCGTCGCTACAAAGTCTCACTTAATCGTCTAAAGCGTATTAATAATTTAAAAAGTAGTCGTATCTATCCAGGTCAAAGATTGGCCCTTCGAGCTAATGAGTATAAGGGTGTTGTTGGAAAGAAGTTCTACTTTGTTAAAAAGAATGATTTCCTAGGGCGAGTTGCAAGACGTTATGGCCTAAGTGTTTCTTACTTGCGAAGGCTAAATGGAATTCATGGCAATAATATTTACGTTGGTCAAAAGCTTGATGTGACTAAGGGCGTGAGAGTTTTTCACTATCGTGTTAAGAAGGGAGATAACCTAACACGTATTGCCAAGCTCTATAATACAACGACCTTCCAAATTAGAAAGAGGAACTCGTTAAGGTCTAGTAATCTCTATATTGGGCAGATGCTAAGTATCTAAATAGATTGTTTTGTTAAAAAAAAACAAGACATTCTAAATTTAGTCTTGCTAGTATTGAGTTAATGCAGAGATTTTTTAGATTCATATTTGCGGCAACTTTTCTTGTAAGCTTTCTTACAGCGAGCCTGCATTTTCATGAAAATGAGCATGAGACTAGTAAGTTAGATCAAGCTTGCCATTTCTGTATTAAAGTTTCTCAATTCAAATATGATGCTAGTAATTCTGATTTCTCTGAAGAACTTGAAGCAAGTTTTCTTTTTCTCGTTACAGATCGTTATCAGACCCTAGTCGGTCACACATTACAATCTCTATCTATTCAAACAGCTCCTCGAGGGCCACCAACTCATTGTTAATTTAATTACATTCACTTTTTATTTTTTAAATTTAATTAATTAATTTTCAATGAGGTTTATTTTGAAAAACTTATTTTATATTTCTATTTTATTACTAGGCTCAAACACTTTTGCGCAATCTCTTTCTGACAATTCAAGAGGCAATGGGTTTAATCCTGCCATCGGTTTAAATGCTTTAACTATCTATAAAAACTCGTCTCGTGATAATGATCACGATGGATTTTCTCTACAAGAAGCAGAGCTTCAGTTTAGTGCAGATGTTGATGCATACTTTAGAGCTGAGGCGACTTTTGCTGTTCACAAGGAACATCATGAAGAGGGTGGCGAGGAAGAGCATGGTTATGCATTTGAGCCTGAAGAAGTATTTGCTGAAACAATTTCAATTCCTGATTTTACAGTAAAGTTAGGGAAGTTCTATGCCCAATTTGGTAAGTACAATATGGTACATACTCACGCTCAGCCATTCATTTACCGTGGTCTTGTTCAAGAGTATATGTTTGGAGAAGAAGGACTAAATGAAGTTGGTGTAAGTGTATCATATCTAGCGCCACTGCCATGGTATAGTGATTTAACTGTTCAGTTTCTTCAGCCAACAAATGAAGAATTATTTGTTGAAGATCCACACTCGATCACTACAGTCGCTAACCTAAAAAACCTTTGGGATTTATCTGAGTCACTAACTCTAGAGTGGGGTCTTTCAGGTCTTTATTTTGAAGAACAAGCTGAGAAATCAACTGTCCTAGGAACAGACTTAACATTAAAATGGCGTCCAGTTAAAAAAGGTAAGTATTCGTCATTTGTTTGGTCAACTGAGTTTATCCACAAAGATGTTCAGGGAACAAACGAAGTTAAAAATGGTGGTTATTCGACATTCTTACGTTATCAATTTGCACCACGCTGGTTTGCTCAAGCACAATATGAATTCCTAGGTGTTGCTAAGGATGAGTCAATTGCAGATCAAAATGCATATACTGCACTTTTAGCATTTGTTCCTACTGAATTCTCAGCTGTAAGAATGCAATACGATGAAATTCATGATGGTGAAGATCGTCCTGAAAAAAGAGTAAGTCTTCAGTTAAGCTTTAGTATCGGTGCCCACCCGGCACACCAGTACTAGGTCGCTAAAATGAAGTCAATTCTTATAGGGTTGTTACTTGTTCTAGGTATGAGCTCTTACGCTCAATTGAGAATTGTAACAACGACGACAAATTTAGCAGATATTGCAAAAAAAATTGGTGGAGAGAGTGTGAGTGTACACTCTCTTGCTAAAGGTACTCAAGATCCTCACTTCCTAGAAGCAAAACCTAGCTATACTTTTAAAGTTGCTAAGGCCGATCTGTTAATTAGTATCGGTGCGGGCCTAGAAGTCGGTTGGCTCCCGCTTGTTGTTAGAGGAAGTCGCAATCCAAAAGTTCGTATCGGACAAGAAGGAAGACTTGAAGCATACGCTCTTGTGAAACTAACAGATGAGGTTAAGGGGAAGCTAACGCGTGCTCATGGTGATGTTCATCCGGAAGGAAATCCTCACTTTATGCTTTCACCGAGTAAGGCCCTAGAAGTTGCGAAGGGAGTTCGTGATCGATTCATTAAGTTAGATGAAAGTAATAGGCAGGCTTACGAAAATAATTACATAGCATATGAAAAACGCACTAAAGAATTGATAAAAGATCTTAGCGCCAAGATTAAGAAAGGAACTAAGATTATAACGTTTCACCGTACGCTAACTTATTTTTTAGATGAATTTGGGATTCAAGTTCAAAATGTTCTTGAACCTAAGCCAGGAATACCTCCTACGGCATCTCATATAATCACTGTTATTAAAGAGATGAAGAAGGAAGGGATTCGTCACATTTTAGTGGAAAACTATTTTGATGATAGTGTGGCAAAGAGAATTCGTACAACGATCAAAGATGTAAAGATTAGAAATGTTCCTGTTGCAGTCGATGGTAGCTCTGAGGCCCGTGATATTTTCTCTCTTTATAATATTCTCGCTAAAGCACTGGAGGATTAGTGGAAGTAATTTCTTTTTTAGCTGCACCGTTTGTCATGTGTTTAATTTTAGTGGGAATTCACTGCTACTTAGGACTTCATGTTCTAAGAAGGGGTGTGATCTTTGTCGATCTCTCACTTGCACAAGTTGCAAGCCTTGGTTCAACGGTCGCCTTACTCCTGCATCTTGATCACCATAGTGGGCTTAATTACTTTGTTTCATTAGGCTTCACTTTTGTGGCCGCAGCGTACTTTGCTTGGGCCAAGAAGTTTGAAAAGTATATATCACAGGAAGTCTTAATTGCTTTAGTTTATGCTTTCGCTTCTTCTGCTGTCATACTTGTCGTAAACATGATGGCCCATGGTGCAGAACATATTAAAGAAATACTTATTGGAAAAATATTATGGGTAACTTGGGCCGATGTTATTAAAACCGGTGTTATTTATAGTATTGTTGCTACAATTCACTATATATTCAGAAAACAGATCCTAAGATCTACGCTTGATAAAAATAATAGCTCTGCTTTTTGGGACTTTATTTTCTTTTCTCTTTTTGGTGTTGTCATAACATCATCTGTTGGTATTGCAGGAATATTACTTGTGTTTTCATTCTTGGTCGTACCGGCCCTTATTAGTACTTTACTCTCTCATAGTATTAGATCTCAACTTTTAATTGGTTGGGGTATAGGGTTAGTTTTAAGCTTATTGGGAATGGCATTGAGTTATTTCTACGATCTTCCAGCTGGTGCAATTATTGTGGTAGTCTTTACGATTGTTCCAATTGTACTGCTACCACTTCTTGTTAAAATAAAAATGAGTCGCACTTAATAAGGTGCGACTTCTTTAAATTGCCTTTTCTTAGGTCAAGTCAATTCTTATTAAAATCGAAAACAATCTTGTCTTATAACTGGAGAAGATGTTTAAAATTCTTTCAATTTGAAAATCTTAACTTATTTTAAATTCTCAAATCTCGTTGTATTGGCGATAACTTTTCTATTGTTAATTTAGTTCCCGGCAACTGATTGTCGGTATTGGAAAAATAGGGAAGATTATGAATACAGAGCAAACAGGTAAAGTTAAATTTTTTAATGAAACAAAGGGTTTTGGGTTTATTAAACCAGATAGTGGAGAAGGTGATTTATTTGTCCATATCTCAGCTATTGAAAGTGGCAATAAGTTAAATAATAACGATAAAGTAACTTATATGCTTGGGGAAGGTAAGCGTGGACCTTGTGCAACTCAAGTTAAAAAAGTTTAATTTTTTGAGAGGGACATTTATTGTCCCTCTACTACCTTACATGACCAGTCAAATGAATGAACTCCATAGTCTGGAATCCTAACGAATGCCCAAATATTTCCGTCAATTCCACCAACCACATGATCAAGTCTGATTCTAAAACTTCCAGTGGTAAATGATTCAACTTTTGCATCATATTTTGGAATATAATTTACCTTTTTACGGTAAGAAAACTCTCTGTTTTGATTTACATCTTCAACAAATACCTCAATCTCATGAAAGAGTGGACCTCGTCCAAAACGAGACTGATGAATAATTGCATCTGTCACAACAGAACTCTCATCGTAGTTTACACAGTGATATAGTGGTTGTGATTTAGCACCAAATTTTGCAAGTGATACAGTTGAAATAAGCATTAGAAAAATTAGCTTAGTACTTCTCATTACTACTCCTTTAGTCGTCTCTTTATTTTACTTCATGGCCAAATTTAAGGGAATTTAACTTAGCTAAGTTTTTATTAAATCCGAATCGAGCTTATAGAAGGAGATTTTATGGAATTTTTAGAAATAATACTGTTAATAATTGCCGGTTTTCTCGTGTGGAAAAGACCGCAAAACCAGAAACAAGCAGAAAAGTTTCTCTATAGTGCGACTTTTTTGATGTTGTTTGTCTGGTTTGTCGCAACTAAGTCGATGATTCTTCCTCCTGGAAATTACTGAGATGCCTATGACTGATAAATCTGAGCGCTTTTACAATGTCGTTGCCTTAGCATCGATGGCCCTGATTCTCTTGCCCGTTGGAATTGCCTGTGTGATATTAGGTTTTGGCCTCGGAGATAATCCCTGCATTCTATGCTGGCAGGAGAGGGCCGCTCTTATGTTTGTTACATTAACAACTCTCTTTATTATGCGCTACGGACTCAGACCAAAATATCTTGGACTTTTGATATTTTATTCAACGATTGGCATTTTTATGGCCCTAAGGCATACGGGAGGACATTTCTTACGGGATATAGGCCAAGGCTTCGCACTTGAAATCTTTGGATTACACACTTACACTTGGGGTGTTGTTATCTTTTGGTCAATTCTTCTCATCCTCTCCATCGTTCTTTTCTTCTTTGGTAATAACCTTGTCGATAATGAAGATGGTGAAGTTCGCTACCTCAGTAGGTTTCAATCGTTGGCCTTCGTTTCTTTCTTTGTCATCTTATTTTTTAATTCGATTCAAGCGTTTACTCAAGTCGGGCCACCTCCTTTCATCGGACATAGTGATCCTGTGAGGTTTTCATGGACTCCAAAGAACTGGGATTGGTCGACTAAGAATTGGAATGGGCTTCTTAAGCCTTTTAGTCTGAGAGGAAATTACTCTGTTGAAAAGCCTTATTTTAAACATGATGTAAGAAGAAAAATTGCCATGTTTCAAAGTGGGGATGATTTAGTTAAGGTTAAGGATATCACTCTTCCAAGTAATATAAGGGGAGAGGTTAGAGATATCGACTATCATGTTGAATCTAAGCTTTTTGCCATTGTAACGGATAAGTTTTATCTGTATCTATTAGACGAGAAATTAGAAAATATTCTCTATTATGTTCGTATTGATCCACTCTATAGTATCGATATTAAATCTCTTGTGGGTGTAAGTTTTATCAGTCCAAAACGAATCATGTTAATAGGTTTTAATAAATCTTTCGTTATTATTCGAATAAATGACAGGGCCAAGATTGTGGATCAGTATGCGGGGTTCTTGGAAGGAAGCAATGGTATTGAAGAAAAGAGTCGCGGACGTTTATCAAGCGTTCGTTCAAAATACGCTTATATCAGATGTCTTGCCTATGATAAGAAAACTCAAGAATTAGTGATTCTCTCAATCCCAAATGAAAAAAATAATAGAGTTATTGCCACAAGATTCTCAACCACCGATTTTCTTTTAAATAGTGAAAGAGAAATCTTTATTGATGACAATGACTTAGGTCCTGTTGTCTCTAGTCTCAAGGTTATCGATTCTATTTTATTTGGATTGGATCCAAATAGTAATGAAATACTTATTCTTGATAATGAATTTGCAGCTTTCTCTGGTGCCATAAAATTACCAAAAGGAAACTTTCAGGCACTGGCCGTTTATAAAAAAGATCAGTTCGTTCTAGTGGAAGGAAGAATCGCAACTTTCTTTTCAAAATAGAACTTACTCAAGTGCTGCCAAAATATCATCATTCTTCGTTCGATCTTTATATTCTTTATGGATATCTTGATAAGTGATCTTTGCATTCTTGATAACAAAGACCGCTGGATGTGCGACCATGTGATGAGTTTGACCTGAATCTCCTTCAATATCAATTTTGTATGATTGCTTATACTTTTTAACAAGTTTATCATCGAGTTTATTGACGATATTAAAGGCCAAAAGTAACTCCGCCTTAGGGTCTGAGACGATATCAAAAGTGTATTGATATTTCTTTTGCATTTTCTTTGCGATGATTTTTTGATCGACACTAATGGCAACTACTTTAGAGTTTTTATCGAGTTTTGGCATAATCTCTTTCTGAATACTTTGAAGCTGCTTCATACAATATGGACACCAAGAGCCACGGTAGAATATGAGAACTGTTTTCTTATCCATATCATCGAGAATGATTTCTTTGCCTTCGATATTTTTAATTTCGATATTAGGGGACTTCATACCTACGCCAAGGCCTAGTTCTTGGGCTAAAGTAAGAATTGAAAATAAACTAATTAATAAAACTTTCATTATTGACCCCTTTTGCCTCTTTGGCATGGACTATATGTGTTAATTCTTATAATGTGAGGTTTGTGAAGCAGTCATTTTTTCAACTTACATTCAATGAGTTACAACAGTTATTGGAACAAAACGGCCTCAATGTCTCGGCCGCTAATCTTCTTTATAATTGGTATTATAAAAGAAAAAATGAATACAGCAATTCCATTACTGATATTGCCAAGGGTACTCTTTCTTTTATCGAAGATAATTTCAACTTTATTTTACCTAAGGCCGTAAAAGTTCAACAGGCCGAAGATAAGACGGTAAAATTTCTATTTGAATTATCTGATGGTTCTAAAGTTGAAAGTGTTCTAATTCCATTTAATAAGAAATACTCAATCTGCCTTTCTTCGCAAGTTGGCTGTGCCATGAAGTGCTCTTTTTGTTTTACTGGAACACAGGGGCTAAAGAGAAACCTCTCGGCAGCAGAAATTATTGGGCAATTTTTAGGGGCCTGGCATTGGCTAAGAGAGAATCGCCCGGGTGAAGAGAGAATTCTTAATATTGTTTTTATGGGGCAAGGTGAGCCTCTTCATAATTTCGATGAAGTTAAGAAGGCATGTGATATTTTTACATCTCAATATGGAACTTCTATTGGCCACCAAAAAATCACAATATCGACGAGTGGCTATATCCCAGGGTTAAAAAGATGGAAGGATGAAATTCCTGGAGTTAACTTGGCCCTATCTCTGCACTCGCCATTTGATGAGATCAGAAATGAACTAATTCCAATCAATAGAAAGTATCCATTAGAAGAAGTTCTCGACTATATCGATGGAATACCTCTACGTCATAAACAATTTGTGACTTATGAGTATCTCATTATTAAGGACTTAAATGATCGCCAAGAAGATGCTGTGGCCTTAGGGCAACTACTTAAGGATCGACGTGCATTAATCAATCTTATCCCATTTAATGAATTTCCAGGAACCCAGTATAAGAGGCCAGCGCTAGAAAGTGTTAATGAATTCAAGCTGGTTTTAGAAGAGTATAAGATACCAACAATGGTACGTACCACTAAGGGTGACGATGTTCTTGCGGCCTGCGGTCAGCTTAATACTAAATGATCTATAAATAGTACATCTCGATCAGGTAAATGATCTTTTAATCGATCTATTTGTTCGTTATTCTGTACCCGTATTAATCAAACAAAGGATTAAGTATGGGACGTTTAGTCGATGGAAAGTGGATCAATTCTTCAGTCATTACGAGTGACGAAAGTGGGGCCTATGATCGTGTACCTCGATCATTTAGAGAGACAATAAGTAGTAACCACCCAAAGTTCCAACCTGAAAGTGGACGCTACCACCTCTATGTTAGCTATGCTTGTCCATGGGCACACCGTACACTTATCTACCGCAAGTTAAAGTCACTCGAGTCTCATATTGGAGTCAGCGTTGTTTCTCCTGATATGTTAGAGATGGGCTGGAGCTTTGATAAGTCATATGAAGGTGCAACGGGTGATGAGTTATATGGACTAAATCATTTGCAAGAACTCTACTTAAAGGCCGACCCTAAGGTTAGCACAACTGTTACAGTACCAGTGCTTTGGGATAAGAAAACTCAGTCAATTGTTAATAATGAGTCATCTGAAATTATTCGCATTTTTAATAATGAGTTTAATGATCTTACAGGAAACCTTGATGACTTTTACCCAAAAGAGTTAGCGAAGAAAATTGATGAGCTTAATGATTTTATTTATCCCGATATCAATAATGGTGTTTACCGAAGTGGCTTTGCAAAAACTCAAGAAGCATATGAAGTAGCAGTAAAAAAACTATTCTCATCTCTAGATCGTGTGGAAGAAATACTTGAAGGTCAAAAATTCTTATTAGGGGATAGGTTAACTGAAGCAGACTTAAGACTAATTCCTACTTTACTAAGATTTGATTGTGTTTATGTGACCCATTTTAAATGTAATCTTAAGCGCATTAAGGATTATAAGAATCTCTCTCGCTATGTAAGAGATCTTTATTCAATTGATGCAATTAAAGAAACGACAAATATTGATCATATTAAAAGACACTATTTCTATAGTCATGATGATTTAAATCCATATCGTATTATTGCCCTAGGGCCGAGCGAAATTTTTTAAGGATAAATAAATGAAAGAAAAAGCGATAAAGTATATTTTAAACCCACCTGAAAAACATTGGGTAGGAAATGGTTTTCACGTCCATACAATGTTTCATCCAGGTTATGATATCTATTACTACACGACTCCGTTTTTAATGATGGACTTTGCAGCTCCAAAGAAGTTTTCTTCAACCCAAACAAAGAGAGGTGTAGGAGAGCATCCTCACCGTGGATTTGAGACTGTCACTTTTGCCTTTGAAGGTGAAATTGAGCATCGTGACTCTGCTGGCGGTGGAGGCATTATTGGTAGCGGTGATGTTCAATGGATGACGGCCGCAAGCGGTGTTGTTCACGAGGAATTTCATTCTCAGAAATTTGCTCAGGAAGGTGGTCTTTTTGAAATGGTGCAATTGTGGGTAAACCTACCTAAGAAAGACAAGATGACAGCTCCTCGCTATCAGGGAATAAAAGGAGAGCTTTTTCCAGTGATTAACCCAACGAATGATGTTGAACTGAAATTAGTTGCAGGAAAATATGCAGGTAAAGTTGGGCCTTGTCAGACCTATACACCAATAAATCTTATTCAAACAAAAATGCAAAAGAATTCTAACTTCCTACTTTCATTAGAGGATAAAACAAACTTACTTGTTCTCGTACGAAAAGGAAGTGTTGCAGTAAATGGTAATCAAGTTAACGAACACCAATTAGTGATCTTTGAAAGGGATGGCCAAGAGGTTGAGTTATCAAGTAATGTAGGCGCAGAGCTGTTGATCTTAAATGGTGAGCCTATTGATGAGCCAGTCTTTTCACATGGCCCTTTTGTGATGAATACAAGAGATGAGATCGTACAAGCTTTTGAAGATTATCAATCAGGAAAAATGGGACATTTAAGCTAGTGGATTTATCAGTAGAAGAAGTTGAAAAAAAAATAGGCCGTCGTGAATTTATCACTCTTATGGCCGCTCTTATGTCATTTGCTGCGTTATCAATTGATGCAATGTTGCCGGCACTTAATTTAATTGGTCAAAGTTTAGGAGTACAAAATCCTAATGATAACCAGATGATTATTTCTTTTATTTTCTTAGGGATGGGAGTCGGACAACTCTTCTTTGGCCCAATCTCTGATGCAATAGGAAGAAAGCCTGCCATGTATATTGGGATTGCTATTTTCTTTATTGGCGGACTTATTTCTTTAAACGCACATACTTTTACAATGATGTTAGTTGGCCGCTTTACGCAAGGTCTAGGAGCTGCATCGGCAAAGATTATTTCAACAGCAATGGTTAGAGATCGTTTTAGCGGTAAGCTCATGGCCAAGACGATGTCTTTAATTATGATCATCTTCGTCCTCGTTCCCGCTCTTGCTCCGACTATTGGGCAAGTGATTCTTAGCTTTGGGGGATGGCGCGATATCTTTCTAATTATGCTTGTTATTGCTGTTATCTGTCTTACTTGGTTTACGCTAAGACAAGAAGAGACACTACATGAAGAGTATCGCAGGCCTCTTTCATATAAGAAGATTAAGGATGCTGCAATTGAGACCCTTAGTCATCCTGTTACAATTAGCTACACACTTGCTTCAGGATTAGTATTTGGAGCATTTATTGGTTATTTAAATACTTCTCAACAAATTCTACAAATTAAGTACGGACTAGGAGAGGACTTTCCTTTGGCCTTTGGTGTGCTTGCTTCATTTATTGGACTGTCATCATTCTTAAACTCTAGACTTGTTGAAGAGTTTGGCATGAAGAAATTATGTCGTCTTGCTTTAACGACAATTTCTTTAATCGCCATTACATTTAATATCATTCTATTCTTTACTGGAGGACTACCTCCATTCTTTCTCTTTTATGGCTTTCTACTTCTGAGCCTTTTTAGCTTTGGTCTTCTCTTTGGAAATTTCATTGCACTGGCATTAGAGCCAATGGGCCATATTGCAGGAACTGCAAACTCTGTCGTTAGCTCTGTTCAGATTATCATTTCTGCGACAATTGGTGGGCTAATCGGACAATTGTATAGCGGTGATGTGACACCAATTGCATTGGGCTTTTTGATTTGTAGTACTCTTTCTTTATTTATTGTCCTTAAAGTAAAATAAATAGACGAATTAGGTGAATTTTGTTTTCATTAATAGATGTTAAAAGCATTTATTACTTTTCTATTTCTTACCTTAAGTACCCAGGCCTTTGTTGCTCCTTCTGAGCATATTAGAAAGTCTAAATGGGATATTTCTCCCATTCAAATTCAATTCATGTCGGCCTTCTTTGCTCTAGAGCTAATTACTTATTCGATTATTTCACCTTCCTTTGTTAAGACAGACTTTGAAGGGGGAGATTATGATTATAATGAAGATGACCTCTCTGTGCCGAAGTGGTTATATGAGTTGGGAAATCATGGCCCTGAGCTACTAACTGCCGGAATGTATGGTTACTATCTATTTGGTCGTGATGAGTTTGCCCTTGAAAAAGCATTTGTTTTTACTGAGTCGATGCTTATTTCCCAAGGGATAACATTTGGTATTAAGTATACTGCCAACAAAGAAAGGCCTGATAGCTCAAATTATCTTTCATTTCCAAGCGGTCACACAACTCATGCCTTCGCTGTAGGGATGTGGATGAGTAAGGATATCTTTAATAGTAAAAGATTTCATCGCAACTACTTAGTTGCCTCACTCCCTCTCGTTTACGCAACTTATATTGGGTGGAGTCGAATCGATGCAAAGAAACACAGCTTTCGAGATGTTTCTATGGGGGCATTTATAGGTGGTCTAACTAGTTATCTCATGTATGACTTTCACTTTGATGATAAAGGGCAATACCGCTTTAATAGTAAGAGCAATATTGTCGTTGCTCCTTCTGTTGATATTATCAATGAGCGCTATGCTCTAAGTTTTGGAATGATGTTATGAAGTATTTATTAGTTTATTTAATAGCATTCTCTGCTTTTGCGGTTAACCGCTTAGACTATTTGTATCGTTTCCCAAATAAGGGCAAGAGTGTTCTAACGTATTCGCTCTATTGGTCACTTGATGAAATGGAGTTTGATAATAGAAGTGCTGGGCTTGAAGAGTTCTTTGAGGTGGATCGCTCGGTTCTCGTTGCGGGCCTTGAATACCGCTATGCTTTCTCTGATAAATTCTTAGCGGCCTTTAGTACACATGCAGAAATAGCTGACTTTGAAACTCATCTTGAAAACGAACTGGATGAAGAGACTCCAGAGGAGAGTCCTTTTGGAATTTATGATCCTGCAATTGAGTTAAGATATCGCTTTATCGATAAGGATGAAGTGTTCTTTGATGTCAGCACAAAAGTTGTTTGGGGGGCGACAAACTCCGGGAAAACACCATTAAGTAGGACTGTTAGCCCATTTGATGGCCAGGACTATTATCAGATTAATGCGATAGCAGGTATTGATTTTAATACTTTCTACTTAATGAGCTATGTTGGTGCATTTTTTTATAATGGTGGTATTAATCAATTTGAATTTGGTAATGAAAATCTAAAGGCCGAGGATAGTCATCAAGTTGTCATTGGATTTCAAGGACAAATTGATCTTTCTCAATACTTCAAAGCAAGCTTAGGGATGTCGTTCTTATCTGCGGATACTTTCACTCTAACTGGGCAGTCGCAAAGAGTTAATGTTGAGAAATCAACTCAACAAAACTTTTTTCTTAAGTTTGATTATCTGAAATATGAAGATAGAATTGGAATACTAACTTTTAAAGTTAATCAAAGAATTGATCGCTACGACTTACAAGTTGATAATAGTGATCTCTATGTGGCGGATAATTCTTATTTAGATTTTATTTTTCAAGTGGAGAAGTGGTTTTAAATGAAATTCTTGCTTTGTTTTCTATTCTCCTTTCTATTTCTTTTGGGTTGTTCTGAATTTGTGATTCGAAGAAAACCGAATACTTGTCTGACGAGTAAAAAGTATCCCGAAGTTTACCAAGTTATGCGACAATGGGGATGGGATGTATGGCTAAAAGAAACTGGGATTGAAAATGCACCTACATTTCGCTACACAAACGATTCTAAGTGGAAGGAAGTTGAGTGTCCAAAAGAATAACTATTATCTCTCTTTTTTTATCATTATTCTTTCTTGCCAGTTGTAGCTACCGTGAAGTTATACTCAAGAAAGCACCGGATTTCTTAAGTGAAAAGATTGATGATTATCTTTCCCTTGATGACGAACAAGAAAAAGAATTACGTATCAAGGTAACAAATGCTTTCTTTGAGCATCATAAGGAAGTCCTTGAGTTAAAGAACCTCGTTGAAAATTATCAGGTTGAGAAAGACTCTCTTAAAGAAGCAATCGTTAAGGGATATCCTCCTTATGCCCGAATTATGAAGAAGGTTAATAAAATATCGATTGAAGTCTTATCAAACCTTAACTTTGAACAAAGGCAGAAGCTTGTAAAGAGGCGCATCGATGATCGTAAGGAATATGAAGAAAGCTATGAACAAAGAGGCGTCAAGCGTCTTGAGAATGTCTTTGGGAAGCTCTCTAGTAATCAAGTTAAGCTAGTTAATGACTTTGCAAAGGAGTATAAGAGTACTCGAGTGGAAGGTAGCAGCTGGCATCAGGACTTTATTAAGGCCTTGAATCTAAAAGAACAAAAAGCTTATCAGAATTTTTTAAAAAAGAATTTCCAAGATATTGTTTCTCTAAATGAAGTCTTAAAGCAAAATAAGTCATTCTTTAAATTCTTTGATAAATTTTCAAAGACATTGAGTAAGGAGCAAATTACTCAATTCAATAAAAAGAGAAGGGACTTGCTAAATTGGATCGATCTTTATTTGAAAATCTATCAAGCACCTATAATTCGTAGCGCACCCTAGCCACTAGCGAATTATTTCCAAAATTTAATTCTCCTCCAACTTCAGCATCAAATACATCTGATGTTTCCTCCATATCAACTTTTAACTTAAAGGCCTCAAAGCCAAGGCCAACTGAAAATCTCTTGTAGAATTGATAATCAATAAATAGATTCGTTGCGATAATGCTTCCGGTATAATCTCCGATTTGAATATAGAAGATATTAAACTCATTTGAGAGAGTCCACTTTGGTGTAATCTTAACTTCTGATTTTAGCTGAAAAGTTGGCAGGGGTGCAATGAAATCACTTTGAGTTTGGGTTTTTCCTGTTTCTCCAATTGCAAACTTTAGAGGCATTATATAGAAACCAATACCGGTTGAGATATTGACCCTCTCATCTAGAAAGAAGGAATAAGAGTAGGCAAGTCGGATTATATCAAAGTTTAGGAGTGTATCGACAGATGTCCCAGCATTAATAATGATTTCATTATTATCTTTGTCCACATATTTTATGTCTTGATCGAGAACTCTTCGCGCACTTCTGTGCTGACTATACCAACCTGTTGATAAGGCGTGCCTCTTGTTCTTACTAAAGCGCCATTCATAACTTAAACGTACTGAAGATTGTGTATCATCAAGTCCAAGAGTGTCTTCGGTGCTTAAAATAAACGCCCCTAAGGATTTCTTTCCAACCTGTATTGTTGTGTCGTGATAGGTATAACCAAGTCCAAGAGAGAAGCGGTGAGTACTCCATTCTCCATAAGAAAATAGAGGGATAAATAAGAGGATGATTACTAAGGTTTTATACATAAAAACTCCTAAACTCTATCTTCTCAAGATAGAAGTTTAGGAGAAAGTTAATTTTAATCTATTCTGTATAGGATTTCGCTAATTTGTTTTTGATCTTCTTCTTTCGTAGGAGCATTATCTAAAATCGACTTAGCTTCTTCAAGCTGCTCCGCTGAAGCGTTAGGGTTCTCGAGTGTTTTACGAGCATTATCCTCTCTTTCAAGTCTTAGCAGACGCTCTTCCTTGAAGTCGATAATCTTCTTTCCTTCAGATAGGACTTCGTCATAAGAGATCCCTCCAGTCGGTCTTTGAGAAGGGGTTTGTGGTAAGAAAATATAATCTGTTCTTTTAAGCTTTAGTCTTTTACTTTGATAAACCATTGCCTTAGCAAAGGACTCAAATGCTTTTCGTGGAACGTAGTGCTCAGTATCTCTTTTTAAGATATAACGTAGTTGAGAGAGAGTTGAAGCATTTGTCCCATCTTTTGGAGCTTTGGAACTCATTGGTAAGTATGTTTGGTAATCAAAGATATTGCTAATTGCAAATTCATGGGCCCCTTTTATACCAATTGTTCTCATCGTATCATTTGATGTCGTTGTACAATTATAAAATGGCGTAATCTCAAGCCCTGCTTCGGTGCGTACACGGTGTAGTTGATCTTCAAAAATATCTCTTACTTTAAGCATATCTTCTTTTGAACGTGCATAACCAATTAGGGTATAAGTCGGCCTATAGTTAACCTGTCCTTGAATGAGGTGGCCATAGTAGCTCACAAGGTCTGTGTTACTAGCTAGAACTTCTTTTTCACCTTTAAAATAAAAGTTAAAAGTTTCACCCTTTATCGAGAGGTCATTTTGAACTTCTCCCATACCGATGGCAAAGTGTCCTGCAGCTGCCCCTGGCTCATCCCCTTGGCGGCCACTTAAAGTTACGATAAAGACATGGTCTCCTGGAGTTGCCTCATAATTATCACGATGTCTAATTGTTCCTCGAAATGGTTCTAGCGACTGTGAGTTCTTATTCTTTGGCATCTCTTTTAAGATATACTTCAGTGGATTCTTATTAAATTTTTCATTTGCTGGATATGGATTTTCTCCCACCGTAAAAAGGTCTGCAGGAATGATAGCATTGATGATAAAAGTATCATCTTGCATATGTCCTTGAGTATGAACTTTCTTATTTTCAAAGTAGTGGCGAGAAATGTAATCGAATTCACTTCCATAGATTTTTTTCGAACGGCCAAATTCCACGAGTTGATCATCAATATAATAGCGCCCATCTTTTGCTCTTGTGAGTGTTCCGATTCGGTCCTCAAGGTCGGCCACAACTCTTGGCATTTTATCGATTGCTAGTTTATCTCCTGATACCTCACCGTCAAATTCAAAGACGTAGGCCGGAGAGTTCTTTAGAACTTTATCCATGTACTTGTGATAACGTTTATCAAATTTAAGAGATAGGTCTTGCTCTTGTCCATCTACTTTAACAATAGCTCTTGCTTGTCCATCTTTATCATAGAGCTTACCGCGAAAGCTTTCGGCCTTAACGTTTGCGCTTAGAATTAGAGTGGCAAGAAGTCCCAAGCAGTAGACATTTTTCATTTCTCTCTCCTAATTTAGTTTTCGATACCTATATTAAGGAGCAATGATGGTGCCAATTAAGTGATGTGATTTAAGGGCCTTGGAAGAGGGAAGTGTCTAGAAATTAAACAATAGGCCCCTTGATAGGGCCTATTATTTAAACACTTATTAAAGTTGGTTGTTGATGTAGTTACGGATCTCTGACATCGACATCATATCATCCGCATCCATACAGAACTCACCACGTGCATCAGCTACGCGGATTTCATCTGCAACTTGCTCAACAGAAACCTTGTTTCCTGAAGATCTTCTATCGTTTAGGTCTTCAGTAAATTCTGCAAGAGTTGATCCTGTTACTTTTGGTGAAAGCTGAGCGTCTTGAATTAACTCAATCTGTCCTCTGAAGTTTCTCTTACTATCGTCAATTACACCTGTTGCAGCTAGTGTACTAGAAGAACCGTGATAGACAGCGTGAGTTGATGATGAAAGGCCATCTTCAATGATATCAAGAGCGATTAAGTCGATAATGATATTATCAGAGTCTTCAAGTAGAGCAGTACCAGCAGCAATTGTTGTTGATGCAAGTTCAACACCACCATAAATTACTGCTACACCTGTTGTACTAAGTGCTGCTCCTGTTGCAAGAGCACTGTCTGAAGGTGCATTATTTCTTTCTTTGTATAGCTCAAGGCATGATGCTTGTGTTGAAGCTGCTAGTGAGCAAAGTAGCCCTAGGGCAATTAATGATTTTTTCATTGTTCTCTCCTTTATAGTTGTTCTTCGATATATTTTTGAATTTCATCTACTGTCATAAGATTTTCACTATCAAGACAGAATTCCATTCTTTCATTTGCTAATTGAATTTCACTGGCAACTTCGTTTACAGAAACTCTCTTATCCACTGGACGATTATCATTGATCTTTCCTGTCATCTCGATAATGTCACCACTGATAAGTTTAGGTGCTAGCTCAGATGCTTGGATAAGCTTCAGTTGTTTTCTATAGTCACGATCTTTGATGATTCCCATTGCTGCAGATGTACTAGATGCTCCGTAGTAAAGAGAGTCAACTGTCGATGAGACACCACCTTTAATTGATTTAGAAATCGTCAGTTCGCTAAGAGCACTATCTGGATGAAGGATTCCAACGGCACTTGTTGTTGATAGGCCTAGGGCAAATTCTCCTCCTGCTACAGTAACTCCTGAAATTGTTGAAGAAATACCGGCCATCGCTCCAATATCTTGATAGTCTGGTGCTCGATGATTTTCTTTATAAACTTCAAGGCATGATGCTTTAGCACTAATACCCATTAGAATTGATATAAGACATGTTAAAAGCATAATCTTTTTCATGATTTCTCCTATTTCTTACCATCTCGAATCGAGGAGGTAGAATCTCTTTTGATGATCTAATATTTTCTTATTAACTAATAAACCTTTGTAAGGGCGAGTGATGACCTTCTTTCTTCTCTTTGTGCTGTGGTCATGTCTCCACTTCGTGATGGCCTTGAGTGACTTTTCCTTGTTGATTTCTTTGATCTTAGAAAAGGCACCTTTTCCGTAAAACTCTTCAAGGCCTTTAATGACATCTTGTTCACACTTTGAATTATTACAAATTTCATAAAGAGCATCTGGTGCCTTTGTAATTCCGTGAAGCTCATCAAAGGAGACGGCCTTTGTTTCTTGAATCTGAGATGCATAGTATTTAAAAGCATCAAGATCTAGAGTTGCAATTTCATTAAGCTTTCTAAATTCATTTAAACTAAGTGCTTTTTGAAGCTTCTTAACTTGGTCTGTGTTGATATCGTATTGCAGATAAGTTTCATCTTTTAATTCGAGAATACTTGCTGCTTTATCCTTAAGTTCTCTTAGCGAGTGAATCTTAATAATAGGGTATGGGTTAATAAGTGCTCTTTGTAGGTAGTCTGGAAGAGCAAGTGGAATACGTCCTTTAAAACCCATCTTCTTGTGATATGGGTAGCCAACTTGTTTTAAGAAGTTAACAAGTGCACCAGCACAATTATTAGAGAAGAATGTGTAATCTCCTAATTCGCTACTTTCAGGTAGTTCATATTTAACAGGAAAGACTTCTTCAACTGTTGTCTTAAAATTTGATGTTAAGTTATTTGGAACGGGAGTAAGTGCAAAGACCGATCCAGTACCAGAGCGCAGAGGAAGGATGCCGTAATTGCCTTCTCCATACTTCTGTGTTGAAAACTGGTTGAGCTCTTCAAGAGTTTCTTGTAGAACAGACTTCTGTGTTTCGACACGATGGTTAGTAACTTGTTCCCACTGATTTCTTAGTTGGTTAATTATATTCTTTCTAATTTCTTCATTTGAAATAATGATATAGCGATCAAGGTCACGTCTTTGTTTATTATTGTATTCATCCATAAACATACGTAGACTTTTTACTTGAGGAAAAACAGGGTAGCCGCCAAAGATTCCCTTAAAGTAGTTAAGCTTTAGGGTGTCGACATTTGCAACAAAGCTTAGAACCACGTCATCAGCTTCTGTTCCTACATTGTCCACAAAACGTAGCATGGTGTGGCCAAAACCACTTTCAATATTTGACCAAGAACTAGAAGCAATCACAAGCTCTAGGCCTATGATATTTCCATTCTCATAACGTTCAAATAGTCTTTTGAAAAAACGAGAGTTCTCATTAAGAAGATCTTGGTAATTTGCTCCCCAATTGATTTGGTTGGCCCTCTTCTCAAGTGCCTTTTCCTTACGACGCTCTTCCATACGTTCGCGCTGTCTTTTCTCAAAGTACGATTCGTCATGTCTGGCCTGAGCAGTCAGTGAGCTAAGAAGTGCCGTAAGCACTACTGAAAGTAGAGTCATCTTCTTCATATTTTCTCCATTTAATCTGTTTCAATATAAATTGATTACAGATCTTTCACAGAGAAATTGAAAAAAAGAAGAGCGTGTAAAAACAGTGAACAGTGTCTATATAACTGAATTTACTGTGTCGAGGTCAAGTCCTTGCTCTTTAAATTGTTCTTTTAGATAGAGCTTCTTTGCCTGGACGCTACCTTTTTCGATCAGGCCAAAGATCTCACCCTTAAGTTCAACAAAGGCAAAATCACTTGAATTTGATTCTGAAATCGTGACCTTCTTAGGCTTGCTTCCACCAAAGGCCGATCCCATAAGTGCGGAGGCCACTGATTGTGATTGCTCTTGATTGGCATCTAAGATGGCCTGTGCTTTAGCAATTAAGTCGACAGTAACTTCTTGGCTTTGAATGCCGTGCTTATTTAAAGTAAAACCGTAAGGGCAGTGAAGACAGGCCGTCTTACAACAAGAGCCACGGTTTTTAAGGAATTGAGAGGTTTTCACCTCTCGTCCTTGTTCATTTGTATAGGTTAGTTTTGCTTTATCCATTATAAATTTTCGAAACGCTCATCAAATTGAATATTGTGGTAAACCTTTAGAACGTCTTCATCACTTTCAAGTCCATCCACCATCTTCATTATAGTTAAATACGTCTCATCATCAACTTCTTTGAATGTTTGTGGAATTTGTTCAAGAGTTGCCTCTTCTGGTGTAATCCCCATCTCTTCTAATTTCTTAGAAATTGAACCAAAGACTTCCATTGGACCTGTGATTGAAAAGTAGCCATCTTCCACTTCGATATCTTCTGCACCAGCATCAATCATCTCTAGTGTGAACTCGTCTTCATCAAGTTGTGCAACTGGAACTTCAAATAGGGCCTTTCTTGAAAAGACGTACTGAAGTGTTCCCGTTGTTCCAACTGAACCACCAGCTTTCTTGAAGTGAACTCTTACGTTAGCAATAGTACGAGTTGGATTATTTGTTGAGGCCTCAACGAATACCGCAACACCATTTGGCCCATAGCCTTCATAGTTGATTTCTTCGTATCCGTCGTCTTCTCCACCAAGGCCTTTCTTAACGGCACGATCGATATTATCTTTTGGAACGTTATTTGCCTTACATTTATCAAGAGCAATTTTAAGGATAAAGTTTGAGCCTGGGTCGTCGCCACCTGATTTTACTGCTTTTGTTACTTCAAATAATAGCTTTGTGTAAATCTGACTTTTTGCCTTATCAAGAGCGCCTTTCTTCTTGACGATATTGGCCCATTTTCTTCCCATAGAATCCTCGTTTAAAAAATAAAGTATTGTTAATAGTAGCTAGAGAGTGACTATTTGTCGAGAAAACTACTTCTTGGCAAGGTATTGTTCAGCGCGCCAAATTCCAATGAAACTCAGTCCTGAACTCATGGAGTTGACATGAGGGCCTTCAAGGAGAATTGTTGTGGGAGTTGATTTAACATCCAGTGCTTTTACTGCATAGGGTGAAGAGATGAAACGAAACTCATAAGGGGATTGCCCAATGAATCGTCTGATTGTGGATTCATTTTCAAATGAATTAATGGCATAGATCTGATGGGCCGCAAGTTTTCCTTCTTGTACTGATTGATGAAGGCGCTTCATTTCAACCTTACATGGCCCACACCAAGTTGCCCAAAAGATGGCAAGGCTTCTGTTTTGCAAATCCTTACTTGGAAACTCGAGTTTTTTATTTGTGCGAAGATCTACATACTCTTTTGGAGTAAGAGTACTTCCTTCTTTTTTAAAGTTATTGAGTACAGCAGGGGCCTGCTTGTAAATAATAAACCCAACAAGAAGGATGGAGATGAAATTTGTGGCCGTATTCCACTTCTTTTTCATGGCAGTAATTGTACCATGTAACGGATTAGGAGTTATTAATAAAATCCTATTTTTTTTGACAGCTGTAAGCGCCCAAAACTACAGTATTCATCGACTAAGAAATAGACGCTAGTTGAGTAATGTAGTAGTTTATAGACATGAATAATGAAGAACTTGAAAAGAAATTAATCGCATTAGAAGAAAAGTTTTGTCACCAGGATCATTTACTTGGCCAACTAAACGAGGTTGTTACTAAACAAGAGTTTATCATTGATGAACTTGTGACTCATATTAGAAATCTCCTTGCTCACCAAGGAGATAGTTCGGGTGAGCAGATGACTCTTGAGAATCTTAAAGATTTCAAACCACCACATTACTAGGTACTTATGATTAAATTAGAAGCTGCATATAAGGGACTGCGTGAGTATAAAGACCTCACTGGTCGTCCACAACAAACTCCTGGAGCGCACTTTAGTCGTGTCACTCCTGAAAAGTCTCCCGCTCCTAAAGAGCTTTGCTGGTCAAATGATCTTGCGAAGGCAATGGGAATTAATGAGACAGACAAACAGAGTTGGTTAAGGCTTCTTAGTGGTAACCAAGAAGAGTACCATACCACTCCGGTGGCAACTCGCTACGGAGGACATCAATTTGGTCACTGGGCCGGTCAACTAGGTGATGGCCGCGCCATGACTCTAGGGCTTTATGAAGGTCTTGAGATTCAATTAAAAGGTGCCGGACTTACTCCTTATTCAAGAGGAGCTGATGGCAAGGCCGTTCTTCGCTCATCTTTAAGAGAATATATTTGTTCGGAGGCCATGTTTAATTTAGGCGTTCCAACAACTCGAGCACTATGCCTTGTTGAAACAGGTGAGCAAGTCTTACGTGATATGTTCTATGATGGAAACGCTGCCTATGAAAAAGGTGCTATCTGTACTCGCGTTGCTCCAAGCTTTTTGCGCTTTGGCCACTATCAAATCCATGCGGCCAATCATGAGTTGGAGGAGCTAACAGAGCTTGTTAACTTCACCATTGATAATTACTTTCCGGGCATGAGCATCGAGGAGATGTTTAAAGAAGTCACTCGTCGAACAGCTTTTTTAATGAGCGAGTGGATGCGTGTGGGCTTTGTTCACGGCGTGATGAATACTGATAACCTTTCGATGCTAGGCCTTACAATAGACTATGGGCCATATGGTTGGCTTGATCGCTTTGATCCAAATTGGACACCAAATACAACGGACTTTAGAGAAAGACGCTACCGTTTTATTAATCAAGTAAGTATTGCTTATTGGAATCTTGCGCAACTTAAAGAGGCCCTGCAGACAGTATGTCTTGAAAGCTTAGATGAAGTTCTTGATCAATTTCCAGAATACTTTCACAGCTTCTATCAGGAGAGTGTGGCCAAGAAGTTGGGGCTTAAAACTTGTACGCGTGAATTTATCGATGAGCTCTTTGAGTTAAAATATGAATTGCAGGCCGACATGACTCTCTTTTATCGAACTCTCATGAGTGTGATGGAAGGTAAGGAAGTCTCTTGGCAAGATGCCTTCTATAAGGACTTAAGTGATGTCGATAATGCAAGAATTAATACTTGGGTAACGAAGTGGCAACGAGAGCAGAAGCTTCAAAGAGTCGATCCAATGATTGCTTTTGGTGTTATGAACGAAGCCAATCCTGTCTTTATTCCACGTAATTATATTGTGCAGATGGTTTTAGATGATTTAGAAAAAGGGGATGAAACATCTCTTCGAAATCTTGAAAAGGCCATTGCTAATCCATATGAGTTAAATGAATTCACAAGACCTTTTCTTGTTAAGGCCCCTGATTGGTCGACATCAAGGCCAGGTTGCTCGACACTAAGTTGTTCGAGCTAATTGCAGCGAGCTTAGTGGCAAAATTGTGAAGGGGCGCGCTTCCAAGTTGGCTCGCATTGAGTTAGCCATTCACCACTATCGTAGTGAGCATAGCCAAACCACCACATCACGTGGTCTCCGTTTCCTAGTGGTACTTCATCTGGATATACTTCTGGGCTTTGGCCATTAACAGAATAGCACCAACCGTGAGCATTCATTTGTGTATCACTTAAGACTTCCATGGCATCAAGTCCTGTTGGCGTATCAAAGATCGAGTTCATTGCTCTTTGAGTTCCTTTATAAGCAATACCAAAATTATTGAGAAGATCAATCGTAGCACTTCCGACAGTTGAACCATTTTTTAGCTGCATCTCTGTTTTGAAGAGTGCACCTCTTTTACAAGGGCCTACAAACTCAAAAGTTGCGGCAAAGCTAAAAGTTGAAATAAGTGCTAAAAGTGCAAATTTGTACATAATCTCTCCTAAGTATAACGCTTTCTAACACCCTAGGTTTTCATTGCCATGGCACTGTGCGCAAGCATATGATTTTTTACATGAGTGATTATGTATGGGGTAGTGAAGAGACCCAATATTTCTTCCAATTAAATCCAGAGGCAATTTTAGATGCTATTGATGCAGTTGGTTTCAAGACGACGGGGCGCTGTTTACCGTTAAATAGTATTGAAAACCGTGTCTATGAGATCGAGGTGGATCGCCCTGAGGCCGAGATTAACTCCCCAAGTGACCATTTTATTGTGGCCAAATTTTATCGTCCAGGGCGCTGGACGAAGGATCAGATCATCGATGAGCACAATTTCATAAAGGATCTTAATGATGCGGAGATTCCTGTAATCGCTCCACTTGAAATTGATGGCACAACTCTATTTGAGATGCCAAATCACAAGATCTTCTATTGCCTCTATGAAAAGAGAGGGGGCAGAAACCCAGAAGAGATGAATATCGAGCAGCTTGAAATCATGGGGCGTTCTCTGGCCCGTATTCATAGTGTTGGTGCCTTAAAGAGCGCTGATCATAGAATTAAGCTCACTCCTGAAACATACGGAGTCGCCAATTTAAAATTTCTTGCTTCAACAAATTATATTCCAACAGATATTCGCGAGCACTTCATTACGATTTGTGAGCAAATTATTAGTGAGTCTAAGCCACTATTTGAAAATGTAAATTATCAAAGAGTCCACGGTGACTTTCATAAAGGAAATATCATCTTAAGAGGTGATGACTCATTCTTTGTGGACTTTGACGATATGGTGATGGGGCCAGTGGTTCAAGATGTTTGGCCTATTTGCCCTGGAGATGATCAACAATCCGTCATTGATCGCAATATCTTTCTAGAAGCCTATGATAGCATTCGCTCATTTCCTTATGAGCAACTTAAGCTTATTCCTTCACTACGAGCTCTAAGACTAATTCACTTTAGTGCATGGATTGCTAAGAGGTGGGATGATCCATCATTCAAGTATACTTTTGGCTATTTTGAATCACCAAACTACTGGTATGGGCAAATGAATGATTTAAGGGCCTTACTATCTAAGATAATAGAAGTTAAGAATCCTTACCAGTACTAGACGTATCTTAAAAGTTGCGAGAAAATTTACCTCTATCATAATAAATTAATAAGTAATTTAGCGAGGTAATGAATATGGATATTCGTTTAAAAACTTTCGAGGAATATGAAGCTGCCTATGAGCAGGCCAAGAATAACCCATCAGAATACTGGGGATCAATTGCAGAAAATTTTCAATTCTCAAAAAAATGGGATGAAGTCACTCTAGGTAATTTTAAAGACGGCGATATCCGCTGGTTTCATGGAGCGAAATTAAATATTACTGAAAATTGTCTTGATCGCCATCTTGCGACTCGTGGTGATAAGAAGGCGATGGTCTTTGTTGCCAACGATCCGAATGAAGCAAACCAAGAATTTACATATAAAGAACTTCACGCTCAAGTTTGTAAAACAGCAAATATGCTGGAAGGACTTGGCGTAAAAAAAGGTGACCGCGTTTGCATTTATATGTCGATGGTTCCTGAGCTAATGTTTACAGTTCTTGCCTGTGCAAGAATTGGTGCAATTCACTCTGTCGTCTTTGGTGGCTTTTCTGCCCAAGCTCTTGCGGGAAGAGTTGAAGATGCTCAATGTAGTGTTCTTGTGACAAACGATGGTGGACTTCGTGGAACGAAAGTGACTGAGCTTAAGTCAATCGTTGATGAAGCACTAGAAGATAAGGCCTGCAAAAGCGTAAAGAACGTCATTGTTCACAAGCGTGCAGGAAATGACGTCGTGATGAAAGAAGGACGCGATGTTTGGTGGCATGAGCTTTTTGATAAAGCATCAGACAAGCACGAAGCTCCACAACATGACGCCGAAGATCCATTATTCATTCTTTATACGTCTGGATCAACTGGAACACCTAAGGGTGTTCTTCATACACAAGCTGGTTACATGGTTTGGGCAGCATATACTTTTGCCAATGTTTTCCAAGTGGATGAACAGGATATGTATTGGTGTACCGCCGATATTGGTTGGATCACTGGTCACACTTATATTACTTATGGGCCACTTTTAAATGGTGCCACGACAATGATGTTTGAAGGTGTTCCTACATATCCAGATGCGGGACGTTTCTGGGACATCGTAGAAAAAAATAAGGTAACACATTTCTATACAGCACCAACTGCTGTTCGTGCCCTTATGGCCGCTGGAGATGATGTTCCGGCCAAGTACGACCTTTCAAGCCTGAAGGTTCTTGGTTCAGTAGGTGAGCCAATTAATGCAGAAGCTTGGCACTGGTATAATGAATTTATTGGAAAGAAGAAATGTCCAATTGTTGATACTTGGTGGCAGACAGAAACAGGTGGGATTTTGATTTCTCCACTAGCAGGGCTTACAAAAACAAAACCATGTAAGGCAACTCTTCCTCTTCCGGGAATCGTTCCTGTTCTCGTTGATGATAATGGGCATGAGATTGGTGAAACGATGGCCGAAGGAAAGCTTTGTATTAAGTATCCGTGGCCTGGAATGCTACGTACGGTTTATAAGAATCATGAGCGTTTTATGAATGCTTATCTAAGAACATATAAAGGTTATTACTTCTCTGGTGATGGCGCAAAACGTGACGTTGAAGGCTACTTTAGAATCACTGGACGTGTGGACGATGTTATCAATGTTTCAGGACACCGTTTTGGAACGGCCGAAATTGAAAATGCTATTGGAAAGAATCATGCCATCGCTGAAAGTGCGGTTGTAGGTTACCCTCACGACGTTAAAGGTGAAGGTATCTATGCTTACGTTGTCACTGACCTTACTGATGAAGCCGAAGTAACGAAGCTTATTAATGCAACAGTCGTAAAAGAAATCGGCGCAGTTGCTCGCCCTGATAAAATTCAAATTGTTTCGGGGCTACCAAAGACACGTTCGGGAAAGATTATGCGTCGAATTCTTAGAAAGATTGCGGCCCATGACTTTAATAATTTTGGAGATACTTCAACACTTCTTGACCCATCAGTGGTTGAAGAAATTAAGAATGGTGTGAAGTAGAGCAGTATTTTTTAAGAAAGTAGAAAAATGATAACGGCCAAAGAAACAAAGAATGAGAAAGAAAGACTATCGTTACTAGAGTCTTTGAAAATACTAGATACACAAGATGAAGATGTTTTTGATAATATCACTCAGTTAGCTTCTGAAATAACGAATGCTCCAACCGCCTTACTTTCCTTTGTCGATAAGGAAAGGCAGTGGTTTAAATCAAAAGTTGGGATCGATATTTGTGAAACGCAACGTAAGTTATCTTTTTGTGCTCATGCAATTCACTCAAGTGAACCTTTGATTGTGGAAGACGCTAGAGTTGATGATCGCTTTAAAGATAATCCTCTTGTTTGCGATGGCCCTAAAGTTGTCTTCTACGCTGGTTTTCCTCTTGAGATATTAGATGGGCACCGCTTAGGTACACTATGTATTATCGATACAAAACCTCGAAGCTTAGATGATTCTCAGATTTCGATGTTAAAGACTTTGGCCAATCAAATATGCCAACTCCTAAGACTTAGAAGTGACTTAAATAATGTCAGTAAATTCTCTCTTATGATGGAGGAGATTCAACGTTTGAATCTTGCTTCAACAGGTGATCCATTCGACTTTTTTCCAAGTTTCTTATCAAGGGGAGTGGATGTTCTTGATTTAGAGTACGGTATCATTAGTCATATTAACGATGGTATTTATCATGTTGTGGAAGTTGTTGGGCCTGATAATCAAATAGAGAAGGGTTTTGAAGCAAATATTGCGGATACGTATTGTGATCAAGTCATAAAAAAGAACAAGACAATTGTTTTTGAAAATGTTGGTGAAGATGAGCAAATGTGTGCTCACCCTGTCTACGTAAATATGAAACTTGAATCCTTTATTGGGACACCAATACGAGTTAATAATGAAATCTATGGAACGTTAAATTATTCATCACGTATTATAAAGAAAAGAGGCTTCAGTAAGGAAGAGATAAGGTTTGTTGAAATTTTATCACAACTTATTTCTAAGAAAATTGAAGTTTGGAACGCATTAAAAGAAAGAGAGAAGGCATTTTCTGAGCTGCAAGGAAGCTTGAATGAATTCCAAACACTATCTGAACTACTCCCTGTTGGTGTCTTCTTAACAACAGAAGATGGTTTGGCCCGATATCAGAATAGACGTTGGCTCGAATATGCAGGGATGACAAAAGAAGAGGCCCTTGGTGAAGGTTGGATTAAGGCAATTTATGCTGAACAAAGGCAAGAGGTTGGTAAGAAGTGGGCACAAGCAGCTGCAAACTCTAAAGAATTTGATCTCGATATTAAATTTTGTAATGTAAAGACAGGTGAAATAACTTTCACAAAAACAATTGCAACCCCTTTAAGAAATAACGATGGTCAAGTTTATGGCCATATTGGTGTTAATCTCGATACGACTAAACAACTAGAGTATGAAAAAAGCCTAAGAGATGCAACAAAGAGTGCGCAGGAGGCTTCAAAGGCAAAGTCTTTATTCTTGGCGAATATGAGCCATGAAATCAGAACTCCACTTAACTCAATTGTTGGCTTTTCTGATCTTCTATCGAAGGCCGATATTTCAAATGAGTATGTCGAATATGCTAGTTCTCTTAAAAGCTCTAGTGAGGTTTTATTAAATCTTGTAAATGATATTTTAGATATTTCAAAAATTGAAGCCTCGGCCATCTCTCTTGATAAAAGAACTTTTAACTTAAAAGACTTATTAATAGAAGTGATGGATATCTTTACATGGCCGGCCAAGAAGAAAAATATTTCCCTCTCTTATTCTATCGAAGAGAGCTTAGCTCACTTTTTCATCGGCGATTCTTCTCGAATCATGCAAATCTTAATTAACCTAATTAGTAATGCTATTAAGTTTACTGACGAGGGAAGTATTCTTGTTAAAGTCCAAGAAAATACAAGCGCCGATCTTCCTGGGAACTTAATTATTAATGTCATTGATTCTGGTATTGGTATCCCGGAAGATGTGAAAGATAATATTTTCAAGGCATTTGACCAAGGGAAGAAATCGACAACTCGAGAGCATGGTGGCACAGGCCTAGGGCTGGCCATTACTAAAGAGTTAGTGGAGTTAATGGGAGGAAGTATCCATGTTAAAAGTAGGGAAGGCATCGGTAGCGAATTTGTGATTTCCTTAGCGCTTGAGGTTGAAAAAAATCAGCAAGCACCTTTAGTTCAAAATGAAGGCCCTAATAAGGAAGAAAAATTAGACGTTAGTGAACTTAAGATACTTCTCGTCGATGATGCTATTAATAATCGTAATTTGATTAAGGTTTATTTAAAAAATGAGAATGCGACTATTATCGAAGCCGAAAATGGCCAAGAAGCATTTGATCTTTATAAGAAAGAGAATAACTTTGATATAATCTTAATGGATTTACAAATGCCTATCATGGATGGCTTTGAGGCGATTGAAAAGATTAGAGACTTAGAAAGAAGCGAGAATATTGGTCGAGCTTCTATTATTGCCTTAACAGCTTATGCCTTAAAAGAAGATAAGGAGCGTTGTTTTGAAATTGGATGTGATGAATATTTAATTAAGCCAGTAAAAAAAGATGGTGTCATAAAGCTGATTAATAAAGTGCTTGCAAGCAAAGGAGAGTAAGTGGATTTTTCAGGTAAGAGTATACTTGTTGTTGATGACGATAATCGATTCATTAAGATCGTAAAGAAACACTTAGAAGGCTTTGGCTTTGAGGTTCCTTCATCTAATAACTTAACAGAAGCATATGAATATCTTGATGAAAATTTACCGGATCTCATCTTACTCGATTTAAATATGTCTAGTGAGTTTGGTGGAGAGTTTTTAGTTCTTCGAAATAGAAATGAGCGCTTAAAAGAAGTGCCTGTTTGTATTTGTTCTGCAAACCCAGATTATTCGATTGCTAAATCTGTCATTGAGATGGGTGTCGACGACTATATCGTAAAGCCTTTTGATAATGAGTTATTAATGAATAAAGTTGCAACCATTTTGAATAATAATTAGGTGCCTTTTGAAGTTCACGAGACCGGTTATCGATAAAGATTTAATAGAAATTATTCCTGACTTTATCACAAATACAGTCGTTGATTTTAAAGAGTTTCAATCTTGTTATCGTGTCAAAGATTACAATGGCATGAGTAGAGTGTGTCACCGAATTTTAGGTAGTGCTAAATCATATGGTTTTGATCAGCTAGATGAAATTGTCAGGGAGCTAAAGAAGCATGTTGACTCTGGTGATTTTGAGAAAACTGTAGAAATAAATGAAGTTTTTAAAAGCTACGTGAACTTCTTGTTGGCCAATTTTAATTAGTCGCTATTTTTTATATTCTGATAATGAGTATCCAAGATTGAAGTGCGTTCTTATGAAGTGAGAGTTTGATTTTACTTTCTTTCTTAAGTTACTAATGTGATGATCGATCGTTCGATCTGTTACATCTAATTTATTACCCCAGACATTATCAAGTAATCCCTCTCTTGAATGAATGACTTCAGGAGATTTAGCAAAGAATAGTAAGAGGTTAAATTCAAGCGTTGAAAGAAGAATGTCCTCATGGCCCTGCTGGCCCTTCATGACTAAAGTACGACTTTGTAGATTAAATACCAAGTCACCTAAAGAGAGAGTATCTGAAGACTTATTATTTTTTTGTACTTTTGCCCTAATTCTTGCAAATAACTCTAATGGCTCAAAAGGTTTTTCAATATAGTCATCAACACCAAATTGAAAGGCCTTGAGTTTCATTACTAAGTCTGTGTTTTGGCTGATGATAAATACTGGGATATTATATTTCGTAAAGATATCCCTTTGCTCAACGAAGTAGTTAAGCCCATCACTTTCTTCCAAGTGTATATCGATAATGACGATATCGATCTTATTCTCTTCAAGAGTTTGTTGTACTGCTTCTGTGGATTCAAGATAATGAAGATTCTCGTCACTATTTAAGTAAACTTTCATGAGATTATAGATTCTTATATCATCATCAATTAATAGATAATTCTTCACTAGGCCTTCTTTCTTGGGTGCAATCTTTTCCTATTATACCAAAAAACTTTAAGAATAGAATCATAAAACAAGCTTTATCTTGTTGATATTATTGACTTGTTAGCGGGGCCTAATAAGTTCGTCACATTGGGGTCATAGCTTAGATGTAGTATTTAACTCAAGCCTAATCATGGAGAGTTTTAATGGCAAAAGAATTAAGCTTTGAGCAAAGATCAAGAGCACTACAAAATAACAATAAGAATAAGATTCGATGTCATCAGAAGAGAATTGTGATTCTCGATGATTGCCCAAGAATCACAAATTATTTGCGCCCAATTCTGGAGCCTGACCTTCAGTTTGATGTCGTAACATTCAATGATGAGTTTGAAGCTGTTAAGTATATCTCTCAAAATGAGGTGGATCTTGTGATCTTGGACATTAATCTAGGGGAGTCAAACGGGATGAGTATAAGAAGAGTGATAAAGTCATTAAATGACTCAGATATTCAATTCATATTTATTTCTCAATACAAGAATTATCGTGCCCTAATTGAAGGTATTGGCACTGATTTCCCAATGTTCATCCAAAAGCCAATTGCAAGCTCGATATTAAAGAAAACAGTTTATAACTGCTTGTATAAAGACTCGTATTTGAATTTGGTCTAGGAGGATTTTATGATTTTTGTAAAAGCAGATATTGACCCTGAATTAGTGAGCTTAATTCCTGATTTTATCAAGTACACCTTACTAGACTATGAGAAGCTATCCTCTTTCTATAAACTTAATGATATCGGGGGAATGAGTAGCGTTTGTCATACGATCTTGGGCTCGGCAAAGTCCTATGGCTTTTTTCAACTGGATCAAATCGTATTTAATTTACAAAAAGCTCTAAAAGATGGGGATGAAGACTCATTGCAAAAATGGTTTGAAACCTTAAGTCGCTATGCTGAGTTTTTGAAAGAGCAATATTGTTAAATTAGGTTAAGTTTTCACTACCTATCTTATCGATACTTTTCTCATATGCTAGAAAAGTATAATGAGAGAGGTAATATCTAAAAGAGATGACATTCAGCTAATGAAGGAGATCTTAAAGAATCACCACACCCTAAACAAGGGTAGGGTTTGGTTTGATCTACTTATTAACGCTCTTATTGGATGGAGTGCTTTCTTCTACACATGTTTCCATTTTAATATCTTCACTTTAATTGTTGCGATTTTCTTTATCTATCGTGGAACAATCTTAGTTCATGAGGTGAGTCATATCGCAAAGAAGATTAAAGGGTATCGTACGGCCTTTAATATTCTCTTTGGTTGGCCTAACGCTTATCCTGTCTATCTAGGGGATGCCCACCTCTTTCACCACGGTAAGAAGACTTATGGTACCAAGAGAGATCCAGAATATAAGTATATTTCAGAGTTTAGCTTTTTTACTTTATCAAGACCTCTTATGGCATCAGTTGCACTGCCTATCGTGCAGGTCATTCGCTTTGGGGTGTTTCCGCTTGTTTATCCATTCTTAACTAGGGAACAAAAGATCTGGGTTTATCAAAATATGTCCACCCTCGCTTTTTCTATGGATTATAAGAGACCAATTCGTAACGAAGAAAAAGAGGTTGCCCGTATGGTTAGAAATGACCTTATGTGTGTGCTCTATAAGGCCATTATTGGGGCCCTTATTTTTTCTGAAATCCTTCCCATGCGAACGATATGGATTTGGTTTGCAATTGTGGTGATCTCTTCAACGCTAAATATGTACCGCGCACTCTTTAATCATCTCTATACTAATGAGAAGCTAGAGCCTATGAGTTGGGAAGAACATCTCTTAGACACTGTGACAATAGAGTCGGGACTCAGTTCATTTTTAATTTTTGTTAATGGACTAAATTACCATGCCATCCACCATCTCTTTCCTGAGCTTCCATATACAAATTTGGCCGCCGCTCACAGAGAATTGATGGAGAAGCTTCCACCAGATCATATTTATAAATGCAATACGTACTCTAGTATTTTCCATGTTTTAGTGACGTCAATTTCCATACAGAGATTTAACAAAGAAATGATTAGGCCATAGCTCAAGCTAAGTGTATAATGTGTGGATGAAACGATTTCTTGTCTTATTAATTTTAATTTCTTCATTTATTAGTTGTTCTAAACCAACTCCAGAGGAAACGGTTGAGAGCGTGATTCGTGAAACTTTCTCGGTCAATTTTGAAGAAACATTCAATTACTATGACCCAGGCTTTGGAAATCAGCAGCAAATTGCTGACTATCGTGGCTTCGTAAAAGATGTTGTGACATGGGAAAAGAATATCAAAAAGACTAAGAAGGAAGTTCTCTCGGCCATTCAGGGCCTACTTTCATTTAAGATCGTGGACGTGAAAAAAGAGGGAAGTCGCGCAACTGTTAGAACGATTATTATCGTGCCAGAGTTTGATAATAAATTCGATATGCAGATTGCCTTGTTAAAGTTAACAAGACCTCCACTAGTCTCAAATCGTCCCCAAACAAATGCGACGATTATGAAGAATATCAACGATGGCCAATATACACTTAAGCCAGTTGAAGTCGTATTTAGTTTAATGAAAAAAGATAAGTGGCGCGTTACAGGTGTCACAAATATAAGAGGACTATGGCGCTTTGAAAATTAAGCAAATAATCCTATTCATCTGGTTCTTCCTATTAGGAAGTATCGCAAGTGCTGCTTCAACACAGATTGATTTTAAAGATAGTGCCAAGATCTTTTTGGACTTTAATCAAGAGGCCAGCTCCTCAATTGAAAATCACACCAGAACACCTGAGCTTAAGTCTTTAGAAGACTTACCTGATGAGTACTTACATCTAATTCATCTCGATAATGACCTAAGAGCACCTTCTTATGGTCGACTTTCAAACACACAACCAATACTTGCCACAAGTCTATTTTTTGGCATTCACTCTGGGCTCAGCCCACCATTGTCTTAGATCAATTATCACAATTTAAAAATTATTTGATTTAAAAAACAATGGAGGATGTATGGAAAACGCATCAGTAGATACTTCTGTAGAAGTAAAGAAATTTGATTATGAAGGTAAAGTTAGACAACATGATAATAATGAGCAAGAGCAGGGAAGTGTTTGGGGCTTCTATTTATGTGTGGCCCTTTTTCTAGCAATCTTTTTTGCTGTTATCATCGTTCAAATGTATTCTCTATAATTTCACATACTTAAGGGGGCAATGCCCCCTTGTTTAAAATCTAATCACCATAATATTTCTTACCACCCTTATATAATCTCATGTCGATTTCTGATAGATTCAAAAAAAAATCTGATGAGGTTCACTATGAAAATTACACTAGTCGCAATACTTGCTCTTATTTCTTTTAATTCATCTGCCGCCAAATTAGCGGGTAATTACGAAAGCTCTAGCGGGTGCTCTGTTAGCATCGAGTGTGAGGAGGGATATTGCCATGCAACTGTTGAAAAAGGTGACAAGTCTCTTACTCTTGAAGGAGAGTTAGACACAGATAAGTCAGATGAATTTAGATTATATCGTCAGTACACAGGTGTTGAAACACGCTGGTTTCATGATGATGAGTATACTGGTTTTAATGACCTTGTTTTAGAGAAGCAGAGAAATGGAAAGTTTATGGTTGATTCACTTTCCTCAAAATACAATCTCTTTCCACACTTTCCAAAGAAAGAGAGAAATATCATCGTTTGTAAAAACTTAGTAAGAGTCGAATAAAAAAAGGGCCAGAATCTGGCCCTTTTCTTTTTTAAAATATCACGTCAGTTTCAACTGGATCTTTAATGACAAGATCACCATCGTGATCATCGTGATGATTATCACTGTTGTGATCATTGTGATGATCATCACCATCATGATTATCGCTATGACTATCACCATCTGTATGGCCATTAGGCTCAGTTGGTTCTACTGTTGGCTCAACTACTTCATACACAGGAGTTCTTTTGATGTACTCTGGTCTAAAGCCCTGATCAACTGCAATTTGTACTAGCTCTTCATATTTTGATTCTTCAATCTCTCTTTCACGAGTCAGGATGAAGAGGGTATTTCTATTTCTATCCGCTACGATTGCCTCAGTATATTCTTCATCGAGGTGGATGATCTGGTAATCTCCGCCACCAACTCCAAAGTATCCAAGTAGTGGTACAAAGCTAACCTTAAGTTTTGCATTCGAAATTTCATCAACAACTTTTGCATAGGCCTTATCAACTTTTTCTTTTCCGTTAACTAGCTGGCAAGAATTCTTAACTCTAATTCTGTGGTGCTTAAGTGTGTACTCTGCCTTTGTTCCCTGACATCTTAGGTTAAAGAAAGCATCGTATGCACCCTGTTGGTACCAAGTTCCCAGGTAGCGAGAAAGATCAACATACTCAACAGTTTGAAAGTTATTAGCAGGAAGCTCTTCTGAAGGCATAAGTACTTCATTGATTTCGTGAACAATGATATTTCTATCGTGCTTCTTAAGAGTTCCAAGGCGTAGAGTACTTGAGTTTAGAATAAATTCCTCACTATCTTGATCCACAAGGATAACTCTTCCATGGAATGTCTTAACTTCTTTCTTCTGTCTAAGATCATTCTTGTCGTGGCGTCCGTAACCAATATGATAAAGAAGAAGTTTTCTAAGCTCTAGAGGGTTTGCTAGAAGATGCTCAACTGTTTCAGGAGGTAGCTTCGCAAATGCTGCATCATTCGGTGCAAAGATTGTGATTGGATGATCAATCGTTACGATATCATCAAGGCCTGCAATGCGGGCCGCGCTTAAGAAATTTCTAAATCGTCTCGTGTGCTTCATCGCACCGACTGTTTCAGTTGTTGATAATTTTGTTTCATCTCCGCTTTTTCTTTCTGCTAGAGCAGTATTAAAGAAAAATGGTAGTGCTGCCAAAAAGATTAATACTTTTTTCATGAATCCTCCCATAAGTTATGGATGGAAATGTAGCTTTTTATTAACAATTTAGAAGTTTAAGTTTGGTTAAGAAAGGTTATAAGGAAGTTAAGAAAAAGGGCCAATGACTTGGCCCTTCTATAAACTTATGCGTTTGCTTTGATAAGTTGTACTTTGAAGATAAGAGTCGCGTGTGGAGGAATCTTAGCTCCTGCACCGTGCTCACCGTAAGCAAGCTCAGATGGGATTGTTAGTTCCCAAGAGTCTCCCTCTTTCATTAGTTGAAGCGCTTCTGTCCAACCCTTGATTACACCACCAACTGGGAATTGGATTGTTTGTCCTCTTTGGAATGAAGAATCAAATACAGTTCCATCAATTAGTTTTCCTTCATAGTGAACTTCTACTGTTGACTCAGCAGTTGGAGTTGCACCTGAACCTGCTTCTAGAACTTTATATTGTAGACCTGAAGCAGTTGTTGATACACCTTCAGCTGCTTTGTTTGTTTCAAGGTATGCACGACCTTCTTCAGCTAGCTTATTTGCTGCTTCAGCAAGTTGTCTTGCCATGTGCTCTTGGAACTCAGTCATTGTTTTTTGAGTTTCTTCTGGTGATAGTTGGCTTGCTTCACCTTTCATTGCAGATGATACTGCGTTTGCGAAAATTTCAGCGTTGATTTCCATTCCTTGTGCAACAAAATCAGAACCAATTTGGCGACCGATAATGTAGCTTACTTTTTCCATATGAGTTTCCATTAAATACCCTTTGTTTGGTTAAATACTACTAATAATAGTGTGAACCTTAGCATTTAATGGAGAACATGTCGAAAATTTGCATGTATTTAGCGCAATGTTCCGTTTTTCTCACCACCTGGATACCAACATTCTGGACGCTCTAGGTCTAAAATCCCGTTGATCATTGTGTCAAAGCGACATTGGGCCGCAGGGTAGTAAGACGGATCAGTGTTAAGCTCTGTGGCCACATTTGATGAATAGGTCTCAAAACTTACCTCGTCACCATTGCTTTTAAAGAAGGCCTGATCAGCTTCCATTGCAGTTAGAAGTCTAAGACAAGTAAAGTACTCATGCTTATCTTGTTTTGAACAAAGATCTTTATAGATAGGCTTCTCTTTTACTTCACGTAATTCTGGAAGATATTTAAAGACAACAGCTAGACAGTCTTTCGTGGCAAAGTAATCAGATTGCCCTTCCATTGAAGAGTGATAGCCCATATTCATTGGATCATCCTTCTTAGGATCACCACCAATACCGTGGCCGATCTCGTGACATGCCGTTAGGGCCAGCCCATCTGGAGTCATTCCCGCAAGTCGACCAAAGCCACCCATTAAGTAAATACGGTGTTCAATTTGATCTTCTTGATTTGTTGCCTGAACATATGAGGCATGGATCATATCAATATCCCACCAATACGAATCAGGTAAACCTGCAATTGGTAAGTTAATTTGTAAAACTTCATTTTGTGATGGGGCAAGTTCACTATAAGCTTGATAGAGAGCATCTTTGACTTGCTCGTACTCGTCCTTGCTAACGGCCGCAAAGACTGATTTTGTTAGTGTAAATAAACAAACTAGAAGGATTAATTTTTTCATGAAAAGGTTCTACCCAGATTTCGAATTTTGAACAAGATATCGGGTAAAATTTCATTAAATAGGAGAGTTTATGTACCACGAAGTACTTGATTTTTGGTTTGATGAGCTTACCGACGAACAAAAGTGGATGAAGGATACCCGCATTGATCGCGAGATTGAGAAACGCTTTGGTAGGCTTCATACTAAGGCCGCCAAGGGAGAGTTATTTGAGTGGAGGGAAGAGCATCTTGGACGTTTGGCCGAAATCATCATTCTCGATCAATTCTCTCGCAATATTTATCGTGGTGATGCACGCTCTTTTGCCAGTGATGATATGGCCTTGGTCTTGGCCCAAGAGGCAATTCTCCAAAAAGCCGATGAAGGTTTTACGACAAGAAAAAAACACTTTCTCTATATGCCCTATATGCACAGTGAATCTCTTACAATTCAAAAAGAAGGGCTAAGGCTGTTTGAAAAATTGGATAATGATATGGCCCTTCAGTATATGCATCAGCATATGGGAATTATCGAACGTTTTGGACGTTATCCACATCGCAATGAAGTACTCGGCCGAGAATCCACTCCTGAAGAGATTGATTTTTTGAAAATGCCAAATTCTAGTTTCTGAGTTATGATCTAAGAATGAAAGATGCAAAACTAGTGTGGTCTGATGAGGCCGGTGATTTAAGAAAAAAAAATAGTAAAAATAATTCTAATGAAGAAGTTAATGAATCTGAACTTGTTTTAAAAATTAGAAGACTAACTTCAGGAAAGGGAAGAGCGATTGTTGAAATTAGCGATCTTCCTGCAAATAAAAAATGGTGTCAGAAACTTGCTAAGGATTTAAAAAAATCTCTTGGTGTTGGAGGTGCCTTTAAAAACGACTATATCGAAGTTCACGGTGAAAAGCTTGATCAGGTTAAGGCGCACTTCGATAAAAAAAATTTAAAGTGGAAACAGACTGGAGGCTAGACTCCAATATCTGAGCATGTTAGTATTTTACTCATGATGCGAATTCTACTTTCTCTATTCACTGTCTTTATGATTTTTGTGAGCTTCACTCATGAGGCCCATGAAATTAAAGTCTCTGTGGATAATATAGAAAGTACTAAAGTCGAGAAGTCTAAACTCGATCATCCAGAACATTGTGATGATCACGACAGTGGTTCTGATCATTGCCATATTCATTGCACAGGTCTGCACTTCCTGGCCAATCTCGAACATACTGTTCAATTAAAATTACCACTTCTTGAAATACATAAGACACAAACACCAAGATTGGATTTCTTCAAATCCCCATACCTCGACCCGGCAAAGAAGCCACCTTCTTTATCGTAAATTTTCAAATTTAAAGTTTTAACATTCTTATTTAAAAAGGATTAATGCGATGAATACTAGTCGAAGTAGCGTCGTGATTCTTGCAATGTGCATAGGCTTAAACACCTATGGACAGAGTTGTCGTATCACAGATGCTAATGAATTTTTGAAGAAAATTAAGTCAAATCATCAAGTCAATCACTTGGCAAAGGCCAATGAAGAAATACTTGATGGTGAAATTAATTCGGCCAATCAGGTTTATAACCCTGAGGTTGAAACAGAAGTCATCTCTGCAGGGAGTAATGAAATCTCTTCCATGATTAAGCTAACTCAAACTTTTGAGCTAGGGGGAAAGAGAGGTTCACGTAAAGCATGGGCACAGAGATTAAAAGAGCTTGGAAGTCTTGAGTCGAAAGGTGAAAAGGAAAAGGTTGTTTTAGAAAATATTCTAAATATGTATCGCCTTAGACAAATTCAAGAACTCATTCCTGTCTATCAAGAATCTTACGATTCTCTAAAGAAAGTGCTAGATAAGAAGAGCAAGATTAGAAAATCATTATCACCAAGCCAAGAAGTCGAGTATGAGACTCTTTCGTTTGCGATGGATGATTACTACATCAGGCTATCAGAACTAATTGCTGAAAAAGCAAACCTACAAGTCCATTTAAAATTAAATGCAGGAAAGAATTGTGTTGTCACAAAAAGTGCTCTGCCAAAATTATTTAAGTTTAAAAAGATCAACTTAAAATCACTAGAGTTAAAAGATAGCACTGACTATAAGAAAGGACTCGCACAACTAGCCGTTGCTAAGGCAGAGTATGATGTCGCCAAGTCCAATGCTTATAGTGATCTTTCTATTGGGCCTATGTATGAATACTCCAAAGTTGATGATGAGAAAGAGCATGCCTTTGGTCTAAGCCTTACTTTTGACTTACCAGTTTTTAATACAAATGATGGAGCAAAGGCCAAGGGGATGGCCGCAGTTAAAAAAGGTGAGTATCAAATTCGTTATGATGAACTTGATCTTCAAATTGATCTTAGGAATTGGATTCAAAAATATCAACGTTATCAATCAGTATATAAGAAAATGGTTTCTCAGGCCGTCTTAGAAAAAAAACATAAGAGAATAGAAAAGCTCTTTGATCGCGGTGTGATTTCAACATCGCTGATTATTGAGGCCCACAGACAAATGGTGGACTTTTCCATTAGGCGAAACGACTACGAAATGGGAGCAGTCGAAGCTTTATGGAATATCTATTTACTAAGAGGAACAATTCTAGAGGAACAAATATGAAAAAAATATTCTTACTAATATTACTGATAGGTTTAGTTGGTTGTGAATCTCATCATGACGAACACAAACACGATGAACACAAACACGATGAACATTCTGACCATGACGAACATGAGGAACATGATGATCACGAAGGACACGAGGACCACGACGACCACGACGATCATGGCCATGGACATGGACACGGTGACGAAAAAACTGGTGTAGGCAAGGCCATCACAAAGGTTGATGAAACACACGGTTTTCAACTGTCTCATGAAGCTCAGAAGAGACTTGCTATAAAGACGACATCTTTTGAAAAGGGTTTTTATAATATTCCTGATAGCGCCTACGTGGTTGTTGGAAAGGAGCGCGCTCTTTATCGCAAGAGGGAAGGTTTCTTTAAGTTAATAGACGAGCATGAGTTAACGGGGTCATTTACTAAAGGTGATGAAATCGTTATTAGCGGCATCGGTCTTCTTCGCGTTTCAGATATCTTCTCGACAGATGAGTCTGAATACGGCCACGCACACTAAGGACGGGGGCAAGAATCATGATGAATAAAATAATTGAATTTAGTGTTCATAATCGTCTCTTTGTTTTTATTGCGACGGCCATTCTAATCATTGGAGGTATCTACTCATTTGATAAATTATCAATTGATGCCGTTCCGGATATCACAAATACCCAGGTGCAGGTTAATACTCCTGTTGAAGGGTTAACTCCTGAAGAAATTGAAAGAATGGTAACGTTTCCAATTGAGTCGGCCTTAACGGGAATGCCAGGAGTTGAGCAAACACGATCTGTATCGAAGTACGGTATCTCACAGGTTACTGTCATCTTTAATGATGATGTGGATATTTTCCGTGCCAGACAACTTACTTCAGAGAAGCTTGTTAATATTGATCTTCCTATAGGAATGAAACCAGAGATGGGGCCAATCAGTACAGGACTTGGAGAGATCTTTCACTACTCCTTAAGTTTTAAGGGAGAAGTAAAAACTGAAGAAGAGGAGATGCTGAAGCTTATGGAGCTTCGCTCAATCCAAGATTGGTTGATTAAGCCAAGACTTCTAACTGTTAAAGGTGTGACAGAAGTTAATACAATTGGTGGTTATGAGAAGCAATATTTCATCCAGCCAGACATTGATAAAATGGCCCGCTTTGGAATTCACTTTGATGATATTGAAAATGCCATCGAGAGTACGAACCAAAATGTTGGGGGAGGATATATTCCTCAAACAGGTGAGCAACTTCTTGTTCGCGGTGTTGGTCTTTTAAAGAATATCTCTGATATCGAAAATATTGTTATCAAACGCCTTGGTTCTCTTGATATCATCCGAGTAAAAGATGTGGCCGTTGTTAAGTTTGATAAAGAGATTCGCACAGGAGCAGCAACTCATAATGGAAAAGAAGTTGTCATCGGCACGGCCTTCATGCTTCTTGGGGAAAACTCGCGTGCAGTCTCAACTAGGCTTGAAGAGCGTATCAACGAGATTAAAAAGGATCTTCCTTCATGGGTAAATCTCGAAATCGTTTATAATCGTTCGAATATGGTTAATGCTACCTTAAGTACAGTTGAGCATAACCTAATTGTAGGTGCCGGACTTGTGATGGCCTTTCTCATGCTTCTTGTGGGAAATATTAGGGCCGCAATTATTGTTGCTGCTACCATTCCAATATCTCTTTTGATTACTTTCATTCTAATGCGCTGGCAAAATGTTTCAGGAAACTTAATGAGCCTTGGTGCTCTGGACTTTGGAATCATTGTTGACGGTGCTGTTATTGTTATTGAAAATTGTGTCCACCGTTTACAAAAGAAAACAAAGGAAATTGGACGTGCCTTAACACGAGCTGAAATTAAAGACCTTGTTGTGGAAAGTGCTATTGAAATCCGCTCAGCAGCTGGATTTGGAGAGATTATTGTTATTACTGTTTTCATTCCACTCTTTGCACTGACTGGGGTTGAAGGAAAGATGTTTGGCCCTATGGCCACAACTTTTATTATGGCCCTTGCCTCAGCACTTGTACTTTCATTCACCTTAGTTCCTGCTCTAGCTGCAACTTTCTTAAGCTCTAATACACAAGATCGTGAACCAAGAATCATGCTTCTTGCAAAAAAGGCTTTTGCACCAATTCTAGAATTGGCCTTAAGATTTAAAAAGACTGTCCTAGGTTTTGGCGTATCTGCTATTGCTCTCGGTGGAATTCTTTTTATGGGCATGGGCTCAGAGTTTATTCCTCAATTAGATGAAGGGGACTTTGCTGTTCAGTTTATCCGTCCTGCTAATGTTAGTATTGAAAACTCAATTCACCTTCAACGCTTAAGTGAAGATGTTATTAAAGAGTTTCCTCAAGTAAAGACGGTCTTTGCAAGAACAGGAGCCGCCGAAATTAGTACGGACCCGATGGGTGTCAATATCTCGGACTCATATGTCATGCTTAAGCCTAAAGATGAGTGGCCTAAGAATGAACATATCAAAAACAAGGCCGAGCTTATGGAGGAAGTAAGAAAGGCCCTCGCCTTAAATATACCAGCTCAAGTGGCCATGTTCTCTCAACCTGTAGAGCTGCGTTTTAACGAGTTACTTGAAGGAACAAGGGCATCTGTTTCTGCTAAGGTTTACGGTGAAGACTTAAAAGTTATTGAAGAGATCGCCACTAAGGTTTCTGCGGCCATTGCAAAAACACCTGGTGCAGGAGAAGTTGAAGTTGAATCAAAAGGGCTCGCTCCAATGATTCAATACACGCCAAAGCTTGATGAACTAGCTAAACTAGGCGTAAGTAGTAAACCTGTACTTGATGTTATTTCAACTGCTATCGGTGGTGCCCAAGTTGGGGATATCTATGATGGTGTTAAGAAGTATCCGATCATGACTCGTTTGTCTGCAAACGAGAGGAAGGATGTGGAGACAATTTCAAATCTTCCTGTTGGAATCTCTGAAGGCTACACTGTTAAGATTAGTGATGTGGCCGATATTGAACTTTCTGAAACATATGCATCAGTTAGTCGTGAAAACTCTGTTCGAAGACTTGCTATTCTTATTAATCCACGAACTCGAGATATCGAAAATTTTGTTAAAGTTGCAAAAGAGATTGTTGAAAAAGAAGTTAGTCTTCCAGAAGGTTACTATATCGAATGGGGTGGAAGCTTTAAAAACCTTATTTCTGCTAAAGAAAGACTAAGCGTTCTGGTTCCTTTGGCCCTGCTTCTCATTTTAGTTATGCTCTATGCGGCCTTTAAGAATTATGCACAAGTCTTACTCATTTTTCTTTGTGCACCAATGGCCCTTATTGGTGGTGTCCTTTCATTAAAGATTTTAGGTCTACCATTTAGTATTTCTGCTGGGGTTGGCTTTATTGCTCTTTGTGGGATTAGTATTCTAAACGGTGTTGTTCTTGTGACTTACTTTAATCGACTCTTAGCTGATGGAAAATCACCTGATGACGTTGTGAGGGAAGGGACAATGGTTAGACTTCGTCCAGTTCTTATGACGGCCTTAACGGATATTTTCGGCTTCCTGCCGATGATTTTTTCAACTGGGCTAGGGGCAGAGGTTCAAAGGCCTCTTGCTACAGTTGTCGTTGGAGGAATTATATCTGCAACACTTCTAACACTTGTTGTTCTCCCTTCATTGTATCGATTATTTATTGAGCAAATGAAGACTAAATAAGCTCTAAGGTCTTGAAACTTAAGAGAAATCTTAAGTTTTAAGACCATTTCTCCCTGTTTAAAATAGGCGTCTAAATCTAAGACATCCATTGGCAAATTTTCAAATAACTCGATAGATTTCCTAGATATGATAATTTACTGCCAGACTTTTAAGAAGGTACAAGGGAGCCTGAATTGAATAAATTTATTATTGCCACGGCAATCACTTTATTAAGCACTCAAGCATTTGCATCATTATCAGTTAATGATGGCCTATCAAGTTGTCGCTTTTCAAATAGTGAAGCTGCAGTAAATTATGCTCGTGCTCTTGAGGGTTCCACTAAGGCCGCTGCCTTACTTAAAAGAGGAGATCTTGCGCAGGTTGAATCTTGTTCAACGGCAATGACTGAAGCTCTTGCCAAGGGTGTAAGCTATAATGAATTAGCTAAGACTGTTAACACAAGCTTTAATCACCTTGAAAATGGTATGGAAATTACGATCGAGCTTCGTGGTAAGGATTTCTATGAGGTTAAGGGAGATGCTCTTACTGGAACAAAATCGACAATTGAAGGTGACTTCGACATGGTTATTAGTGTTGAAGGCTCACGTAATGAAATCTCGCAAGGAGTTCCTACTAAGCAAATACTTAATAAAATGAAATTAAACGTTGTCTCTAAAAAAGCAGTTCAAATTATCTTTGAAGAGCATGAAATTGATATTGTGGTACCAGCAGTGGTTAAGAAGACTTTATTTGGTAAGCTCAAACAAATCTCAATTAGTGCAGAGAACTTAGAAAGAGCAATCGCTCCAGCTCTTACGGCCCAAGGCCTTGATTTAGCAGATGGCTTCAATTTGAATACCGAAAAAGGCTCATTCACAATGGACTATTCGGTTTCAGCAATGGATTGTGGAGTCAATCAGCTCGATGAATTCGAATGTGGCTCATCTTTTATCTTTCAATTATCAGCACAATTTTAATTGGCATAACTAGAGCGAGGCCATGTCGATGGCCTTGCTATCTTACTGATATCTTTAGATCTCTGACATAAATATTTAATAATTGATATAATTACTCCGTTAAGCGTATGGGAGATAATTATGAGGAACTCGATTATTAAGATCTTAGCGCTTGTTGGCCTCTTGGCGACAGCTACCCAGACTCATGCAAAAATGATTGTGGAGAAAGAGGAGTACTCTGGCGAGGCCATCGTTGAAGACTTTGCATTGAAGAACTACTATCGTCGCTTCGTAAATATTACGGATAGCTACAATCAAAGACGTAAAGACCCTGAGGTCTATGCCCAATCCTTTAAAAATATTAAAGAGCAACATAAGTACTTTCGCTGGCTAAAGAAGACTGGCATCGGTGAGCTCCCTCCTGCTACGATTAAAAACGGTGTGGCCACCATTAGAGTTGGTAACTACAAATTACAATATTCCATTGAAACTCTGGTTAAGAATCAATTTCTATTGAATGAGCGTCCTGTTGACTTCAAGAAGCTTGATTTTAATAAGGCCTTTGATGAACTTGTTGAAAAAGTTAAGGCCACTCGAAGATTTACAGTCCTTGATCTTTTCATTCCAACTGCCCATGCGGATGCCATGAGTGGACTTGAAAATACACTTCTGGCAACCATGCTCTATGTGAACTCGGACTTCGCTGAAAGAGAGTGGTGTATTTCTTGTGATGATGAAAATGCCGAGGTGACAAAGAAGAATCTTGAGAAGCTTCTAACAAGAGTCGATCAAATGCTTAACTCATGTGAAAATGAAACCGCCAAGATTGAAGATATTTATTCAAACCTTTCTTTCTTTGCAGGGGACAACGACCAGGGGGGCTTCCGCTCTGAGTCTGCAACAACATTAAAGAATCACTTTCCAGCTATTGAAGGTGAGCTTAAGGACGTTTCTTGCGAGAAGCTCGTTTACAATGTGTACAAGGATGAAATTAATCCAGCGGATAGAAATCTCTTTGTAGAATACTACCGTTTAACACCAGAAAGACAGGCCCGCAATCAAAAGGCCGTGGCCAATTATAAGAGAATTGTAAAATCAAAATGTGATCGTATTGCAGCACTGAATGTATGTATGATCAGTAATTATTATGGAGCAGAGGATATTTACAATGACTCTCGCTCTCCTGGACAAAAGGAATACGATCGCCGTCGTAAGCCGTCACGAGAGTATCAGATTCGCGGTATTACTCAATAATAGGCAGCTTAGGAATTATGTGATAGAAAGACGACTATGGACCAATTACAAGAAACATTTGAAGAAATATTAGAAAAAGTAGAATTTAAGAAAATGGATCAATTTGAAGAGCTTCTTCATAAGTGTATCCACGTCTCTAATGACTCATCGAAAAGTACATATGCCGTATATGAAAATATGGTATTCAAACTCGATGCATTCTTTAAAGGCTTCGTTAATTTTCAAAATGAATTCGGTAAAGATAAGAAGTATATCGCAGCAGTTCATGCCCTTAGTGCCATCTGCTATGGCCTAGGAATTGATCTTGAAGACGAAGAGCTTTTCATCATTTACCATCTAAAAGACCAAGGTAAATTCAGAAAAAGAGAAAAAGATCTTCATGCTGAGCTTAAAAATCTTTGGGCCGGCTATCCTTACAAAGAATTTGCTATGGCCGATGTGGACTTCTCTCACTCATTAAAAAACTTAATGCGTGCAAAATTCATCGACTACCGTCGCGGAAACCTTCATATCAATCAATCTTTGATTATACGTTTTAAAGATCGCTATTAAGCACCCGCAAAATTGGCCGCCCTAAGGCGGGCTATTGTTTGCGGTGCTAGGCCCCCAACTCTTTAGCTAGAGATTAGTGTCGAGAGCGAGGGTTCAAGCCCGAGCGGTTCGTCTCAGGGCTAATGGGAAAGTTAACGCATAAAAAGAACGATATTTTCACGAAGTGAAAATGAGTAACAAATCTCCTCGTACAACAGACTCACATTCATACCAATCAACTTTTCTCATATTGTTGGCAATTTTTTTGAGAGAAGTTCTAGTTTCTGGAATCTCTTTCTTTAGAATTTCTTGACTTTGAGACTGCTAAATACGATGAACTCGGACTCAATATAACTTGTGTGGAAATAGGTAATATTTAGTTCGATTATACCCGATAATCATTTCATAAATTTGATGTGTGAGGGAAGTTATGTCGAAACTATTTTCTTTGTTGGGAATTCTTATATTCGTATTAAATGTTAGTGTTTCAGCGGATGAGTCTTGTGTACAACAAGAATTTGATACAGCAATTGTGTGCGAAAAGAACTTTAGGGCCAACTCTCTAGCAGATCTTGAAAGATATAAAACCGAGTCTCATCTTAAAAGTCGTAACCTAACAATAGCTTTTGATTTACTAGGTGATGAAAATATAGAGCTACATACGCCATGCCTCGTTAGATACCATAAAGACTTTAAAATCAATACGACTGGAGATATCTGTCTTGATGCTAGAGATGGTATTCGTCTACACGCAGGAAAAAATATTTCTGCAAACAATATTCATCTTTATTCAAAAAAGATAATAGCAATTCAAAAGGAAGCAACAATTAATGTTAATAGTATTTCATTGGTTTCTAATGGCGAGTCCGCTGACTCAAGGGTTCATATTAGAAATACATCTTCTGTTAATGCTGTTAATTTGAATCTATACGGTACAAAAAGAGCAACTCTTGGTTATTCATCTTTTTATAATATTACGGGGGCAATCAATATTGAATCTCGTGATGAATTTTCTAGTATTTGGAGAGATACTCAAATTATAACTCCGCAAATGTCTATCATATCAGACACTGAAGTAAGACTGGCCAACAATGTCGTCATTGAGTCAACTGGATTGAGTGCGCAAGCACCTGAGTGTAAGTTGAGAAATATGATAACTCTTGGTACAGGGAGTTGTTTTGATATATCGAGGCCTACTTCTCGTATTAAGAAAGTTGAAACACAGGTTCTAATTGGTGAAACATTAACTTTTGATTCAAGTCGTTCAAGTGCTACAAATGGAATATTAGAGCATTCTTTTTCTGTTAATGGAGAAGTACTGCAGAAAAATGAAGGCAATATTTTTACTTATACATTTAATCAAGAAGGTATTTACTATGTGAAATCCAAGATAGTAGACAATCTCGGGTACGTGTCGACAGCACAAAGAAAAATTACAGTTTCTGCACCGATAACAAATGATCGAGAAGCTTTCTTTAAGTATGCAGTAGAAGATGGAATGCTAGAGCTTATTTTTATCCAAAGTATTCCTCGTGATCAAATTACAAGCGCAAAATTTATTGTAAATGAGCAAGAATATAATCTTCCAAGTTTTTATCATCTTGATTCTATTTTTATAAATGACATTGCAAGTGGGGCGCATGATGTAACTCTTGAAGTAACTGACATTTATAATCAAGTCTTTAGATATCAAAGAAAAGTTTTTGTTGGAACAAATGAAGAAATGGAGATCATTGCACCTGTTATGGAATTTGACATAATTCCTTCTGCTCCAAAAGAGGTTTTTATCGAGTTTCGAGGAGTTTTTGACCCTGCAAGGCTTTTTGATGGTCTTGTCATTGACTGGGGCGACGGAGAGGTCTCAGAGCATTGGGTACCGGATGAGGGAGGAGCTAAACACTCTTATCAATCGATTGGTACATATGAGGTAAATGTTGAGTTTATTAAGGCCGGTGAAAATGGAGAAACAGTTAAAACTTTAACAAAGCAAGTAACTGTTACAAACGAGGAAGTCGCTGCTCAGCCTCCACTTGTTAACTTTAGATATGAAAAACAATATTTTGCACCACACGTAGCATTTAATATTGATCTTTCAATGTCTCCAACTGGTGAGATCGTAAGTCGTACCTTTGATTATGGGGATGGCACTGTCTACACTGGAAATGAGCCAATCCATACGCATTTTTATGATCCGGGCACATATTATGCAACATTAACAGTTGTAGATGAATATGGAATGAGCGCTTCACAAACTGCACGAGTCATTATTGCTGAAGAAGGTGAGGATTTTATTTCAAATCTTGAATGCTTCGATGAAGGTGGCCTCTACGTTGGATGTGATGTTGTAGCACTTGCAAAAGAAGAAGAGATTCAATCAATTGAAATTGACTGGGGTGATGGGAGTGTTGAGACATTTGATCCAGCTTCTTCTAGTTGGACGTGGGATTTTTTCGACTATGAATATAGTGAACCTGATAATTATGTTATTCAGATTACGGTTACAACTAGTTATGGGAGCTATGTTGACTCAGTGGAATACAATAATCAAGAAGTAAAAGAAGATTTAGCTCCTTATGTAAGCTTTAATTGTCATTCACCAAGTTCTTTAAAAGTATCATGTCAAAATCAGTCAACAGATGATGGTGTAATTGTATCTAGTATATGGAATGTTAATGGAGTTGAATATACAAGCTTTAATCTTGATGAAGTATCTGTATCAGAGAGTGGAAATGTAAATGTTTCATTAACTGTTACAGATGATAACGGATTAAGTGCGACAGCTAATCAAGTTATTTTTGTTAATGGGAATATTGCACCTATCGCTTCTTTTGATTGTTCGCAATCAATACATACTCAACTTAGTTGTGTGTCGACATCAAGAGATTCTGATGGGTACATAGCTTCATCATTTTTTTATATTAATGATCAAGTTTATGAAGGTCAGTCAGTTATAATAGAATTGTTAGATGAATCACCTCTAGACATAGAGCATCGTGTAATAGACAACGAGGGAAAAGTAACCACATTAAGTAAAACTATTGAAGTAAATAAGTCTCCTGTAATACAAGCAGAATGTAGTCAAAAAGAGGCTGATCGTATTGAATGTAATGCTTTAGGGACATACGATGATAGCGAAGGATTGGATTTTAAGTGGAATTTTAATGAGTATACTTACGAAGGTAGCGTCGTAAGCATCAAACCATCATCATATGGGAAATTCTCGATTGAACTTATTGTCACAGACAATCTCGCAGCGGAAACTAAAGCTAAGATTAATTTTAATTATTTAAACATAAATGGCACACCTCTGGCCAATTATGCATACATGATAGATACGAATCTTAAAGTTATTTTTAATGCTTCATTGTCACAGTCTAACTTTACAGATGTAAAAGAATTTAAATGGTATGTTAATGGAGAAATTATTATTACGGAATCATATGTTCTAGAGTACTTATTTCCTTTGCAGGGGGAGTATACGGTAAAACTCGAAACGAAAGGTAGCAATAATATTGTTACTGAACATTCTGAGATAATTAATGTGTTTAATCTGGCGGTTCCCTATCCTGATCGTTTAGAAAATGCTTCAACTTTGATCGGAGTAGACAGTGATAATGATTTGATACGAGATGATATTCAAAGAGGTCTTGAAAATTATGCCAAAGGTAATTCAGATCTATTGCAGAAACTAAAGAACGTTCAAGTTGAAAACACTCGATTATTAAGTGTAATGACCGAATTAGAGGTCAATGAAGCGATTTTTAAACGAGAAAAGGCAGTTTTTTGTTTGTCTCAATATTTCAAGTCTCAGAATTTGGTAAATTATGACCAGTTAGCAAGTAGCTTGGCTATTGAGTTAGAAGGAAATACCTTTGATAATGTAGATAGAGTAATAAAAAGAGTCGAAATATATGATCTATATAATTCTGAAACAAGGAATGAATTTAATGAGGAAGATTGTCTTAATTAGTTTATTGTTTATTCTTTTTGGTTGTAATCCAAAAGAAAAAAACGAAGTTGTAAAGAAATCAAAAGAAGAAAAACTTTTAGAAGTTCAGGAGTGGATCGCTGAAACTCTTAGAGTTCCTGAAGCGAAGTATCTTTCTAAAAAGTGGGTATATGATACTTATGACTTATTAGAGCTTGATTTGAATGATGAAAAAGCAGTTTATGAATGGCTTCGCAAGGAGAGTCTTTCGGAAGGGTGCTATTCGTATGCAGAAAGTTTGATGCCTAATGATGAGGTCTCTTATAGATTTCATCATGATGTTGAGTCAAGTAGGGCGTACCATTTAAAATTATATAAAAAAATTCTAGGTAAACAGTACAAAAAAAGATTGAGAATTAATAAACTGTACTACTTAAGGTCTAATAATGATTTCAAGAAATACCCGTATCAATTGTTTCCTGATAAATATTGTGAACTTCCGCATGAGTATTTGAGTGCTGTTTTAGTAAAGTATTATAGGGATTATCGAAATTTTACTAAAGATAAGATTGCGAAGTTTATGTCAAGAGGGGAACTTGAGGTTAAAGAACGCTGGAGGTTGATTTATGATAGTTATGATGAGTAAATGGATTTTCGTTTCTATGATCATTTTTGCGGAAGTATATGCGACTGTTTGTAATTCAAAAGCACTTAACGTGATTTATGTAAATGGAGTAGGTAATGTGCGTCGTCCTGTCCTGCAGACAAATAGTATTAAGAGTTTATATGAGACTAGTGATAAAAATTTAGAATCTCTTTTTTTTAATGGGAGCTTGATTAGCAAGAGGGAGGCTGTTGAGTTTGACTTTGTTCATAATAGGTCAGAAGGAGGAAGCATTCTTCTTGGTGTTTTTAGTGATCTCGCTAATGATGCTTATTATGATTTAAAGGAAGCTCAAAAACAAATTAACCAGCTTTCACACATAATAGAACCTGTCGAAGAAAGTTTTGTTGATAAATGTTTTGCAGCTTACTTGGTAGAAGATTTTCCTTGTCCCGTGTACACAAGTGAATCGGAGCGTTTGATGCATGAGGAGATTATAAAGCGAGTTTCAAAAATTAAAGATCGAATTAATAAAGATCAAGAATTAGGCGGTGATTTAAACCAATTGAAAACAAAACTTTTAAATAATGTTGATAATAGTATGAATACTATATTAATTGGCCACTCGCAAGGTGCACTTTATGTAGACCAGTCTTATCTGTATACTTTTCCATATGCATTGGAGTATAGTAACGACGAAGATAGTGATTATGTTAAGTCTCGTAAAATTGCAGCTTTAGGCGTCGCTCCTCCTCATAACTCTGGCTATCAATATCCAAATTATGGATATATTATTTTAGATGATGATATTCTGAATAAATATAGTGGAAGTTATACGTCACCTCCTCCTTCAAGCCATAACTTCGTACGTCAAGAAAATCCTTCCTCATTATTTGGAAGGGCACTCTCTTCGTTTATTAGTGATCCTGGCAATTTTAAAAAAAATATATTAAATACATTTTCACCGAATCAGTTAAGAGATAACCATAGTTTTTTAGGTTTATATTTAAATAAAGATGTATTTGTTAAGGATGTTTTTACCGGTGAGGTGAAAAGTATGCAAAAGGTATTTCTGGAGAATATGTCTACTCTTGCAAATACATTACCTGCGACTTGTGATTATCAAATAAAACTTAAAGATAAGGATAACTCAGGAGAGTTAAAGGATTATCTTACTGTTATTGATAAAGGAGACAGTGTAGAGGTTGTTTTAAATAGTGAACCAGATTTATATGTAGACTTTAATGAATTATATGACCTTACTTATACAAACGACAAGCTAAAGAAATTATTTAATGGAGAGGAGGGAAATAAAGTCTCATTAGCCAAACCATTATCTCCAAATAATTATAGCTTTGGCCTAAGTCTAGAATATTTATATCTAGATGAATTTGAGTACAAAGGTCGTTTTTTTGCTAGTTTACAGTTGTGCGAAGGAGCAAGTTGTTGTCGTCAAAGTGATCAGGTGTATTGTGGTGGGTTATGCAAGCCAAAACCTCGTGATGGAATGAGTTATGGTGAGAATTGTAGTGGCACATATTATGACTCTAAACCATCCTGTCCTGTCACATGCATCCCTATAAAGGGAGAAGAGGCTAACATAGGATGTTCTTTAGTGTATGATGAAAATATGGAGTATGTAGAGTTTTTTAAGCCGATTCCTGGGAAGTATTTTTCAGTGAGTGAGGACTCGATTACTATGACGGGGTATTGTAATAATTCAGATCCTAGTGGTGGTCTTCGAGAGTCTGAACCATCTTGTTCTTGCTCAAAGTAGTCTTTTAAGTTATTGAATCGGTGACTAAAGGTGGCTTGTCTTTTATCACTTGATACAAGTCAGGCGCTAAGTGTTTTTTTCATTGACGGTGTGTTAAGAAAAAGCACTTTGAACAGATTTTTATTCTTCTTTGGCCGCTTGGCCCCCAACTCTTTAGCTAGAGATTAGCGTCGAGAGCGAGGGTCCAAGCCCGAGCGGTTCGTCTCAAGGCCAATGGGAAAGTCTCCGCAATATAAAAGCGACATTTTCACGAAGTGAAAATTAGCAAATAAATCTCAGTAAAATTTAAGCATCCCTATTTAATGCCTCAAGGAAAATCTTCCCAAAGCGCTGAAGCTTCTTAGGTCCAACCCCATAGATGCTTTCGAGATCATCGAGAGTTTGTGGGCGTTGGGCGGCCATCTCCATAAGAGTCTTGTCTGGAAAAATCTTAAAGGCCTGTGTGCGTTTTTGTTTGGCAAGTTTAGAGCGTAGAACTTTTAAATTCTCATACATTGTTTTATCAGTTCCATCATTTGGCCTATATGTGGCGACAGCTTTCTTTCTTGTGGTGGCCTTCTTGCGAACCGCTTTCTTCTTTGTCGCTTTTGTTTTTGTCGCAGTCGACTTCGAAGCAGGTGCACCTTTTTTAAAGTCTGCGCGAATCATGACTTCTTTGCGATCTTCAATAACATCAATGGCCGATTGAGTAAGTTTAATCTCTGAGCTTCCATCCATAATCATCTTAAGATGGCCTTGGGCAATTAGTTGGCGACAAAGAGAATAGAGAAATCCTTCGTCTTCTTTACTTGCATAGCCAAAGCTTGTGATATGGTGGTGGCCATTTTTTTGAATGACGCCAGAAATATTTCCTTTGAGAACATCGACGATATAGTGGACGTTGTAGCGCTGGTCAGTTTCATAAACACAAGTGAGAACGGCCTTGGCAATTTCAGTTGCATTAATAAGCTTCTGTTTAGTCTGTTCACTTAAGCAGATATCACAATTACCACATGGCCCTTGATAGGGGTCATTAAAGTAATTAAGAAGAACTTCGCGGCGACAAGTTGTGGCCTCGCAAAAACCAAGTATGGCATCAAGCTTTTCTTCATTCACTCGGCGACGAGCTGCTGCGCCAACGCCTTTATTGGCAATTCTTTTTAAAAGAACAAGATCTCTTAGTCCATAGAACATTAGAACCTGAGAAGGGAGGCCATCTCGTCCTGCTCGTCCCGTTTCTTGATAGTAGGACTCAAGACACTTTGGCATATCCATATGGGCAACAAAGCGTACGTCGGCCTTATCAATTCCCATTCCAAATGCAATGGTTGCCACAACGATGACATTCTTTTGGGTGATAAATTTCTCTTGAACTTTTTCGCGGTAACTGGCACTCATTCCCGCATGGTAGGCATAGGCCTTAAAACCAGCTTTAACTAATTTGTCGGCACATTCTTCGACACCTTTACGTGAAAGGCAGTAGACGATTCCTGATTGGCCATCAAGATTATCTTGAACAAATTGCGTGAGACGATAGAAGTCTTTTTCTTTCGTTGTCTTCTTTTGAACTTCGTATGTAATATTTGGTCGATCAAAAGAGCTAATAAAGAGACTTGAGCCATGGAGGTTTAGGCAGCGAATGATCTCACCACGTGTTGCTTCACCGGCCGTTGCGGTAAGAGCAATGCGAGGGATGTCGGGAAATTTCTTTGTGATCATGCCAAGTTGCATATACTCAGGTCTAAAGTCATGGCCCCATTGAGAAACACAATGGGCCTCATCAATGGCAAAGAGAGAAATCTCAATGCGATCTAAGATTCGCTGAAAGTATTCATTCATCATACGCTCTGGCGAGACGTAGAGAATCTTAATATTTCCATTGAGAAGATTTCCCACAATATCATCTTGTTCACTATGAGAAATTGAAGAATTTAAGTAGGCCGCTTCGACGCCTTTTTCAATAAGGGCGTCAACTTGGTCTTTCATAAGAGCGATGAGGGGAGAGATAACAATGGCCGTCCCAAAGCGGGCAAGTGCTGGAATTTGATAGCACAAAGACTTCCCACCACCTGTTGGCATGAGGACCAGTGCGTTATTTCCTGTAATGACACTTTCCACAATCTTTTCTTGATTGCCGCGAAAGGCATTATAACCAAATATTTTTTGAAGTATCTCGATTCCTTGACTCACTTATCTAGTTTAACTGATGAAAGAGGGCCAGCAAAGCATTAATAAAGGCTTTGTTAAATCTTTGTAAAAAAGCGAAATGAACTTCGCTATTTTTGCTGTGATGCCCTAAAATAATATGATTGGAGTTGTTATGAATAAATTTTTACTAGTTCTATTAATTGGCCTTTCAACATTTGCTGCGCCAAAAGTTCTCTTTCTCGGAGACTCTCTTACTGCCGGTTATGGAATTGATCCAGAGAAGGCCTACCCAAATCTTGTGAAAGATATCTTAAAAAAAGAAGGCATTGAAATTGAAGTGATGAATGCAAGTATTAGCGGTTCTACTTCAGCTTCTGCTGTTTCTCGCCTTAAGTGGTCACTAAGAGGAAAGCCTGATGTCATGTTACTTGCTCTTGGGGCAAATGATGGACTCCGTGGAATAAAGCTTCATTCAACAAAAGAGAATTTAAAAAATGCTATCAAGCTTGCAAAGAGTAAGGGAGTAAAGGTTATTCTCGCAGGAATGCAGATTCCACCAAATTATGGGCCTGAGTATACGAAAGAATTTCAAAAAATGTTTCCTGATTTAAAGAAAGAAGAGGGAGTTACACTACTTCCATTCTTACTTAAGGATGTAGCAGGACAGCGTCAGTATAATATTGACGATGGCATCCACCCAAATGAGGAAGGACACAAGATTATTGCAAGGACGGTCGCACCGTTTATAAGGAAAGCTTTATAATGACTGAATTAGTATTATCACTCAAAGAAGTGAGAAAGGATTTTTCTCAAGGAGAAGAAATCCTCAATGTTTTAAAAGGTGTTGAGCTTGGAGTTAGCGAAGGGGAGACCATCGCAATCCTAGGTAAATCTGGTAGTGGAAAATCAACTCTCTTATCACTCTTATGTGGAATTGATGATGCCACTAGTGGTGATATTTCATATCGCAATAATTCACTTAAAGATCTAAATAGCGAAGAGATCACAGATCTTAGAGCTAAGCATATTGGTGTGGTCTTTCAACAATTTCATTTATTAGAACATCTAAATGCATATGAGAATGTTCTCTTGCCACTCGAGGTAAATGGCAGTGGCCATCAGAAAGATCGTGTGGATTACTTTCTTGAAAAAGTAGGGATGAGTCACCGAAAGACGCATTTCCCAAATCAATTAAGTGGTGGAGAGAAGCAAAGAATTGCCATTGCTCGCGCTCTCGTCACTCACCCTGGTGTTCTTCTGGCAGATGAGCCAAGTGGAAGTCTTGATGAGAATACTGGTGATGAAGTTATGAATCTAATCTTTGATATCGTTCGCGATGAAAAGATGAGTCTTGTTCTTGTCACTCACGATAAGGATTTAGCAAAGAGGTGTGAGAAGATTTATCACTTAGAAAATGGAGTGCTAAGTCTTGAAGCTTAAAATGGTTATGCGAGAGCTTAGAAGCTCTCCAATGTTCTTTATCATCTTTATTCTAAATCTCTCTATTGGAATGGTTGGACTATCAACCATTGAGGTCTTTAAGTCCTCTTTTGATAGTGCTTTAACGGCAAAGTCAAAATCTCTTCTTGGTTCTGATATTTCAGTAAGCTCGCGAATTGCGATCACGAAAGATAGCTTAGAGATTGCAAAGTCTAATCTCGACTATAGTGAGATGACTCGCAACCGCTCACTCTATTCGATGCTCTTTAACGGCGAAAAAAGTCGACTCGTCAATATACGAGGACTTGGTCACGGGTTTCCTTTCTATGGTGATATCCTAGCAAAGAGTGGCAAGAGCTTTCGTGATTTAAAAGATAATGAAGTCTTTATTTATCCTGAACTTGTTGGTCAACTTGGACTTGATCTTGGCAAAGAAATTAAGATTGGTTCAAAAGTGTTTAAAGTCGCAGGAATCGTCGAAGAAGATGGTTCTGCAGGTTTTTCCATGGGACAGCTGGCCCCAAGACTCTATCTAAAGAATGAGGTCTTAGATGCTACTGATCTTATCAAGCCTGGCAGTACAATTTGGCGAAGTTTACATTTTAAGATGGCCAAAGAATTAAGTGACAAAGAACTTGTTAAAGCGGAAAAGAATTTAAAAGCTAAAATCATCGATTCATCAATTCGCATCCGATCTCCTCAGTCTAATTCTGAAAGAGTGGGGCGTTCAATGGATTATCTCGCTGACTTTCTTGGGCTTGTTTCTCTATGCGGGCTATTTTTAGCAGGGCTAGGCCTCATCTACCTCTTTAGAGGCTTTCTATTAAAGAGAAGAAAGGATTTAGCAATTCTTGGTTTTATTGGGATGAGAAAGAAAGATATCTTTAAGATCTATACGTTAAAGCTTTTCTTTCTTGGCCTATTTGGTTCACTTTTAGGAATTGCGATTGGGACGGCATTTAGTCCCGTTATTCAAACCATGGTCAGTCGAAATTTAGGAATTAATTTTGCTCTTGAATTTAGCCTTTCAACTTTCTTTGTCACAATGGCCGTAGGGGTTGCCTCTACAATTGTCTTGGCACCAGCTCTTATTATTCCTTATTTAAGAGTCGATCAAAAGGCACTCTTTGATCATGATACGAGCCTTTCAAAGAACTTCTATGATTATTTGCTATTTATTCCAATTGTAATCTTCTATTGGGTAATGGCCATTTACTTGTCTGAGAGCTTAATTGTTGGTAGTGCATTCATTGCAGTCTTCCTACTTATTGTGGGGGTCTTCTTTCCTGTGGGAAGTTTTGTTCTTTCATGGCTTGGAAAACTTAATCCAAAACTTAGCTTATCATCTAATATGGCCTTTAAGTATGTGACTCGTCATAAGATTTCAACTTTGTTTATCTTCTTATGTCTGTTCATTTCAACGAGTCTTATGACTCTTATCCCTTCAGTTAAGAATATCATTGGAGCGGAACTTTCGATGCCTGCAGAGGAGCGCCCTGTTTACTTCCTCTTCGATATTCAGCCTGAACAAGTTGAGGAGCTAAAAACTTTTGTTTCTCAGAGGAAGCTAGATCTTCTCAATATCAGCCCAATGGTTCGTGGGCGACTCGTAAAGATTAATGGTGAAGGTTATAACCCAGAAAAACTTGGGGATTTAACAAGAGAAGAGCAAAGGGAGCAACGTAGTCGTAATCGCAGTGCTAACTTAAGTTACCGCGATCATCTTGTAAGAGGTGAAGAGATTGTCGAAGGACGTATGCCTAAGCGCTTTGACTTTGAATCTGATGAAGTGGCAGAAGTTTCATTAGAGCAGCGCTATGCGAGTCGATTGGGAATTAATCTTGGTGATGAGCTTGAGTATAATATTCTAGGGATGCCTATTATTGCTAAAGTTGTAGGCTTTCGCTCGATTCGTTGGACGAGCTTCTTGCCAAATTTCTTTATCTCATTTGGCCCAGGTGTTCTTGAGGATGCACCAAAGACTTTCATTGCTGCCATTGGAAAAGGCGAGGGCGATGTTAATGATCAGCTTCAATCAGACTTTGCGGCCAAGTTTCAAAACGTGTCTCTAATTGATATTCAAAGCTCTCTTAAAAGAGTTGCGACAATTATGGAGAGTATCACAAAGATTCTCGTTACAATGAGCTTCATTGTCTTTCTTGTTGGACTTCTTGTGATCTACTCCCTCATTGCACACCAATTAGAGTCTCGCCGAGAAGATATCTCTCTTATCAATATCATTGGGATTCGTTTTAGTGAGATTAGAAAGTCCATTATGAAAGAGATGGCCTTAATGTCTGTGAGTGCCGTTGTTGTTGGTGTTACTCTAGGACAGCTTGTGACTTATGCTGTTGCAAAACTTCAATTCGATTTAAATTATATTTTCAGCTCTACTGAAATTATTGGCTTTGCCATTTTAATTATTGTTCTTTCAATTCTAATTTCTTTTTCTTCATTTAATCGATTCATTCGAAAATAAAAAAAGGGCCACACTATGCGGCCCTTATATAAGTATTGAATCTACCAGTTATATCTTTCAGCACAGAAATAACGGTAATCGTATTCATAATCATTCAGTTCATCGCGCAGATCTGCACAAAGGTCGTATCCAGTTGAACAAGAGAATGAGTAAAATGTTCTCTCAACTGAATCGCTCCAGCTATCAACAAGCTCGTAGTTACACGTATCATAGGCGCTATAACGGTGACGGTATCCATTGTAGATAAAGTATGGGTAGTCGTAATCCCAGTAGTAACCATCAACATAAGAGACACTAACTCTTAGCCAGCGGTTATTATAAACATAGATTGGTCTTACTGTTCTGTGATAGTCACGGGCCGTTGTCCAACGACGATTGTGTCTTACATAGTCACGGTTTGGTGTGTGACGGTAGCGGCGGTAAGCGCGTGTCGGATCAGGTCTTGTTGTGCGACGATCGTCATATCTTCTGTCGTCGTAGCGTCTGTCATCATAACGTCTGTCATTGCGACGGTCATCGTATCTTCTGTCGTCGTAGCGTCTGTCATCGTATCTTCTATCATTTCGACGATCATCATATCTTCTGTCACGTTGTCTATTTTGACGTGAGTCTCTATTGTATCTAGCATCACGTGAGCGACGATTTCTTAATTCGTCATCATTGTTATTTCTTCTTCCTCTTTCTGGTGCAGCAAAAGTCGTTGCTGTCAGGGCCGTAAGCACTAATAGTAGAACCAATTTTTTCATAAATCTCCCTCTGAGTTTTAATTGAATTTGGCCAGTTCTAACGTGGAGGGTGACTTTTTTGAAATTAAAATTTTGTTTAGCTAAAGAAATTTACTTTCTTACATTTAGATTTACGGGATTTAGTGGGCTTAGGGGTTTTTCTTACAGGAATTCACCTTGTAATAAGGTAAAAGTGGCAAAAAGGCCTCAAGAAGAGGCCTTTAATATTTGATAGCGATTATGCTTTTGATGCTAAGTAGTCATCGTAGCTGACGTACTTATCTTCAATTACCTTACCATTGTTGTGGTCAAGGTCAATAATACGGTTTGCTACCGTTTGAATGAACTCATGGTCATGAGAAGTAAAGATTAGGTTACCTTTAAATCTTGTGAAACCTTCGTTCACTGACGTGATACTTTCAAGGTCAAGGTGATCAGTAGGTCCATCAACAAGAAGAACGTTTGCACCTGAAAGCATAAGCTTTGACATCATACAACGAACTTTCTCTCCCCCAGAAAGAACATTTGTCTTCTTAAGAGCTTCCTCTCCTGAGAAAAGCATCTTACCTAAGAAGCCACGAATAAATGTTTCGTCCTTGTCTTCTGAGTATTGTCTTAGCCAGTTCACAAGATCGTTCTTACCATCCATGAAGTAGCTAGAGTTATCTTTAGGAAAGTATGATTTAGTGATTGTCACACCCCATTCAACAGTTCCTGAATCAGGTTCCATTTCGCCCATAAGGATTTTCATAAGAGTCGACTTGGCAACATCGTTCTCACCAAGAAGAACAATCTTATCGTCTTTATTAATCATGAATGTAACATTATCTAAAAGCTTAACGCCGTCGATTGTCTTAGTGATTCCATCAACACGTAGAATTTCTTTTCCTGCTTCACGCTTAGGATCGAATTGTACAAATGGGTACTTTCTCGTTGATTTTGGAAGGTCATTAAGCTCAAGCTTTTCAAGTTGTTTCTGTCTTGAAGTTGCTTGAGATGATTTTGAAGCATTGGCGGAGAATCGTTGAATGAAGGCCTTAAGTTCTTTGGCCTTATCTTCTGCTTTCTTATTTTGGTCTGCACGAAGCTTTTGAGCAAGCTCTGAAGATTTTCTCCAGAAGTCATAGTTACCTGCATAAGTTGTGATCTTACCAAAGTCGATATCTGCAATATGTGTACATACTTTATTTAAGAAGTGACGGTCGTGGGATACAACGATAACAGTCTTTTCATAATTTAGTAGGAAGTTCTCTAGCCACTGAATCGCCTTGATATCAAGGTTGTTTGTCGGCTCATCCAGAAGAAGAATATCAGGTGAACCAAAAAGTGCTTGAGCAAGAAGAACCTTAACTTTCTCTGGCCCCGTAAGCTCTTTCATATATTTGTAGTGATACTCAGTTCCAATTCCAAGACCAGAAAGAAGAATTCCTGCTTCTGACTCAGCTTCGTAACCATTCATTTCAGCAAATTCACTTTCAAGCTCTGCTGCTTTCATCCCATCTTCATCATTGAAATCTTCTTTCATGTAGATGGCATCTTTTTCTTTCATGATTGAGTAAAGCTTCTCATTACCCATAAGAACAGCTTGTAGAACTTGTTCTTCTTCGTATGCAAAGTGATCCTGCTTAAGAATAGAAAGTCTTTCACCTGGAGTGATATTAATTGTTCCTGTATTAGGTTCAACTTCACCCGAAAGAACTTTGATGAATGTTGACTTACCAGCACCGTTGGCACCTATTAAACCGTAGCAATTACCTGGCGTAAATTTGATATTAACGTCTTCAAATAGCTTCTTGCCACCAAAGCTTAAACTGACATTGGAAGTGGAAATCATAAATTATCCTTCTTATTTAAATTATCAATGAATTAACGGCTTCACCTTAAACTATTTAATGCGATTAGTCCATGGATTTACTGGACTGTTAAATGAATATTATTTTCGCTTTATCCCTTCTATTTTTACTAGAAGTGGCCATGGCCGAACAGTATGATACTGATATTACAAGGAGCTAGAAATGAAATTCTGGGCCACACTTCTAACAATAATATTCTTTTTATTTAAGACTGTGGAAGTTTATGGGTATCAATCAAAATATCAAATTAGCGAAAATGCTAAGATCATTAAAGACGGACATATTGGAACTCTACTTAATCATAGTGAAATAAATATGGAATGAAACGATTCATTATTAAACTGCAATTTAAGCATTCTTGTCTTCATCTGGACTCGCAAACATCTATAATAAAAATAAATATGCAGCAAGGTGGTTTCTATGAGCAAAGAATATCAAATTATTTATATCAGCGAAAAAACAGGTGACTTCAAGCCAGAAAAGGACTTGGATAAGATTGTCTCTTCATCGTTTAGAAATAATAACGCTAGAGATGTAACAGGTGTTTTAATGTACAATAGTGGTTTCTTCTTTCAAGTTATTGAAGGTAAGAAAGATGATGTTATCTACACATATAATAAAATTATTTTGGATCCTCGCCATCAAAACGTGAATTTATTGACGGATCGTGAGATCGAAAATCGCAGCTTCGAAAATTGGCCTCTGGCCTTGGTTAAACTCAACGATATGGACTTAGATGTCATTGACCATGTGATAGCATGGAATGATTTAATCAATGATTCTCGTCGAAAAGAACCAATCTCACAGGAGAAAGTTGACCGCTTAATCGAAGCATTACGCTACAAAATTGATATGGATACGATATCATCAAAAGCAGCTTAGACTTTTCTCTAACTTGTTGGCGTGATAATATTTTATCATGTCAAATCAAGTTATCGTTGCCATTGTTGGAGGAGGCCCTGCCGGCCTCTTCTGTGCTTATGAATTATTAAATTCTGGAATACAAGGAATTGAGGTTCACCTTTATGAACAAACAGGTGGCGTTGGGAAGAAATTCTTAGTTGCAGGAAATAGTGGACTCAATCTTACTCATAGTGAAGAGCTAGATAAGTTTGCTAAAAGATATTTTAAAGATGAAGAACGTTTTACATCTTTATTAGAAGACTTTAGTGCAAGTGATCTTATTTCATGGGCCAACTCGCTTGGCACCGAAACATTTGTCGGAACGAGTGGGAGAGTTTTTCCAAAGAAAATGAAGGCCGCAGATATCTTACACCAATGGATGAATACACTAAAGTCACATGAAAACTTTCATCTGCATCTAAAGCATTCCCTTACAAATATAACTGCCGATGGTGATCTCATTTTTAAGCATGATCACAGTAATAAGGCCCAAAGAGCAGACTACTATATACTTGCAATGGGTGGCGGAAGTTGGACTAAGACTGGAAGTGATGGGCTATGGATGGATTATATTGAGGCCCTAGGTGTAACAACAGCTCCATTAAGGGCCATGAACTGTGGGTTTGAAATTGATTGGTCAAAGCACTTTCAAGAAAAAGTTGATCGTGGTTTTGTGAAGAATATTGTTGTCTTTAATGAAACCCAAAGTGCTAGAGGGGAGATCATGTTAACTCCCTATGGTATTGAAGGCGGCGCTGTTTACGCCATCTCAAATGGCCTTCGAGATGAATTAGAAAAAGCTCAAAGCGCTTATCTTCATATCGACTTTAAGCCAGACTTAAGACTAGAAGAGGTCATAGAAAAGCTTTCAAAAAGAAGTAAGGACTCTCTAACTAATCGACTAAGAAAGCAATTAGGCCTTGATAAGATTGCTACTTCTTTACTTTATGAGGTTCTCGATCGCGCAAAGGCCCAAGAAAATGTTGAGTACTTGGCCATGACGATTAAGGATTGTCCGATTGAAGTAAAGAGAACGAGACCCATTGCAGAGGCCATTTCAACTTCTGGTGGTGTCTGCTTTGAAACTTTAAATGATGATCTATCTGCTATTAAAAATAATCAGTATTACTTTGTTGGAGAGATGCTAGACTTTGAAGCACCGACAGGTGGTTATCTCTTACAGGGCTGTTTTTCAACTGCATATAGGGCCGTAAAATCAATAAAGAAAAAAGAAGGTATCGATGTTTAAGCTACACGACGTTTTAAAAAAAGACTTAATTGAAATAGATGATATGAAGCTCTCAAAAGTTATGCTCTTACCAGATACGGAAAATCCGTGGGCCGTTATTATTCCAAAGCGTGAGGGGATTCGTGAAATACATGAGCTCTCTTGGGAAGATCAGGTGACTTTGTTAGAGGAAATTAATGAGGTCAGCCGCTTTCTTACAGATAAGTATGGCCCTCAAAAATTAAATATTGGGGCGCTTGGTAACATGGTTCCGCAACTTCACGTCCATATAATCTGTCGATATGAAAATGATCGTTCTTGGCCTGGTGCAATATGGGGAACGAAGGCAAATAAAGAAACCCATAAAATCAGCGACTTAGAAGCTACGTTTAAAGCGCACTTTGAAGCGTCGCGTTTATCTAAGTGACGAGGATCAGCAAAATAAATTTTTTTTCCTTTTTTCTTAGGAATTATGGGAACACTGAGGTAAAATCTCTTTAACGAAAAAAATTTTTTACGAGGTTAATTAAATGAGTACAGGTAAAGTTAAATTCTACAATTCAGCGAAAGGTTTTGGATTTATCACAAAAGATGATGGTGGAGATCTTTTCTTCCACATTTCATCAGTTCAAGGTGGAGAGCCAAATGACGGTGATAGCGTAGAATACGAATTAGGTGAAGGTCCTAAAGGTCCATGTGCCGTAAATGTAAAAGTAGTTCAAGGTTAATTTTTAATTATATAAATTGAGTACTTAAAAAAGAAGGCCCACATTGTGGGCCTTTCTTATTGTTATTGATTTAATTTGATTCCGCTATCTGAGATTGTAATTTTCTTGTCTTTATAGAGCATTCCAATCGTTCTTTTAAACGTCTTCTTGCTCATATTTAGAAAGTTCTTAATGTCTTCTGGAGAACTCTTATCATTTAAAAAAGAAGAGCCACCATTTCTTTCTAAGAAGTCGATAATAATATCTTTTGAATCCACTAGGTTTTTAACACCTTGTTCTTGTAAAGCGACGTCAACAAGTCCATCCTCACGAAGCTTTTTTACAAATGCTTTGAAGTACTTTCCACAAGAGACACGCTGAAAGATTTCATTCTTATAAATCATTCCAATGAACTTCTTATTTATGATAACTCTAAAGCCTAGCTCACTTTCTTGAGCGATAAAAACATCAACTTCGTCGCCAATGTTAATATCAAAGTCTGAGGACTCGATATATTTACCAAGTTTTGTTGTTCCGAAGATACGTCCTGTTCCATCCTCTTTACAGATACGAACGATATGAGACTCGAATTTTCTCACTTTGATCTTCTGCTCATTTCCTGGAACGAGAAGGTCTTTAGATGTACCCCAGTCAAAGAAGGCACCAAATTCTTGAATTTCAATTGCATCGAGTAGGGCATATTCACCAACAACGGCAACTGGAAGTTCTGTCGTTGCCACGAGTTCCCCTTGTGTATCAGGATAGACAAAGGCCTTAACTTTTGAGCCTACATCAACTTTTAATGGCGCAAAATTCTCCGGCAGAAAAACTTCCTGCGTATTTTCTTCATCGATTAGTGTGTAACCGTTATGAAGTTTTTTTCGGACCTTTAGTATATTGTTTTTTCCCACGTGGAGCATTTGGTTTTGCCTTTGGTTTTGTATTTTTATTAAATGTTTTTTTCGCTTCAGGTGTACTTGCTGCTTTGGCCGCACGTTCTTCACGAGTTCCACGGTTCTTAATGATTAGGCCATTTAAGAACTTTCTAAGAACTTGATCTCCACATTCTTTATAATTTGGATGATCATCTTTGCGAAATAATGCTGATAGCTCAGTCTTTGTCATTTCAAAATCAACGAGTTTTAAGATCTCGATAATTTCAAAATCTTTTAGAGAAAGGGCGATGCGAAGTTTCTTTAGAATATCGTTATTCGTCATTATTTCTTTCCTAGGTGATCAAATAACTCATTTAATCCACGACGGCGACGAGCTTTCTTCTTTTCAATAATGATCTCTTGAGCTTCTTCTTTTTCCACCTTAGCTTTTGTTTCTTGCTTGCGCTTCTTCTGCTCTTCGAAATTATCTTTGGCAATAGAGACTTTAACAGTTCTACCATCAAGCATCGAACCATCAAGGCCATCGACTGCCTTTTGTGCCATTTGATCATTTTGCATTTTGATAAAAGCGATACCCTTGCTCTTTTGAGTTCCTGGGATTGTCAGAAGGTTCACATCTTGAACGCGACCATAGCGCGAAAAGATACCTTTTAATTGCTCAGAAGTGATCTTGTAATTGAGATTACCAATGTAAACAGTTTTCATTTCTTACCTTAATTTATAGTGTTAATGGGCCAACTTAGCACTAAATGCTTAAGAAATGGGAAAAAATGCCAGAATCAGGTAATTTATTTGCGCTATTTTAGAAGGAATCCCAGATAAATTGGGCGACCTCTCCTAAATGGTGTTCTTTTTTATGGCCTAAGCAAAATGTGACGGGAACTTTTGATTCAAGATGCTTTAAATGGATGAGCTGGCCTTTCTTTAGCTCCTTTTCAATTAGAGAGCAGGGAAGTCTTCCCCAACCAAATCCATTGAGAATAATCTCTTTCTTTGAAGCCGTGTCAGTAACCCTCCACTTTAGAGACTCTTCAATAACGCCAATACTTGTGGAGTCATCTGGAATAGTACTTCGTTGAATTATCTGTGGAAATTGGGCAAGGCTTTTAAAGTTTTGTTGCTTCTTTGGAAGATCAAGAAATGGATGGTCCTTGGCCACCACAAGATACATATCAACTTTACCGACAACTTTATAATCAAAGTTCTTTATACTTGAGAGATCTTCAAAGATGGCCAAGTCGACCCTGTCGTTTAGAAGCATTTTTTCGCCACTAAGTACTTCTCTTTCAAGAATGATTTCTGTGGAAGGGTAGCGGGCCATGGCCTTTTTGATAATTGGGTATAATCTGTCGAGGCCATAGATACCTGAGACTGAAATCGATAATCTCGTTTCAACATTTGAAGAAATTTGCTGAGTTTTATGAATCAGGTCATCGTATTGTTTTGTAAGCTTGGATGCTTCGATTAGAAACTCTTGGCCCTTTGCAGTAATGGTTGGCCTATATGATGAACGATCAACAAGCTCAAAGCCGACTTGCTCTTCGAGATTGTTAATTGAGTAAATTACCGCTGACTTTGCCTTTGAAAGCTCGGAGGCGGCCTTTGTAAAGCTACCTGCATTCTCTAAGGCCTGAAGACATTTAATCTGTTCAATTGTTATCCACATCATGATCGAATTATAGCACAAGATGTCACTAATAATGATCTTTATTTTCCTCTGTATTTTGTTAAGATATTTTAAAAATTATTTCATAATTCAAACGGAGGAATATTATGAGTAAATTTATGGTTATGGCCCTTGCGGTATTTACTGTATTTGCAACTAACGCTGAGAAAATTGATACTTCTAAATCAACTGTTTTCTGGCAAGGTACTAAGGTAACAGGTCGTCACTTCGGTACAGTTAAAATTAAATCAGGTGATGTAAAGCTTGAAAAAGGTCAACTTGTATCAGGGAAAGTTGTTGTTGATATGAACTCTTTTACTGCAACAGACCTTCAAGGTGAGTGGTTAGATAAATTAAACGGACACCTTAAAAATGAAGACTTCTTTCATGTATCAAAGTACCCAACGGCAACACTTGATATCAAAAAAGTTGAAGGTTTCACAGTAACTGCTGATCTTACAATCTTAGGAAAGACAAAAGAAGTTAAGTTTCTAGCGGCACAAAAAGGGAAGAACTTTGTTGGTTCACTAGAGTTTAATCGTACAGATTTTGGCCTTAAGTATGGATCTGCTTCATTCTTTAAGAGCCTTGGTGACAAAGCGATTGATGATAAAGTTAGTTTAGCATTTGATGTTGTTGTAAAGTAAATTAAACTTTCTTAGACTCCAATAAAAAAGGCCGCTTCATGCGGCCTTTTGTTTTTATGTTAATTTCTTATCTAAGTATCTTTGAGTAACAACTGCTCCAATTATATCACCTTCAACGTTTACGGCCGTTCTAAAAGTATCCAGAGGCCTTTCAATTACCAGAAGAATACCAATTGCTTCCAGTGGAATTCCCGCGGCGAGAAGAACCATCTGCATCCCTGACATTGATCCTGATGGCATCCCTGGTGCCCCAACTGATGAGAGCATGGCCATAAAGAAGATTGAGAACATGGCAACTCCAGATAGCTCGACTCCATAAAGGTTAGCTAAGAAGATGGCTGCAATCCCTTCAAAGAGGGCCGTTCCATCCATATTCATTGTGGCCCCTAGTGGAAAAACAAATCCACTAACACCTTTTGAAACACCTAGCTCTTCTTCACAAGTCTGCATTGTTACAGGAAGAGTCGCAGAACTTGAGGCCGTCGAAAGGGCCAGAAGTAATGGCCTTGCGGTCTTCTTAAATAATTTAACTGGGTTTAGTCCACCAAAGAACCATGCAATTGATGGGAGAACAAGAAGTCCGTGAACCATTGTTGCCCCAAAAACTAAGAGGGCAAATGAGAGGAGCTCTGAAAAAATATCTCCTGATACCTTGACCTTAAAATCAAAGACGATGGCAAAAATACCTATTGGACTCAGGTTAATGATCCAGTGAAGGACCCGATTAATGACGATATTGAGATCCTTAACAATTTGATAAAGGGGACTCGAGGTATGATGAACAATAAGTAAAGATAGTCCTAGAAGTAGTGCCGCAGTTACAATACCAAGGATATTATTATTTGCGAGGGCATGAAATGGATTAACAAGTGCAGTTGTAAAAACATTCTTAATAACAAGTGGAATTGAGTTAGAGCCTTCAGCAATAAACTTTGCTGGCTTTTGCTGCTGGATTGAATCTTTTGTCTTTATCGTTACTCCAGAGTCTTTCCATGGGTGAATGAAGAAGACTGCTGTTAGTCCAATAATGATTGCGATGATTGTCGTTGAGATATAGTAAGTAATTGTCACCATGCCCATGGACTTAAGTTTTGTGATTTCACCAATACTGATAATCCCACCAATCAGTGAGAAGAAAATCATTGGTGCAATCATCATCTTAAGAGAGCTGATGAAAACATCTTTAATCATGACAATGATTTGATAAATATCTGGTGGGTTTTTTGACGTTGCCCAAAGTGGATCACCAAAGATCGATCCTAAAATATATCCAAGTACACCTGCGACGAGTACCCAGAAGCTTAAGTTTTTGACTACTTTACTCATTTATTATCCTTTCTGAAAGTACATGAATGTTTATTTTAATCCTTAATTAGAATTTAAAAAAGGTTTATAATGCTTCTTATGAAAGAAAGATGCCCATGGTTAAAGTTATCCAATAAACAATATGTCGATTATCACGATAAAGAGTGGGGAAGACCTGTTCATGACGATCGTACTCTCTTTGAATTCCTCATTTTAGAGGGGGCTCAGGCGGGGCTGAGCTGGGAAACCGTTCTTAATAAAAGAGATCATTATCGTAAGGTTTTCTATAATTTTGATGTGAAGAAAGTCTCTAAGATCACTCCTGCCAAGATTGAAAAGCTCTTATTAGATCCGGGGATTATTAGAAATCGCCTAAAAGTTGAGTCAACGGTATCGAATGCAAAATTCTTCATTGAAGTACAAAGAGAGTTTGGAAGCTTTGATAAGTATATTTGGTCATTCACTAATGGAAAAACAATCTATAATACTTTTTCAAGTCTTAAAGATTATCCATCAAAGACTGAGCTTAGTGATAAAATTTCAAAAGATTTAAAGAAGAGGGGATTTCGCTTTGTGGGAAGCACGATCATCTACGCTTTCTTACAGGCCTGCGGGATTGTTCAGGATCATAGTCAGAATTGTTACTTACACGCAAAGAAGCTTAGAAAGCTAAAAAGCTAATAAATACTTCCTCTAATATGGCCTTGTCCCATAAGATCGTTAAGGCCAATAATATTGACCATCGTGCGTTGTAGCTTAGGCCCTAGCTTAGATTTTCTAAGACTTTCAACGAGTAAGGTGGCCTTCTCTTTTGTTAATGCATTAGAGCGTACTACATCTAGGATATGATAGATTTTCTTTGCTAATTTTAAGTTCTCTAGCTGCTTAAGCTTTTTCTTTTCTCTTTGAGAAAGGCGATTCGTTTGTCCATTATGGGAATCTTCGTAGACATAGTTACTTCTCTCAAATTGTCTTCTACTTACTTCATCAATCCAAATTAGAGAATTTGTATAATCAAAGGCAAGAGCAATGGATTCCCATAGATCAAAGTCTTGTGCATGCATTAGCTTTGAAATCGCCTTGGTAGAAAACATTAATGATGAGTAAATTTGAACCTTGCCATACTTCTTCTTTCTATCAAAGTCGATTCTCATACCATTATCGAGGTATCTCTCATAAAGAAGCTCGGCCTCTTTATTTAGTTCTTTTCCAGTGGCGATCTCATCGACGTAAGAGTAACCAATCTCCATACTGAAGCTTGAAGTAGCATCCTCGTTTGTTGGAATAATTGCCTTCACTTCAAAACTACGCTTTTCTGTTCCAGAGAAGCCCTTGTGGTCTGTAATTTTCTTATGCTCAACGATATCGTAGTTGTACGCATCTCCATTATTAAATGTTGTCGTGTACTTTCCATCTTCTTTTATATAGCGTGCGCCAGACTTCCAAAGTAGAAGATTTAGTCCCCAGTTGAATTCACTATTTCTGACATCACCCTCTTTTTGAATATAGAGATCAACACTCTTACTTCTAGCTTCTTCAAGCTCTTGAAGTTTTGAAAAGTCCTGATTAAGAAAACCGAGGTAGGCATCAAGACCTTCTTGGGTACTAAGATCTACTCTGTAGACAATTTCGTTAATCTTACGTTCTCTCTTCTTATAGTTAAAAACAATAGGAGAGTAGCCAGCAGACCCATTGATACCAATTGAAATTGGAAGATCAATAACCTCATCTAAGAAAACACTTAGCCCCGAGCCTAGACCTTTTGATCTCTCTTTTAAATTCTTAATGGTAATCAATGCAATATCATGGGCGGCCTTCTCAATTGTTATATCAAGAGACTTCATGACCTTAAATTTTGCCTTAGGGCCAAAGCGATCTAAAACAGGAATTACGACGTCAAGAAAATCAAGCCAGATTAAATTCATACGTGTTGCAAATCCGCTCATAAGAACAGTGTTAATTTGCTCACCATCTTTTAATTGATTAAGCTTCTCTCTTGTCAGTGGAAGCTCGTTAACTTTCATATGATTGAGGTTTATGGCCTGCTCATAAGAATTAACTGTCGTTACCTTTGAAAACTTTCTCTCTTCAATAGGTGCGCCTTGGACAACTGGAAGAATTGTTTTAAAAAGAAAGTTTGCTCCAATATAGGCCATCTGCTCTAGAACCGGAGCATTTAATGTAATCGAGTCCACCACAAGAAATTGTCCGTTGATAGTAGGATAAATACTTCTTTGTGCCTTAGGTCCTGTCCATCCTTTTTGATATATTGTCCCAAAGTACTGAAGCTTAAGTTGAGTCTCTATCCATTCTTCATTATCTTGAAGCGCTTCGAGATTACTCCATCTCTTATCGACAAGATGCTCGATTTCTCTTAAAACCGCGTGATTTTCCTCGACGACAAAATCAAATGCCCAGGTACTAATGCTAGTACCTAGAGCAATGATTATTGTAAATATAAGAGTGAAAATCGCTTTCAGTTTTCTTTCCTCGTTGCTATTTATTCTTTAGATGCTTGTGAAAATACTAATTTATAGTAGTCAATTGGCCAAGCCTTAAGATCCTTTTGTCCATCTACTTTGTATGTTACCGCACCACCGTTTAGGTCACCAGTTACAGGCGTAAATGTTACTGGGCCGTCTTGTTTTTTATCAAATAATTTATACATTAACTTACCGGAAACCCATCCAATTAGCGCTCCTAGAGTCACATCTGAAAACCAGTGAGCATTCTTATAAACTCGTGCAAAACTTGTTAGGGCCGCTAGAGAGTAAGCTGCAATAGGGACAATCTTAGTGTCTTTAAATTCTGTGGCAAAAACTGTCATAACTGACCAAGCACCTGCAGAGTGACCTGAAGAAAATGACGTATTATTTCGACCAAAATTTACACCATCAAAGTGGTATGGCCCTTTTCCTTCACGAGGCCTAGCACGAGAACTTAGCGACTTAAGAAGTTGCGTTGCCAATTGCCCAATGAGTACGGCACCAACACTTCTAACTGCTGCACGCTTAAATTGGTCATTTTTAAAAACGAGACCAATGGCCATAGAAGCTCCCACTAGTGGAACAAGTCCTGCTGCTTCACCGTAATTATTTGTAAAGTCAGTAATCGTCGTTAGTGTGTCATTCTTATTGTCTTGAACGAAGTCCATCATTGGTTGGTCAAATGCCATCATAACTCCAACAACTCCTAGAGTTCTTAACATCAGTGATTTCTCTGAGTCAGAGAATTCGATAGGCATAAAGATTGAACGATCACGGCCTTTCTTATTCTTAATAAGCTCTTTTAAATCAGCGTCACTAAGAAGAGATTTCTTAATCTCACTTGCTTCTTGAACTTCCTGATTTAACTGGTCCTCGTCGGCCTTGGCCAATTCTACCTGTGACTTCTTAAGTGCTTTATTGATCTTCTTTGTTTCACGACTTTTTACATACTCGCTTTCACTTATTAGAAGATAAGCGATTTGTGCCATTCTATCTTTTGCGTCCGTTAACTTTGTTTGATGGTCATTATATAGCTCAAATAATTCGAGCAGGGCCTGTGCTTTTACACGTCCATCTTCATTAGAGGCCACTTCCTCCATTAGGAGCGCCGCTTGATACTCATAGATATCCTTGTCTTTAGATTTCTTATTCAGCCAAACTTCATATTTAAAGTCTGATAGAGTTTTCTCTAATCGCTTTGTTTTTGAATTATTGAGCTTATTTGAGATATCATTTACGAGCATCGAATTAGGATAGTTCTTTATGAAATCTTCTTGAATCATAATAGCTTCATTGACGATATCATTAGCACTACCATCGGCCTTGACGAAATTACCAATTGGCATATTCTTTATATCAGTTGGTAAGTTCTGATTGTAGAGGTCTGCAAGTTGGTAGTGAATCTTCTCTGATTGCGGATGATTCTTAACGAGCTTCTTTAGTGACAGTGAGAAATTTGCATAGTCATTTAAGAAGTTTCCTTCATAGAGCTCATTGAGTAATTTGATATCAACACCTTGATCAAGGGCAAGCTTTTGATCCTTTACAAGGGCCAATTGATAGCTTCTTGCTGCCTTACAATGCTTTGCAGAGCCTGACAAATCATGTGCATCATTTAATGCTTCTTGAAAATCGACTTCTTCAAGCTTGATGTCCTTTTGAAGTCTATCACAGACTTCTAAACTCTTTGCTTGGACTCCTACGGAACCGAGCAAGGCCAAGGCGGTAATAAGTTGAGACAATTGATTTAAAGTCATATTTAATCTCCTTATAGGTTATAAGCAGGGTCGTATTCCCCGATAATAAAATAAAATGGTTTTGTCATATCTGAGTCTTTACTAAGTAGTGGTATTGTTAGGCCTGCCTCAAATGTTTCAGAAACAAATCCAGCATCCATTTTTGCCCTTAGGCCAAGACCTCCGACAAGCCTAAAGTCATCAAGAGCAAATGAGCTATCACCCGGACTAAAAGCATCTAGAAAAAGAACACCACTAAAGACGTCTTTATAAATAGGCATGCTATACGTTAGATTGGCCGAGACCATTGAGTTTGATCCAAGCTGTCCATCTTTACTGATTGAGCCGTACTCAAAACCTCTAATTGTTCCATTTCCACCACCTTGGAGGCGCTCATAGAATGGAGTCTGCTCAGAGGCATAGCCCAGTGTGATTCTTCCTGATAGACGATGAGCTGCACCGTCTTGATTGCGATAAATATCTCGTGCGATTTGTGCATTCACAATACTTTTAAAGAAGAGCTCTTGCTTGTTAAAAGAGGGAAGTAGGTGAATCGAAATTGTTCCATTCGTTCTAAGTCCTGCTTCATTTGAATCTTCAAATTGATAGGCAAAAGAGCCAATAAGTCCGCTCACAACATCCTTTGTGTCTGAAAGGTCTATTTCTGAAGCGTACTGTTGTGATAAACTATTTACCGAAATATACTCAAGCCTTGTTCCTAAACCTAGCTTAATATTCTTCGTTAACTGCTTCTCAAAAAGAATCCTGATGGCCGTTTTATTTTCGTTATAATGAAAACTTCTTTCCGTATCATGATTGGCAGAAAGATTAAGACTAATATTTGTCCCGAAAAGATGTTGGTCATTGTAAACCAGTCCAATACGGTTGATCTCTTTTGAGATCATCGTTGTTAAGGCCAGAGAACTTCCTGTTCCAAATAGATTGCCATCACTTAGTGAAACTCCAAAGCCGGCTCCTCCGTAAACAGAGCCTAATGAAAATTGAATTGTTTGGGTGCTATTCTCCTGAACTTGAATAATGATTTTTCCAGCATTTTTGGTCATTGGAGTATAGTCAATCTTAACATCTTTGAAATATCCACTCTTATAAAGAGCAAGAATCGATTCATTAATTTTCTTCGTATCAACAAGCTGTCCATTGTAGATTGAAATAATTTCATAAATGACTTCTGGTGATGTCTTTGTGTTTCCGACAATCTCCATCTTTATAATTTTTTGAGCAGCACCTTCTTCAATCTTTAACTTAGCGCTTTTTTGGTTTTGATCGTAGTTCATTGTGATATGAGCAAAGACATATCCTTTTTGGCCATAGAGCTCTCTAAGCTTTTGAATGGCCTCTCTTTGCTTTTTAATCGAAAATACTGACGGCAGTTCGATAGCTAAGGTTTTTAAGATCTCATCATTTGAAAAGAGATAATTCCCGTCAATTGATAAGTGGTCGAGTTTTAGCTGATTATTTTCTTTTATCAAAAAGCGCAGATTAGCTTTATTCTTATCTATTTCAAAAGATGGAGTAACTTCTACATTGATAAAGCCTTGCTCCATATAATGTTTTTTGATCGTTTCTGTATCTTCATAAAGCGTCTTTTCAATAAAAAGATTCTTGGAAAAGAGGTGACTTTCTTTTGAAGAAATAAGCTCTTTTAATTGTCGTGACTTAAAGGAATGATTACCTTGAAATTTAATATCATCAATTTTGATCTCTGGTGAGTTGAGATGGATGTCAAAGATGATACTAATCTCATCTTCTCGGTTAAGCTTTAAGCTCTTCTTTACTTCAACTAAGGCATGACCTTTTAATTTATAAAAATCTTCGATCGTGCTTAGGTCTTCAAGCATTTGTTTCGATTTAAAGAAAGCACCTCGACGAAGCTTTAGCTTAGATCTTAAGTCATTAGAAATCTCTTCTTCTAAGTTTCCATCATCAAATAGTTTAATGATAACTCTTTTAATAAGCCTCTTCTTTTGCATCTCAAACTTTATTGAGACGTGTGTTTCATCAAGAGGTAGCACCTCTAACTCAACATTCTCATAAAGCTCTTCATTTTCTCTTTTTAGATTTTCGAGATCATTAGTGATTTTTTCGACATCAAGCTTTTCACCAACTTTTGTTTCAAGCTCATTGACTCCGTAAATTAACTTACTGCCTACGTCTTCACCTAGGTCATTAAAAATAGCAAGCTCTTGTATTGAGAGCTCAAGCTGACCTGTACTATCTTGGGCAAAGGCCAAAGGAGAACACACTAGGTATGTACCTAGGAGTATTATTAGAAATTTCTTCAAAATACTGAATTTGATCATATGAAGAAATTAACATTATTTAGTCTTTGTCTTGGTGAAGTTGAAAAAACGTAAAAGGCCGTTAAAAAAATGGACAATTTATTTTATTGTAGAAAACACCTGATACTATAATGTTTTATCGTAATATCAGGTGTTTATAAGATTAATTATTATTTAAGAAGGCCTCTTCTTCTGGCAGATCTTCTGTCACTAGAAACCTCGACAGAAATGAGAAGATTGCAGGCGTTAAGAATAATGTGATGACTGTTGAGATTGCAAGGCCCCAACCCATAGTTAGCATCATTTCTGATAGCATTGAATCGTACCCCGCAAAGCCGTAGGCCGTTGGCAGAACCCCAATAACTGTTGTTAGTGTTGTCAGGATAATCGCTCTAAGTCTCGTTGAAGAGATTTGACCAATTTGTTTGTATAGCTCCTTCTTATCAGTAGTAAACTTTGTGTCTTTGATGAGTTTATCAATGAGGACAATGGAGTCGTTAACAACAACCCCAACCATTCCTAGGGCACCAATAACTGCGAAGAAGCCAAAGATCTCCATATTGTGGGCCATAAGAATATAGATAACTCCAGAAACTCCAATTGGAATAATTGTCATGATAATCAGAGGTGCCGAAAGAGACTTAAACTGGATTGTTAAAATCATATAGATAAGAGCGATAACGAGGAAGCCGGCCATCATAAAATCACCAGTTGACTCTCTTGTCTCTTCAATTTCACCAACAAAGTTAATAATTGATGAAGGATACTTTTTTAGGATATCTGGAAAGACTTCGTTCTCGTACTGATCTGCTACTTCTAGAGGAGTGATACCAGAGCTTTCTTCAATATCAGAGTAGACCATCGTTGTTCGCTTATAATCGACGCGCTCAATATTAGATGGTTTAATCACTTCTTCAATTGTAATAAAGCGAGAAATTGGTACGTAGCCACCAGTTCCATTATCAATTCTTAGTTGCTTTAGTCTTTCTATATCAACCTTGTAGTTCTTGGCCACTGTAAGCCTAACTTCAACTTCTTCATCGGTACTCTTAAGAGTATAGAGAACTGTACCTTGGACGAAAGTACGAAGGGAAGTGGTTACATCACTTGGCGTAAGCCCAAATCTTAAAATCTCATTTTGATTAATTTTAAAATTATATTCTTTTGTATTAATTGGCCTTTCAATTTCTACATTCTTTAGAGTCTTATTATTTTTTTGGTGTTGCGCAAGTAGATCTGCGATCTCTGCTCTGATCTTGTCATCATTTTCTTGAATTTGTATTTCAATCGTTGATCCTGAGCCACTTCCCCAACGAGACTTAAAGAAGCGTACCTGCTCAATATTTGGCAGATCTTTCATTTTGTCTTTAAGAATATCGATAATCTGGTTGGCCGAGAGCTTTCTTTCATCTGCCGGTAAAATTTCAATATTGATATTGGCACGGTTGTAATTAACGGCACCACCGCGTCTTGATTGTCCCACGTTAGAACGGAAACCAACGATGCTAAGCTCCTTCGTTTGTGACAGAAGGATGTCCTCGATTGGCTTTAGATATTCATTCATTTCATCTTTTGATGTACCTTTCTTCGTATAAACACTTAAACTTAGTTCCTTACTTTCTTCTCTTGGGAACATAACAAACTTCAGTTTGCTTTTAAAGAGGTAGCCAGAAAGAGCTGTCGAGGCAATGAAGGCCACGATAATTAGAGCACGGTAGTTTAGGGCCTTAGTTAGAACTTTTGCATAGATACCTTCATACTTTCTAAACCAACTTAATTCATCATCATGCTTCTTCTTAGGCTTTCTCTGGAAAACGTGGGCCGGAAGAACAGTGAAGGACTCTAGTAGAGAGGCCACAAGCATCATGGTAATAATAAATGGGAGGACATAGACAAACTTTCCAAACCAACCACCAAAGAAGAGAAGTGGTAGGAAGGCCACACATGTTGTTGCAATAGCACTTGTGATTGGCATTAAGAGACTTGCTGCATTTGTCGTTACCTTATCCATTAACTCTTTCAGAGTCCCTTTGTGATCCTCTGTGATTCGGCCAATATTTTCTGCCACGATAATGGCATCATCAACAACAATCCCCATCACGATAATAATCGCAGCAAGAGTCATATTATTAATTGTATAATCAAAAATAAGCATACAGATCAGGGTAAAACAAAGAGTAAAAGGTATCCCCATACTTACCCAAATTCCCGATTTAAAGTCGAGGAATAGAAAGAGAACAAGCACGATAAGTGCAAATCCTAATAGCCCGTTACTTGCAACAATAGCGAGTCTATTCTTAACATCATATGACTCATCATCTAGTGTAACGATTTTAAGATCATCGAGTTGACCCTTCTTATACTTTTCAATAAATGCAACAGTGGCCTTATTTGCTTCAAGAATATCAACATTGTGACTCTTCTTTAAATTAAGCATGATTCCTTCATGGCCATTGATCTTATAGATGCTATTTGTTTTCTCAAAAGATTTTCTAAACGATGCAATCTGATCGAGTGTGACACCTTCTCCTTCATAATTTCCTGTGACAAGAAGGTCCTTAAAGTCACTTTCGTCAATTAGTTCATTAATGGAAGTGACCTTTGATTGTTGAGTGTCTTCAAGAACACCGATAGGTGCTCTAATATGACTCTCTCTTAAGCTTGAAACAACTTTATGAATAGAGATTTTATTCTCTTTAATTTTTGTAGGACTTAGAAGGATATGATTTTCAGGATCAAGATAACCACTACGATCAACACCTGATACGGCAGGTAGGGTCTTAACTTGAGTTTCAAAATTTCGAACTAATTGTTGCAGACGTTCGCGATCTTCGACCGATAAGTCTCTTTTTCCTTCAAGGTAGAAACCGATATCAATATATGCTTTTTCAGAAGACTTAAATTGGTGAAAAGTTGGTAGCTCGGCTTCATTGGCCAGGTCTGCACGAAGAGCAGCATCCTGAATATCTAAATAGACTTCTCTAGGGTTAGGGTAATTCTCAAGCATAACAACAGTTATTGAACTCGAACCTGTTGAAGAAACAGAGCGAACCTCTTCAATCCCTGCAACATCTTTTAATTCTTCTTCAATTGGCTTAGTGATAAAGAATTCAACATCCTCGGCACTGGCACCAGGAAAGACTGTCATAATTCGAACATAAGGAGATTCGAAGTCTGGCATTTCTTCCTTTGGAATTTTAGTCCAAGCAAAGATTGCGATGACAAAGACACTGAAGAATAGAACGTTAGAAATTAAAAGATTATCGATAAAGTATTGTATAAATTTTTTCATATTCTAATTTTAAGTAGCCAAAATCACGAGGTCAAACTCTTTCAATCGGCAACTGACCTTTGTGTTAAGATTAGGATGTAACAATTTCGTTTTCCGCGACGAATACTTATACGAAGGAAGCTAAAGAAAGTTTCACGGAGGTAAAATGAAGTTTGTTCTCTTAACTATATTAGTCGCGTTAAGCCCTTATATTCTAGCGGCCAAGGCAACAGCAACATTTGGTGGTGGCTGTTTTTGGTGTATGGAAGCACCTTTTGAAAAGCTTAAAGGTGTAAACTCTGTTGTTTCTGGCTATATGGGTGGAACAAAGGAGAGTCCAAGTTACCAGGACGTTTCAAGTGGTAGCAGTGGCCATGTCGAAGTTGTTCAGGTTACCTACGATAACTCTCTTGTTAGCTATGAAGAGTTACTTGAAATATATTGGCAAAATATTGACCCAACTGATAGTGGAGGGCAATTCGCGGATCGTGGCAGTCAGTATCGAACTGTGATTTTTTACGAAAGTGAAAAGCAAAAACAAATTGCCCTAAACTCAAAAAATAATCTTGAGGCCTGTAAGAAGTATGACAAACCAATTGTGACGGCCATTGAAAAGGCCCATAAATTCTTTCCAGCAGAAGATTATCATCAGGACTATTATAAGAAGAACCCGATACGCTATAATGCCTATAAAGAATTATCAGGACGAGGTGGCTATATTCGTGATGTCGCCTCAAGGCCCCTAAAGTGTGAGAAGAAAAAACTAGAAAATAAAAAGGATAAAGTTATGTATAAGAAACCTGATCTAAAAGAATTAAAAGAGAAGTTATCTCCGCTAGAGTTTGAAGTGACTCAAAACGATGCAACAGAGAGGCCCTTTGCTAATAAGTATTGGGATAATAAGGAAGAGGGGATCTACGTTGATGTCGTGACAGGAGAGCCTCTTTTTAGCTCACTTGATAAGTATGATTCAGGCTCAGGCTGGCCAGCTTTCACAAAACCAATTGATCAAAAAGTTGTTAGTATGAAGCAGGATAATAAACTACTTATGACAAGAACAGAGGTTCGCTCTTCAAGCGGAGACTCTCACCTTGGCCATGTCTTTGATGATGGCCCAGGCCCAGAAGGTAAGCGCTATTGCATTAATTCAGCTGCCATGCGCTTTATCCCAAAGGCCGATCTAGAAAAAGAAGGCTATGGCCAATACCTTTCTCTATTTAAGTAGTTGAAATTACGTTCTGATTTAAGCTGTTTTCTTTAAAGATTAGGCCCAAGTCACCGATAAGACGACGAGGGCCTATGAGAAGATTATTTACCTATTTAATTGTATTCAATTTTACGTTTAATTCATTTGCATCATGTGGTGGTGTTCTTAAGTCATTTCTTGGAATGAGAAAGAGTTCTTTCTACGACACACCAGAATATGCACTAAAACAAAAGATCAATAAGCTTGAGATCTTAAATAATCGCTTGAGGAATTCGAGTGAGCACCAGGAGCCAGCGACAACTTTGGCCATTTGGAAAAAGATTGAAAGACTTGATAATAATATCTTTACGAAACACTATTCTGTTAACGTAAGAGACTGGGAAGTCTTCTTTCGTGACTTTGAGATGAACTTTATTTCATTTCAAAGACTCTCTGATATTTATAAGAAATTTGAATCAACTGAAATCACAAAAACGAAACTAAAGAGCTACGTTAGTTCAAAAGGCTATGGGAGTGAATTTCAAGAGTTTATTCTTTCGAAATTTGAAAACTCACCAAACCCAGAAATTTTCAAAATTCAATTAGACAAAGAAGTACAAAGTAACCTCCTGCATATTGGTAATCACTACTATGAGTACCGACTTGTGAGAGAGCACTTAAGGGATCTTAATGGAAGTGACCTTTGTAATAGCGAATGTGAGGAGCAGCTAAAAATTCTCCTCGCAAATCTTGGTGTGGAGAGTGAAAAAGAGCAGCGAAGCCTACCTGTTTTCTTTAAAGGGGTAAAGAGACCTGATCTTGAGGAGCTAACTAAAGTTGTTCATGAAAACCCTGTTGCCTTATTAACAAAGCTTAAGAAGGAGAGAAACGCTGAGGTTGTAAACTGGCTAATCTCTCTTATGCTTCAGCCTGAGATCATTGATTCAATCATGGGCCTTGTTTATAAATCAAAACGAATCGGAAAGTATCGCGCAGTTCGTATCTTTCAAGCATTTTATAATGCACAGGCAAGAACGATTCACTTTCCTAAAATTAATAGTATCGTTAAGAGTTTTAAAAATGATGTTGAAAAGAGCTACTCTCATTTAAAGAATGTAAATACATCTGTTCCTAAAGATGAGATCCTTGTTACTTTTGCTCGTATGGTTGATGCCCTTGCGGTTAAGAAGTGGAAGATCTTAAAAGAACATGCCAAAACAGCAGATCCTAAGTTTTATGAGCGTATGATGGCCGCTGAAGAGAAGGCCGTTGCTCGTGGTGATATTAGTATTACTCATAAGAGAAGCCTTATTGGCCAACTTATCCAATTTGTTCCTGCTTCAACGCCAATCTATCTTTATCAAAGATCTAAGCTAGAGGAGAGAGCAACAGTTACTGAAGTGGATGAAAATGGTGAAGAAATCGAGCCAAAGTCTCAGGAGACTAACCCTGAGGTTGCAATTGAGCACGGTGATGAGATGGATCTTGCTCTTGAGGAAGTTGCTGAAGTTATGGCCGAGACTCAAGAGGCCCAACGAAATCCTTCATCTGTTGAAGGAAGTTGGATTGAGAAGTTCTTTAGTAGAATTCAGACGTTCTTTAGAGCAGAAGGTTAAACATGAAGTTGGCATTGCTAATTCTAATTCCATTCCTAACTTTCGCCGTAGAAAAAGATTTTCAGATAATGAAGATTTATAAGAAAGGCGAGTTTAGAGAGGTGAAGATTTATAAGGGAAAGAATCATTCTCTTATGAATAAAGAATGCCTCAGCTCTATGCTATGCCTTAATGCTAAGGTTGCACCAAAGAAGGGAAGTGGGCTTACTGGTCACCCAGGATCAAAGGCCTGCAAAGAATTCAAAAATAGTCAGTATAAAATTCTAAAAGATGAGGATAATAATCAGTATGGCTTTTGCCTATTTTCTGATGGAAGCCTAAAGAGTGCATGGAGTTTAATCCATGATTAAATCGTTAATTATACTTATGCTTTCACTTCCTACTTTTTCGTTAGTGATCACTGAAGATATGCGCTGGAAAGAGTATGAGCATGGCGCCTATCAATACCTTCCTCCTATGGGAAGTGAGAAAGTTGTAAATAAAGTCGAAGTAAAGACGAACCCGATTGTTCGCGATCAAGATGGATTTGGGACATGTTATTTATTTGCCATGACTTCTTTAATGGATCAGTCATGTTTAAAAAGTGGCAACTGTAGCAAAGACGACCAGATCTCAGTTTTAGATGTCTTAGGAAAGACTCAACTTAAGTCTGGGAATCAAAGTGAGTTTCTAGGACTTAATGGTGGAAACCTTACTCAAGTAATTGATGCCTTAACAAAAGGGGAGAAGGTTGGCCTTAAGTTTGCCAAAGAAGAGTGTGCTCCTTATCAGCAAATTGAAAATTACAACAATCCAGATAATGACTTTCGAATTGTGGACTATCCTCAGCTTCTCGCTATTAATGAGATCTACCATCAGGTTAAGGATAACTCTTTAAAAGATGGTGTTTGTAATAAGTGTACTGAAGACTTTTTTAAAGACTTCTTTCCTTTTAGTTCTGAGATGTTAGATAGCCTCTCTCGTGCGGCAACAAAGATTACTTCAATTAATGCCTTCGAGGAATTTTTAAATGAAGTACTGATTCCTCAAAAATGTCAGGAAGACAAAAGTCAGATTAAGCTGCCACCAATTGGCTTTAAGCAAGAGCGTATCACTGATGTCGATCAATTTAGAAAGAAGATGACTGAACTTTTTGAAAAAGATAAGTCCGCTGCAATTTCAAGTTGTACTTGGACTCGCTATTGTGATGATCCTTCTGTCAGGTATATGGAGATGTGTCCAAAAGAGCAGAGACAGCGCTACTGTGGAGGTCATGCTTACTTATTGAGTGGTTTTCGAAAGATCTGCGATGATCAAAATAAATGCCGAAATCAATACCGTGTCCACAATAGTTGGGGAAAGAACTTTGATGTCTTTAACGATAGTGGATGGGTAAACGAGGATTCTCTTTTTAAGGCCTACAAAGACCTAGGCAATCAGCTCGTTACATATACTGAAGATTAATTAGTAGCATCCAGTCGTACTTTACATGTCGAACTCTTTGTTTGCGCATCATTAATCTTAAGGTTTGGATATTTTCTTAATTTCCTTAGAGCTCTTCTTTCCATATTGTAGAATGAACTTTCTCGCACGAGCTCATCACAGCCTTGTGTCCATTTCTTTGTTACCTTAAAGAACTTATTGGCCTCTTGAACAATTCGCGTATGAATAATATAGTCCTCTGTTTTTGTGACGCCACAGTCATAACATTCATCCATCATCGTTTTGTAATTTAGCTTTGCAACGATTTCTGGAAACATATAAGAGAGTGCATCTTTGGCATGTTCTCTTATATTATCAATATTGTCGCTCAGGGAGCTTCCGTTGCAAGTATATGTGAGGTATTCTTTAAAGTTATCCTTAATTGAAGAAATTGTTGATTCTGTTAACTGGATACATTCATCGTACTCCCTGCAATCCTCTGTCATATACTCATCAAAGTGTGCAACTTCCTCATCAATGTGCTGGCAGACAACTTCTTGTCTCTTATCAAATGAGAGCAGCTCATAGAGTCCATTCATTTTTGTACTATCATAGTAAGTGAGGTCTTGGATGAGATCCCCAAGGTTTATTTTCTTCTGTCTATCCAGTTCATTAAGCAGTTCTTTCTCTACACTTGAGATACCATTGTCTGATTTATTCTTAGCTGCAACTAGTTGTCCTAATTCGTTAACTAGGGGATAGTTCTCTTTAATCTTGTCAGGGTTATTCTTTATATAATCGATAGCGGCCGTAAGCTTTTGATCGTCGCTGACATTCTTTATGCTGATATTCATCTCAGTAGCGTGACGCTTATTTAGAAGCCAAAAATTATCATATGATGAGTCTTTGTAGAGCTTATCAAAGTTTTCGATATTTTCATTTTCAAGATACTTTGTCAGGGCCTCTCTTAATAGAAAGTCTTTGTAGCGAGAGCCTTCAACGATTTGAAGTACACGTGCTGGCGTCTCTTGAGCGAGCTTATCCATGCATTCACTTTGGCATTCTCCTAGCTCGTATTGTGAGCCATCAGGTGCGTAGTAGAGCTTTGCCTGTGTAGAAAGTGTACAAAGTGTAAATAAAAAGAACAGATGCTTTTTCATAAGTGCCTATAATTGTTTAGTTTAAATTATATCTACCTATATAAAAGCAATTGGAATGCCAAAGTAGGGCCCCAATAGATGAGGCCCAGTTTTTCTATCTTAGGATATGGTTTTGAATAATCGATTTAATTTTTTGAGTTGATTCTTTTGAGTCGTATGCAGGTCTAGTGCTCATTTGGTCATCTAGCTCAAATAGTCTTGCCCATAGAGGCGCACCTGTTTTCTTAAAATCAATCTTCACTGAGTCTTCAGAATAAAGTTCTTTATCCCATACACTAACAACATCTCGCCAGAAGTACTTATGAGTCTTCCACCAATCAATGGCCGGTTGACAGCGGCTATCATCAACTTTTTGGTAAGTGTTGTAGCTCTTTTCCATGGCCAACTTAAGTTCCATTCCATTCTCAAGCATATCTAATTTGATATTGTCTTGGTCATGAACATGCCCGTATGAAGTCTGCTCATGGCGGTTCGTTCTTCTAAGTACATTATAGTCACTACGCTTAGAGAATTCTCTTCTTGGAAGTGGAGCATTTGCTGTACATTCCCAGTAAGAAGTTTTATCAGTATGAATCCATGGCGCCGAACACTCATATCTTGGAGAGTCATCAACTTGATAAACTCTTTGTACCCAATTTCCCTGTGGATTCTTTACGGCCTTATTATTCCAATTACTAAAACCTCTATAGTCTAGTGCATTTGTCGCTTCCCAGTCCCACTGTTGTCTCCAGTGCTTAACAATGGCATGAGGTGTAACTAGAATATGTTGAAGATTTACCATGTCCTCATTTTCTGAATCAACAAAGATCCACTCTAGCGCACCAGAAGAGTAGCGATCGTAGAAGTCGTAGTCATTGCTATAAGCAAATGTTTCAGCTGATTGAAATTTAATGGCATAGCATCCAGTCATCTTTTTGATCTCTTGGATATCTTTACTCTTATCAATTGTTAGCCCTGCAAATGCTGGAAGAGCAAGCGCAAGAAGTACTAGAAATTTCATATTTTCTCCCCCGAAAATGGTTGCGTGTGATATTGTGGTTGATTATTTAAACTTGTGTATGAGTTGTCAAACTAATTTGAAGTAAATAATTTGGATTACTTTTCCGTGATGCGCAGCCAATGGACGAAGTTATTGGTTTTATTATAGAATAGGGCGTTTTATAAATTTCTTTAAACACATAACACGGGATGTAAAATGTCAGACAACTCAAAGATCATTTACACTATTACTGATGAAGCGCCAGCGCTAGCGACTCAGTCACTTCTTCCAATCGTTAAAGCTTTTACAAAGCATGCAGGGATCGACGTTACAACTCGTGATATCTCTCTTGCAGGAAGAATCCTTGCTCACTTTCCTGAATTTCTTTCGGATGAGCAAAAACAATCAGACGACCTAGCTTTCTTAGGTGAGCTAGCAAAAAAAGCTGAAGCTAATATCATTAAGCTTCCAAATATTTCAGCTTCAATTCCTCAGCTTTCAGCTGCGATCAAAGAACTTCAAGACCACGGTTTTAAGGTTCCTAATTACCCAGATGCACCATCAACTGATGAAGAAAAAGACATCGCTACTCGTTACGCGAAAGTTCTTGGTTCAGCTGTAAACCCTGTTCTTCGTGAAGGGAACTCGGATCGTCGTGTTGCAGGGCCGGTAAAAGAATATGCAAAAGCAAACCCACATAGAATGGGAGCATGGAGTAGTGATTCTAAGTCACACGTTGCTCACATGGATGCAAATGATTTCTATGGTTCTGAAAAGTCAGCAATCATGGCAAATGCAACTGATGTTAAAATCACTCTTAAGCAAAATGATGGGACAGAAGTTGTTCTAAAAGAAAAAGTATCTCTTCTTAAAGATGAAATCATTGATGCTGGTGTTATGAGTGCAAATGCTCTTAGAGAGTTCTTCGCTAAGAATATTGCCGACGCAAAAGAAAAAGACATCCTTTTCTCTGTTCACCTAAAAGCAACAATGATGAAAGTAAGTGATCCAATTATGTTTGGTCACTGTGTAGAAGTTTACTTCAAAGATGTATTTGAAAAATATGCAGCTGAGTTCAAAGAACTTGGTGTTAACTCTGCTAACGGTCTTGGTTCTGTTTATGCAAAACTTGCAGGTTTACCTGCTGAAAAAAAAGCAGAGATCGAAGGTGCTCTAGATCTAGCAATCGAAAATGGGCCACGCCTAGCAATGGTTGATTCAGATAAAGGGATCACAAACCTACACGTTCCATCTGACGTTATTATCGATGCTTCAATGCCTGCGGCAATTAGAACTTCGGGACAGATGTGGAATAAAGATGGAAAGCAAGAAGATACTAAATTCTGTATTCCAGACAGAAGCTACGCTCAAATGTATCAAGAAGTTATTTCTTTCTGTAAAGAAAACGGAGCATTTGATCCAAAGACTATGGGAACAGTTCCAAATGTTGGTCTTATGGCAAAGAAAGCTGAAGAGTATGGATCACACGATAAAACATTTAAGATTCCTGCTGCAGGTGAAGTTGTTGTGACTGATTCAGAAGGTAACACTGTATTTACTCACGCAGTTGAAGCAGGTGATATCTGGAGAATGTGTCAAACAAAAGACGTTGCAGTACGTGACTGGGTTAAGCTTGGTGTAACTCGTGCTCGTCTTACAAATACTCCGGCAGTATTCTGGCTAGATGAGAATCGTGGTCACGATGCAAACCTAATTACAAAAGTAAATGAATACCTAAAAGATCATGATACAGCTGGACTTGAGATTAAAATCCTTGATCCTGTAAAAGCAATCCGTTACTCGATGGAGAGAATCATTAAAGGTGAGGATACTATTTCTGTAACAGGTAACGTTCTACGTGACTACCTAACAGATCTATTCCCAATTTTAGAGCTTGGAACTTCTGCAAAGATGCTTTCAATTGTTCCACTTCTTGCTGGTGGTGGATTATTTGAAACAGGTGCTGGTGGATCAGCTCCTAAACACGTTGGGCAATTTACAGCTGAAAACCACTTAAGATGGGATTCACTTGGAGAGTTCTTAGCTCTTGGTGTTTCACTTGAAGATCTTGCAATTAAAACTGGAAATGCTAAGGCCAAAGTTCTTGCAGCGACTCTTGACCAAGCAAATACTGCATTCCTTAAGAATGATAAGTCACCATCAAGAAAAGTAGGTGAGCTTGATAACAGAGGTTCTCACTACTTCCTAGCTCAGTACTGGGCAAAAGCTCTTGCTGATCAAAATGATGATGCTGAATTAAAAGAAATCTTCACTCCAGTAGCTTCAAACCTAGTAGAAAATGAAGCGAAGATTGTTGAAGAATTAAATAGTGCACAAGGTGGCGCTGTTGATATGGGTGGGTACTATCATCCAAATCTTGAATTAGTTGCAAAGGCAATGAGACCTTCAGCTACTTTCAACACTGTTATTGATTCACTTTAATAAATACAATAGCAAAAAAAGGCCCTCTTAAAAGAGGGCCTTCTTTCATACGGCACGCATCTCATCTTTCGATTCAATATTTCTCAGCCAGTTCCGTGCTTCGTTAATCGCGCCGTACTCAAAGACTGCAACATCAACACTATCTAAATGATCACTGACAACTGAAGCAGAGCTTCGAATTAGTTGATTACTTGTACAAATGCCGACTTTTTCAATGTGTTCGCGGTTGTCCTTAAGGAATTCAAAATGCCTAAGCAGTGATCTTAGATCATCCCACCCTGGAAATTGTTCTGAGTTTAGAATAATTCCAGAAATGACTTTCGTTTCTTTGTAAACTTGATTGAGTAGATTTTGAATTTTCTCAAAGTCATTAACACGTAGGGGATGAAAGGAAGTTAGGGTGAGGATATTGTCATTCTTATCAAAATGAAACTCGATATCTGATTCAACTTCTCGCATAAGCCAGTCTTTGGCCTCATCTAGTTCGTCAATATTATAAGACTTAAAATCAATTGGAATGATTGGAGCAAATAATTTTACTGCTCCCGTAATAAGTGCACTGTCTGTCACAACGGCACATCTTTTCATGACGTTAAAATATTTTAGGCCCATGGCCGTATCTTCAAAGACTGCACCAGGAGTGTAGCCTTCATAAGTTTCATTTAAGTAAAATAAAATTCCTACTTTCTCTTCTTTCTTTAGCGCCTCATCTAGAATTGGTTCAAGAACATTAATATAATCATCTTTAGTTATACGCCCTGAACCTTCAATACCGACGATTCCCTTTTGTAACCCTTTCATCACTTTCAACATATATTCTCCTTTCCGGTGAAGTGTTAACTAAGATAGTGACTACTTCATCGGAGAGGAGAGTGATATTTAAACTTAAGATTTTATTTATTTTAAAAGAATTTGATCGGCCAGATCTTTAGTTAAGTAACCATCTGGTGTGATTCCTTGAGATACTTGGAATCGTTGAATTGCTGCAGTTGTTTGCTTTCCTGGAATCCCATCAACTGGGCCAGCTTCAAAGCCTAACTCATTTAGTTTTGCTTGAATCTTCTTTGCCATTTCAAATGACATGAAAGACTTTTCATTCAAGTTAAACTTATCAAAGTAATCACCACGCTTGGCAATTAAGTCAGAAAGAACACCTATTCCAAGTGCATATTTCTCAGAATTATTCCATTTAAAGATCGTAAAGAAATTTGGATAAACAATAAAGGCAGGCCCGTTAGCTCCCTGTGGAAGATAAATTGCAGTCTTTCCACTTGTGTATGGAAGTTGAGTACCACCTTTTAAAGTGATTCCGCGATCAACCCAGTACTGTAGGTCTTCTTTATATTTTAGGCCACTATGGAAATAGTCAAAGTCACTTGGAAGTTCAATTTCATGTCCCCAGCTCTCATCTCCATTCCAACCAACTGATGATAAGAAGTTGGCCGAAGAGCCTAGGAAGTCACGACGGTTTTCCCACATATTAATATGACCATCTTTATCGTAGTCGATTGCATAGGCCAGCATTGTTGAAGGCATAAATTGAGTTGAGCCCATTGCACCGGCCCATGAACCTTGCATGCGCTCACTTGGATATGAGTAAATACCTCTTTGTAACATCGTAAGTGCATTGATGAGTTCTCTCTTAAAGAAGGCCGATCGACGCCCATCATATGAGAGAGTTACAAGAGAGCGAATAATATCAAGCTTTCCTGTAATCGATGAAAAATTTGTTTCAAGGGCCCAGAATGATAAAAGGAAGCGGTCTTGAAATTTATAGTCATCCCAAATATCAAGGAAGATATTTTCTAGTTCGGCCTGATACCTTTGGCCTTTTTCAATTCTTGCCTCACTAATCACAATGTCTAAGTACCTTCCGACACTCATGACAAACTCAGGTTGTCTGCGGTCATACTTAATAACATCTTCATTGAATGTGACACCTTCAAAGGCATCATCAAGTAGGGCATACGAGAAGCCATGCTCTTGATTAAGCTCAATTTTTAGCTCATTTAGCCAGTCATTGAATTCTGTTGTTGGAGTAGTTGATGAGGCAAAAATATTAATTGCCATAAGCGTTATTGTGATTAGTTTCTTCATTGGATGAAGGTACACGTTAGGGTTCTGTATTTGAAGACGCGAGGGGTCTATTGTCAGAATATTTTATGATTTAGCGACTTAAGTAGCTGAATTCTTATTGTAGTTAAGTGTCTAAACTTTGGGCCTCATGGAAACATTTTCAATTTAGCAAAGAGTGGATTTATTAAGTGATAACTTGTCCTTATTCAAACAACAAAAAACACGACCCCTTTTAGGAGACTAAAGATGAAAAAACTTATGTTGGCCACTGCACTTATTTGCTCATTTTCTTCATTTGCAAACGAGCTTGATCTCAACCTAGAGGCACAAGCTATTCAAGATGTTGAAGAGAGATATGACGAGTCTGGACTTTATTACAACGTAAGATTAAGTGTTCCAATTCTTCCAAGTGATATCACTGGGGCCGTGGGCTACCAAAGTGAAGATGAACTTTTTGAAGTTGAAGCATATGCAGGAGTTCGCGCCATTCGATACTTAAATGCTCAGGATAAGTCTTTGCATATTCCATATGGTGCAAGAGTTCGTGTTGCTCTTGATAAATCGCGAAGCCTTTACTTGGAATATCAAAGAGAGGAAGTCGCTGACTTAGGAAATGACGATGGCCTTTTAGAAAAAGAAAATATGTTCTCACTAATAAAGTATAACTCAGATAAGACAATGTTCTTTGGTTGTGGTGTTGCTAAGAGTGTTCACCACGCTTGGAGTAATGAGAGTCATAGTCCAGAAGACTCAACTTATGTTGAGTGCAATTTTGGGAAAAGATTTTAATTAGGTACGCGTACCGGGACCCGTAACCGAAAGCCGCAAACTCGCTACGCTCGTTTTAGCTTCCTTGAGTCACATTCATCTGTGCTTCAAAACTGCCCTTTGGGGCACTTTTGCCGCACGATGTGGCCCGGCTCGATCGCTTCCGCTCGCATCCAGCTCGCTCTTCGCTATCGCGCGCTCCCTCGCTTCTCGTCCTCCTCATTCAATTAGATGATCTGCTTAATTTATAAATTTTGTGATTTAAAAAAAGGACTATAGTGGCGCGGCCGGGAGGACTCGAACCCCCGACATTCAGATCCGAAGTCTGACGTTCTATCCAACTGAACTACGGCCGCATTCGATATATTGTATTCGTTATCTGTGGGCCAGTAAAGCTTAAGCTTTGTTATAGGCCATCTCTGTTAGAAATTGCATAGGAACGACGGCCAGTGTTTCTTCGTGGCACGCTTCTAAGATAATTGGACAAGCCTTTCCGGCCTTGTACGCCGTAAGCCATCGCCCTGCACAGAGGCACCAGCGATCACCTGGTTTTAAACCGGCAAATTGGAATTGTGGCATTGGAGTTGATAGGTCATTGCCATCGGCCCTAGAGAACTCAAGAAACTCTTCAGTAACGATACAGCAAACCGTATGCATTCCTCTGTCGTTGATATCTGTGCGGCAAAAACCATCGCGCCAAAAACCTGTCATTGGTGTACACCCACACATCTGTAGGGGAGTTCCTAATACATTTAAATGGCCGTTGCTTTCACTTGTCACAAACTTTCCTTCGTTCTTTAATAATCACTGTATTCTGTATCAATGTCATTATATGAGAGGGTGTTAACTTCATCAAGGCTTTCTAGGACATGGTCATCATTTGAAAAGTTACTTTCGATATAAGCTAAGTAATCCTTCACATTGCTTGTTGTGTTCGAAGGTTGACTGACATTAAGGAAAAGAACGAGAGCAAGACAGAAAGTTGCACTCGCAAGCGCAATACTCAGCCATTGCTTTTTCTTCTTCTGTTTAAGTTTTAGATGATCTTCAAACTTTGTTTTAAAAGCGGCCTTCATCTCTTTTGGTGGATTGAGAGTCGCCTTTGATTTTAATTTTGTTTTAATATTCATCTCATTAATTGAATCTTTCATAAAGACTCCATTCTGTTTTCAAGTGTTTCTTTTAATTTTAACTTAGCGCGATTAATTAAGTTCTTTATTGCTTGTCTCGACTTACCTAGGATTTCTGCGATTTCATCCCCTGAGCAATCATCCATCCAAAGGGTGATGGCCTGTCTCTGCATTGAAGGAAGTTTTGAAATGGCCTCAATAATGACCTCTGAGTTAGCTTCTTCAATGAGTTTTTCCAGGGCCGATAATTGATCATCTTCGATATTTACGATCACACTTTCATCTGGAATGTTTTGTTCTTTCATCTTTTTGAGGTAGTCATAACTTTTATTTCGCGCAATTGTCCAAAGCCAAGTCGATACTTGATATTCCTTTCGATACATTTTCCTTTTGTCATATAAAGTTAAAAAAGCATCGTGAACAATCTCTTGTGCCTTTTGTTCGTCTAAGAGAATGTAATAAACGAATTGGTAAAGCTTTGAACTTAGTCTTTGATAAAGGGCCTCGAACGCCTGGTGATCATCATTTTTTGCAACAACTTCCATCAGGTCTGATGAGCCTAGTTTTGATTGCGAATTTGACCAGATAAAGTTCTTCATTATACGCATACCTATTATACGAATATTGCTATCAAAGGTTTCGCCCCCTTAATAAAGTGCTATAATATTCACTAGTTACTGGCCTGTGAAACCTTTTTTTATAAGAATAGTATAACAGTTAACTGGATAAATAGGAGAAAATGATGAAAACTCTTTCGATTATGATTTTAACTTTTTTATTAGCTTTTTCTTCACTTGCTGATCGTGGTGGAAGGGGAGAGAGGAAGCATAAAAAAGACCGTGGTGCTCGTTATGAAAAGATGACTGAAATGGATGGAGATTTTTCTAAGCTCTCTAAAGGAGATCTTAAGAAGCTAGAAAATGAGTTTGCAAAATTTCAAGACAATCAACATAAGAAGAAGGTTGCATTTGAAAAGAAAATGTTTTCACAAAGAGAGAAGTTTTTAAAAGATAATGAAGCTCAGATGCTTAAGCATTTAGATGAAATTTATGCTCTTAAGAAGAAGTTACAATTTGGTAAAAAAGAAGAGAATAAACAAATTAGAAAACAAATTAGAGAAAAGAGTAAAGAGTTTAGAAAAAATATGAAAAAGCTTCGCCATCAAGATCAGCGTGGGGAAATAAAAGGCATGAAGAAAGAGTTTCATGAAGAAATGAAGGCCGAGAGAAAGAAGTTTAAAGAGAAGATTAAGTCGTACCGTAGTCAGTAAGACAGATATAAAAAGGGCCTTAGTTGAGGCCCTTTTTTAATTCTTATAAATTTCTTGAACTAATTGATTAATAAATCTCATGCGATATTCTTCATGATTTGTATTAAGGTCATCTGAAGATATATTCACAAGAGTATTGTAGATATCTCCAGGTAGGCCACATGGAAAAGTCATCATTAGTGCCTTATTCATTCTCTCTGATGGATATACATTTAGCGCCATTCCATGCATTGAGACGAATTTCTTAAGCTGAACACCCATTGATGCAACTTTCTTTTCTCCATGCCATAATCCTAATAATGGACGGTCGAAATCGAGATCACTAATTGTACTATCACTTAAACCAATAGCATTAACTGTACTTTTAAAAAGATTATTGATTAGCTCAATCGTTCTTAGTTTTTGTTGTGCAATATTTACGATTGGATAAACAATGACCTGTCCTGGGTGGTGGAAAGTTAGACCGCCACCGCGCTTGATTTCCACAACTGGAACATCAATCTTGCCCACAAGGGCCTGGTCAAAATCTACTAATCCATGTTCTTCAATTTGGTTTCTTTGTAGACCTCTTCCCATTGTGAAGACTTCTGGGTGAGAAGTGATGATATAAACCATCTGTTCTGGATTATCATAGATATATTCATTGGCCTTTTCTTGAAAAGCTAGTGCTTCAAGGTAGTCCCAATTATCTTTGTGAAATATATGAGTTTGGTTCTTGGACTCAAGAGTGTAGTTCTTGATACCAAGTTCATTAATTAAATCGTTAAACGTCATGGCCTTTTGCCCTTAGGTGATCAAGATAATCTGCTGCCTTGTAACTACTTCTTACCATTGGCCCTGAAGCGACGAACTCAAAGCCCATTTCATAAGCAATTTCTTTGTAACGATCAAACTCTTGAGGCCTATAGTAGCGATCAACTTTTAAGTGTCTCATTGTCGGGCGCATATATTGACCAAAAGTGACGATGTCACAACCAACTTCTCTAAGGTCTTTAAGTGTTTCTAGAATTTCTTCATGAGTTTCACCAAGCCCTAGCATGAGAGAAGTCTTAGTCGAAATATGTGGGTAATTCTCTTTGTAGAACTTTAAGCAGTTTAAAGTCTTTTCATAGCCTGCACGACGATCACGTACATCGTGAGTGAGCCTTCTTACTGTTTCAACATTTTGAGCAATAACAAATGGATTACTCTTTGCAAGAGTGTGCATATGTTCTTGGGCAGCATTGAAGTCTGGAATAAGAACTTCAACAAGTGTGTCAGGATAGTCCTTATTAATTCTTTTTACGACGCTGGCAAAGTGGCCAGCGCCAAAGTCCGGGAGGTCGTCACGGTCAACACTTGTTACAACAAGATACTTAAGAGACATTGTCTCAACCATCTTGGCAGCATTTTCGATCTCATTGAAATCGACAATTCCCTTTGGGTTTCCAGTATCAACGTGACAGAATTTACAAGCACGGGTGCAAGTACCACCTAGGATCATCATTGTTGCTGTCTTTGCAGACCAACACTCTGACATATTTGGACAACTTGCTTCTTCGCAAACTGTAAAAAGTTGCTTTTCTCTTAATTCTTTTCTGACTTCTTTGAAGTTATCACCAGTTGGGATTTTATTTCTCAACCACTCTGGCTTTCTTTCTAGGTTGCGTGCCTCTTGTTTCTTTCCAACATTAAGGCGTGCTTTCTTTTCTTGAATTTTCTTACGAGATTCTTCGTAATCCATTTGATTTACTTGGTTATCAGTCATTTATTTAATCCTCAAAATATGTCCATGCTTATAGCAATTTTAAGCTCGTAAGTTAAGACATATGATGAGGACCTACGTATTTTCTATACTTTAGCAGTATCAGTCTCAACTTTTGAGCTCTTTAAACTCAGTAATGCAGCAGGTAAGATCACTAAGTCGGCCAAAAGGGCAAGAGTTAGGATCACTGAACAGTAAACTCCAAATTTCTGGTTTGGCACAAAGTCACCGAGGTAAAAGAGTCCAAAGGCAATTGTTAGCATTGTCGTTGTTAATGCTAGGGCCTTTCCAGTTTGGTGCATTGTTGATGCAAGCGCATCGTGGCCATTCATGCCTTGAAGTATTTTTAACTTATAATTTGAAATAAAGTGAATCGTATCATCAACTGCAATACCTAAGCAGACAGCAAAGACGATAACGTTACCAATATTTAACTCATCTCCTGCAAAGTACATAATTCCCGCGGCCACAGACAGTGGGAAGACATTTGGGATTAGAGAAAGCATTGCTAACTTAAAGTCTTTGAAAACAAATAAGATAATGAGGAAGATAATAGGCAGTGAAATACTCATCGAAGTTAGAAGAGTATTTACAACTAGATCATTAACTCGGTTATAGATCGGTGATTGCCCGGCCTCATAGATCTTAATCCCAATTTCATCGGCCTTCTTTAAGATTTTATCTGTTTTAGCAATGGCCGCTGTTGAGTCATTTACATCCCACATAACGAGGACTCGGAAGCGACGATTATCAAGTGATAGCTGATTTTTTAGATCAAGCCCTTGCGGTAGCCCAAGAGTGTAGAGGAAGAGTTGGTCTGCCACTGCACGGCGTGTCTCAGGGATTGCATAGAATTCCTCATTATCACTATGAAGGGTTTTATTCATTTGCTTCACAATGTCTAAGATTGAACTTACGCGAATAATCTTTTCATCTTTAAGCATCCACTGAACTAGCTCTTCCGACTTCTTTAAGAATGCTGGGTCTTTTACACCTTCAGGCTTTTCTGAGTCAAAAACAAGTTCGATCATTCTCGATCCACCAAACTCCTTTCTAACCATATTGAAGGCCTGTTTAACTGGAGTATGCTCATCAAAGTACTCAATTGGATCAGCATTAATATAATTTTGCATCCCAAAGTAAATTGAAGCAATTGTGATTATTGGAGTGAGAATATTAATAATTACCTTATGCTTTTCCGCAAACATAAAGATACCATCGAATGCATGGAATTTATCGTCACGGTCGCCAACTTTAAAATGAACCTTTGTAAGAAGTGCTCCTAGGAAGAAGTAAGTGTAGAACCATGCTATACAAGTTCCGATTCCCGAAAGAATCCCTAGGTTATAAATTGGCTTAATATCAGTAGAAGTAAGAGAGAAGAATCCAATCGCAGTTGTTAGTGTTGTCAGTAGCGTTGGAATAAAGTTCTTCTTTAGAGCTGCAATAGCTGCATCGTGCTCATTCATGCGATCAAAAATATAGAAGTGTCTATAGGTGATTAAGATGTGAATCGAGTCAGCAAGACCAATGGCGATTAAGATCGCTGGGAGTGCTGCAATGATACTTGAAAGCTCAATTCCTAAATGCCCTTCAATTCCAAATGTCGTAATAATGGCAAGACCTACGAGGGAGAATGGTAGAACAATCCCTAAAATATTTCTAAAGAATAAGAAGAGGATAAGAGAAAGAACCCCAACAACGATTGGGAAGACAACCATCATGTCTCGATCTGATGCTCTTTGTAGTGATTCGTTGATAAAAGAAATCCCACCAAGGTAGAACTTCACTCCTTCAGTTTTATTGTACTTTTCAAGTAGTGCTTCAGTATCAACTACAACCTGGTCATAAGGAGGTGTTCCCTCAAAGGTATCAAGAAAGGCCCTAATATATGTAAAGCGCCCTGATTTAGAAATGATTGAGTTTACAAGCATGCGATCGTTTGTTGCGTGCTCTTTTTTAAATTTTAAATTCTCCGGTGTTAACTCAACTTCCTCATCTAAGAAAGGTGTAATGAAAATATCATCATCTTCTGATTCAATTGAGTTGTGATTCGTTAAACTTTCAACGCGAACAATATGTTTGATTTGCCACAAATCTTGAGTGATATCTTGAATTGTTTTAATGGTGTTTTCATCAAAGAGGCCATCTTCTTTATAGACCATGATGTCGATGGTATCTGAACTACCAAAAATTCCCTCGTGCTCCTTAAGATCTAGTAAGCGTTGATCATGATCCATTAGCCAACCCTTAACAGAGTAGTTTGCATGGATTTTCGGTAGACCTGAGCTTATAGCGATAAAGAAGATAAATGAAATTAGAAGACAAGTTTTAGTGTGGTCGACGATATACTTCGCGACTCTTTCTGCAAGTGAGTGAACACGTTTCATATAATTCATTTCCTTTGAAGTTTTCACTAACACTATATTAAGTTTTGTAAAGAAAGGCTAAGAATTTTGGGGAGAGATGATAAGAAATACTTGGTTGATGTAGACGCTCTAGCAAAATAGTGTCGATACTCTCAACGTGTTCGAGAGTGAACATTGTAAGCTAGAGCGTTTGTCTAAAGTTAGGCCTTATTGGATTCCAACGAAATCCATTCCTAACTTAGAAATGGCATTCTCTTTTAAGAATGGCATTTTTGTATTGATATTAAATTTAGCACCTTTAAGGTTACAGTTGATAAAGATTGTTCCCGTTAAATCAACATTAGAGAAGTCACATCCGTTAAGGTTACAACTTTTAAAAGTAACACCTCTTAGGTTTGCCCATCTTAAACTTGTCGCCGCAAGATCACACTCATCAAATGTGCTATCTTCTAAGTTTGTACACTCTAAGCTCACGTCTTTCAGATTGATTCTCTTAAAACGATTCTTTGCAAGGTTTGACCAAGTGAAGTCAACACCCTCGTAATTTGAGTTGTTGTGCTTTGCATATTTGATATTACATTTTCTAAGGTCACTCTCATTTAAGTCTGAGTGGCGAATATTGATTTTATCTAGCATTGAGTTATCAAAAGAACTTTTCTCAAGCTTAGAGGCACTGATTAATCGTAAGTTATCAACATTCCTAAGATTGATACGATTCTCATTTTGTTTTTTGATTGCTGTAAACATCGTGTTTTGCGTCGTCATTTTCATCCTCTTTGTAAAACTAGTAAGATAGTAGCGATTTTATTTAGCTATATTAAGTCAATTGTTTGTAAATTCGGAATTTCCGAACTATTGTGTTCTCATGAATTGGAATCATCTCTATTGTTTTTATGAAGCTGCAAAGCACAAATCTGTTAAGAAGGCCGCTGAAAAAATGGGCCTTGCTTCATCAACTGTAAGTGAGCAGATCAAAAAGCTTGAACAAAATTACGGTGTGCAACTTTTCGAAAGAAAGGTTAGGGAGATCGTTTTAACAAAAAAAGGTGAGGAGGTTTATTCACATGCTAAGGGTGTTTTCTCAAATGGGATGCGCCTTGTTGATAATTTAACACCTCATGATGACGGTGGTTATGATGTGACTTTCTCAATTGAGTCACATCTCGAGTCTCCAAATATTGCTGCGGTATTAGCGGATTATTACTCTGCCTATAGTGACTTCGGCCATACCATCACAAAGCGCTCAAAAAACTTCTCTCAAACAATGTACTATCTTGAAAATGATACAGTCGATGTCGCCATTAGCGATAAGAAGCTCTCTAACGAATTATATGAGAATTACCTTGTTGCCCAAAACCAGCTTCGCTTCTACGTAAACACAGCTGTTGCTGCTAAATATCGCGATTTACCATTTGAGAAACTAGTAAAAAAGCTACCTATTGGCTTTCTTTCATCTGATGAGAAAATGATTGTTAATGCGAAGCAAGTTCTCAAAGAACAGAAGGTTTACCTAAAGGAAGCATTCTTCAGTGAGCACCTTTATTACTTGTCGACTTTGGCACAGAGAGGGGAGATCGTTCTTGCTGCAATTGGTAATGATTCAATCTTTCAGGAGTTATACTGCCTTGGGCCTCAACATGATATTAGCGTTCCAACATACGCAATTCTTAAAAAGCAAAATGAGAACCTACTCTTTGCTAGGAAATTAAAAGATTTATTAATGGTTGATATCGACGCTAATCAGCTAAATCTGCATTAAATTCTATTTGCCGACCTGTTTAAAACTAGTTAGCATTTATCGATGAAAAATTATTCCCTTATTAAATCCATTGCAATGACAATACTTGTCTCTATGTCTCTTCATATGCCTCTTGAGACTAGAGCAGAAGATATTGGTTTTCTTAAAGATGGAAAGATTAAAGATATTATCGTTAGAGAGATTGCTAACCTTAACTTGTCGACAACAGTAAAATTACTAGACTGGGACAAGATCAAAGGTGTTGGTGTCGGATTAAAATACGGCTATGAGATGACTCCTTCATATTTGAAGGGGAAGTTTGCTCGTGTTGATGAGTGGAGTTTCAATCGTCACGTAAACCCAGGCTCGTATATTGATGCCGTGACGCCAATTAATTTAACATTCTCTAAAAATGACCGCGTAACTTTTATTCGCCACTTCGATGATCAAAAGAAAGCAATTCTTGCGATACCATATTCAATTAATAAGCTTCCTTATAATGCTGAAAGTACACTCAAGAGATTGGCCATTGGAGACTTCGTTAGTATTCCTGCTCAGATGACTCTAAATTTTGGAATTAGTGCAGCGTACGGTTACGGGGATATTATTGATGCCGGCGCTTTTGCCAATGTTATTACAAGTGGTAATTACAATATTAATATTTATCGTATGGACGAAAGTAAGGTTCGCCTAAAGATTGTGACAAGAACATCGACGGAGGCCAAAACTGGCGCCAAGGTAAAGAGTGATTTCTTTGTTGCTCTTGTCGAAAAAGTAAATGCACCAGATTTTGTCTCTAAAAACTTTCAACTAAAGTTACTAGAATATAACCTAGGTCGAGGAATCGGTGAGCAGTATGTTCTGGATTATATCTTTGATCTAAGCCTTCCTCACGCAAGAGAGGCCTTTGATCGAATCATTAAGCCTAAGTACAAATTAGATACTGATAAGATGATCGGCCAATATACAGGTCGTAAGTATATTGAAGAGAAACTTATTTCTGACTTTAGTCTAGCAAATGAAATCGCTACATTTGGAACTGGTGTAAAACTGCTCTTTCAAGGTTTCAATGAATATAAATTCAAGCGCAGAGGTTTTAAGTTAGGAGTCTTCATCAGTGACGTTGATTATGATTGGACATATTACAAGAACCATATCTCGATCTTAAACGGCCCTGATGTTGGAGAGTACTTCTTTCCAAATAAAGTTTACAAGTACAGTGAAGAGTTCAATATCCTAATTCACAAAAGAAGAGATAAGATTGAAGAGTCGTACTTTTCTTTCATTCCAAAGGATAGAGTAACTGAAACTTCAGTTGATTTTGGAACAAATTATATTAGAAAGGATCGATACTTTACACGTGGTGAGTGGAAATCGACAAAGAAGAAGATTAAGGCATTGGTTCCCCAATTCATCTTCTCAAAGATCGATTTTCAAGAGCTTGATACAGTAAAGACGAATATCACGACAGAGGTTAAGTACCGTCTTGTCTTAAGAAAAGAGATCTTCGAATATATTAAAGATGTTCCTCTAGATCGTATTATTGATGAAGTGAATAAGATTAAAAAGGATCGTGGTTACCGTGTTGTTTCGCAAAATGGAAAGGGAAGGCACTTTATTAGTAAGATCTTTTTCTGGCAAAGGGCCCATACGCGCCATGTTGCTAAGAGAATTCAGAGAATTCTTAATTCTGAAGTCGATAATATCTATACAAAACTCGAAAAGGTGATCGATAACATCGACAAGAATAACTTTCGTAAGTATTTTTATCGTGTTGTGCAAAGTCTTGTTCCAATTGATGATCTGCCAAACTTAATGTTTTTTAAGTTGGATATTTTAGGAAACCGTACTCAGCCTGTTCATTTTAATTATGGTGAGCATGAGTTCCCTAAGATTTATTATGAAATCCTCGATATTAACCGCGACTTTCACGACTCAAAGAGAGACTTTCAAATTATTACGGAGTAGGGTGTGAGTGATTACAAAGAATTTTTAGGTGACTATAAAGAATCTCCTGTTGAGATTTTTGAGACATGGTTTAAAGAAGCAGTGGCCAAGGAAGAAAATGGGCCTGCATTTATTCTTTCTACAGTCGATGAGTCAGGACAACCAAATGCTAGAACACTTCTCTTAAAGGAAGTTGTCGATAATAGGCCACTATTTTTTACGAATTATAATTCAGTAAAGGCCCAGGAAATTACTGCAAATCCTAATGTGGCCATGACCTTCTATTGGCATCGCCTTGGAAGACAGGTCAGAATTAGGGGCTCAATTTCAAAATGCGATGTTGAAGTATCAAAGAATTATTTTCAATCTCGTGCTCATGAGAGTCAGGTTGCTAGCTCTATTTCTAATCAGTCTTCACCAATTGAAGATCGTCAGAAGTTAGTACAAGAGTACAATGAAGGGCTTGAGCGCTATAAAGAAGAAGTCCCGTATCCAGAGAATTGGGGTGGTTACTTAGTCGATATTAAAGAAATAACATTCTTCATTTACGGAGAGTTCCGCTTAAATGATCGCTTTCAATTTGTTAAAAAAGGTAATGAGTGGCAATCTCTAAGACTTTATCCATAATTATATTTTCAATTTTACTCTTTACCTCTAAGGCAAATGCCTCTGAGTTATATGCAGGTGGTGGTGCCTCATTAAGTGGTGTTATCTCAGAAACTGATTATTACAATGGAGCAACGGCGATCTTTCCTTCTGCAAATTTTGGAATGAAGTTTGGTGCCCTTGCTCTTGAAGGCTTCTTTAGAACAGGAACTCTTTCTAATGATCATGAAGGCTTTAAGATTGATCTAGAAACAAATCAATTCGGCGTTATGCTTCGTCTCTCTCCTGAAGAGTGGCTTGATATGAATCTTGGTGGACATTGGACAATGGTTGAGGGGAGCTCTTCTGTTTATAACGGACAAGTGCTCACAGGCCTTGTGAATCGAACATATAGTTCTGTTATTTTTGGTATGGGTTTCAATATTCCATTTTCAAATCAATTAAGAGTTCGCACAGATATGAATTACTACGCAGGAAAAGAGATCTTTTCGATTTTTCAATTTGATATTTCTATCGTTTATAGCTTTCTTACTTTTTAGAATCCTTACTTGCTGGAAGTCTTCCACTTTCTCTCGTGATGTACTTGGCAAGCTCAGGTGTAACGAGACCATTCTTATCGAGTGCTTTTGCTAGTTTGTCGTTACCTGTTTTAAGAGTGTAGATATGTTGCTTGGCCTGCTGGTTTGCAGAGACAAGGCTTTGCATATTATTGAGTGCCGCTTGGTACTCATCTTTTATACCTTTAATTTTTTCTTTCTGATACGCAACTTGTTGTCTTAAGTTAGCGATCTCCACTGCCTGACTAATTTGAGCATTTAGATTCTTTTCATATTGAATTGCATCTTGGTCCTTATATTCACGTCCAGCTTTAATTGTGAAAGCGATTAGAACAAGTAAGTTAGCGACAATAATTCTTTTCATAAATATCTCCATTATTCTATGTACCTATCGACATAATAAAAAAAATCATTAATATTTTTCGAAAACATCCGAAATAATAAGTACTTATACTTTGGGGAAGAGAATGTTTTTGATTGATGTAAATTTATTTGAAGATGAGTTCTACCTTTTACCTGTTGAGCAGAGGAAAGGGGACCAATATAAAATCCAGTGCCATTCAATTGAATCGGCAAAATTATTGCAGGAAACGCTAGGGCAGATCAAGCATCTGCATCCTACTAAAGATAAGTCTCGTTTCAAACTCTTGAGAAGAGAGAAGCAATTTGGTTTTGAAGTGAAAGTTTTAGGTTATATCGAAGAAGAAGAAAAAAAGGCCTCATAAGAGGCCTTTCGTTTTATTAAAGATTTGAGTTAACGAAATCCCAGTTAACTAGCTTCCAGAAAGCTTCGATATATGAAGGACGAGCATTTCTGTAATCAACGTAGTAAGCGTGTTCCCATACGTCAATTGTCATTAGAGCAGTGTGACCATCTGTCATTGGAGTTTGAGCATCGTCAGTGTTAACGATCTCTAGCTCTCCACTTTTAGTCTTAACTAGCCAAGTCCAACCTGAAGCAAAGTTAGTTGCTGCTGAGTTTGAGAATTCTTCTTTGAACTTATCAAATGATCCCCATTTTGCGTTGATAGCGTCAGCTACTGCACCAGTTGCTTCACCACCTGCGTTTGGAGCAAGACAGTTCCAGTAAAAAGTGTGGTTCCATACTTGAGCAGCATTGTTAAATAGGCCACCAGTTGACTTCATGATGATTTCTTCAAGAGTCATATTTTCGAATTCAGTACCTGGAATCGCAGCGTTTAGCTTTGTTACGTATGCATTGTGGTGCTTTCCGTAGTGGTACTCAATTGTTTCAGCTGAGATATGAGGTGCTAGAGCATCCTTTGCCCATGGTAGTTCTGGAAGTTTATGTTCCATTCTTTTCTCCTTAATTCTAGATTCTTATAATGTTTTTTGAACAGCTCCATTCTAATGCGTTTGTTCTTTAAGTGCAAAACGCATTAAGTTATAGAAATTATTTTTGCCTTTTTGAAATTCTCCTCAAATTTTACTCAAGAATTTGGCCCAGATGTCGATTTTAAGTTAATGCATTTTCGACGTCATCTACCTACATTTACTCTGTCAATTTTAACTGTTTACCTAGTGGCATTTAGTGCAAATGCGAGCAGCTGGGGACAACGTGGTGGAGTAATTCACTCGGCCACTGACAAGTATAGTGGAAATTGGCGCAAGCTTAGTTCGACCCAAGAGGGTAGCATTGAGCAATTAATTGAAATCGTCTCAACCTCAAAGCTTGGGATTCAGTTAATTGATAAGGCACGTTTAAGGGCCGCTAAGGATCGTAAGCGACTCGAAGAAGTTATTGATAGTGGTGATGCTTCTGTGACGGATACGACCCTCGTAAGAAAGTTCAATCCAAGCTCACCTGAAAGCGTGCGCTTTGAGACAAGATCCAAGGTTTATATTGATAAGTCTCATTCAACAAAGAATGCCGTCTTAGACCTTATTCACGAGTTAACTCACTATATCTATAAGAAGCCATTTAATCCTTATTTAAGTGATTTCTCTGTTTCCACTTTCTTAAGTGATACGATTCAGGGAAAGGGTGGAGAGGTTGATGCCTTTTTGGTTGAGTGTCGAATCGGGCGCGAAATTTATGGGCTTAAAGCGATCTCACCACAATGCCTAAATATTTTAGATGGAGAGGAGTTCTCAAGAGAGCTTGCTGTAAAGGAATTTTATAAATTGGGGGCACATTATGACCAGTTTAAGCATGCAGTAAACAAATTAGGTATCTCTCATGAAGTGGTTGAGCATAGCTCGAGCGAAGACTCTAGCCTCATCTCATCGGCCTGGTCTAAGCCATATCCAGTAGCTGTTATTGAGGAGTTTGAGACTATCATGACCAAGGTCTGTCAAAATGACCTTAAGCGTATGACCTATCTAAAAGAGAGCCAGGGCCGCTCAATAGCGAGCGCCAATAAGAACGTCGGTCAGGCAGAATCTAAGTTTAATGCTAGATGTCGTTCATATTTAGACTAAATTTTATTGACGACTGAACTCAATAATGTCTCTATGCACCAACGTTTCCATACAAAAAACTCTCTTTTTTCCTCGGCTTTAATTGACTACAAAGCTAAGCATTGGTAATTTATAACCTAAGAATTTCATAATTTTATACATCTATAAAAAGGATTGCTGGCAATGCAAGATAGTGTTGTTTTATTAAAACTTGATGACTTCCTTAACTGGGGAAGAAAGAACTCTCTATGGCCAATGACGTTTGGTCTTGCTTGTTGTGCTATTGAAATGATGGCAACTGGTGGATCTAAGTATGACTTAGAAAGATTTGGTTGTGGTGCTTTCATGGCGACACCAAGACGTGCGGACTTAATGATTGTTGCAGGTACTGTAACTCTTAAAATGGCCCCAAGAATTAAGACTCTTTACGAACAAATGGCCGAGCCGAAATATGTTATTTCGATGGGTTCATGTGCTAACAAAGGTGGGCCTTACTGGCAACACGGTTACCACGTTCTAAAAGGTGTTGATGAGATCGTACCTGTTGACGTTTACGTACCAGGTTGTCCTCCAAGACCAGAGGCCCTAATCGAAGGTTTAATGACACTTCAAAAGAAAGTTGCCAACGAAAGACTTCTTAAAGATAAGTGGGTGAAGCATGCTTAATGAATTAGTAACTTTTATTAATGATAAAGTTAGTGGTGCAAATGCTTCTTTAATTGAAAATGAAGCAGGTGATAAGCCAATCTTAGTTGATGCTTCAAAAATTAAAGACGTTTGTTATGCACTAAGAGATAGCTCTGAATATCAATTCAACGTACTTCAAGTTGTATCAGGTGTTGATTACGAAAATGAAATCGAAGTTAACTATATGCTGGCTTCATTCATTACAAACTCTGATGATGTAATAATCAAAGTTAAACTTCCAAAAGCAAACAAAGATGATGTTCCAAAGATTGATTCTGTTTGTGATGTTTGGAAGTCAGCTAACTTCTTAGAGAGAGAAGTTTACGATATGAATGGTGTTGAATTTGTTGGACACCCAGATCATAGAAGAATTCTTTGTCCTGAAGATTGGGAAGGTTTCCCACTTCGTAAAGACTACGAAGTTCAAAAAGCTTGGCAAGGTTTCGAAGTAAATCCTGAACATAAAATGAATATTACAGATCATGAGTTCTTTGCTAAGGCAAGAATTGATGCTGCTGAACCAAAGAAAATCTCTGGTTCATGGGATGGAAAGATTTCTACTGATTTAGAGGCAGCTCTAAATAAGAAGATGGAAGAAGCTAAATAATTAATTTTAAGGATATTTTTAATGGAAGATAATACATTAAAACAAGAACAAGAAGCCTTACATACTGATCTACTGACAGTAAATATGGGGCCTCAGCACCCTGCCACTCACGGGGTTTTACGTGTTGAGATTAAAACAGATTCTGAAATCGTTGTTGAAGCGACTCCATACCTAGGTTACCTACACCGTTGTATGGAAAAGCACAGCGAGAACTTAGACTATCGTGGGATTATTCCTTTCACTGACCGTATGGACTATCTTGGTGCTATGGGAATGGAATGGGGTTATGTTCACGGTGTAGAAAAAATGCTTGGAACTGAAGTTCCTGAAAGAGCAGAGTATATCAGAATCATCGTTGCGGAACTTCAAAGAATCGCATCTCACTTAATGTACTTTGGTACTTACGCAATCGACCTTGGGGCCTTCACTCCATTCTTATACGCTTTCCAAGATAGAGAGCAAATTCTAAGAATCTTTGAAGAGCTTTCAGGTGCCAGACTACTATACAATTACATTTGGATTGGTGGTGTTTGGAATGATATTAATGACGATCAACTTCGTCGTATCGATCAATTCTGTACAACGATGGAAGAAAGCATGAAGAAGTACCACGACCTAGTTGGTATGAATGCTATCTTCCGTAACAGAACTGCTAATGTTGGTATCGTTACTCCTGAGATGGCCTACGAGTATGGTGCAACAGGTGCTGTTCTTCGTGGTTCAGGTGTTGAATGGGATCTTCGTAAGAAGAAGCCATATGGTTACTACGATAAATTCGATTTTGATGTTGTTACTGGTAAAGGTGAAATGGGAACTGTTGGTGACTGTTGGGATCGTTACTATGTACGTGTATTCGAAATCTTTGAATCAATTAAAATCCTTCGCCAAGCTCTTGATGGAATTGAAGCTGGACCTGTTATGGGGAAAGTTCCAAAGATCATTAAGCTGCCAAAAGGTGAGATTTATACAAAAACTGAGTGTCCACGTGGAGAGCTTGGTTACCACATCGTTTCAGATGGTGGAAAAACTCCTTATAGAGTTAAAGTTAAGTCTTCATGTTTTACACACACTTCAATGCTACCTGAGCTTGGAAAAGGTCAGATGATCGCAGACTTCGTTGCTACGATCGGAAGTATTGATATTGTACTAGGAGAGGTTGACCGATGAGCACTCAAGCAACTTACCAAGCAGGTGAGCAACTAACATTAGGAAAATGGTTTAAGAATATCTGGACTGGAATTAGAACAGTTACTAAAGGTCTAGGGATTACTTTTAAATATGTGTACGGTGTAAAGCCTGTAACAATTGAATATCCAGAAGTAAGAGAAGAGCTTCCAAAGAACTCTCGTTCACGTCTATTTAACGACGTTGAAAACTGTATTTCTTGTTACCAGTGTGCAACTGCTTGTCCAGTTGACTGTATCTACATTACAGCTGTTAGAAGAGAAAAAGATGCTCCAGCACTTAAGACAAGTGGTGGAACGCCAATCAAGTTAGATCTTCTTCAATACACTATCGACACAGCTCTATGCTGTTACTGTGGTCTTTGTACTACTGTTTGTCCAACTGAGTGTCTAACTCACACGACAGACTACGAATTCTCTCAATATACTCTTGATGAGATGAAGTACGATTACCTTGCACCAGATATCAAAAAATGGCGTGAAAGAATAGTAAAGTAGAAATAATAAAAGGCTCCTAACGGAGCCTTTTTTTATGTCTGCGAAGGCAGGGGCCGAGAGCAGGCTCATATCCAGAAAGGACGCTATGTCGTCACTTCAATAGACACTGTTTAAGATATTTACAACCTAACTGCTTAATATCCCGTAAGATTCTTGGCACATAAAGTGCATCTATATATGTATCTGGAGGGAATGATGAAAACAATTCTTAAAGTTACAATTGCACTATTTATTGCTCTTAATGCTTTTTCATATCAGCAAATTTTTGCAACTTCAGGTGATTTAAAAATTAGAAGCCAGTATCACGGCGATCAAGATATTAGATCAATTAGAGTTTTTGGTGATACAGTAAGTGCTTACTCAAAGGATACAAACGGTAGAGATTACAATGATGTTCTTTTTAAGGTCACAAAGGAATATGCACAGTACAAGGAATTCCTATTTGATATTCTAGAAAAAGGTGACTTCGTTATCCTTCCAAATCAAACAGGAAAGATTGAAGATTTAAAAATAATTTATAAAGGTAAGCAGTACAGCTTTATTGAAGCAGCACTTTTCTTAAATAGAAAAGATCTTTGTGGCCTGGGGATGGAATGTCCGACAAGTAATGCCGCTATAAATGATGGAAGAAGAACAACTGCACCAGGTACACAAGGCCCATTAAGAAGAGCAGATGCTAGAAAAGTTGATTACATGACAAGAGTAAATATCTTCTAATAAGAGGAAAGATTAAGATAATTCTTCAGCTAATTTATTAATATGGGCAAGCATTCTTTCACGAGTCTTGTCCATAAGGTCTCCAATATCATCCATCGTCATTCCCTCCGTCGAAATTGGCTCAAGAGCTTCAATGATAACTTTTCCAGGCCTAAGCTTTCTAAGATCAAAAGATTTCTCATATTCAGAAAAAACGACAGGGTAAATTGGGAGTTGTCCCTGGATGGCAACAACAAATGGACCTTTCTTAAATGGTAGAAGTCCACGTCCTTTAGAGCGAGTTCCTTCCGGCATAATCCATACATTGCAATTATCTTCTTTAATTGTTCGTGCAACTTCGGCCATTGCTCGCCAGGCCTTTTTGCGATTTGTACGATTAATTAAAATATTACCTGCTAGATAATACATTTGCCCAAAGATAGGAATCCAAACGAGAGATTGTTTTCCTAGTGATACTGTTCGTCTCGGTAGTGCCGGCCCAACAAAGAAGATATCGAGGTTGGATTGGTGGTTAGAGATAATGACTGAATTTCTAACGTCTTTGTGGTCTTTCTTCACTCTTGCATCAATTTTAATATGTAAGAATAGACGAGTTAGCCACGAGTAATAGTTTGCAATAAGGTATGTATTTCCTCGATTCGCTGGGCGAAACATACAGATTGGAATCCAGATTAGTGTTCCAATAACTAAAAATAGTCCAGCGATGAATAGACGAAAATACATTAAAAGCATTTTTACTTTATAGCATAGGATTTATCTGTGTCAGACTACAAAATGAAAGTGTGTTAACGCTATTTATAAGTAACTGTTAAAACAGTGTAATTAATAGCACTGAGCCAATTGCCATCAAGATTCCTAGTCCTTTTGGCACAGTTAGAGAGATGTTTTCAACGAACACATCCCATAGAACACTTGTCACCATTTGTGCTGCAATAAGCCCAACTGTTGTTTTAACAGCGCCAACTTCATAGATTCCAATTGGAAGACCAACAACAAAGAGAAAACCAAAGAAGCCAGGAATGACATACCACCACTTAAACTGGAACTCTTTCAAGCGAACGAATTCTGGAAAAAATTCTGGATTATGTTTAACGAAAAAGAAGAAACAAATACAAACAACTAGAGTAACAAAATTTCCTAGGAGGGCCATCCATGTAAGGCCAATATCATTTGTCATTAATCGGTTGAGGGCACCTTGAAGAATTCCAATGCAACCAATAAATAGGGGAACGATTATTGCTAGGTTATTTGTCATCTACTCTTATCCTTTATTTCTTTAGAAGTGTTAATCCCTTAAGGTAGTCGCCTTCAATAAAGCCCTTGAGAGATGGACAATCACCAGTAAGCTTAAGTGATCCAGTGATACTAATCTTACGGTTGCCAATATATTCTTTGATTTTATTTTCAAATTTCTTGCGTGTAATAGAATGTGTATTTAAAAAGATATGTGCCTTTCCACCCTTATTTAAAATCATATCAAATAGAGGAATCATATCCTTGTATGCATCAATAGCTTTTGAAACTTTCTTTCCATCACTTGATGCACTTGGAGGGTCACAAATGATTAAATCAAACTTACGACCTTCGGCCTTAAACTTTTCAAGGGCCTTAATTGTTGGCATACAAAGTGACTCATGATTTTCACTCATTTCGTTAAGCACTAAATTTTCTTGAAGCCAATCAAGGTACTTTTGCGAGAGGTCTACACTTGTTACATCTGTTGCGCCTTGCTTAAGAGCAAAGAGAGAGTATGCACCTGTATAGCTATAAAGGTTAAGAACACTCTTTCCATCAAAGTCATCTTTCACACGATCTCTAATGGCCGCCATATCTGTATAGATACCAATATCATAGAATTGGTTAAGCTTAATTTGGTACTTAACACCAAACTCTTCTATAAGAAAGTTATCTTCTTTAAGTTGTTTATTAGTCGCACAGTAGAATTCTTTCTTGCGCTTAAGGTTTCTCTTTTGAACCCAAACCGTATCTTTAGGGTAGAAGTCTTTTACAATTTTTAGAACATCATTTTCAAAGTGGTTCCAAAAGTTTGCATAGAATTGAATTAAGATTCTATCCTTTAAACGTATAATGAATAGTCCTGGGAGATAATCTGACTCACCAAAAGCTAGGTAGTAATTTTCTCGGTTGTCGATATTACCACGTGCCTCAAAACTTGCTTGCATACGCTCACGTAATTCAAAGTAGAATTCCTTTGGGCCTAGGTGAGAAGAGCCTTCTCCAATCCTCCAAATTCTAGCGAGAACACTGTCATGAGTAGGATCATTAAGCATAACAACAAATTTGGCATCGTCATTCTTAACTTCATCAAGCTTTGCTGTAATAAAAGGAGATCCCTTTGGAAACTTCAGAGAATATTTATCTTTTGTAATCCAAGGATGACCTTTGAAGATATATTTAACACTGGCAGGGTGTAGTTCTACCCTAGGTGTGCGAATGCGTGGACGACCTGCGGTTTTCTTGTTCATTGTTACTTTTCTTTTTCTAACTTTATACGGTATTGAAGGTTATTCTCTAATAAGAGAAGAAGTTTATTCGTAATCTCAAAGGGATTTGAGAGTTCAAGAACACCAAATTCTTGTAAACGAAATTTTGTTTCAAGATCCATATCACGGTACGGATCAAAATTTTGGCAAAAGAGTTGTAGCTCTTCTAATAGCTCATCATTGAGATAGAAATCAGGATGATCAATATCTTCTGATTGCTGTTCAAAAGCATGCTTTTCATTTCGAATGTGAAATAACTCTTCTTTATTTTCCATGGGATATTGTTATTTCAGATACATAGCGTTACGTCAAGATAGGAGGTCTATTTTGGCAATTTTATCTTTTCTATCTATTTCACTTATCGCTCTTTTCATCCCCGCAGAAAGTCTAATCGAAAGGTTTAACTTATTGAAATTTCGAATGCGCTCAGAGTATCAAAGAGGTAAGGACTTATTAATTGAAGTGTCGCAACTTAATCTGATGGGAGATCTAACGCAACTATCAAATTATAAGTTCTACGACTCACTAGTATGTGAAATAGCTCAGATTGCAAAAGAATTTGGCGCTGCAACAAGTCGTACTCTCGCAAAAATGCGCCACGCCCTTTCTAATGACCTGCAAATTGAGAAAAAGGTCTCAGGTACAATCAACGAAACCCTCTTTCAATTTCTTATGGCCATGGGCCTTACATTTGCTCTCAATATCTTCGCAACCAATATACTTGGGTTAAAGACTGATTACTTTTTTCTGGCCTTGGCCTTCCTCTATAATATGATGGGTGTCGTTAGCTTCATTTTATTGATTAAAAAATTAAAGCATAAATTCCTCGCACCAATAAGCAAGATTTTAAATTCCTATCTTATCTTTAAACTAATGTACGACGTAGGGACTCCCATAAATCAACTTGTCCATCGTTCAGCAATCAACTCAATTGTTGAGATGAAGCAAGACTTGGCAAAGGACTTATTTCGAAGGCTGTCGGCCCTTATTGAAATGAAAAAGCACCAAGGAGCAGATATTTGCGAAGACCTTGAATCAATTGAAATTAATCTGTGGGATGACTATCGAAGTGAAAATGAAGTTTTTTTACAACGATTAAAGATATTCAAGTTTGCATGGCTTGTGGTCTTCTTCTTTGTGCCTTATGTCGCAAACTTTTTCCGCCTAATAAGTCATTTAAATCTTTAAGCTTGTGAGCAGTTATAATTGATATTCTATCGTTTTGTAGGTACTTTATTTAGGTAATAAAAAAACAAATGGAGTCAGCTAATGGCCTATCAAAATGATAAGCAAATTATTTATTCAATGAATCGTGTTGGGAAAGTTTATAAACAAAAGCACGTTCTAAAAAATATCTCACTTTCTTATTTCTATGGAGCTAAGATCGGTGTTCTAGGTCTTAACGGTGCTGGTAAATCAACACTTCTTAAGATCATGGCAGGGCTTGATCAAGACCACTTAGGTGAAACTCACTTAGCAAAGAATTATTCAGTTGGATACCTTGAGCAGGAGCCAAAGTTAGATCCAGAGTTAACTGTTAGAGAAGTTGTACAACAGGGTTGCCAGGAGACAGTTGATCTTCTCGCAAAGTTTGATGAGATTTCTGCAAAGTTTGCAGAACCTATGTCAGATGACGAAATGAATGACTTATTAGATAAGCAGGCCAAGCTTCAGGATAAACTTGATGCAGCTGATGCTTGGACACTTGATAACCAACTTGACCTTGCAATGGAAGCACTAAATTGTCCTCCATCAGAAGCTAAGTGTGGAAACCTTTCAGGTGGAGAAAAGAGAAGGGTAGCACTATGTCGCTTACTTCTTCAAAAACCAGATATTCTATTACTAGATGAGCCGACAAACCACCTTGATGCAGAAACTGTTTGGTGGTTAGAAAGACACCTTCAACAATATAAAGGAACTGTAATTGCCGTAACACACGACCGTTACTTCCTAGATAATGTTGCTGGATGGATTCTAGAACTTGACCGTGGACAAGGGATTCCTTTTGAAGGGAATTACACTGGTTGGCTAGAAACAAAAGCAAAACGTCTTGCTCAAGAAGAAAAGACTGAGTCTAAGAGACAAAAGGCCATGAAGGAAGAGCTTGAGTGGATTCGCTCTAACCCTAAGGCACGTCAGGCGAAGTCAAAAGCTCGTATCAAAAATTATGAGGAAAGAGCAAAGATTTCAAGTGAGAAGAGAAATGAAACAAATGATCTCTTCATTCCTGCAGGACCTCGTCTTGGTAATAAGGTAATTGAAGCACATGGTGTTTCAAAAGCATTTGATGATAAATTACTTTATGAAAACTTAGAGTTCTCTCTTCCTCCTGGTGGGATCGTTGGTATTATCGGTCCAAACGGTGCTGGTAAGACAACATTATTTAAAATGATTACTGGTCAAGAACAACCAACTTCAGGAACTTTTGATGTTGGTGATACTGTTAAGCTTGCTTACGTTGATCAAGGGCGTGATCTGGATCCAGAGAAAACAATCTATGATGTTGTTGCTGATGGAACTGAATTCATCAATGTTGGTGGCCAAGAAGTAAACTCTCGTGCCTATATCGCTAAATTCAACTTCTCTGGTGAAGACCAGAAGAAGAAAGTTTCTGAGCTTTCAGGTGGTGAGAGAAACCGTGTTCACCTTGCAAAAGTTCTTAAAGAAGGTGGAAATGTTCTCCTTCTGGATGAGCCAACAAACGACCTTGATGTAAATACACTACAGGCCCTAGAAAAGGCCCTGGTTGATTATGCTGGTTGTGCGGTTATCATTTCCCACGACCGTTTCTTCCTAGACCGTCTTGCTACACATATCCTTGCCTTTGAAGGTGATGGTAAAGTTGTGTGGTTTGAAGGTAACTTTGATGAGTACGAAGAAGATAAGAGAAAGCGTCTTGGCGATGCTGCTCTTAATCCTAAACGTTATACATACAAGAAGTTAACAAGAGACTAAAAACTTGAGAAGTGTATATAAATTTGGTGGCAGCTCTATTAAAAGTGCTGCTGCCATTAAGCAGATTGCAGACTTAATCCTAGCATGTCCAAATGATGCACTAGTTGTACTATCTGCAACCTATAATTCAACTAACGAACTTGAATCAATTTATTTTAAGGAAGACTCCGCTTCATTAGTTGAGGCCTTTTTCCAAAAACATAAAGTGATCGTTGATGAACTAGAGCTTTCCGTTGATCTCTCTAATTTTAAAAAAGAATTATTAGGTTATCTTACACTTCCTAAATCGAGTGCCACTCTTGACTCTATCTACAGTATTGGAGAACGAATTTCGACTTCGATTCTTGCAAGCTATCTTGAGCAACAGGGCAGAGAGGTCTTTCATGCTGATGCTCGTGATTATATTGTCACAAATCAAAATTTTAATGAGGCCAAGGTACTCTTTAAGAATACGAAGGCAAATTGCAATGAATTAAATAAGTACTCGCTAGTTATCACTCAGGGCTTTATTGCTCGAACAACTGATGGCCAGACGTCAACTCTAGGCCGTGAAGGCTCTGACTATTCTGCTGCAATCTTTGCTTGGGCACTTGATGATGTACAAGAACTTGTGATTTGGAAGGATGTAAAAGGTGTCTATGGACATGACCCTAAGGTGCTGACTAATGCTCCACTCATTCACAATCTTAGTTATCGCCAAACAAAACTTCTAACAAATAAAGGAGCTAAGATTCTTTTTCACAGAACGATGAATCCTTTGATTGAAGCTAATCTTCCTCTTATCGTTAAAAGTGTATTTTACCCAAACGAGGCCGGAAGCTGTATTAGCGATGCCAAAGAAGATCACTTCTGTGCAATCTCAACGGAAAAAGACGAAGCCTCTCGAAACTTTATCACTGTTTTTGGGCTTGCTCTTGAAGAGGCCAAGCTACTTAATAAGTCTTTCCAGCTAGACGAGAATAATGACGATTACTTTACGCTAGAAGTTGATGGCCAAGATCTTCGTGAGTGGATAGACCTTTTTGGTGATCAGCTATTTTCTTAGTTTTTGAATAAAGCGTTGAATAAATTGGACGATCTGCTTCACTACCGTGAACTTCGATAATTTCTTTTACTTCTTTATTTTCAATAAAAACGACATGATCAACGCTTTGACAAATAAGCCTTAGGATTTGATCAAAGTCGATCCCATTTTTACTCTCTGAAAAAATCGAAAATAATGTAGTTAATCTTAGGAGAGTATCTTTTGCATTATTGGCGTGAATGGTACTCATCATTCCTTTGTGTCCAGTATTCATGGCCAATAGGAATGGAATAACTTCACTCGATCTAATCTCACCCAGAATAATCCTCTTGGGTGACATCCTAAGAGCATAGCTACAATAGTCCTTTAGACTTTTTCCTTCACTTGGGTGTGAAAGTAGGTGAGTTGAGTGTGAGATATCACCATCTATTTCAGCGACATCTTCAATGATGACGTGATGTTCACCTTCTTGGCATAATGATTTACAGGCCCTTAGAAAACTAGTTTTCCCACTGGCCGTGGAGCCAGCAATAACAATGTTTTTGTAATTGGAAATAAGCTCTGTCATGAGATTCTGTGCATCCTTATCTTCAGTGAAATTTGAAACTTTAAAATTCTCTTGTGAGTGAACTCGTAGAAATGCCTTTGCTTGTGACTTAGGTGAAAGGCATGGGTGGGTAAGACTGATACGAAGATCAATTTCATTGCCACTTATTACTCGCGTATCTTTAAATGAGGCAAATGGTGTGTTGAAGCTCCAGTCAATACTTAGCTTCTGAGTAAGAAAGACGAGGCTTAGAACAAAATCCTCATTACTTAGAAATTCAACTTTTAGATTTAGGTTATCTTGCTTATGAACTTCGATATCACTAGGAGAGTGAATGATAAACTCGTTTGCATCATAAAGGTTTAAAAGGTCGTCAATATAGCTTTGATGGTAAACCTTATTAAACCAATCCTTGATGTCTTCTAGGTTTGAGATGTCTTTTTCTTGCAGATTATTTCTTTCTAAGGTCTCTAAAATAATTTCTTCAAAGTTTAAGTGAATCGTCTTTTTCGACTTTTCTGTGAGAAGCATTTTGAATTCACTGAAGAAGTATTGGTTAATTTGTGACATGTATTTTTCCTATTTTAATTTTGCGATAGCAATAATTCTTTTATACGTTTTAAATTTTGCGGATGAAGAAAAAAGTTTCCCAAGAATGGGAATTTGACCAAGAATGGGAAGTCTTCGTCCGGCGTTGTCATCAGTTGTTAAATCGATTTCAAACATCTGAATCGGAATTCCTTTTTCGATTAGAAAACTCGACTCTTGGGCACTCCCGTTTATATAAGTATCACCATTTGTTTGCCCCATTGGCCTCGTTAGCTTTGTGCTATATTTAACTTTGTATCTGTTGTTTATCTTTTCAAGTAGCATCTCAATTTTAAGTCCAGCAAATCGCCATTGAGTATTATTGCCATTGTTATTTGTTGTCGTGGTAAAAGGGATATCAGAACCCATTTGAACGGTAGACTTGTTATTTGTACGTAAAAGAATTTTTTGAGTGGCCAATGTCGACACATTATAATCAGTATCTCTAAAGACAATGCTCTGACTTTTGGCCAATGCTGATGCTCCCTCATCGAGTAAGTCGGAAAGGCCGACGTCGACTTGGTCGAGTCCAAAATTGATCTCTTTTCCATCCATTCTTTCAATTTGTATGATTCTCATTTCGAGCTTATGGTTGACGAGATTATCAAATCTTTGAGATAGGAAGAACTTAACCATTAGCTTTTTTTGGAGTGGCCCTAGGAACTTCTTATCTTTTAAGATCTCTTCGTTTGTAAAGCAGTGGATATCAATCTTGGATTTTTCACAGCGAATATCATCGTAATAGTTTTGAAAAAACTTGTGATGAATTTCGCCAATGATTTTCTTAGCGACTTTATCCTTAAGTTCACCCTTGAAGATAATACTCTTATTCTTATTGAGAAGTGGCCTAAGAACTAGGTACTGATCAAGTGTCGTAATATCTTGGGAAATGATTAACTTATCGCCTTTAATATCGCCATTAATACCAAAGTGACGGAGGTTGTTTAAGACCTCAAGTACCTTAAATTGACCTGATTTTGAGAGGACATAAACTTCATGTATCTTCTTCTTGCCTGAGTTAGTCCAAAGTGTAACAATCGATTGGCCCTGCATTTTTCCTTTAATAAAGAGCTTATTTTGGGCCTGAATTGCCTTGCTCGATAAAACTTCTTTATTGGAGATACTGAAGTTTGTTATCCCTGATAATGAAATTTCAGTGACTTGGCCTATAGCCAGGGTAATTTGATTTGAGCCAGTTGCGTAAATATTGAAATTTACGATACATATTAAGCTAATGACTTTGACAAAAGGCAGGAAACTTAGTAAAAAGCTATACTCGAAAACTGTTTTTAATTTAGATTTAAATATATTGAGGAGATTTATCATGGTATCAAGAACTCGTATTACAAGAAACAAGCGTAATGCTAAAAAAACAAAAATGGGTGCTAAAAGAAAAGCGCATAACAGAAACAAGGGAACTACTCCTAAGTTTAAAATTCATCTAGATTAATATTTAATTATTTTTCAGATATAGAAAGAGGGCCAAGACGTTGGCCCTTTTTTATTGCCCAAATGTATTTTGAAGCACTCGCTTATCTTGTCTAACAACTAAAGGTTCAGCTTCTTCACCCTTAAAGCAAATGTGAAGTAGGGCATTTTTATAGATATCTTCACATGGGTTCTTCTTCTTTATAAATCGAAAATCTTCTTTCTTAATTCCATTCTTTGCCATTAATTCGCTAAGTACTTCAAACATGTGGTTTTTGTCAGAATCGTATGTATAAACAATCACTTCACGTGCTTGAATGCTTGTACATAATAGGATTGTAATAAGGCTAAATTTCAATTTCATAAGCTCCTCCTTTGGATTTTGGTAGATCTGTAACTGGATAGGAATCTAGCTCTAAAGCCTTATAAGGAGCAATTCTATTCAAATCTGAAATAGAAATTTTTACGAGATAAATAGGGACTTCTTCATCGTTTAGTTTTTTCACGATCTTGGCCTTATTTGTGATGTGTGTAGGGCCTGCATATAAAGATACATACTCTTCACTTCCCACTAGATTGGTCATTTCATTTATTTTAAGCTTAAGAAGTCTTTCATCTTTTGCCACTGTAATATGCTCCTCAGGTAGGTTTTGTGGGGAAGGGACTGAAAGGATATAAGTGAAGATATTAGTCAGTACGAGGGCCACCCAAAATCTAAGATAGAGGGCCTTCTTCATCTTTTCTTCCTTCTCCTTATTAAAGAGAAGTGGTGATGAAGGGGTGTCGCTATTTGATTGAGTTCCAGGTTTTGATGAAGTTTTTGATTTCTCGTTGTTTAGAATTTTCAATTTTAACCTCCAGGTTAATCATAAGAATTAATGTACTTACAAAAATTGAAGTCCATAGTAGTCCTTCAATTGTTGAATACCCTTGGGTGCCATGTGTTTTGAGGTGAGAGCGAAATCGTCTAAAATTCTTCCCTCTTTGAGTTTGAATTTTAAGGTAATAACGAATGAGTGATTTTCTGATAGGTTACTCCCTGGGTAGTGAAAGGGCATAAAGGCCTTCCATTTCTTTTCAAAGACAGCTGAAGTATCGAGTCTTCTTTTGATTTTCCAAATTCTTCTTCCTAATGGGTCAGATTTTAAAAGACCTAGAATATTTGCCGTATCACACTCCGCTATGGTTAAGAGCTTGTAGCGTAGGAAGTAGCGAAGCGCACTTTGTAGGTACATAAGTCCTTTGGCCCCATACTTCATAAATGGCTTTAGCCACGCTGCTAGGGGAAAGAATTGAGCGTAAAACAGGCTTTTTAGGCCGACATTGATATAAGAAATTCTTTTGTAGAAGGACTTGTACTCAACAATTGCCTTCTTTGAACAGATATATGATTTATTGTAATACTTTATAATTTGGAGTTCTTCATAGGAGCGGGCCATATTTGAAAAGATGATGGCGATGAAGGCCATAAAAAATAAGACCGCTACTAGGGAAGTACTACCTCTTTCATCTAAGGCCATTTGAAAATCCTAAATGATGCTTCTCTTTTCGATACTTCAGGTATTTTCCATTTTTATTTTTTACAAACTTAATCCGTGTTTTTGAATCAAACCACCTCTCAAATGAGAGGAGGCTTTTACAAGAGAATGTTTTTGATGATTTTTTATTATTATGTGATTTTGACAATGAGTGCACATAAGCTTGAAAGACAATACTATTTTTACAACGATACTTTTCGCTAACAGCTGAGCTTGCGAGGAAGACAAAGACAATTAGAGTAATAGATAGAGCGTAAGAAAGTATTTTCATAATTGTGTATTAATTTACTTTGATACTCTTAGTGATCTTGTCAGATGCGTCTTCTAGTCTTTTTTGGACTCTTGTTCCAAGTGTTTTTACGGCCGTAATACAAATGATACCGACAAGGCTTGTGATGATCATATATTCCATAACACCTTGTCCTTTATTATTCTTTAAAATCTTTTTCATTTTCTTTCTCCCGGTTTGGCAAAGTTCATAAGACTTCACGGGTTATAAAATAGAAAGATGGGAGAGTCTTTATTCTGAGTCAGAATGTCGGGATATATTTCAAATATGAAATAAAGGATTATTTTTCCTAGTATTTTCAGCAAGTTGCTAATAATTGTGGAGAGATTAAAATATCCTTATGAACGATAAAAGTAACTTCTACGTATTTGAGAAAAAAGAAATCTTATTGGTTGTCATCTTTGTCATCCTGGTTGCCATTACATCATTCTTCTTTGGCCTAAAGATTGGATCTAATTATGCTTTTGAAAAAGCTGGGCTTAGTAATAAAGAGGAAAAAGCGATTGTTGAGCCAATGGATGAGAAGCAAAAGGTTGAGCTAACATCTCCAGAAGAGGAGAAGGTTAAAGAAATAGTTCAAGATAAAGAGACAAAGAAAGTTTCAAAAGAAGAATTAAATAAGAGAATTGAAGAATCATTAAAGCAGAAGATGGTTAATGAGTTTTCAAATGAGAATAAAGACTTCAATGATGTCGGCGTTCAGGATTCACCAGTAGATGAAGCTGTTGAGGAAAGGGCCGCAGAACCAGTTCAGCAACAAGTTGTCGAAAGTAATGCTGCTGAGGAATCTGTTTCAAAAACTGATGAGTACACTGGTAAGTACACAATCGTGGTTGGTTCATTTGAGTCGATTGATGATGCTAAGGAATTCGCTGAAGGTTTTAGAGTTCTAGGCTTTAGCCCAATCGTTAATGAGAAAGATGTACCAGGGAAGGGGAACCGTTTCCGCGTAAGTCTTGGGGCATTTGAGAGAAGTATTGAAGCAAAGCAATATGTTAAGAAGCACCCTTCTCTTTTTGCAGGGCGTGATTATTTCTTTACAAAATTCGACTAATTCACCATTTAGAACATTTACATTTTTTATGATACGATGCCCTTATACAATTTAAGGGCATTTTTTTATGAATATTTACACACTTATTATGGCCGGTGGGAAGGGAACACGCCTATGGCCAGAGTCGACAGAATCAAAACCAAAGCAGTACCTTTCTCTCGTTGGAAATGAAACTCTACTAGGTCAAACTCTTGATCGCTTTGAAGAAAGTGTCGACTTGAAGAATCGCTTTATCATTACAACTCGTGACCAATCTGAGTTAGCAATTTCTTGCTCAAAAGATCAAATTCTTGAAGAACATATTATTTATGAACCAGCTGGGCGAAATACAGCTCCTTGTATTCTCCTGTCTCTTGCTGCCATTGAGGCTGCGGGGGCCAAATCGGATGATATTATCGCTGTTATGCCTTCGGATCACGTCATCTTAAATAAGTCTGGCTTTAAGGCGAGCTTTGAGAAGGCCGTAAAGCTTTCAAGTGATACGCAAACGATTACAACGATAGGGATTCCTCCTCACTTCCCACACACTGGTTATGGTTATATAAAAACAAGTGAAGCAGTAGGTGATGGATTCAAGGTTGATGAATTTGTTGAAAAACCAAATTTTGAGAAGGCCAAGGAATACTTATCAACAGGTAAGTATGTTTGGAATGCCGGGATGTTTATGGCGCCACTTGGTGTTTTTAAAGAAGAGTTTGCGGCCCACTCACCGGAAATGTTTTCTTTCTATGAAGAATTGAAGGCAAGCCTTGACGACGAGGCGAAGCTTGAAGAAGTATATAATAAGATTCCAAAAGACTCGATTGACTACGCTATTATGGAGAAATCAAGTCGTATCAGCTTAGTTAAGGCCGAATTTGATTGGAATGACCTTGGATCGTGGGAGGCACTTGAACAAGTGGTTGACCGTGTGGAGGGAAACACTATAATTGATAGTAACGGAACTTTTTTAAAGGATGCGACAGGGAATATTATCTATGCTCCTGATAAGCATGTTTCTTTAATTAATGTCCAAGATCTTGTTGTTGTTTCAAATGATAAGGCCGTTATGATTGTGCCTAAAGATGATTCACAACGAGTAAAAGAAATTGTTCAACACTTAAAAGATAACAAACGCAAAGAATTATTATAGGAGAATTCATGGAAGTTGTTAAAAAAGTAGGCGAGTACACAATTGTTAAGAAAAGATCTGGTCGTTTTGCTGTTAAAGCTGCAAACGGAAAATTTGTAAACAAAGAAGAAAAAGTAAAAATTCTAACTGATGCAGGACTTATTACTGCTCCTGTTGCAAAAGTAGAAGCACCAGCTGTTGAAGAAGAAACAGAAGCTGCTGCTGAATAACTAATTTAAAAACTAATAATAGAAATGGCCCCTAATAGGGGTCTTTTCTTATAACTTTAAAATAGGGAGTACTTTATGCTAGTTCTTATCGTTAATATTAAGGCTAAGTCTGATAAAACTGAATTGATTAAAACAGAGTTACTAAAACTAGTAGAAGAAACTTATAAAGAAGTTGGTTGTACCAAATTCGACCCACATCAGGAAGAAGAAGATCCGTCGAGTTTTTGGTTATATGAAATATGGGAAACAGAAGCACATTGGAAGGCCCATATGGAAACAGAGCATGTTAAACATTTCTTGGCATACTTTGATGAAAATGTTGAAAAATTTGATGTTAGAAGAGCAGAAAAATTAATATAGCTCCCAAAAAGGGAGCTTTTTTTTATTTCTTTGTTGTTTCTAAAAGATAGTTTGGTCTTTGATCGTACTCAATTGGATCTTCAATCCCTGCCTTTTGAAAGCCTCTAAGTCTTAGAGCGCAAGAGTCACAAACACCACAAGCTTTATCTCCACGAGCGTAACATGAATAAGAAAACTTAAGTGGAGCACCTAGGTCTACCGCTTTTTGTACAATCTCATTCTTTGCCATATCAATTACTGGAGTGATGATTTCGATATCACCATCTTTTGTTCCTTGCTTGATTAGCTCGTTGTAAGCTGCGTAGTAACTTGGACGACAGTCAGGGTATCCTGATGAGTCTTCATTAACTGCACCGATATAGATATTTTTTGCACCAACAACTTCTGACCAAGATACGGCCATCGCGATGATGTGAGTGTTTCTAAAAGGTACGTAGCTATCAGGGATTTCTTCTGATTCACCCTTGTATTGTTTTACATCAATTCCGTCGTCAGTTAGTGAGCTTCCACCAATCTGTTTAAGAAAAGATACATCAATTACTTTACGAAGTGATTTGTCGACTCCGTAATAATCTGCGATTTTTTGGAAGCAATCTAATTCACGTTCTTCAGTTTTTTGTCCGTAGTTAAGATGAAGAAACGCAAGATTCTCATGCTTCTCATTTGCAATTGCAGCACAAACCAACGAATCCATACCACCACTAACTAATACAACTGCAAGTTTATCACTTTTCAAAATTTATACTCCTTAACCTTATAGTCCTTCAGCTGTTTCATTAATGAATGCTAGGAACTCATCAGTTACTTTTGAAGCCTTTGCTTTCTTCTCAGAAAGTTCGCCTTCTTTTTCTTGAATCATAATGTAGAACTTAATTTTTGGTTCAGTTCCTGATGGGCGAAGATACAGGCGGTTTCCATTTTTGAAGTGGTAACCAATAACATTACTTACTGGGTAATCCAGTTTTGACTCATCACCTGATTCAAGGTCTTTTACAATACCTGTTTGATAATCTTCTATAACGCGAATCTCCTGTCCGCACAAGCTTGTCGGAGCTAAGTCTCTAAAATGACTCATGATTCGTGTAATTTTTTCGGCCCCTTCTTTACCCTGGTAAACAAGATTTAGGAGAGACTCTTGGCTAAATCCAAATTCTTCGTAAATTTTATCGAGAGCTTGAATTAGGTTCATTCCTTGTTTCTTAAAATAGAGCGTGACTTCAGACATGAAAGTGATTGAAGCAACACCGTCTTTGTCACGAACAAAGTCGTGTGGAAGGTAACCGAAAGACTCTTCTGTTCCAAAGAGGAAGTTTGCCGAAGGATCTTCTTTTTCGATCTTATTCATTAGTCCACAGATCCACTTGAATCCTGTTAGAGTAGAGTAAGACTTAACGCCGTACTTTTCAGCGATAAGTTCTTGAAGAGGAGTCGTTACAACCGTTTTCACAAAGTATGGGTTAGCTGGCATCTTGCCATTTTCTTTAAGGTTGTGAAGCATGTAGTACAGCATCAGGATTCCGATTTGGTTTCCGTTGATGTATTGAGTTTCACCTTCGTGTTGGAAAGCAACACCAAGTCTATCTGTATCAGGGTCTGAACCAAATGCGATATCGGCACCTGTCTCTTTCATAAGATCAACGGCCATTTTCATTGCTGATGCATTCTCTGGGTTTGGAGAGCTAACAGTAGGGAAGCTTGAGTCAGGTTGAGCTTGTTCTTTCACAACTTCTACATTTGTAAATCCAAGTTGGGCAAGTGCTGTTATACATGGAATAAGACCTGTACCGTGAATTGGTGTATAAACAATCTTAAGGTCTTTTCCATCTTGCTTACACATTTCAGGATTTACTGTTTTAGATAGGATGTCGTTATAGAAGCTTTGTTCTACATCTTCACCAACCCAGCTAATGAATCCATCTTTTTCAGCTTGAGCGAAGTCCATGAATTTAACTGCATCATACGAAGTAATATCGTAGTAACGATTGATAATATTTTTGTCATTTGGTGGAGTAACTTGTGCACCATCATTCCAGTATACTTTGTAACCATTATACTCAGGAGGATTGTGAGAAGCTGTCACCATTACTCCGGCCTGGGCCTTGTGGTATCTTACTGAGTAAGAAAGCATTGGCACTGGATTTAGTCTCTTGTAGATATAAGACTTAATTCCATTGGCGGCCATGACGCTACAAACTTCTTTAGCGAATTCAAAAGAGAATTTACGAGAATCATAACTTACTGCAATTGATGGGGCAGTGATTCCAGTTTTTACGCTATGGTCGAGAACTTCACCAGCAAGGGCCTGCGTTGCTCGACGAACTGTATACTTGTTAATACGATTATTTCCAGCACCAAGGATAGAGCGAAGTCCACCAGTACCAAACTCGATATCTTTATAAAATCTTTCTTCGATCTCTTTCATGTCATCTGCGTCAATTAATCCTTGGATTTCAGCGCGTGACTCTTCATCAAAATATGGGTTATTGGCCCAAGCATTAGCTTTTTCAAGGCTCGTCGTCATTTTAAAAATCTCCTGTGAAATTTATGATTGAGTATCTTGTGCTATATTCTCAAATCTAGTAGACTTAGGCAAAATATAATCAATGAAATATTGTGTTGTGTGTTAATAAAATCAAGGAGTTAACATGGCAAATAAAGAAATGAAGCACAAAGATAATGTTGCTGGAAAGTGGTACTGTACTGACCCAGATGATGATAACGGAGAAGGATGCATTGCATGTAACGTTTGTTACACGGGTGCCCCTGAATTCTTCGCTGAAGATGAAGACGGAAATGCTTATATTGCTAAGCAACCTTCAACACCAGAAGAAGAAGAGTTATGCCAAGAGCAAATGGATGCTTGTCCTGTTGCTTCAATTGGTAATGACGGTTAATTCATTTAATTAGAATTTCATATCAAAAGAAATGAAGGCAGAGGTACGATCAACATTGACGCCTCTGTCTTTCGTCGAGTGCTGTACTTCCATTGTGATATTAGCATCATCAAATACTTCAAATGACCTTTGTGCTCTGAAGTCAACTTCCCCCTGAGAATTAATCACTGTCCCAGTTTTAATAATAGTCGTTCCTTGAAACCTGAAGTCATTGGCAATTGTCGCTGTCTGATTTGTGTCGTAGCTCATATCTGTTTCAATATCAAAATTTTGAAACTCCGGTGTGGCCACTGTAACTCCAGCAAGAAAGTAACCATCTGCTCTTGCTACGGCCCTTGCTGTGGATTTCCCTTGGTGCACTAGGTTTAAGTCAAGTTGCTGCTTATCTGTAGAGATATCTGCATTGCTATCAATTGTGATATCGTCACTATAACGATTAGATAGTTTGAGATTTAAGTTTTGTTTATTTGGTTTGATATCAAGATGGCCATCTAGGGTCGTATCCTCAGTAAGCTTACTATTGAGGTTTACATTAATTCTTTGTTTTCTGTCATTGATCTCTACCTTACTTGTAAGCTTTGTGTCCTCTCCAAGACTACTCTCTGTTTCCATCTCTAATAATGTTAGAGAAGTAGGGACGTAGTAGCTTTGCTCTAGTAGAAGTGCCTTGTTGATTTTAACCTTTCCAATGAAAGTGTCATATTCTTGATCCCTCACGAGGGCCATCTCTGATTCATTATTTGTCTCAAGAGTTACACCTTCTGGAATATTTCTTTCAACATCTGTTGGCTTTATTGGGTCAACATAAGTGTCATGTGGATAGTAGATCTGAAAATATGGTTCTTGGTCTTTTATAAAAACAACCTTAATAAAGATATCTTCGCCAACTTCATCTGTAGAGCGAAACCAAGTAATTCTAGTTTTCGTTTGTGTTCTAGGGGCGAGGCTTAGAGATGAGAACTCACTTAGTGCGATATCAGAAGTGAAAACTAATTCGAAGTCATCAAAATCTCTTGTATTGTAGCGTTCTTTGCCGCTATCAAAGTCACTCTCGAGACAAGAAACTTCGCCTAATTTATCAACCGTTTCAATATAGGTGGCAATGGCCTTAAGCTTTAAGGCCTTTTGCTTGACCTTAATACTTGGTTTTGGATTGTCTTCATTTGCCTTAGCGACAATGTCTGAGATATTTGAAGCTAGTTCGGCCGTGTCTCGACATTGAATACAAATCTCTGCGCTAGCGCTATTGTGCCTTGGAATGTCGTCAGAAACTGCATTTTCACGCCTAATTGGAATATATTTAGGTGACTTTGATTTTGTGATTCTAACAATATCTTTGACTAGGTCTTTGGCCTTTATCTGCCTTCCATTAACATCAATCTCTTCTTTAAAGAAACTAGGCTCAATGGCCAGAGCATTGACTACAACTGAAAATGCGAGAATGGAGATAGAGACTCTTTTTAATAGCACGACTTCTTATCGGAGTTGGTTTAGAAAAAGTTTACAAAAATAGTAAATTATTTTAGGTGTTTGGAAATTTCAGTACTTGCGCACCTTTGCCGACAAGAATAAAATAAAGAGGATCACAATTTACAAAGGAAGTTTCATGAATCCAACAAATCTACAGCTCGTAGGGACGATTCTATTCGCATGTGCAATTTTGCACACATTTCTAGTTTCAAAAATTCAACACTTAGCTCACAAGTATCCGGAAGGATCAATGATGGAAAACCTTCTTCACTTCTTAGGTGAAGTCGAAGCAGTATTCGGTATGTGGGCCGCGGCCTTTATTGTTTACTATAGCGCCACTCAAGGTTTTGCAGTTTATGATAATGCACACCAGGTTATAGGTGGGGCACTTAAATATCTTGAGCAAGATGTAAACTACACAGAAGCGGCATTCGTTTTCGTTATTATGTGTATGGCAGGGACGAGGCCAATCATTATGCTTGCTGAAAAAATTATTGGGATGATTGCAAAGCTTATTCCAATGCCTGGTAAGATGGCCTTCTATGTTTCAGCTCTTATCATTGGGCCAATTCTAGGGTCTTTTATTACTGAGCCAGCTGCTATGACAGTTACAGCTTTAATCCTTTTAGATTACTTCTTCTCTGATGAGAAAATGAGTCTTAAGTTTAAGTATGCAACGATTGGTCTACTTTTTGTAAACGTATCAATCGGTGGAACACTTTCTCACTTTGCTGCACCTCCTGTACTAATGGTTGCTTCAAAATGGCACTGGGGATTTGTTCACATGATTACAAACTTTGGTTACAAGGCAACAATTTCAATTATCATTGGAACTCTAATTATTGCATTCATGTTTAAAAATGAACTTCAAGGAAAGCTTGAAATTAAACAAAAGCATGAGAATTGGATGGCACCAACTTGGTGGATGACTCTAATTCATATTATCTTTATGGGGCTAGTTGTTTTCTCTGCTCACCACATGGTTTTCTTCCTAGGTCTATTCCTATTCTTCCTAGGTTTCACAACTGTTACAAAAGAGTACCAAGACGAAATCAAGCTAAAAGAATCACTTCTTGTTGGTTTCTTCCTTGCTGGTCTAGTAACTCTAGGTGGACAACAAGGTTGGTGGCTACAACCAATTCTAACTAAGCTAGGTGACTTTGTTCTTTTCGTAGGTGCAACTTCACTTACTGCTATTACAGATAACGCAGCTCTTACTTATCTAGGGACTCTAGTTGATCTAACAGATTCAGCTAAGTACAACCTAGTTGCTGGTGCTGTTGCCGGTGGTGGTTTAACTGTTATTGCTAACGCGCCAAACCCAGCTGGTTTTGGTATCCTTAAAGGGACATTTGGAAAAGATGGGATTAACCCAGGTAAGCTTCTTCTTGGAGCACTTTTCCCAACAATCCTTGCAATGGTTATGTTTCAAATCCTTCCAAATTTAGCGAAGTAGAAATACAAAGGCCCTCAGATGAGGGCCTTTTTTATTTCATAACTTTTAAAGTTCAACGACCCAGTTAAATGGATCTTCAATTGTTTTTTCTTGGATTCCCAGGAGAGTCTCACGAAGCTCTTTTGAAACCGGTCCAAACTCTTCTTGAATATTATAGAACTCACCAGACTCTTCGTGTAAAGAGCAGATCGGCGTGATGATAGCGGCAGTTCCGCATGAGAAGCACTCAGTACATTTCTTCGACTTAATATCTTCAATTAATTCATCAATGCTAATCTTTCGCTCAACAACTTTGTAGCCCTTGTGACGAGCAATATCGATGAGTGAGCGACGAGTGATTCCATCAAGGATTGTCTCAGTTAATTCAGGTGTGTGAATTTCACCGTCAATGACAGCAAAGAAGTTCATTCCACTTAATTCCTCAATCGACTTACGGTCACTGGCCGATAGCCATAGAGTTTGGTGCAGGCCAAGTTTAAGAGTTCTTACACCAGCGTTTAGGGCGCCAGCATAATTACCACCTGTTTTGGCCGTTCCCATTCCTCCTGCACATGCACGAATCATATTTCTTTCAATAAGAAGCTTGTAGCTTCCACCTGAAAAGTATGATTCAACAGGTGAGGCAATTACCATGAAAAGAAATTCTTCACTTGGTTTAATCCCAAGGTTATTTTCTGTGGCAATCATAAATGGCCTAATATAAAGAGACTCACCACCACGTTTTGGAATATAGTTTTCACCCATTTTAGTGATTGTATTTACAGCAGCAGTAAAGATTTCTTTTGGAACTTCTGGCATTGCCATTCGTTTTGCCGAGTGATTGAAACGCTTGTAATTTTCAAGGGGCCTAAAAAGATTCGGTCCATTGCCTTTAAAATTATAGGCCTTCATTCCTTCAAAGATCTCTTGTCCATAATGAAGAACTTTACATGTTGGATCTAGCTCCAGCTTGCCATAAGGCTTAACTTCAAGCTCGCCCCATTCTCCACGTTTGTATTCACATGTTGCCATGATTGGAAGTAGTACTTTTCCAAACCCTACATGATCAGGCATTGAAAAGTTTTCGATTGCTTTTTTTGCACTATCTAAAATTATCATTAAAAATCCTTATTCTTATTTACAGTGGTAGCCAAGTCCAAAAACCTTCCACACATTTCCTTCGTTCACAGATTCTTTAATCCAGATTGTGTCTCCACCTTCATCTGCAACTAGATTAATGGCATGGTTTACGGCAAGGTCTTTAATTCCATTTTCATTCTCACCAACAACATTTGTAAAAGGCTTACAGTTTTTATGGCGTGGCTTTTGAAATGTTACTTTTACTTTTTCTCCAGCAGGAGTCAGCTTTGTTTTTGAAACAGCACAACTAGATAGAATTAATATCATAATAATATTTTTCATTATTCCTCCATGATTTTTAGTTATACTAGCAAAATTGCAACGATGTTGCTTAGGTGTGTGCGTCAATTTTATCTTTTGACGAGTTTGGTGAATTAGAATATTATTTCCCTACTTTAAGACACTTGTAGGACTATAGCTCAGTTGGTTAGAGCGCTACCTTGACATGGTAGAGGTCTGCAGTTCGAATCTGCATAGTCCTACCATCTTTGACCTTATCAAGTACAATTCGCTTTTTATCTCCTGTACATTTACCGATATCAACTCAGCGCCAAAACATGCCTTTGGGCATCTTTTGATCGCAGGTTGTAAAGTTCGAATCTGCATAGTCCTACCATCCTCCCGAATCCATTTATTGATTTACTTCGCGCAAAGGCTTTCTCTTTTGTTTAGGTTCTGTTTTTGATTTTTCAATGTTGTCTTGGTTATTCGTTGCAGCGTTAACGAATGTCATGGTGAAAGTAGAGCCGATGCCATCAATATTATTAAATGCCTTGATATTTCCCCCATAGAATTTCATATATTTTTTAACAACGGGTAGACCAAAGCCTGAGCCTTCTTCTCCGTGAGTACCTTCACGGTGGGTCTCATTAGTAAAAGAGAAGAGACTATTTATCATTGTTTCAGGGATGCCGATTCCTTGGTCAGTTATATCAACACGTATAACAGAGTTTCGTTGAGTAACCCTTACCAAGACTTCTGAGCCTTCAGGTGAAAACTTTGAGGCATTAGTGAGAAGGTTGCTAAAGACGCTATGACAAAGTGATGATGGTTCTGCCATGGCCTGGATATCTTGTTCCTCAAACTCGACACGGATATGTTGACTCTTTTTTTCAAGTCTTTTTCTAATGAGTTGTATTGAATTTTCAATGGATTCTTTTAATGGGACTGGTTCTAATTTGATATTTGATTTACCGGATTCAATTGATTGGATTTTACGAATATGTTGAATAAGCTCGGCCATATTCTCAATGACGCCACTTACGCGACCTAAGTTTTGTAATATTCCATCCTTATCTTTCATTGCCAGTAGTGAGGAGTCGCTAAGTAGTGAAAGGAGGGTCGTGGAATTGGATAAATCGTGAAATAAAACGGAGAGTAGGTGTTGCTTTTCTTCGAGCCTTCGCGAGAGGTCACGGCCTTCAACTTCAAGCTGTTTAATTTTGATGGCCTGATGAGTGATGACCATAATTGAACAGAGAATTAAAATCGTTAGTAAGCTTACGAGATAGATCACTTTCTTTCCTTAAACATAGTTTTTGAAACTTAGTATTTTATGAAACCAATTAATTTTGTAGGATTTTAGCTAGCTTTATTCTTATAACCAAGTTTGAGAAGGTAAATTTAACTTAAATTAAGAATGTATTTTCACATTTCATTTCTGCGAGCAAGAAACAGAAAGGTGACTGATGGGTGTAATTCAAGTAGACTTGCTGGAATGAAAGACTATCTTAATAAAAAGTTAACATCACTGGTGGTGACGCAGTTTGTCCAATACTGGTACTTCTATATTGGGGCCTTTATTTGCCTCTACCTTACTCACAATATCCAAAGTGAACTTCCTTTTATAGCGAAGGACTTGGCCGAGAAAATTTCAAAAGGTATCTCTATTCCTGTAGGGCATTTATTCTTATTGGCCTTGGGAATTATTGTTTTTAGAACTTCATCGAGGCTATTATTCTTTTATCCTGCAAGGGTTCTACAAAAGATTCTACGTTTTGATTTGATGAAGAAATTAGAGAAGGTAAGCCCTTCTCGTTATAAAGACTATCCAAAGGGACAAATCTTTCAAATTATTGGTGGTGACCTTGAGCACGTAAGAGCATTGATTGGTTTTGCTCTCCTGCAGATTGCAAATATTATCATCGCTCTTTCAATTCTAGTTCCAAAACTTTTGAGTTTTAATAAAGAGCTTTTTATTGCTCTTCTTCCGATGTTTGTAGCATTTATTATCTTCAGTGCCATCGTTTCAACAAATCGAAAGTTTTACCGTAAAACTCAAGACCTTCAAGGTGAGGTTCAAAATATCATTATTGAAACTTACGCAGGAAAGAAGACGATTAAAAACTTTCACGCGGAGAAGGCCTTTATGGACCTCTTTGCAAAGAAGTCCTTGGAAGAACTCGATAACTTTTATGAAGCAGGTAAGCGTGTTGGAATTTCGATTCCTCTTATGCCTACAGGTGTTGGACTATCGCTAATCTGGGGTGCCTATATTATCTTTACTGAGCAATTAGGAGCATCCTCGCTAATTCTATTCTCTGGTTTTGTTTACTTATTCCTAGAGCCAATTATGTTTCTTGCTTGGATTGGAGTTGTCTTTACTCGTTCGGCAGGAGCGTGGGCACGAGTAAGGGAATTAGTTGCTGTCCTAGATAAAGAAAGTGAACTTGAAACAATGCTTAAAAGAGAATTCTCTTTTAAAGAGAAGAGTGAATCATTTGAATTACAACTTCCGTTTTGGGATAACGATATTAATCTAAAGATTTGGAAAGATGAAAAGAATGCAATCGTTGGAAAAACGGGTTGTGGAAAGTCTGAGTTACTCGTTAAGATTTCAGAAGTTTTAAAGATGCAAGGTCGCAGTACGAGCTACGTTGCTCAAGACCCTTATCTTTATAATGGAACTATTTTAGAAAACTTAGCGCTAGGAAGAGACTTTAATGAAGAGCAACTTTCTAAGGCGTATGAGCTATTAAAAATCTTTGGCCTGGATTACTTAGCATCTGATCGCAAGAGCTTGTTTAACCTAGTTGTAGGGGAAAACGGCAAGAGGCTTTCTGGTGGTCAGATTAAACGTGTCTCTTTAATAAAGTCACTACTTTTTGAGAGTGAGTTTATTGTTTGGGATGATCCTTTTTCTTCGGTTGATGTTGTTCTAGAAAGAGAGATCTTAAGTCAACTAAATGCTATGAAGATATTTGAAGGCCGTACTCTTATTATGTCGACTCACAGATATACAACAGCAGTACAGTGTGATCACTTAAGTTTGATCTGCGAAAGTGAAGGGCTAAGAGAAGAGTCAAAAGTTGTCGACTTTACACAAAAACAAGAAGGAGGAATTTATGAGCACTTTAGAAAACAACTCATCTAAATTCCTATTATATAAAGGTAGTGGGAAGTATTTAATAAGCATGGTGGTATGCCTTATTATTTCAAGTGCGCTTGGTGCTGCACTTCCACAATTAATTACAAAATTAACTGCAAATTATGAAGTTGAAGAAGTTTATCGTCAGACTCTTGGGATCATGACGTTTATCTTTTTGGCAACAGCTCTAAATCGTGCTGTTTATAACTTAATTATCAACCGCTATGTTGTAGGCCTAGTTCAATTTGTTAGAACTCATTGTTACGGAAAGTGGCTTTCAAGTGTTGAGCTTCAAACATCAAAAGAGAATCGTAATGATCGCTACCCTCAAGGAGAGGTTTTAGCTCGTATTATGAGTGATACGGAGAGTTTGAGAGAGCTTGTGACTTCAGGTACTTTTGGAATCATTATTGATATCTTCTTTGTGGTTGCTTCACTCATAAGTTTTGTGAGCCTTAATGCTGTTGCTGGAGTATATCTTGCAGCAATTCAATTTGGGGCCTGCTTTGTTTTAATTTGGTGTTCTAAGTATATGCGTGCGGTTTTCTTAAGTGTTAGAAATTCACGCGCTAAACTTTACCGCGTTGTTGCAGACCTGATTGGTGGTGTGAGAGAAAATTACTATAATCCGGCAGATCAATATACGTCGAAGAAGTCTTTATTTGTTTTTGATGAATTTCTTAAGAAGATCCTTTCTTCAAATGTTTGGGATGCTTCGTACTACTCATTTGCAGAGTCTCTCTTTCCTGTATTCTTGGCCTGTGCCATCTTCATCATACCAAATAGTGGGATTACTCAAGTTGCATTAATCTTTGCTCTTATCGATTTAATTCAGCGTTCAATTAATCCTATTAAAGATGTTTCATCAAAAGTTGCCAATATTCAAAGAGCAGCGACTGGGGTTGGACGCATCAACGAATTCCTTGTTGATTTAGGTAAAGAGAAGTCTTCCGATATTAATGCAAAGAGACGCCAATATGATGTTGAAAAAATGCATATTGAAATTCAAAAATTTACTTATCCTGCAAAAGGGGAGAATTCCACACCTTTTACATTAGAAGATATTTCTTTTGATTGTCGCCAAGGTGATCTCATCGGTATCGTTGGGCTTTCTGGAAGTGGGAAGTCGACTCTTCTAAATATCATGGCGGCAAATATTATTCCTGATGAAGGAAAGGTATTTGTTGAAAATCACAGTGGAGTTAAGAAAGAATATAACTTTGATTATATTGATGACTTTAATGAATACCGTGAACTAATTGGAATTGTATCGCAAGACTCACATATCTTTTCTGAAACTGTTGAGTTTAATATCACAATGGGACAAGCAGGCTTTGGAAATTTTGATGCCTTCTGGAGTGAAGTTTGTGAGCAGATCTCTTATCTTTCGAGATGGGGCATTAGGCCAGATACTGTGCTTGATCAAAATGAGATCTCACTTGGCCAAAAGCAGCTTATATCGGCGATTCGCTCGTGTTATTTAAAGAAGCCAATTGTTCTTTTTGATGAAATTTCTTCTTCTTTAGATAGTGATCTAGAAGAGGCGCTTCGTAAAATGATTCTCTTTGTTCAAAAGCAGGCCGTTACAATTATCGTGGCCCATCGAGTAGAAACAATACTTGATGCTCAGCAGATACTTGTTATGGAAGGTGGAAAAATAATTGCTAAAGGCGTCCATGAAGAACTTAAAAATACTTCGCCGCAATATGATCTATTTGTGAAGCAATTATCGAATTGACAAAAAAATGACGTGAACACTAATGCATTATTTCTCTTTTTTACATATAATTAGTTTAAATTGATGTAAGGAGATCATTATGTTTAAAAAATCCAAGCTAGCTCTTGGCCTAGTTGCTATTTCTGCAATTGGAATGATTGCGTGTACGAGCGAAGTAAATTCAAAACCAAATTTCTTATTTAAAAAGGCACCAAATGCCACTGCAGTGATTAAATTCAATGGAAAAGAAGTTAGTCATGATGAACTTTTTAAAGGTTCTGAAGCAGAATTATATGAGGCCCAATTAAAAGTTTATGAAATGAAACTGGGAAAGGTTAAGGCCTATCTTTTAGAGAACTTTAAAAATGAAGATCCAGCAAGAAGTTCAATGTCGATGGAGCAGTTCATAGATGTAGTTGTTGCTAAAGATGTAAAGGTTTCTGATAAAGAAATTAATGAGTTTGCTAAGGAAAGAAATATTCCTGATGTAAACCCTCAGTTAAAGGCAAGAATTGTTGATTTCTTAAAGAACACAAAAAAGCGTGATGCGATTGAAGCATACCTAGCGCAAAAAACTAAGAATAGTCCGGTTGAAATCTACCTAGAAAGACCAAAGAGACCTCGTTTTGAAATTCCTGTAACAGGTAAAGAGCCGATGTTTGGTGGAAAAGATGCGGCCGTTGTTATTACTGAATACTCTGACTTTCAGTGTCCATACTGTGCAAAGGGTGTTGAGATCATGAATGAGATCAAGAAAACTTATGGAAATAAAGTTAAGATCGTTTTCAAAAACTTCCCACTAAACTTCCATAAAGACGCTGCAAAAGCTGCGGAAGCTGCACTTTGTGCAAATGAGCAAGCGAGTGAAAAATTTTGGAAGCTTCACGATTCAATGTTTGCTGACCAAGCAGGACTATCAGTATCTGGACTTAAGGCAAAAGCGAAAGCTGTTGGCCTAGATCAGAAGAAATTTGATGAATGTCTTGATTCTGGACGTATGAAAGCAGAAGTTGATGCTACTGTTAAAGAAGGTGTTGATGTAGGTGTTAAATCAACTCCAACATTCTATGTGAACGGTATGCTAATTAATGGTGCACAACCATTTGAAGTATTCAAAGAGCTTATCGATTCTGAATTAGGAAAATAATTTAGAAATACATTACTAAATTAGTCTGAAAGACTGAAAATACTAAGGCCGGGGCATTTATTCCCGGCCTTTTTATATTGGGCATAATTGATAGAATAGAAGGGGTATATAATATCTTATTGCATCTAAATCGGAAGAAAAATATGGACGTTAGAGATTATTCAAAGAGACTTTCACAACACCGCGAAAATTTTCAGCACACTATTGATGAGCAACGAAAGAACCATAATCGTGAGGTTGGTGAATTAAAAGATACTCAGGAATATCGTTTAAATAAGCAGCGTCAAGCCTATGATAACTCTCTTGGTAAAATTGAAGAGAGGCAAGACCAATTTAGAGAAACAGCTAGTGCTGATACAAAGAGAAGAATTGAAGAGCAGCAAAAAGATTATCTAAGTAAAATAGATGGTAATAAGCGTGAGTTTGAACGTGATCGTAAGGATATTAAGGATCAATTTGATACACGTTTTAAAAATATCCGTGAAGCTTATGAGACAAAGGGGATGGCCGATCGCTCTAATATGGATCACCGTCTTTCTTCTCAACAGAGAAGATTTGACTCGACAATGGGAAAGATGAACGACCACTTCAATGAAACGATCGATAAAGTCTACCGCGATTCGCGTGATAAGGCCCATTCTCATGAGTTAGAAACAAAGCAAGATCGCCGTGAACTTATTTCAAACTATGAAGATGAAATGAGGGATCAACTAAAAGAAAGCGGTGAAAAGCGTGCTCGTTTATATGAGAAATTTACTGATGATGTTGATGGCCTAAGAAAGACCCACAAGGGTAGAGAAGAGTCACTTAAGGATTATCAAGAGCAACGAATTTCAGATATGACTGCTCAAAAGGATAAGCAACTTTCTGAAAATCAAAAGAGCTTTAAGAATTCAATTGAAGAAATCAATGATAGAAACTCAAGAAAGAGACAGGTTGAGCAAAGAGACTTCTCTCAAAATGCAAAAGACCTTGAGAATCGTCATGCAAAAGAGTTATATCGTGCAAGACGTGAGATGAATCAGAAGTTAGCTGGTGGTAGTCGTGAAGATGTTTTCAATGATAAACTCGACCAGACGCAAAGAGGGTATGAGACGCGAATTAAAAATATTCGTGATCAAATTGATACGGACCGTTTCAATGCCGATATCCAGGAAAGACGTCGTGCCCAGTCAACGAAAGAAGCGCTACGTTCACAAAAACAAAAGTCATCAGAGTATATTGCTGAACTTGAAAAGGATATGGCCAAGTTTAAGAGCAATACATTGAGCGATATTAATATTGAGCTTAATAAAGATGTGGAAGAGCTACAAGGAAACTTTAAACGTCAGGTTAAGGAAAAAGAACTTGAAGCCTATAATGATAAAGAACAATCAAAGAAGATTCTTGAAAGACAGAGAGCTCAATTTGGGGAAACTGTCCAAAAAATGAGTGATCGTAACACTGAAGCTGTCTCTCAGATGCAAGCTGATTTTGCGGATGAGTCAAAGAAGTTTATTCAAGATACACATATGAAACACTCTCAAGAAATGCAAGAAGCTAAAGAGCATTTTATTGAGAGTAAGGATAAGCTTGCTAAGTCGCTAACTCAAAAAATAGAACAATTAGAAGAGACTAATGAGAAGTTAATTTCTTCTTATGAATCAAAGTTAAGCCGACTTAAAAAGGCCAATGCTAAGGAAATTGAAAGAATTCGAATGACTCAGAGCCTTGAGTCAAATCAGCTTAAAGAAGAAACGAGAAATGCAATTGCATTGAAAGATCGTGAAAATCACAGTAACGTATCTAACTTACGTGGTGAGTTCGACAAGAGACTTTCTCAGGTTAAACAAAGAGCAGACATTCAAGTTAAAAGAATGGTAGAGTATTATGAAGATATGATTGCTCGAGAAAGAGATGAGTCACAAAGAAAGTATGTTTCAAAAGTTACTGAACTTGAGAATCAATACAACACTCTTTATGAGAACTCAAAACTTGAAAGATCAAATCTAATTAATCAGTATGAAAATCGCATGGAAGAAATTCGCGCGGCAAATGCTGAGGCATTAGAAGAGAGATCTAGTGAGATCAGAAGTGGAATGTTCTCTGATCAACAAGAATCTCGAAAAGCATAAAAAAAAGACATAGCATATAAGAATTCAGGGAGAGATAATGGGAATGGGCAAAGTCCGTCGCGCTAAAATTGTTGCGACTTTAGGGCCATCTTCTAATACAGTTGAAATGATTGAGAAACTCATCATGGCCGGTGTTAATGTAACACGTGTTAATATGAGTCACGGAACTCATGAGTCACACGCCCAGCTCATCTCTAATATTCGCCAAGCTTCAAAAAATATCGGTAGAGAAGTTGCCATTCTTATTGACCTACAAGGTCCAAAGATTCGTACAGATAAATTACCAAATGGTCTACAGCTAAAAAATGGAGACACTTGGGTTATTGGTCCATCTTCTAAGCAAGCAGATTATCCTGAATATAAAGATTGTTATATTCCAACGATTTATGAAAAATTAGTTGATGACTGTCATGATGGTGCAAGAATCCTATTTGACGATGGAAAGTTAATTGCAAAGGCAATAACTAGAGATCGTGATGTCTATAAAATCGAAGTATTGATTGGAGGAGAGCTTAAGTCTAATAAGGGAATTAACCTTCCGGACTGTGAAGTTTCAGCACCAGCATTCACTGATAAAGATGAAGCAGATTTAATGTTTGCTCTTAAACATAATATTGATTATATCGCTCTTTCTTTTGTTCGTAAGAAAGAAGATATTATGTCGGTAAAGGCCCTTCTTCATAAACTAAAAGTTAGGGTTCCAATTATCTCTAAAATTGAAAAGCCACAGGCCCTTGATAATATCGAAGAAATTTTAGATGTAACTGACGTTATCATGGTTGCACGTGGGGATATGGGAGTTGAAGTTGGAAACCACTTGGTTCCTTCAATACAAAAAGATCTTATTCAAAAGTGTAATGACCGTATGATTCCGGTTATTACAGCGACTCAGATGCTAGAGAGTATGACTGATGCTCCAACACCAACGAGAGCAGAGGCGAGTGATGTTGCCAATGCTATTTGGGATGGAACTGATGCCGTTATGCTATCTGGTGAATCGGCTTCAGGAGCATATCCTGTTGAGGCCGTTCAAATGATGAATGATATTATTTATGAAGCGGAGAAGACCCCAAAAGAGCGTCCACTTCTTAGAAATATTGACCTTTCTTCTGTCAACTCATCAGTTATGGTTGCAGCATCAATGATTGCTGAAAAAGTTGAGGCCAAAAGAATTCTTGCGGTAACTGAGGGTGGAAACTCTTGTCGTAAGGTTTCAATGTTTAGACCTCAAACTCCAGTTGCTGGAGTCACTCATAATCTTCGTACAGCAAGACGTATCTGTCTTTACTGGGGTGTCTATCCTTATCTTGTTGATGAGGAAGTTCAAGATACTGGCTCTTACGTTAAGTATATTGTTTCTCATGCTAAAGAGAAGATGGGCCTATACAACGGTGATAAAATTGTTGTGACTTTAGGCGATGGGAAGATCTTTTCTAAAGGCTACTCTAACTCTGTTAAGGTTGAGATTATTAAGGAAGCTCGTCACCACGAGGAAGCTGGGGAAGAGACTTTTGAAGTAGGGGAAGATAAAAAAAAAAGAATCCTACTAGACCATAATATTTGTTCGACTTGTCAGAATTGTGTTTCTATTTGCCCACATGAAATTTGGGTTGCAGATAAGAAGACAAAACTTACTAAACTCAACAAGGATCAAATTAAGCATTGTACTCTAGACTACGAGTGTATTCGAGTTTGTCCAACTGGTGCGATTGAGATTATCGACAAATCATGATCAAAAAAGACGACATCCAAAATATTTTAAGTACTCAAGGTCTTGAAGTTTGGGGTGTCGTCACTGAATCTAAACCTAAGTCCTTAGAACGTTTTAAAAGCTGGATTAAAGATGGCCTTCATGGGGCCTTGGGCTACCTTGCGGATGATCGCGCTATTAAAAGAGAAGATCTAAAAAACTATTATCCCGATATTAAATCCACACTTGTCATTGCATTTGATTATTCTCACATTGCTCGTAGTGCAAAGAAATTCTATGAGAGTGGTGAAAGCAATGGACTAAAAATAGCCAATTACGTCGTTGGTTTCAAGGGGCGTGATTATCACTTCGAGGTAAGAGATAAGCTTCAAGCAATTGGAGAAGAGTTACAAAAACTTGACCCTGAATTAGACTTTAAATTTTCACTTGATACACAACCAATTCTTGAGCGTGATTTTGCTTATCAGTCAGGACTTGGTTGGTATGGAAAAAACTCAATGCTTATTAATCGCCATATTGGGAGTTACTTTATCATTGGCTCACTTCTTTTAAATAAGGAAGTTGAAGCACCTAGTGACAAGTTTGAAACAGATCACTGTGGCCAGTGTACTCGTTGTGGTGATGCTTGCCCAACTGCTGCCATCGATATTGAAAAGAGAACCATCATTGCTGATAAGTGTATTTCAACTTTTACCATCGAACATTTTAAAGAAGTCTTTCCACCAAGTGGAATTGAGAATGCAAATGGTGAAATCTTCGGTTGTGATATTTGCCAAGATGTCTGCCCTTGGAATAAGAGGCTAGAAAGGAAGCTTGATGCGGATTCAAGTGCTTTCAAAGAAAATGGAAAGCAATTCATCGACTTCTTTCTAATGAGACCACTGGAGGATATTTTTTGTGACCTTGAGGAAATGAGTAATCGTGAGTATCGAAGAGTTTTTAAAGGCACCCCGCTTGAGCGCACGGGGCGCGTGGGGATGCTTAAAAATCTTAGGCTTTATTTAAAGTAATCCAATTTTCTTTGCATATTTTTTGATAAAACTACCGGCCATATCTGGAAGGTGGTGGCCTAGCTTCTTTGGTTTATCCATTGTCACAGTATTGCCAAGGTTCTCTAAAAGCTTCGCAAAGTTTTCCATACCTTCTTTACCGACAACGACATCGTCTTCACCTGAGATGAGATGAATCTTATGTTTTGATAGAGTTAGGTGATACTTCTGATCCTTGATCCAAGGAAACATTATTTCTGGTGCTAGGTGTTTTGAAACAAGTTCCGCACGGGCCTTAACTGTGGCCTGATAAAATGGCGTATCAAATACGTGTGTCACGCCTTCTGGTGGAACTCCGAAGCCAACACCGCAGTGATGAACATCAAGACCTTCAAAATAGTTATTTTGGACTGCTAGAATAGAAGTTAGGGCACCGAGAGAGTGTCCACCCACTAAGAGTTTGTCTTGTTGGTTAGGATAAGCTTCTTTTAATTTATTTAGGGCATGGCCAAAAAGCATTGGCGCATCACTTTTAAAGTCTTCAAATGAAGCAACGTCATGAAATGATCCCGTAAAATGACCTGGTTGGTCAAAGATAAGAGTTGGAATTCCATCATCACAAAGTTTTTGTGCCCACGAGAAGATACTGATCTTATGAGACGTGTAACCATGAGTAAAGATGGCGTATCCGGTGTCTTTGAGCTTTGAGCTAGGTGGCCTAAATAGAAGGGCATTAACCGTCGTTTGCCCTTGAGTTAAAATAATTTTATCGATACTTAAAAACTTTTCATTCATAGCAGACATCATAATTAAAGATATCTCAAATTAAAATTAAAAAACTTTTTAATTTTCTATTGACGAAAGAGAGATAAACCATTAATTTAATGGAACCAAATCATTTATGCCCTGATAGCTCAGTTGGTAGAGCAAAGGACTGAAAATCCTTGTGTCCGTGGTTCGAATCCGCGTCGGGGCACCATAAAAAAGCTACTTCTTTGAAGTAGCTTTTTTTTTGCCTTCTTTCCACCTTCAAGTGTGAAGAGTTCTATTTCTTACAGGCATGCTTAAACTGATCCCATAAAGTTGTTTTAAACGCATCCTGCTTCCAATCAGGGCTTATTTTATCGAGTAAGATGGAAAGGAAAAATCCTGTATCGTAGTAATAATTACTATTCTGATCTAACGGAGTAATCATATATTCAAAAGTCTTCCTACCGTATTTGGCGTAATAGTTCAGAAGTTCCGCATTCATAAGCTTGTTAAGCTTAGGGTTTTTCATTGCTTGTAGGTCAATATGTTTTTCAAAATATCGAGCTGTACCTTCTACGGTTTCATAAAATAGCTCAGAAGCTTTTGTATCATTATTGATCTTAAAATTTTTAAATCTATTTTCTCGATGTTTTATAAGATCTCTACAGGTATTTATCTTGTTACTTGCTTTTTGTAAGTCTAACTTTAATACAGCATTTCTGACTAACTGAACTTCTTGGTTTATCGAGTCAATGTAGCTTTTATTTTTTTTCAAACTTATAAGTGCATCAGTATTCATCTTATTTGGAGATAAGACTAACTGCTGTCCTAGTTTATTATTTTGAAATAAATGAAATACCTCATGTATGTAGATAGTTATCCAGTCATAATCATTCCAATTTTGGCCTTTTTCAGACATCGTCTCCTGTGAATCGATCATAAAAATTGAATTCTCGAGTCCTTTATGCATCTTACTTAAATAAGCAGTATGATAAGGCCTTTTCTTAATTTTTATTCCAAGAGGATGCCTAATAGTATCATTAAAATAATAATACCCATTATTAGGATAAGTATTAGAGTTGAGAAGATATTGAGTGTTATGGTGGTTGATTAGAACGAGTGGCTTATAGTCTTTTAACTCTGGCCAGAATTTAACAGCACCTTGCTCTATAAGATCTTCGGCAACCTTAACATTATTATTTATATCAACAGGTAGTCTTCGATTCGAGCTCGCACAGGAAGTCAGTAGTAAGAATATGAGTATTTTCTTCATTTTAATCTAATACCTTTTTCTCAATGCTCTTTTTAAATATCTCTCAAACTTCTTAAGCTCATTTTTTTGAGCGACTTCAATGGCATACTCAAGTTCCCACTTTGAAAAAATCAGTTTATATTTAGACTTTAATACTAGTTTAAGCATTTTGTAATTTTCTCGATGAACAATGTAGCTTAAAATTTGAACATTATTTCTATTAAGGCGACTATCTTCTAAAATCATCTCCAGAGTATCGATATTATTACTTTCTACGGCAGCTGTTAATGGTGTATTAAAAGTTCCGTTAAATAATAAGTCATCACGGTCCATAAAATAGTTAATAAGTCCTTGGTTTCCTGACTTTAAGGCATGGCCAAAAGGGTTTGTTGCTAGTGTAGATGTATACCTACAATCTTCGAGATAGCATGTGGTTGTGCCATTAATATCAACATCGCGTATAGTCATTAATTCAAAGGCAAGGTCAATATCATTAGCTTTTATTGCCAGCCCTAAAATTGATTCACTATCAATTTCATCTTGACGCTCGTGAATGTCAAATTTATCTGAATTTACGAGTCGTCTTCTAATCTCATCTGATGTTTTAGTAAAGTACTTAAAGCGATCCTGGTTAATCATCTTCCTACTTGCAGAAGTTAATATCGATTCTACATCTTCGATGTTTTCATAGACGATACTTAGAAAGATCCCTTTTCTTGTAGTGAGTTGATTACTATGGTGTAAGAACGCACTTAAATTTTTTCCAATTAATTTCTTATGTTCTTTGTCTATATAGCTAAATTGTTTTTCTGATATTCTATAAATTTGATTCAACAAAGAACGAGCTCGGTTAGAACTTGAATCAACATTAATATCTTTGTGTTTTAATACTTTTTCAAATTTTTCAAAATTATTTTTAAATAGTGACACAGTTAATAAGTGACCGTAAGTCAAAGGGGAATCATAGTCATTGTGTTTAATCCTAAAGTTAAAGTTAGCATTCATGCTTACAAGAGGGGACTGTATAAGGCTTTCAAACTTTGAGTCTAAATCAAGCTTATTTTTTATACTATAATTTAAAGAACTCTGCGCATTTTCTCGTTCTATTTCAGTTCTTATAAATTCAGCAACATCCTGATTATTGTTCGTAAGTGCGATTTCAAGTAACTCTTTCCCTTTATAATCTAAATAAGTTCTTTGTAAGAAGAATTTCGCTACTTCATTATGGTTTTCTTTTATTGCGACTTTGATAGCCTCCCACTTATCTAGTGGATCATTGAAATAATATCTGTCAGCTGCAAAGACCTTTTTTATATCGTCTAATCTATTTTCTTTAGCTAATGAAACCAGATTCTTTCTAAGTTTAGCTGTGCTGAAAATATTTCTTAACAGCGAGACACTTTCACTGTCAGGGAGAGTATTAATTAAATCAACAAGGCTTTTTCCATTTTTATCTTTGCTCCATAAGAAAGGATTTTGCACATCTAAGAGCATTTTTAAAATTTCTGGATAATTCTTTTTTACCGCTAGGGCGATTGGTGAAAACGCTTCATTAAATATATCTTTTGGATTGTTAAAGTTAACGCTCGCTCCTTCGTATTGAAGAAGTAACTTTACCATTGCTTTGTCTCGCAGAATGACAGCGTTGTGGAGAGCTGAGTTAGGACTTCCTGCAACTCGATTATTTTGTCGAAAGTGCTCATTGTCTAGTGCTTCTCTCACAACTTCTAAATTTCCCTTTATTAAGTAATTTAGTAAGTTTTGCTTGATATCAAGCGGCTTTTCGTATCGATATAAGTCTTGTCGTTGTGGGCGATACCAACATAGTGGCCTTACACCCTCCTTATTTTGTAAACTCTTTCTAGTACAAACTCCTTGGCCTTCATTATAAAAGCTCACTTGTGAACTTACGTCTTTCTTGCATAGTGCACCGGCCATGATTGTATCAAGTTTGCATTGTGGTAGAAGGTTTTGCGTATTAGTTAAAAATACAATTTTTTTATCTTTATTTAATATACTAGCGTTACTATTAACATAGTCAGCGCTTATTTTTGCTAGATCAAGTCCGGCCTGTGCTGTTCTTTCACACAGCTGGACGGCTTCATTATCTCTATTCTTATATCCCCAAGTAGCTCTACATTTTTTACGAATCTCTGGATTAGTTGTATCTCCCATATAATTGAAGTCGTTTTCAAATACTTTTCGAAAACACTTAAGAGATGCCCAATAGATTGCTTGTCCATTTACAGCACCAAAGCCTCCTGTAACTCTTTGGTAGGGAGCTCCGCCTATAAGACTCCCTAGTTGTGTACATATAGCGAATGCAATAGCGTCAGATGTGGCACCGGCGAATCTTTGGGCATTACCGCTTATTAATATTCCCGATTCTTTGGTACTTTTACGGAAAGTCTTAAATGAAATATTTGGATTGTATTGGTCTCTTTCAATAGTAAAGCGTCTTCCTTGCACTTCTAATCTAGGTCTAAAGGTATTAATAACTTTATCTATTACTGCTTGAAGATCTGACTCAGTGGTTATCTTGTCTCTATAATTCGCATGAGCTGGCTTTAATAAAGTCATAAGACATAGAAGAAGGAATAAAAACTTAATTTTCATTTGGGCACCTTTGATTTTATATATTTTAACCATATTTATCACTTTCTAAGGCTTTTTAAGAGGATTTTGTTTATATCATGTAAATAAAACAAATATCGTGTCTTTTATAGGTAATAACGCTAGAATATGTTGAATGTCTGACTTTAATTGAGTCTACAAAATAGTTAAGTGCTAGATTATATAATAATATTTCGATAACTAGAGATGTATTGAACACCTCAAAAAGAACGCTTCTTTAAAGTAGCATCTCTTTTGTCTAAATTTCAAATTAGGGCATACCTCCCTTAATGGTGTACGCACCGCACTCATCCTTTATTGACAAGCATAGAGAACTTTCAACCTATAGTTATAAAAAATCTTATACCCGTAAGTCCGCTTCTGGAGCTACTTGCAGACAGTCAATGCGAGTGCGAGTTCGGGCAGGCCGTAGCCCAAGATGGGCGGAGGTGTCCAACGAGCAGGATGCGGATTATTACTCAAACAATTCTTTACCATCACATAATAGCCAAGGTTAAAAGCCTTAGTTGATTATTTCTTTTTAGGCTTAAATTTCTGAGCTATTATTAAGTCCCTAACTGTCTTTATAGTGTATGGGTCTAGGTCTCCTTGATCTATTTGATGGTCAAACATTTCTTCTGGCCCTGTAAAGTCTGTATCTTTATCTACTGCTTCAATTAATTCTTTCTCTAGTTCTTTGGTAAGGTCTCTGATATTTATTCAATCTCCTCCTATGTTGTTTAACGATTATATAGTGAAGCTGTCGGTCTAAACAGTCTTGACAGATATACGAGTCACTAACTTTCTTTGTTAATCGCTAAGATATTAATTAGTTATGAGGTGATATTTTTGAGTAATAAGAAATCAAAATTAGCTCATCATTGAGCTACGGAGATCTTAAAATTATAAAAAAGCTACTTCTTTGAAGTAGTTTTTTTTGCCTAAATTTCAAATTAGAAAAACCTCATGCTCTTTAGCTTTTAAACTTTTATAAAATCTTAAATTTCGTTATCAAACTCTATTATTCAAAAATGGAGATGAAATGAAAATTCAATTAGAACAAATTCAAAACAAAATTTATCATATTCGAGGAACTCAAGTCATGCTTGATAGTGATTTAGCAGAACTTTATGGAGTTGAGACTAGAGTACTAAATCAATCGGTGCGTAGGAATCTAAAGAGGTTTCCAGATGACTTTATGTTTCAGTTAACGAGGGAAGAGTATGAGGTTTTGAAGTCACAAATTGTGACTTCAAAAGACGGAAGAGGTGGAAAGCAGAAGCAACCACTTGTTTTTACTGAAAATGGAGTGGCAATGCTGTCTGCAGTTCTTAAGAGTGATCGTGCGATTGAAGTTAACATCGCAATTATGCGTATTTTTACTAAGCTTCGTAGTTATTATGCTTTAGAGGAACGAATTGAAAGAAAAGTTGGTAACCTTGAGCAAAATGTGACCCAAGTCTTCAAAGTTGTTTTTGAAAGATTAGATAATCTTGAAGAGATTAGGAGAAATACAAAAAGGCGAAAGAAAATAGGACTTAAGCATGAGAATTAAGTACCGTAATTCGATATTTACTGACATCGGGGCACCATTAAAAAGCTACTTCTTTGAAGTAGCTTTTTTTTTGCCTTTTTTCCACCTTATCGTACTAAAATAAGTTCATGCAAAAAGTTTTTACCGTTTTTGAAGAGCACGGCCTGGGCCTGGAAAGGGATAACAAAGTTCGTCTTGTTGATCATAATAATAAATGGCGTGATGTCTTCAAGTTTGAATCTAATCGAATCGTTGAATTATTAAATATTAATTCATTAAAATTACACCACTGCGGAAGCACTGCAATTCCAAATATTGTCGCAAAACCAATACTTGATATCGTTGGTGAAATTTCTTCTTTAGAAGAGTTAGATAAAAAGAAAGATTTACTTGAGAAGCTCGGTTACGAATATAAAGGTGAATATGGGATCGAAGGTAGGAGATACTCTGTTTTCTATAACTTCGAAAAGACCAAAGGGTTTTGTCATCTTCACATCTTTAAGTCGGGCAGTAAGGAACTTAAAGACCATATTATTTTTAAAGATTATCTTATTTCCAATCCAAGTGCAGCATTGAGATATGAAGAGCTTAAAAAATCTTTGGATATACCAAGAAGTGAATACTCAAATGCAAAAACAGAAATTATCTCAGAGCTATTAGAAGAGGCATATAAAGAAAGGAGCACTCTTTATGAAGACAAAAGAATTTTATAACCCATTGGTGGGTTTTCTTATTGGCGAGTGGGATAATATTAGCTTTGAAATTTCAAATGGAAAAGAAGTCAAAAGAGAAGTTTATCCTGAAACGATGGTTGGTAAGAGTGAGCATGTCATTACAATCACGGCGCATGGGTTTAAAGACGGAAAAGATTTAACTAAGGATATGTGCCTAGAAGTTGAAGGTGAAAAGGTTGTCATGTCACAAGGACCTTTCAGAGCAGAGGGGATTGTTAAGGGTAATGTATATTATCTAGAAGGGAGGCATGAGGAGATGATCTTTAAGTTTAGACTTTATACTATGGGAGATAAGTATGTTTTTCATAGGGAAACATGGACAAATGGAAATATTCAACAAATGGATATGTCTTATCTTGTAAGAAAGAAGTAGTATGAAATTTTATGAAGCACAAGACTATCAAGATAAAGTGAATGAAATTTTTAAGGACTTAGAGTTTGAGCTATCTCAACATCTTGTTAATGTTCGAATCATTCATATTGGAGCATCATCAATCCCTGGTGCTATCTCTAAAGGAGATTTAGATGTTTTTGTTGGCGTGGATAAGAAAGACTTCGAATCAAGTTTAATAACAATTAAGAACCTTGGCTACGTTGAGAAAGAGAGCACTTTAAGAACTCCTCAGCTTTGCATGCTGATTACAGAAAAATATAATCATGATGTAGCAATCCAGTTAGTGGAGAATGGAAGTGAATTTGAAGACTTTTTGAAATTTAAAAAATTATTGTCTACCAAACCTTCTCTCGTCGAAGAATATAATGAGCTCAAACGAAGTTCTTCTCATCTTAATGAAGATGAATATAGAAGCAAAAAATCGAAATGGGTTGAAAGTCTATTGAAAAGCCTCATGACGGAATAAAAAGAATCAAAGGCCCTATTTATAGAATATGCATATTCCAGGTGCTTTTCTTTCACGTAAGGCAAGCGAAAAGCACCTGGGATAAAAAATTATGCTAAAGTAATTTGAATCTTCTTCATTCGGCCTTCACCGATTGAGACTGTTTTAACTTCCTTGTGCTTATCAAGGTGCTGATGAACAAGTCTGCGATCTGAAGCATTTAATGCTTTTAGTGTGACTGGCTTACGAGAGTCTAGAACTTTTGCCGTCTCACGCTCAACCATCTTAATAAGACTGTCTTCCTGACTCTTTACACCCTTACACTTGAAATTTAGTCTAACTTCTCGAGGAACTTCAACACTGTTGTAAAGGTGAAGTCTTGTCAGGTATTCAAGAGCTTGGAGTAGTTCATTATTATCTCTTGTTAACATTTTCTCATCTGCTCCAGAAAAGAAGATTTTAATATCCTTTCCATTAAATGAGAACTTGGCGAATAGCTTCAACTTTGCCTTTTTAATAAGATTAATTAGAAATGGCATCACGATTTTTTTATACGTTGGCCTAAGACTATAAGTGAATCTTGTGAGTCTCTTTCCAAATAGGAAGTACTTCTTACGTCCCAGAGTCGATTCATCAAGGTTTAGTTGAGAATCATACTTTATCTTAAAGAATGCAAGAGCGGCTGCCTTCGCACTTTCTTGCGATTCTGCTTGAATCGTAAACGTCGGTGTATTTGGTTTCTTTTCTATCTTCTTAATCGGTTTTGATACTGGCCTATTAGCTACTTCAACTGTCTTTTTAACTCTTTCTTGAGTTCTCTTCTTAGCATTATTTTGGGTCTTTTTGCGCTGAGGTTTCTTACGTTGTTCTTTTTGTTGCTCTGTTAGTGGCTTACCAGTCGTTCTATCGACAACCTTAAAAGTTTTGCGGTCAATAAATGGCTTCTTTGAAAGATTTTTTGAAATATCTTCTGGGACAATTTCTAACTTTGGAATTTTGTCACCAATGAACTCTTGAATAGGGTCTAGGTATTCACAGTCATCAAATGAGCAAAAGCTTATTGCTTCTCCTTCGCAGCCTGCGCGACCTGTTCGACCGATTCGGTGAACATAGTTTGCAGCATCTTGTGGAAGATCGTAATTGATAACAAGATTAACATCTTTAATGTCGAGACCTCGTGCCGCAACATCTGTACAGACAAGGATTGTCGTTTCTTTAGATCTAAAATCTTTAATTAATTTTGTTCTCTTGCTTTGAGATAGGCCGCCTGAGATTGCTTTTGCTTTGAAATTCATTGCGATCAGCCATTCAGCAACTAAGTGTGTTTGAAATTTTGTATTACAGAAGACTAGAGCGTATGCATCTTCATGATTTCGGATGGTACTTACAAGAAGGCCCATCTTTTCATTAGCATTAATCATCGCTAGCTTATGATCGATATGATCAACAACCATGTTATCTTCATTCAACTTAAGCTCGATTGGAGTTGAGTTGAACTTATATGCCGTGTTTAAAACTTCCATATTAGTCGTAGCTGATACCATGATTAATTGTCTATCATCTGGCATTTGTCCAAGAGTGTATTCGATATCTCTTTTAAAGCCCATATCAAATAACCGGTCAGCTTCATCAAATACGATTCCGTAAGTGCGATCAATGAGGACGGCCTTTTGCTTTAATAGATCTACTAAGCGGCCAGGTGTTGCAACAATGATATGTGCACCTTTATTAATTAGTTCTTTTTGCTTTTCGAGGCTTTCACCACCAATAACGCAGACTGTATTAACTCCAGACTCACTACCAAGTTCTTTGAAGACCTTTTCAGTTTGTTGCGCTAGTTCTCTTGTGGGAGATAGGACAACGTAGTGAACCTCATCAACTTCCACGAGATCATCATGAATGATATGTTCGATGATCGGGATGGCGAATGACGCAGTTTTACCAGATCCCGTTTCAGCAAGAGCAAGGATGTCTTTACCTTCTAAGATTGGTTGTATTGTTAGTTCTTGAATGGCGCTTGCTGTTGTAAAACCGCATTTTTTAATGGAGTTAAGAAGGCCGGGGCGTAAATTGAATTCTTCAAATGGGATATTGTTAGTCATAGTAATCAATATACGCTAAACATCACGCTTATCTAAGTAATTTCTTAAATTTCATTGTATTTACTGTATTTGAGTGCTTTTTTGCCTTTTTATAGCGAAGTATATCTAACTATAATGACTTATGAAAAAAATTCTCTTTTTAGGACTTGGACATTTAGGACAGCACTTTCTTTCGCAAAATAAAATACATGAAATTATTGGAACAAGAAGAAAGTCAGATGATTTAAAAACTAACCTCATCGAATACACCTTAGGTGAAAGCTGGAAAGCTTCAAGGGACTTTGATGTTATTATCATCTCATTTCCTCCTACAGAAGATTATTCACTTAAGCTTCAAAAACTATTAAATGATTTAGGGGCTTTAAATAAAGTTATTTTTGTTAGTTCAACTTCGGTTTATGGTTTTGGTCATATTAGTGAAGATAGTATGAAAGTTGGTCAAACAAGAAATGCTAAAGAGCTTATTGAGTGCGAAAAATTGATATCACAGTTGGATGATTATGTGATTGTTAGGCCGGGAGGTTTAATTGATAGTAAACGCCATCCAAAATTCTTTTCTAAGAAAATGACAAAGCTATCAAAGTCACAAACTAATGTTAATTTGGTTCACACTAGTGATGTCGCTGAATTTTTACATCATGTCGTAAATCATAATATTAGTAATCAAGATTTTAATCTAGTTTGTGATGATCATCCTACTAAAGAGGAATTTTATCGTAATTTTAATTCAGCGATATCTTTTGATCCGGAGAACTCAGAATTACGAGTAATTGATAATTCTAAAAGTAAAAATACTGGCTTTACTTATCAGTATAGTAATCTTGCTTGGTCTAAACTATAATAATTAAAACTTTTTAGATATATTGAGGCCACAATGAATATTAGAACGCCAAGTCTGTCAGACGTAGATAAGTTATTTCAAATTGAAATAGAAAACTATGGTGAACAAGAGGCGACTGAGAAAGAAACCTTTCAGGCCCTAGTTGAATTTCCAGAAGACTATATCGGCTATGAGCTTAAGGTACTAGTAGATACAGAGGTAATCGGATTTTATTGTACCGTGGAAGAGGACGGAAATATCGAGCTTGTTGATATTGCTGTCTCAAAAGATTTCCAAGGAAGGGGTCATGGCTCTACGTTACTTGAAGAATGTTTAAAAAATCATGCCCAAATGCCCTTGTCTTTGACTGTTAGAGAAGATAATTATTCGGCAATTGCTTTATATAAGAAATTTGGTTTTAAACAGACTGAAATCGAGAAAGATTACTACGATGATTGTAATGGCCTGCGATTTGAGAAAACAGATTTATAAATAGGAATAATATGAGTAAGAAAGTAAAAATTTTTGTAGCTGAACAATATGATCCATATTTTAATCTCGCCACAGAGAATTGGATCTTTAACGATATGGACACGGATTCTCATGTTCTCTTTCTTTGGCAAAATGATGAAACTGTTGTCATTGGAAAGCACCAAAATCCGTGGACAGAGTGTATTACAAGTAAGATGGAAGAAGACGGAGTTAAACTTGCGAGACGTCAAAGTGGTGGCGGGGCGGTTTTTCATGATTTGGGAAATACGAATTTCACTTTCATGTCATCTAAAGAATCATACGATAAGGATGCAAATAATAAGATCATCACAAATGCATTAAAAGTATTTGGTGTTGATGCCTTTGCTAATGGAAGAAATGATATTGAAGTAAAGATAGCTGAAGAAGAAGGATCTAGAAAAATTTCTGGTTCGGCCTTTAAGGTAAAAAGAGATCGAAGCTTTCACCATGGAACACTTCTAATTAATGCTGATTTAAGTAAACTTGCTAACTACTTAAACCCTAATAAGAAAAAACTAGAGTCTAAGGGGATCAAATCTGCACGTGCACGTGTGATCAATCTTGCGGAGCTTAATTCTGAAATCAATCATGAGAGTCTCTCAAGTGCGATTATTGAAGAGTTTTGTCGTTTCTACGATGCTCAGGGCCAAGTAGAGGTCTTAAACTACGACTTCCTAAAGTCTGTTCCTAAAGTTAATGAATACTATGATGAATTAAAGGATTGGGATTGGCTTTATGGAAAAACGCCAAAGTTTAACCATCAATTTGATGAGAGATTTACTTGGGGTAGTGTTGAAGTTCATATCAACTCAAACAAAGGACTAATTGAAGAGATCACTATCTTTAGTGACTGTCTACATCCGCCTTTAATTGAGTCTTTTGCAGAAAAATTAAAAGGCATTGCCTATGATGTTAAGGCTGTTCAAGATACCTTGAATAAACTTAAAGAAGATTTTCAAGATCATCATAATGAAGTGGATGACTTTTCTATGTGGCTTGTTTCAAATATCAGATAAACTGATCTGGAGTTTTAATAATTGAAAGACATATATATTTTAAAAGATAATTTAAAAACATGTTTCAGGGTATCTGGAGCAGAACTTGGAAAACCTGTCCTTTATATAAATGGTGCAGGGATGAGTGGTAGTTTAAATTTCTATCAAGAAGACCTTATAAATAATAATATCAAGCTTTATTCGATTGATAGGCCTGGCTTTGGTCAGTCGGACTTCAATGAAGATAAGTCTTTTTCTAGTATCACTGAATCAGTAGAATTGTTATTAAGAGAGCTTAAGTTAGATCAGATTGACGCTGTTGCATTTTCTCAAGGAGCGCCTTTTTTGTACCATATGTGCTTACATGGGATTATTAAAGAGGCCGTGGTTGTGTCTGGTCAAGATGATCTACACGATAAAAGTACATTCGAATTACTTGATGAGAATACGAAAAATTTCGTGAATTCTGTAAGTAGTGGTCAATTAACATGTGATGAATTTCAAAAAACTTTTAACCTGGATGGCTTTATCGATTTTGTTATCGGAACATCTTCTGAGGTCGATAAGAAAGTTTATACGCAAGATCCATATAAAAAGATGTATCGTGAATGTCTTCAAGAAGGGATTGGAAGCTCATTTAAATCCTACTTTCAAGACTTATCTATGTGCTTATCTCCTTGGGGCTTCAATCTTGAAGAAGTTACAACAGACGTATTTCATCTATATGGGAAACATGATTATAGCCCAGTTCATTCTCCAGATTTTGGATTGACTCTAGCACGAAGAAATTCAAAGTTTACAGCTGAAGTTATTGATAGTGTTGGCGGAGCCTTGATTTGGACTCATGGCAGTTATATCTTGAAAAGGTTATGCTACAATTAGGCCATGAAATATCTCATTACGTTAGCGACACTTATTCTTAGTCTAAGTTGCCAATCGAATTCTGAAGAATACTACGATCAGTACATAAAAAAGTGCAATGGTAATAGTTGCTGCGAAAGCTCTGTACGAAATACCAAGTCATCTGAATCTATCATTCTTGAAGATGGTAAAAGTTGTCCCGATGGATATCGTGTTGAGATGCAAAAGTGTATTGGTAGCAAACGTTGGTGTGTCTTAAAAAAATGAAGAATAAAAAGGGCCAACTTAATTGGCCCTATATATTCTTAGTAAGCTTTGACTCATCTAATTCTCCAAAACCTTGGTAAGAGTAATCAATGAACTTTTTTCCATCAAAGATTGTGTACTGTTTATCTTGATTTCCATGAGGCAGTCTTAGAGCAAGGTAACTTTGTAGTTCTTCATCATAGACTTTCAGAATGATTGTTGTATTTCCACTTCCAAGTATTTCTTTGAAGATAACACTCTTACCTCTTAAATGGATTGCTTCATTAGCTTTAAGATCTCCCGATAAAATATTCTGTGCAAAGTCGTCATTAAAGCTTTCATCTGTATTAAAGAGATGAAGATCTGCTAACCAGACCGAGAGGTTTAGGATGAATAGAAGAAAGATAGATTTACACATCGTTATTATAACCGCATGTTTTATGCCAGCTTCTTTGTCATGATTTCATTGGTTTACAGGGGCGAAGTGTCTAAGTTATTGACATGTGTACTAGTAACTTATGGCCTTCTAAGGACTAAACCTAACTCGGGGAAATAAGTTCAATGAGTTTCTTATAGGCTTTGTTTGGTACAAAGCTATTTCTCATCACCACTTTGAGTGAGTAATAGTCTTTTTCTGAAGGGTGAAGGACAGCAAGCTTTCCTGATTTGATAAGGGGATTCACGATAAATTCTGGAAGGAATGTAATTCCTTCTCCTTGCAGGGCCATTTGTAAGTGCATATTGATATTATTCGTTGATATGCAAAACTTCGAGTCTTTGTTGGTCTTTAGATGCTTCTTTAATGCTGAAAATTTCTTCTTGTGTGAAGGAAAGATAATCTTATCTCCAATGAGCTTATTTAATATTTCTTTCTTATTCTTTAGACTTTTCTTAATGACTCCCTTAAAGCGAATATTAAAGAGTGATCGTTCAGAGATACCTTCTGGCAGAGAGGGAGTATAGAAGAGAATGAGAATATCAAGTTCGCCGTCTTTTAGTTTTTCAAGTAACTCAGCCGCTGGTGCAGTATAAATCTCAGGCGTTGTAAGTGGGAATTCTTCTTTTAAGTGTTTAAGCTTATTTGCCAGCAGATAACTTGCGATCTCATCACTTGTTCCAATTTTAAGCGGGCCCTTAACAACATCATTATCAACCCCAAGGTCATATTCTAAATTATCAAGCTCTAAAAAGATTAATTTACAGGACTCAAAGATTCTCTCGCCAGTTGGAGTAAGGATGATCCCTCGATTTGATCGCTCAAGTAGATTAGTCGCGAGTTGCTCCTCTAGCTTCTTTATACTACTTGAAATTGCAGGTTGAGAAACTGAGAGCTTCTTTGCGGCCTTGATAAAGCTTTCTTCAATGACAACATGATAAAAGGATTCGAGAAGTTTTATATTCATATAAGTGTATTACTAAAACTTATGTGCTTTATCAAATAAAGTGTTTTTACTTATGTGCTGAAAATAGCTATTTTTCTCTTCGTTGAAACGGTGGTGGCGAAATCTCGTGGCCAATATCATAGGAGAGTTTATGAAGAAGCTTAGTTTATTTGTTGTACTTTCAGCTGTTTATCTTTTACCTGCTATCGCCTTTGGTTCTATGCAGGCAAGTGAGAATACATTTGATGTGAGTAGAGATTGGGACGGGGATCTGCCTTTCAAGTATGAAATGAGTTGGAAACTCTCAAACTATATGCACAGTGAAGTTTTTCTTTTAAATAATACTGAAGAAAGATGTGAAATTGGAGCAATTGGTGCTCATGAATACGGTGAAGTCTGCTATGAAGTAGATCTGAATATGTATGAGTGCGAGAAAGATGCCAATGGAGTACAAGGAGAGTACGACTATTCATGTCGTGCTAAGATTCTCGTCTTAAATAACGAAGTTCGTGAAAAGCTTCTTGTGAACTTTGATATGTTCTCAATTGATGGCAATCTAGAAATCTCTATTAAAGACGTGTTTTAAATAAATCGATAACGGTGCCTTCACTATTAAATAATAGGCGGGCACCTTTCCTCATTTCATTTGTCTCATTAATTTCATCCTGTTAAGCTTTATAAATATTCAAAGTTTTAGAAGGATTTCGTTATGGATAAAGCATCATTATTATTTCTCAGGCTTGCTCTAGCTGGTAGTTATCTTTCTGCTGTGGCCGATCGATTTGGCCTTTGGGGAAAGTACGGTGAGCCAGGAGTTGTGTGGGGAAATATGAAATCATTTCTTGAATACACTCAGTTCTTAAACCCATGGGCACCAACAGCTCTTTCTGAATTCTTAGGATATTCAGCAACTGGCCTTGAGATTGTTTTAGGTATCTTATTTATAATCGGCTTTAGAATTAAGATTACATCACTTATAAGCTTTGGACTTCTGTCTCTCTTTGCACTGAGTATGACATTTACAAGTGGGATTAAGGGGGCTTTTGATTATAGCGTCTTTACAGCAGCTGCAGCTTCGTTCTTACTCTTTTGTTTTTACGATAAGCTTCAAGGACAAGAATAAGATTAATTTTATTAAGATATTTATATAAGGCCTTTGTATGATACAAGGGCCTTTTTATTTATTAGTAATTTAGAATTAGTGATTCAACAGGATCAATACATGACTCGAGAATAGTCATATATAGATATTCTTGTTTGTCATTATCGTATTCAGCAAGAGTTTCATTATTAAGTCCGTACATAGTACATGAGATATTTACAAATGCTCTGCCTTGTCTAACTAGTTGGAAATTTTCAAATTTAAGCGATGAGTTTAAATGACGATAATCTTTAGTCTTTCCATCTAGTGCTTTTAGAAGATCTGCATCAAATGAATCAGCTGAATCTTTCCAAGTATAGGCCTCGTATGAAATTGTACACTGATCACCGCTGCAGTTCATCCCTTGTGCATACCAATTTATATCGCCACCACAGTATGTATCCATACAAATATCACCCATGTAGTCATTGATATCTTTTGCTTCTGATTTGGATAGAAAATCAGACTGAGCTGAGACAGCTGTTGATAGTGAAATTAAAACTAGAAAAGATAGAAGACCTTTCATTTATTACTCCCTGCGAAATTTTTGTTTTTTGTTTAAATAGCGAAAGTGACATGATGTGCAAAGGTACTAGATAATATTTACTTACAAGGGCTTAGGGGGTGGTGATTGTAAAGTATTGAAATTTAACAATCTATATGTGTACGTTTTAAAATTTTATGATATATTCTGCGTCCTTATGAATCATTATGAGTATAAAGAATATTCGCAAATCTCTGATGAGGTCTTCGAGATCGTTTCCCAGACGAATTCTCAGATCTTTAGTACGCCGTATTGTGTCGACAGAATGTACTCAAAAACAAAAGACTGCACTAAGTTTCTTGCACAATTTTACTTTGATGGAAGTCAGCCAATCGCCTTTAAAGTTGGCTATGATTGTGGTGATTATTTCTATAGCTGGGTAGGTGGTGTTGTGCCATTCTATCGTGGTCAAAAATTAGCGACAAAGTTGATGGAGAGGCAACATGAGTGGGCCAAAGAACAAGGCTTCACAAAGGTTCGTACTCACACTGATGCTCGCTATCCTGAAATGATTGAACTCAATGAAAAGTTTGGTTTTAGATTAATTGATACGAGAATCAAGGAAAATCAAATAGAGCAGTTGATTCTTGAAAAAAATCTATAAATGCACCAAGATTTAACAAACCGCTAACAATCAATTTCTCTCCTGAGGATATTCTTTTATAAAATAGAATTTTATAAAGGACCCTCAATGAAAACTATTACAATATTAAGCTTATTCGCGCTGACGTTCTCCTCTCTTGCAGATAGTGCCCTCCAAGATCGACTTGATGAAAGAAGAGAGAATGCGAATAAGAAAAGACCTGTTGAAGTAACTAAGGTTATGGACGAAGCTCTAAAACATCTTAAAGATTCTGGAATTGTGGAAGAGAGTGTGAAGAAGGGAACTCAAGTTCCGAGTTTTAAAGTTGGTGGGAAAGATATAAGTGAATACTATAAAGATGGAAATACCATTATCAGCTTCTATCGCGGAAGTTGGTGCCCTTACTGTATGATCCAATTGAAAGAGTATCAAAAATACTATCAAGAAATTCAAAAAAAGGGTGCCAAACTAATCGTTCTTGCTCCTGACACAAAGAAAGAAATTGCAAAAACTAAAAGAAATCATAAATTAGATTTTCCTATCTATTCAGATGTCGATAATCAAATTGCAAAAAAATTTGGACTTGCTTTTAAGCTTGAAGAAAGCCTGAAAGAACTTTATGTGAAATTTGGTATTGATATTAAAAATAATCAAAATAGCGAACAGTTTGAACTTCCTTTACCTGGTACTTATATTGTTAATAAGGATGGAAAGATTATCTATGCTTTTGCAGATGCTGATTATACAAAAAGAGCCGATCCTAAAGATTTAATACGATATTTAAAATAGAAGTTACTTTTTAATAGAATGGATCATTGATATAAGTTTCTAAAATTCTTTTCTTTTTAAGTTTTGTTGCATCACTATCTGGTAAATATTCTAGTAAGCTAAGAACATTTGTAATTCCTGCAAGTGTTTTTGAGACACCATTCATAACTTTATCTCTGCCGGTAGAGACTCCATATCTTTGACGGTAAAAGAAATAGCGATCTTTCAATAACTGGGATTGTCCAAGTTCTGTGACGGAAGTTGTTAAGTTGAATTTAAAGACAGCATCAAATTTTGTAAGCTTTTTAAGTTTTAAATCTCTTTGATCTAAATTCTTTAGAGAGTTTCTTAGTACTTTAGCAATATAGGCCCTCAAGAACCTTGAACCAGTTGAGATTTTAGTTCGTTTCTCATCATAGCGTGCACCCTTATCGAGATAGAATGTGACTTGAAAATGTCCTTGGGACTCAATTTCAACAAGCTCTTCTGGGTATGTTAAGTTTTGTTCTATTTTAGCAAATATGCGATTTGCTTTTGCTAGTCCAATATTCGAGTTCGTTGAAATCTTTGCTTCGTCTAGACTTAAGTGTTTTGGATCAATAGAGAAGTCTGAGAGCTTTAATCCCTTTGTCTTATAGTTTTTTGAAAAACTCTTTTGTATAGATTTCTTTTTTTGTTTTAAGGATTTCACTTTCATTTTGATTGGTTCTCTATGTGTGATATTTTTTATTTTATGATTCTTTGAGTAGGTAAAGAGTAAGAGTGCATGAAGTAATAAGGAGATGATGAAGCTTAAATGAAATTTTCTCATTACATCTATTTTATTTCTCAAACGTCAAATCTGTGGTTTGTTCTCTGTCATTTTTGTGTGAAGATTAATTATTTGGTGACCATTCGTTTTTCTTGTATAATTTAAGAAACTAGAAAGGATATTTATGCATTTAGATTTTGAACCGAGTGCGCCAGCTCTCACCGATATAGATTTTAGTAAATTTTTAGAAGTTGATATGAGAATAGGTGAGGTTATAGAAGCTGAAGACTTTCCTGAAGCAAGAAAACCTAGCTATAAACTCAAGATTGATTTTGGCCCAGGTGTAGGTATTAAAAAATCAAGTGCTCAGATCACTGTCCACTATAAGAAGGAAGGACTGATTGGAAAGAAGGTCTTGGCCGTCGTTAATTTTCCTCCAAGGCAAATTGGAAAGTTCATGTCTGAAGTTCTCGTTATGGGATTCTCAGATTCAAATAATGATATCGTCCTATTTAACCTCGATAAAGATGTGCCAAATGGAGCGCGTCTACATTAGTCCAAGGGAGAGTTTTAATGAGCAATATTCATAAAGGTTCATGCCTATGTGGCACTATTGAATTTGAAGCAGAAGGGTCTTTTGATAACTTCTTCCTATGCCATTGTAAGTATTGTCAAAAAGACACGGGTTCTGCACACGCTGCTAATCTCTTTGCAAGTGATATGAAGTTCAAGTGGTTAAGTGGGGAAGGAAATATTCAATCTTACCGCTTACCTGAAACAAGGCATGCTCGTAGCTTTTGTAAGACATGTGGATCAGCTGTGCCTGGAGTTTATAGTGAGGGGAAGCTTGTGGTCATCCCGGCCGGATGTCTTGATACGCCAGTTGACATTAAGCCTAGTGCACATCTTTTTATTAAAAGTAAGGCAAACTGGGATAATAATTTAGAGAGTGTTTCTAAATTAGAAGGTCTACCTAGTTAGGCAGACCTTCAGTATATTTATTTTTTCAACTCAAATCTATCGAGATTCATCACTTTATTCCAGGCCGTAACAAAGTCATTTACAAATTTATCTTTTGAATCATTTTGACCGTATACTTCTGAAATTGCTCTAAGCTCCGAGTTTGAACCAAAGATTAAGTCCGCACGAGTCGCTGTCCATACAGACTTTCCTGAAGTAACGTCAATACCTTCAAATAATTCGTTATCACTATCTTTTGCCTTCCATTCATAGTTCATATCAAGAAGGTTAGTGAAGAAGTCATTCGAGAGAACACCTACTTTATCAGTGAATACACCATGCTTTGAATTGTCATGGTTTGCTCCTAGTACACGAAGGCCACCTACAAGTACTGTCATCTCAGGAGCCGTTAATGTTAGTAGTTGTGCCTTATCAAGTAGAAGCTCTTCTGTTGCAACCGTAAACTTTGTTTTCAAGTAGTTTCTAAATCCATCAGCTTCTGGTTCAAGAACAGAAAATGATTCAGTATCAGTAAGCTCTTGCGTTGTATCCATACGTCCTGGTGTAAATGGAACTTCAATTTTTACTCCTGCATCACTCGCTGCTTTTTCGACTCCTGCACACCCAGCAAGAACAATCACATCAGCAAGAGAAACTGGTTTATCAAATCCTTTTTGGATATCTTCAAGTGTCGCTATGACTTCATTTAGCTCTGATGGCATATTAACGGCCCAGTCTTTTTGTGGAGCAAGGCGAAGACGTGCTCCATTGGCACCTCCACGCATATCTGATCCTCTAAAGCTTGAAGCTGATGCCCAAGCCGTTCTAACCATTTGAGAGACAGTTAGAGGAGAGTTTAGAATTTGATTTTTTAATTCTGCGATATCGATTTCATTTACTAGTTCATGATTAACAGCAGGAATTGGGTCTTGCCAAATTAGATCCTCTCTAGGAACTTCTGATCCAAGGTAGCGAGATTTAGGGCCCATATCCCTGTGTGTAAGCTTAAACCATGCTTTTGCAAAATTCTCTCTAAACTCTTCTGGATTATCTTTGTAGCGTCTTGCAATTTTTTCGTATGCTGGGTCAAAGCGTAGTGAAAGATCGGCTGTCGTCATCATTGGACGATGCTTTTTTGTTTTATCGTGAGCGTCCACAATCATATCTTCATCGGCCACATCTTTTGCAAGCCATTGCCAAGCTCCAGCTGGAGACTTTACTTTTTCCCATTCGTATTTAAAGAGAGTTGTCAGGTAACCATTATCCCACTTTGTCGGGTTTGGTTTCCAAGCACCTTCGATACCACTTGTGATTGTGTCGCCACCTTTACCTGTACCAAATGTATTTTTCCATCCAAGTCCCATTTGTTCGATTGGTGCAGCCTCTGGTTCTCGTCCAAGATTTGAATCTGGTGCAGCTCCGTGACATTTTCCAAATGTATGTCCTCCGGCAACAAGTGCAACAGTTTCTTCATCATTCATTGCCATACGTGCAAATGTTTCACGTACATCTATACCTGAGGCAACAGGGTCTGGATTGGCGTTTGGCCCTTCTGGGTTTACATAGATAAGCCCCATCTGAACAGCTGCAAGTGGTTTTTCAAGTTCACGCTCTCCTGAGTATCTTTTATCACCAAGCCACTGGGCCTCTGTTCCCCAGTAAACATCTTCTTCCGGTTGATAGATATCCTCACGTCCACCTGCAAAACCAAATGTTTTAAATCCCATTGATTCTAGAGCGCAGTTACCTGCAAGAACAAATAGATCTGCCCATGAGATTTTATTTCCGTACTTTTGTTTTACTGGCCATAAGAGTCTACGGGCCTTGTCTAGGTTTCCATTATCTGGCCAACTATTAAGAGGAGCAAATCTTTGGTTTCCTGTATTGGCGCCTCCACGTCCATCTGATGTTCTATATGTACCGGCGGCATGCCATGTCATACGAATAAAGAGCGGTCCATAGTGACCGTAGTCCGCAGGCCACCAGGGTTGTGAGTCTGTCATTAATGCGAAGATGTCTTTTTTTAGTGCACTAAGATCAAGTGAGTTAAATTCTTTTGCGTAGTTAAATTGTTCACCCATTGGATTAGCAAGTTCTGAGTGTTGTCTTAAAATGTTAAGTCTTAGGCGATTAGGCCACCAGTCATTATTATTAGTTCCCCACATAATTTATGCTCCTTTGATGAGTAAATAATTTTTTATTAAATTATATATGAAAAATATTTATTAACATCTTTAATTTTTATTTATATTTTTGAATTTGATTTTTGCCAGAACGTCTTAGGAATTCTTATAATTAAACTTCAATAACAAAAGGTTTTTATATGCGATGCGTATTAATGCTATTGGCAGTTTTTTTAATGAATTTATCCTATGCTTCAATCAGCTCCAATAAAAGAGTAGATGGACTTCTTTGCGCTGTTGAATCAGCAACTTATTATAAAAGAGTTCTAGAGTCTCAGAATTTAGAAGTTGATAAGTATAGGCATTGTACTATCTCTTGCATCGTTGGTATCGAGTGTGGAATCAGCTCTTCTGCTATCATAGGTGTCGCAAAAGAAATTTATGATTTATTTGGTGGGGGCCATGCGGAGTGGCGTGATCTCTTGGCCAATATTAATGGCCTTCGCTTAAGTCAACGAGCTGATATTCAAAATTTTGAAGATTGCTCTGCTTCCTGTAAGAGTATTTATTAAGAAGGATATATAAGGTGAGTAAAGAGATCGTTTCCCTAAAGTGTGAATGTGGCGCAGTTGAAGGCGAGTTAACAATTAATAAAAGTTTGAGTAATCATGTTGTTTGCTGTTGTGATGACTGTCAGACCTATGCTCAGTACTTAGGTCGTCGAAACTTATTAGATGAGTTTGATGGTACAGAGCTCTTTCAAACAGCACCAAGCTATATAAAGATTACGAAAGGCCATGAGCATATCTCATGTCTAAGATTAAGTCCTAAGGGGCTTTATCGTTGGTATGCAGGCTGTTGCAATTTTCCAATGGTAAATACTCTTGATGCAAAAATTCCATTTAGTGGCATTGTTTGCGCTTTTGTCTCTAATGAAGAAAAGTCTAAGCTAGGTGATATTCAATCTTATAATATGATGAAGTACTCTTCAGTTGATCACGAGAGTTGGCCAAAAAAAGGCTTTTTAAAATTTTCTAAAATGGCAGGTCTAATTCTTCTAAAGCTCATTTCTATTGGGTCTATATTAAGATTAACAAAGCCTAATTCATTCTTTGATATGAACTCTGGCCTACCTAAGGTTGAACCACAAATTCTTTCAAAAGAGGAAAGAGAGTATACACGAAGTAAAATTGCACACCTTGGTAAATAATGAGTTTCAGAAAAATATTTATTTTAATTTTATTATTAAGTAGTTTTCAAAAAACGTTTGCAAATGAATGTGGAAGTTTTCTTTCCGATCTGACGGCACCGATCTGTACTGACGCTAAGTATATCTTTTGGACGGGGACAGGGATCACTTTAGGACTGCGTCTTCTGAAGGAATATAAGGGAATTGATGAAATCCAAAAGCGTGCTGCTCAAAAAAACCATCTTAAAGATCTTGGACAGTTTGGAGGTGATATTGGCTACGGTGTTTTAAATGGAGCCTATATCATTGGTCAATACTTCTGGGGAGGAAGGCTTGGAAAAGAGCGTGCATCACATATGTTACAAGCGACGGCCTATACTGTAGGGACGACTGTTGCTTTAAAGACTACTATTGACGAATCGAGACCTGGTTATCCCGATGAAAAAGATTCTTTCCCTTCAGGACACGCCTCTGCTTCCTTTGCCTTTGCATCAGTTGTGACGGCACAACATGGATGGGGATGGGGCTCTGCTGCTCACTTGGCCGCAATTTTCATTTCTTTTAGTCGTTTAAATGATAGTTGGCACTACCTACACGATGTCACGGCGGGAATGACGATTGGATTAAGTTATGGTTGGGGGATTTATTTTAACCATGTTGAATATAATAAGCCTTATTGGTTGAGTGTTCTTCCAACAGCTAAGTTAGATGGCCTAACTCTTAGCTTTTCTCAAAGCTTTTGAAATAAAAAAAGGGCACTTATTAAGCGCCCTTTTTATAGATATTTAAAAATAATTTTAGAAATCTGTAATTCTTGAAACTAGATCTGGAGCATCGATAAATGGGTTTCTATTTCCTTGGATGTCTTCAATTCTGTCATTTCTTAGACGTTCTTCTTCATCTACTGGATCTAACTCATGCCACTGACGTAGAGTTTCTTCCATTTGTGAATTGATTTTACGATCATAGCGAACTGCAAAGTAGAACATTGCTCTTGCAACATTTCCTTTGTGGTAAGTTGGTGGCTCGTAAGTGTTTCCATCAAACTTAGAAGCTGGGCAGTAGTCTAGTCTTGAGTTCTTAGCGTCTACCTTTCCAAAGTTATAATTCCCACGTGTGCTATTTGCTCTGTTTTGAGAAGGGTAGAGGTGGTGTAGGTCACCAACTTGATATCTCGAAAGGGCACCGCGATCAAATTTTGATTGTGGCCATGTGTGCTCGCAATTTACAACTTCATGGTTAGGTATTCTTCCTTTTCCAATTTTACCAATGCGAGGAGTTGAGTTTGTGTAAACCTCGTCACAGTATACATCGCGAATATAGGCTGCATTCCCATTGTCTCTCTCAAGGTGAAGAGTTCCAAATAGGTGTTTTCTGGCAGTTTTGTAAGAGTTTCTAGTGTGTCCCTTAGTAGTTAGTCTTTCAAGGTCGTAGCGAACGCCAACAGAAGTATTTGAGCTTGCTAGGATTGCCTTAGCTTTCTCAAGGTTAGTCGATGAGTATGCGCAAAGGCAAAGTGCGGATACAATTAGAAGTTTAAACATTCAATTCTCCAAGTGTTCATTTTTGTGTGTGTAAAAATGTTATAGTTTAAGAGTATTAAATTGTCTAATGGTTAAAATTAGCTGGGCTAATGTATAAGGTGTTTCATTGTAATATTAGATGGTTTGCGCAGCATCATGAAAAACTCTTATTCCAGTGATCGAATCTATTCATTTTTTTTATTAAATTGAATTAACTAAAGTCTCCTTATCCAAAATGATTTGGATTTGCTTAAGGAGAGTATTATGAAAAAGTTAATTTTAGGTCTTGCAGTTGTATTGAGCTTTTCTAAAGCGGTATATGCTGAAGCAGTTATAATTCCACAAAGTTCGATAAATTTATACGTTGGCTCTTTTTCAAATATGGAAGCTGAATTAAAAGCAAAGATCTTTGAGGCCGCTATTGAAAAGTGTGGAGAGTTAGACAATGCACGTATTGGTCGAACTGATATTCAACTAACTCTAAGTAGTGTTTTTAAGTTACCAATTCAAGGAAGAGATGATGTGATTGATGGTTCTTACCCTCAAGTTAGCGCAGTTACAGACATTACTTGTTACAAGTAAAGAATAGTTAATAATAGTGCTAATAATCACGTAAGAATCTTAAGTTAAGTTTGCAGCAAGCAAGGTCGATTTGTTTGCTGTGAAACTTGGCCTCTCTAAAATCTCATTAACAATACTCGTCTTAGGAATATCATTCCTTTCCCTTCTATATTATCAAAGAGAGCAGTTCTTACGAGATAAGTATGAAGAAGAATTTAAAAGTAGCGCTCAGGAGATTATTTCAACAATCCAAGCAAATCGTGTGGTACGTGGTGAGGCTTTACTTGCGATCTCACACTTCTTTGCTTCATCTTTAAATGTTAATGAGTGGGAATTTAATAATTTTACAAAAACAACTTTGAATAAGCTTAATATTTCGGCCATTTGTTATAGCGGAGAAAATGGAACCCTCTATGAAACGCTACAGTCGAAAGGAAAGACTTGTGGTAAGTTTGGCAAAAATAATAAGGTCATCTTTGATACTGCAACATCAGATATTATCTTACAAGAATTTGTAAGCTCTGTTGATGGAACAAAGGGGAGGGCCTATATGATATTCACGTTCTCCTCTTTATTACCTGAAAGATTTAAAAGTGATACGAACTCAAATTATCGAGTAAACCTTGATGTTGGTTATGGTGATGGTGATAAGAATTATAATTTTTACCGTCATGAAGAACCATTTGCAACTGATGGAAATACTAATTACTACCTGACAGTATCTGGGCCAAGAACTTCATCGACCCTTACATTCCCTTTCGATTATATTGTTAACCTGGCTCTTTTTTTATTCATCATAGTCTTAACGGTTTATATCATCGAAACAGGAAGAAGAAGAGAGTATCTCATCTCTAAGAAGGTAAGAAGGCAGGAAGAGGCAATTAAAAAGCAGTATGAAGAGTTGGGGAGGCAAAAGAAGCTTGTTAGTCAAAATGAAAGATTGGCCTCGATTGGGATATTAGCAGCAGGTATTGGTCATGAAATTAATAACCCGTTAACAATTATTCTTGGGCACTTAAAATCGCTCAAAAAAAGAATGGGAGAAAAGAATGTCAAGGAGCTCTTAGAGAAAGTTGAAAAATCGGAAATAGCAGCTCAGCGAATAGAAAAAATTGTATCAGGGCTTAGAAAGTTTTCAAGACAGGCCCAAGATGAAGAGCCTACTGATTTTAGTGTGGTCAGTGTTTTTGAAGATACTGTATCAATGCTTAAGGATTTCTATGATAAGGATAATATTCATTTGAATCTCTATATGAATGTGAATGAAAAGGCATTGATCAAAGGAGAAAGAGGAAAGTTTCAGCAAGTTCTAATCAATCTTATTTCTAATGCTAGAGATGCGGTAGAAGGTAAGGATAATGGAAAAGTAAATGTTATTGTTAAAGAAAATAATGAACGAATAACATTTAAAATTGAAGACAATGGACACGGCATCAGCGAAGAAGATCGAGGTAGAGTTTTTGATTTATTCTATACGACTAAGGATATAGGTAAGGGGACAGGGATGGGACTCTCTATTGCCCATGGTTTTATAAAGGATGAATTTAACGGAAGGATGACGTTGAAGAGTGTTGTTGGGATAGGGACTGTATTTAAAGTCTCTCTACCAATACATTATGGACAAGAGGTATCATCTTCACAGGAGAGTAATGTGGTAAGCTTGAGTGATTTTAAGATGAAGTTTCGTGCAATAGTTGTTGATGATGAGGAAGGCATTAGAGATCTTCTCGAAGAAATATTACAAGATATTGGTGTCACGGTTTCCTTAGCTGAAAATGGCAAGGTTGCATATGATATGTACGTTGCAAGTCCTGAAAGTTATGATCTCATTATTACTGATATGAAGATGCCTGTTATGAATGGCCCTAAGTTAATAAAGAGTATTAGAAGTAATAAATTAATTGAACAGCCCCGAATTCTTATTACTACAGGTTGTGTAAATTTAAATCTCGAAGGCGAAGATAGGGAAGCCTCAACTATGGTTGATGGATTTTTATATAAGCCTTTTACAGAAGAAGATATCGTACAAGAAATTTCTAAGGCCATGCGAGGAGTTACTGAAAAGAAAGTTGCTTAAAATTAAGGTCTCATTAGTAAAGTGTTATGTTTTTGTTAAGTATGTTAAGTTTTGAATAAGTAATTGCCGGGCCCTTTCGCCCCATATAGAAGTGGATTACAATAGAATAGTAAAACGAATGAATCGTTTACACAGTTTAAGAAAATTAGGAGTGTAGGATGAAGCGTTTATTTATTCTTGCTGTTTTCTTAACTTCGCCACTTACTTTTGCAACTAATGAGAGAAGAATTAATAGTTCTGAAAATTACAATGCGCCAAAGAGTAAAGTGAATGAATTAAGCAATTATGCAAATGGAAAAAAAAGTCATCAGAGAAAGAACTACAAGAGAAGCTTTGATGATATCCAGGATTACCGAGAGGTACTTCAGTCAGAAACAAGAGAACGTTAAAAAAAGGCTACTTAAAGTAGCCTTTTTTATTACATTAGTGAAAGTTCGAAACTTACAACATCACATCTTTCATCAATTACAGTATCCAGTTTAAATGCACCAGAATAAGTATTGAAATAGGCCGAGTAAAGATCTTGGCCATCTGCATTTATCCCGACAAATGAAATATTTGTTTGGTACTCGTTATAAACTTCATCATAAGATACTGCTAGCTCTTGAGCTAGAATATCCATTGATTGAAGCTCTACTTCAAGACGACATGAAGCATATGTGCTTGATAGTGCAATAACAGAAACTAATACAAGTTTAATTAGTGATTTCATAGGGACTCCTCAAAGTGATTTTAAGGAGCTTATATGAATTTTGTTTTAATCGGTCAATTGCCATTGAGTATGTATGAAAAAATTAATGCAATCTTGATAAATATTAGGGAGACTGCATAATACTCTTAACTTGCGATTGAATATCTTTAAATTGTTTTGAATTGAAATCAATATTTTGAGCAGCACTATCAACACTTAGGTCTACATTACCATTTGCGATTTGTTGAGAGGCCAGCTTTCTACCTAATTCACTTAATTGGCCCCACTCTTGATCTGGCATTGCCGCAAGTTTTGACTTGGCCTGCTCAGCTTCGTGCTTTCCAATAATTCCTCTTGCAACCATTTGGTCAATCATTGAAACGGTTGTATTTCGATCAATCTGTTCTGCTAAGACAAAGGTAGATAGTTTAAGTGATAAAGTAACGATAAATAGCCTTAAATACTTCATATTGGGCCCTCTTTAAAATTATGCAGAAATTATAAGTGGGAATTAGATTTGACCAAAAACTAACGAAATTTTAGTACTTTATATGGGTGAGACTTGTTAAAGTAGAGGAAAATTTGACAACTAATTATGGAGGTTGGAATGAAGTTTCTCCACACAATGGTTCGTGTAAGTAATCTAGATGAAAGTATGGACTTCTATTGTAATAAACTAGGACTCAAAGAAGTTCACCGTATTGAAAGTGAAGCTGGGAAATTCTCTCTAGTGTACTTAAGTGCACCTGAAGACGAAGAGAAGGCATTAGTAGAACAAGCTCCACTTATTGAGCTAACTTATAATTGGCCTGATGAAAATGGCAACACTGAAAAATTGCCAGAAAGTAGTCGTAACTGGGGCCATCTAGCATTTCGTGTCGATGACATTTATGAGACTTGCCAAAAGCTTATGGATCAAGGCGTGACTATTAACCGTCCACCAAGAGATGGTTATATGGCCTTTTTAAAATCTCCTGATGATATCTCTATTGAGCTACTTCAAAAAGGTGAGCCTCTTTCTCCTGCCGCTCCTTGGAAGGATATGGAAAATACAGGTTCTTGGTAAAATTCATAATAATAGACGCTGCTATATTTCTAACTTAGAATAGAAATATGGCAGCAGAAATTAGTAATGATAGTCGCAATTTAAAGTATTATTTTTCCTTTATTGTTTTAGGTGTCCTTACGGGGATAGCTTCTTCTGTCTTCTTACATCTACTAAAATTAGTAACAACTCTTCGATTCAAATATAGCTTTCTCATTTATTTTCTACCAATAGCGATGGTAGCAGTTAATTTTTGCTATAAAAAATGGTCTCCGATTAGTGAGAAGGGAAATAATCTTATTATTGATGAAGTCCATCATCCTAAAAGAGATATTCCGCTAATCATGATACCCCTGATTCTCTTTTCGACGTTAATCTCTCACTTATTTGGTGCAAGTGTTGGGCGAGAAGGAAGTGCTGTGCAGATGGGGGGAGCAATTGGAAATTATTTAGCAAAATTATTCAATCACTCTAAAAGAAAGAGGGCGGTTCTTTTAATGGCGGGATGTGGGGCCGGATTTGGTTCTGCTATTGGTGCTCCTTTTGCTGGTGCTATCTTTGGGATTGAAGCAATTTACTTAAACGCTAGGATAAAGATATCGACTTTTCTTGAGTGCCTAATCGCTTCTTATATTGGCTTTTACACAACCCATTTACTTTATGCTCCTCACTCGACATATATTCAAATAACTCAATTAGAGTTTTCATGGAAGCTTGTCCTCTATACCCTTATAGCAGGAGTTGGTTTTGGCCTAGTTGCAAGACTATTTGTCCTTACTATTGAGAAATCAAAAGATAAAATTAAAACATTTGGTAGGCCACTACTCATAACATTTCTAGGTGGTTTTGTCTTATTACTATTCTACTATGTTCTTAATGATTTCTATAAGCAGCGCTACACTGGGCTAGGGATTGAAGTTATTCAACAGGCACTAATAGAAATCGTATCCATTAAAGATTTTATTTTAAAATTTATTCTCACAGCAATTTCACTTGTTTCAGGAATCAAAGGGGGAGAGTTCACTCCACTTGTTTATATCGGAACAACAATGGGCTCTTGGATGTCGTCGATTGTTTCAATTAATCCTAACTTTCTTGCGGCCATTGGTTTTTGTGTTGTCTTTGGAAGCGCTTCTAATACGCCTCTAGCATGTATTGCCATGGGTGCAGAAATCTTTGGATATGAGCTACTGCCTTATCTTGCTATTGCCATGATTATCGGACAAATCGTTTCGGGTAAAGAGACCATTTATTCAGCACAGATTGTTAAGAAATTTAAATAGTTGACCAAAATACTTTCTAACTAAGTCTGGCAAGTTAATTTTTTTTCTTCACAGAGTGTTTTTTTAATTTCTATAATAACTTGTTTATATTTATTTATGTACTTTCAGGGAGGAAAGAGATGAGAAAATCAACGCTATTGATTGCTCTTTTTGCTGCAATCTTTTCAATGCAATCTTATTCATGTGATATTCATGGAAAAACAGGAATCATGCCAGAAAATGATCTTTACCGTGGTGTTGATGCACTAACAGGTAATGGAATGACTGAAGAGTTATTCAATATCATTATTGATCGTGCAAACGAAGTTTACGCACCAGTTGTTGAAACTGAAGGTGCAACACTTAAGTTTCACCGTAAATGGGAAGATGGAACAGTAAATGCTTACGCTAACCAAGGTGGAGGTGTTTGGAATGTTCACATGTTTGGTGGTCTTGCTCGTCACGAGCTAGTATCTCCAGATGGATTTGCTCTTGTTGTATGTCACGAACTAGGTCACCACCTAGCAGGTGCTCCAAAAATTAAAAGATTTTGGATTCCATCATGGGCATCAAACGAAGGTCAATCTGATTACTGGGCATCACTTAAGTGTTTCAGAAGAATCTTCCAAGATGACGACAATGCACGTATCGTTTCTAAAATGGATATCGATCCAGAAGTTGAGTCAAAGTGTAGCGCTGTATGGTCTGATTCAAACGAAAATGCTCTATGTAAGAGAATGGCACAAGCTGCTAAGGGTCTAGCGACTCTTCTTAACTCAGGTCGTTCAGTATCTTTTACAACTCCAGATATGTCTGTTGTTAGAAAGACTGATGACAAGCACCCAGCTGGTCAGTGTCGTCTAGATACTTACTTTCAAGGTGCACTATGTGACAAAGACCTAAACGATGACGTATCTAAGACAGATGCTCTAGCAGGTACTTGTAACAGAGTAGATAGCTACGAAACAGGTATTAGACCACTATGTTGGTATAAGCCAAAAAATATGTAATTAAATTTTAAATTATATATAAAAAGAAAGGCAGGTTTTAAACCTGCCTTTTTTTATTTCTATTGATTGATGACGTCTTGAATTGCTTCGATCTTTCCATCGATTTGATAATGATTATCAAGCCCTAAAACTCTTAGAATAAGAGGGAAGATGTGAATATTCTCTTTTGACTCTGCTATATAGTTTTTCTTAAAGTCAGGTCCCTGAGCATAGAAAATTCCATGCATATCCATATCACTAAATTGATCCCAGCCGTGAGTTGCTTTAGGGTAGCTAAAGTCTGTGGCGGCAATCCACCAGCCAGAATTAGCGATACAAGCAATTGATCCAACTCGAACATTATTTCTAAAGTTAAGTTTTTCTGGAGTGTTGTCTTTGTTGTAGCATTTAAAATTCTCTGCCTTAGCATTTAGTGCGACGATATCTTTTTCGACATTTCTCCCCTTGGCCTTTAGGTAGAATTGAGTAATTGGACCAGCTCCATAAACTCGATAATCTTCTTTTAACTGCATGAGATCATCATTTTTTAAGATGATTTCTTTCTTCTTCTCATCGACATTCTTCATTCCATGATCAGAGACAATGATAATATTTAAGTTTGGCGCAAGCTTAGTTGCTTGAGTAATAAATTTTTCTAATGTTGCATCAACTTTAGCGATGGCCTCCTTAACTTCTTTAGACTCTGTCCCGTGATGGTGGCCAGCAGAGTCTACGTCAGGAAAGTAGAGCGTCATAAAGTATGGCCTTTCCTTTGGTGGCAACTTTAGCCACTCTAGAACTTGGTCAACACGATCCTGGTGTGGCATCGAGTGAATATAATCATACCAATATGAAGGTCTGATACCTGAGATATCAGCTTCTGAGCCAGGCCAAAATAGTGTTGCTGTCTTTAGTCCTTGCTCCTCTGCTGCTACCCAAATCGTAGGAGATAGGTAGAAGTTCTTATTTTTAACGGCCTTACGATCTTTAAGTGAGTAACTCTGCTCAAGGTCTGGTGCGTAGAAGTGATTTGCCACAATCCCATGATTCATTGGATAGGAACCTGTCGCAATTGATAAGTGATTTGGAAAAGTTTTTGTAGGGTATGAAGGAATAAGACTCTTAAGTTGAGTTCCTTCATTTGAAAATTTTGATAAGAATTTTGGTTGATACTTCTTTGTGTAATCGTAGCGGTAGCCGTCTAGGGAGATCAGAAGAACTGGATTGATATTTTGTAGTTCTTCAACAGAAGCTGTGTTCTGATTTGATCGTTCAATATGATAACTATTCTTATATGTTGAACTGTTCTTTGTACAGGCCGTGTACGAGAATAGCGATATTAATGCTAATGGTACGAGTAACTTTTTCATTGGTTAATCCCTTGTAAATCAATATTTACTTAAATTGTAAGGGATTAACCGTGTTCTTGTATATTAGGAATTAATAACAGTTATAATCATCAAAATCGATATCTGAAAATCTGAATTTTAATGTTCTAATATGCTCAAGAGGAATATCGTATTCTTGACGAAAAAGACCATCTAAATCTTTCGTAAAAATAATTCCTTCTTCAACTCTGTATTCAACTGCTTCAATTGTCATAACATTTATCTCCTTCTTCATGGAGAAATTTTAAGACAATTAACTAAAGGTGAACAAGTAAAGATTTTCTTAAGAAAATCTCTAAGGCCCCGTTTCTTAAGGTTATCTTAAGGTTCGTTAACGGTTGAAAAGTGGGTGAGTTCCTACACCCGTGTATTCACTAGTGATGTAGATACATGTCACAATAAATGATGTTACGATTACAGTTGATAGTAGGAGTGTAACATTTTCTGACATTCCTTTCTCTTCTAAATAATTTACGAGTTTGGCCTGTCCCCAGATTCCAAAAACGATCGTGATAACAAAGAGAATACCTGTCGAGACAAGTGTTAGGACGATATTTGAAATTTCAGTATAGTCACTATCTGGTGCAACATTGGCCGTTGTGTTCTTAGTGATCTTACCATTTGGAAGAATGAGTGCCCCTCCGGATGTCTTAGCATCCAGAGAGACGTTTCTTTTTACTGAGTTTGTTGGAAGGTAAAAGCGAGAGAAGGCCGGCTTATCATTTGATTGATAGGCTTCAATTGTAAACTTAATGATTACTTCTTCACCAACAACCACGCCACCATCAAAGTTCTTACTCCAGTTAATGCCAAAGTCAAAGCGATTGATTTTAAAGCTACCTTCGAAGTAGATCCCATCTTTATTTGTCCAAGGATCTGTACGCTTACCTAAGTATTTAAGGCTAACTGGCACAGTCTTCGTTTTATCTTTTACTGTAAGAGCAAGCTTTGCATCGGCCTTATTATCTTTTAAAACAATGGCCTCAGCATTTTTAAATTTAATAATTGGAAAGCTTTCTGCATTAAAGAATTCGTTCTTCTTTAAATGCTGGTCTCTCTTCTTATCAAAAGTGTTGATACTTTTAACGATAATCTCACCTTGAAGGTCAGTGATCTTATTTTCATCCTTTTTAAAGTAGATCGTATAGTCATCAAATTGGCCTTCAACATCAGTTAATGCCATATACTTAATGCTAAACTTAAGCTTAGAGTGCTCTTTATTTACAATATAAGATGAGCCAAAAGTATTAAGGGAAATTATTAGAGCAAAAAAAAGGTGCGCAATAAGGCACCCTTTATAATTATTTAACAAATTTTTCATTATAGTCTTCTACACCGAGGTTAATAACTTTCATTGCAGTTTCTGCATTGTATGTTTCTGTAATTTCAACTTTAGCTTCTCCTTCTTTTACAGGGATTTCCTTGTAAGTTAAGAAGTAGTGCTTAAGTTCTGCAAGTACTGGAGCTGGAACTTGATCGATATCAGTGATATGTCCAAACATTGCATCGTCTTTTAGAACAGCAATAATTTTGTCATCAATTTCACCACCATCAAGCATTCTGAAACCACCAACTGGAATACAGTTTACTAGGATGTCACCTTGAACAATATTCTTTTCAGCAAGTACACAAATATCGATTGGGTCAAGATCACCAACAATTCCTGTGCGTCCTGTTTCTTCTTGAGCAAAGTTTGCAGATTTTTCATCTGAGTATGTACGTGGGATTAGTCCATATAGTTGTGGAATAATATTTGAGAACTTCTGTGGGCGATCAACCATTAGGTAACCGCTTTCTTTATGAACTTCATATTTCACACGGTCATTTGGAGTAATTTCGATATAAGCATTAAGAACTTTCTTATCTTGATCGTCCCAAGTCTTGATACCATGCCATGGATTTGGCCTAAACATTTTTCCATATTTCTCTAAGAAATCATTAAGTTCTGAGTTAGTCATTATTAATCCTTTTTGTGAATATTTTGGCAATAACTTAGCACAAAGAGGATCGTCTAGGAAGTTTTATCAGGCCCAATAAAAAGCTGTTTTGTGGCTATTTTGAAAAGAAGCGAATGATCTCTGCAAATGCACTTCGAGGGCCATTTGCTCGTTTTCTTACATCGTTTTTGTTGAGTTCGCTAATGGCATGAGCGCTATGGGTTGTTGCGTTGAGAATGCCGATTTTTGCCTCGATATCATCAAGGATTTTCTTTAAAAAGGCTTCTTCTTTTGGATCAAGTTCATCTGATCGAAAGAGAACGTTGGCCAAATGATGGAGTTGGCTTAGGTGAGCAGGGTAGTTTACTTTATGAATGAACTCATCAGGGCGATGCCTTTGAATAAGATCTTCCTTAAGCAGTGCTCTGTCCTGTTCTTCAAGTTTTGCATTGAGAATGAAGTCTTGGATAAGGGCCGTTTCCTGCTCGGAAACAATATTGTCGAGGTGTGTCAGAGAAACAAGTGTTCTCCACATATTTAGGAAACTTTCGTATTTCTTTTCATCGCTTAAGCTATTCATTGAATTATCTTAGCACAGCAGCAAAATCAGGTGTTTAGGCATGATACTCTTTGCCTAGTGAACGAGAGACTATAAAGAAGGTATAATTTTAGAGACGGGCGGTAGTGTAAATTTATGAAAGTCGAAGATTACTCAAAGAAAATTACTCAAATGAATCAAGAGCAGCGTAAGCAGCTCAATCACATTCGTGAAGGCTACCAGTCTAATTTACAAAATATTCAAGATAAGAATGCTCATAAGGTTGATAATATCAAGCATGAGCACGCCAAGAAGCAACAGGCGCTTATTGAGGATAATCAGCAAAAACTTGATGAAGCTGCAAAGAAGGCCAAGCTTGCTATGGCCAAGTCAAAAGAATTCTTTCGCGAAAGAAATGAGCAAATTAGAGAAGACTTCCATAAAACTTCAACTGAACAAAAATCGAAATTCGATGAGAAGCTTGCAACTCTTAAGCAAGCTTATGCTGATACAATTGAACAAAGAGATACGACTTATCAAACTAATCTCGAATCACAAAATAAGAGATCACAAGAGCGCATCGATCTAAATCAAGACCGCTTTCAGGATACAATCAAGCAGCTAAGTGAGCACACGACAGAATCCAATCAGAAATTAAATGCCGACTTCGCCGCCCGCGAAAAAGTACAAGTGAGAAGAAATCGTGACCAGTTAAATGAGCTTAAGTCACAATTTTCACTAGAGAATCGTGACCTCAAAAATGCTGCGGATAAGAATCTTAGAAAGGTTGTTGATGAAGGTAAGAGGCGTGAGGACTTTCTAGTCGCTTCAAAAAAGAATGCCCTTGAAGAAGCAAATCAGGCTTATCTACGTCAAGTAAATGAGAAGCAGGCAGGGGTCGATCAATTGGCCCGTGAGCTTCATATGAAGACTCAAAAGTCGTTACAAGATCAAAGGCTTAGTCATGAGAAAGAGGTTTCTGATTTATTGAGAGATCAGATCAGTAAGAGAGAAGATATCAAAGGTGATCACGACCTTGATATTGCGCGCTTTAAAAGCTCTCAGTCGATGAATCAAATGGAGCAAAGAGGTGTTGAAGATAAATTTCAACAAAAGATCGATCGCCTAAAGCAGCTTAACTCTGCGATCATTAAAGACTTTGAAGATAAGCTTGTTGAAAAAGATAATGCTGTGACAAAAAGAGTTAAGGATCAGTCTCGTGAACAACAGGCCCGCATGGCCGAGTTTAAGAATGAAACAAGAGCAAATGCTGATACTATTCAAGCTCGTTCTCAGCGTCAGCACGAAATAAAAAAGTCTCAATACAATAGAAATATCACTCATGAAAAGAAAGTTGCTGAAGATAATGTTGTTCAGAAAGAAAATCAATTTCGTGAGCTAATGGATAATCAAAGAGACCACTTTAGAGATAATTTGATTCGTACAGAAGAAAAAAATCTTGAAACAGTGAAGTCTCTCCAAGACTCTTTTAGAGCAGAAAAAGAAGAGATTAATACTCGCAACCATGAGATGTATGCGGAGACTCTTAAGTCGCATCGTCAAGAGATGGATAAGAAGATTTCTGACATTCAAGCTTCTTATGAAGGTAAGTTTCAATTACAAGAAGAGCAGTTGAAGAAATCTATCGCTGATGCAGAAGAAAAGCTCTATATGCTAAGAACTTCTTCTAAGAGAAAGCAGCAATCTGAAAGTGAGTTCTTTCAAGAGCAGTCTCGAATGCAAAGAACTGAAATGAAAGAAAATATCGTCCATATCAAGGATCAGTATGAAAAGAAATTTCAAGCGCTTCGCGATGACTTTAATACTCGATTGAAAATGGTAAAGAGAGAGAATGAAGTAAAATCATCTCGTATGACTCATAATCATAATCTTGAAAAGCAGAAGATGACAGCTAATCACAACACAGATATGAGAAGAAAGCTTAATCTTGCTCAAAAGAAGTTAGAGAGACAAATGAGTGACTCTCAAAGGCTTAGAGATCAACTTGTTTCAAGCTATGAAGAGAAGATTAAGAACTTAAAAAAACAATATGAATTAAAACAAATTGAAGAGTATAAGCAGAGTTAATGAAAATAGTTGTCCAGCGAGTCTCAAGTTCCAATGTAAAAGTAAATAATGAAGTTGTTGCTCAGATTGAGCGAGGACTTCATTTGCTAGTTTGTATTGAACATGAAGATAGTCAGCAAACACTCAAGAAAGCAGCAGATAAGATTTTGGCCTTAAGAATCTTTGCAGATGAGCAAGGACGCATGAATCGATCTGTTGTTGAAATCGAAGGAAGCATCCTTGCTGTTTCACAATTTACACTTTCGTGGAATGGTAAAAAGGGGAATCGCCCAAGCTTTGATGGAAGTGCAAGGCCAGAGATCGCAAATAAGATGTTTAATGAATTCGTTGAGGTACTACAAAGCAGCGTCCCTGTAGAGAAGGGAGTATTTGGAGAAAGCATGGCCGTCGAAATACATAACGACGGGCCAGTAACTTTTCATATTGAATTTTAATTAAGCAGTAACTTTAGATTTAGATCCTTCTTTTTCTCTCTTCTCCATTCTAACTGCTGTTTTCCAAATTCCAGCAAAGATGAAGGCAAAGATCACAAAGAAAGTCATAACGTGAAGAACTTCAATCGTCAGAGAAGATGCGATATATGCTGTATCTCTAACTGGCTCTAGCATTTCACCTTTAGGAACAATAGACGTCTCGTAAACTTTAGTGTTTTCCATGGGGTCTCCGTTTAAGTAGTCGATATTGCGTCAATATTAAACAATTTAAGAAAATTGTCCAGTATTAACTTACTACAAATCACAAATAGAAAACATGTTCTTTATCAGTTTTTTGTTTAGTTTCGAAATAAGTATAAATTTCACGCCACTTATGCAAGTATGGACAATCCAAATTTTGTGTTTTAAATACAATTTATTTTATTTTTCATCATATGGAGGGGATATGAGATTTTTCACATTTGCCTTATTACTAGGGCTATTAGTTGGTTGTAAGACTGAGTTTAAAGGAACACTTTCTGTTGATTCTGCAGTAGAGCTTAAGTCAAAAGACGATAGTATTTCACTTGCTAAAGGTGACTACAATGCGAAGCTAAAGTTTATTGGAAAAAGAAAACTTAAAATTAAAGTTGCTGGTGAAAAGCTAACTGTTAAGTTTGATGAGAAGTTTAAACTTCCAAGAAATGGAGAGTTTACTCTTGATAAGGCCGATACAACTCTAAACTATGATCTTCATGGAACGATCACAACAGATATCGAACGTGGCCCAATTCGCCACCGTGATGAATTCTGTGAAATCACAATTCCAGAAGTAATTTGTAGCAGAAGAAGAGGTCAGTGTACGACAGTTTATCGTCGCTACCCAGGACGTCGTTTTGTTGAGTACCGTGATGATATCATCTCTAAGGTTTTCAAAATTGATGTTGCAGATGCAGGACAAACTTATTCGACTTTTGATGCAACTTCTAGAGACTACGATCGTGTATACCTTTACCAAGGTCGTTGTGGTTTCTAATTAAATCAAATTTTAAAGAAAGAAAAGGCCCTCTAAGTGAGGGCCTTTTTTATGCAATACCTTTGTTGATATCATCAATTTGTTCATTCAGTGTCCAGAAGTCATAAAGAACACCAAAGAGGAAGAAGCCACCTGTTAGAAGGTAGAGTATCCCCATCACAATCTTACCTTGATAGAATTTGTGAAAGCCAAAGACTCCTAAGAAAGTTAAAAGAATCCAAGCAATATTATAATCAAGAACACCCTCAAAGTAGCGATTATCGCATTCTTCATCCATTGCAGGAATTAGAAAAAGATCAACTAACCAACCAATTCCTAGAAGCCCTAATGTTAGCATCCAAATTGTACCTGAGATTGGTTTCCCGTAATAGAAGCGGTGAGCACCCATGAAGCCAAAGAGCCATAGTAGATAGCCCATTACTTTGCTGTGAGAGTTATTTGGAAGTATTCCTTGTTGTTGATTCATTACTTATACTCCTTTAGGCCCCATGGAGGTGCCTTGCGGTCACTTAGTAGTAGCTCAAACGCATCCTCGACCTTTTCAAAGATTTCTTTGGCCTCAAAAAAATCTTCTAGCTCTTCCATTTGCTCTTCTTCATCAAGAGAGAGTGGAATTCCCGTAATAAAATAATTTAGCTCAGCACCTTGGTACTTAGCATTTACCGTCAATGTATGAAATTTCATTTCATCATTTTGGTACTTGGTAAGCTTTGGGCCAGACAGAAATAAATGGTATTTATCATTGGTGTCTGGGCCAATTTCTGTCGTGAAAAAATACTCAATATCGTTAAATTCGCAAGAGAACTTCATATTTTGCTCGTTGGTTTATTAGATTTAAATTTAAGTTACACTATTATTATACTAGACTTGGAGATATATGTGAAAGTTGATTATTTAAAGAACTCAAATGGAGAAAACGTGAGCGAAGAAAATAACTCGAAAGAGAGGAAAGAGCCTCGTCGCATTCTAGTATCAAGTGATAAAAAAACTCTTAATCTTACAGATAAAGATATCTTAATTGTGGCCTCAAAACTTAAGAAATATATTAAGGATAAGCATAACCTTAATACATCGGCCAATGTGATGGAAATTCTATCTGATATCGTCCGTGTAAAGTGTGACTCAGCAGCAGAGCGCGCTAAGCAAGATGGACGAAAGACTCTACAAAGCAAAGATTTCTAACGAATGAGTAAATTAGAAGAGATTGCTAGTGCCGTAGAGCTCTATTCTTCCGAGACAAAGTCATCAGTCACTTTATTTGGTGGAAGTTTTCATCCATTTCATGATGGCCATCTTGAATGCCTTAATCAATGTAGTGAATATGAAGACAATATTATTATCGTCTTAGACTATAGTCCTTGGAAGTCTAATGAACAGGAAGATCCATATGGTGAGTACCTAAAGATTAAAGAGGCGACAGGGGCCCGTTTTCCTATTTATACGGGCTTTTGGGCACAGAAGCTAAGAAGACCTACATATGAGTGGTTGCAAGAGGTAAGGTATCCTGAGGTGAATTGGCTAATGGGTGATGATACCTTTGGATCATTTCTAAAGTGGTTTGAAGTTGAAAAGGTATGTCAGCTTTTGACAAAAATCTATGTTGTCCCTCGTGATGAGAAAATGGATGAGTACAGGGAAGTGGAAGCAAAGATTAAAGAGTATAATTCAAAGCTTGAGGTGATCTATCTTAGGCCTCATGATTTTCAAGAACTAAGTTCGACGCAAATAAGATCAAAGTAGAAATAGGAAAGGCTAAGAATAAAAGGTTAAGAATAAAAGGTTAAGAATAAAAGGTTAAGAATAAAAGGCTAAGAATAAAAGGCTAAGAATAAAAAAGCTCCTTAATAAGGAGCTTTTTTTATTCTGTCGCTTGGGCTTTCCCATAGCTCCAGATACAACAAAGCCGGGCTTGAACCCGGCTTGTTGAATAGATAATTTGCCCTCTTCGAGGGGAGCTAGCATCGCGTCCAATAGGTTGCCTTTGGGCAACCAATGCCGCGAGTGCTTACTTAACTTTCCAGTAGTACTCAATAACTAGCTGAGAGTTGAATTCAAATGGTACATCTGATTCAAGAGGAGCTGCAACCATAGTTGCTTTCTTCTTATCTGTACCTTCAACATTGTAACAAGCTGGAACTGCTGCGAAACGTGGAGTTTCTTGAGTTTGCTTGTAAAGTTGGTTGTTATAACCTTTCTCAGATAGAGAGATAACGTCACCTTGGCTAACGATGAAAGATGAACGGTCAACTTTCTTTCCGTTAACTAGGATTTGTCCGTGAGAAACCATTTGAGAAGCTGCCATCATTGATGGTGCAAATCCAAGTCTGAAAACTACGTTGTTCAGTCTTGACTCAAGGTTAGATAGAAGTACTTCCATCCATGGCTTACCAGCAGTGTTCTTCTTAGCTTGCTTTACGTAAGTAACAAGTTGCTTTTCTCTTAGACCGTAGTGGAATACTAGTTTTTGTTTTTCTTTAAGACGTACGGCATAGTCAGAAATTTTCTTTCTTTTGTTACCGTGTACACCTGGTCCGTATGGACGACGTGCTAATGCACCAGCTTTTCCAAGACCTGGAAGTTCAACACCTAGTGCTCTTTGGATTTTAAAGCGTGATCTCGCTGTAGTACTCTTTGCCATTGTTGGCTCCTTTTGAATAAAAAAGACTTTAGGGACAAGGAAAAGTTACATCACATCTCAAAGGCTAGTGCCTTAGGCCCATCAATCTTACTTAATAATTTCGGATGTAACTGAAGCTTTATAGCGAACAATGGCCACTGTTGTCAATGGGAAAGGATGTAAATATTAGATATTATAGAAGTTTCAGAGCTCTGATTTAAAGATATCAAGTACTTGCAGAGTTTTGCTTCCAGGTTTTCCATTTCCAATTGTTGTGTCGTCAACTTTTACGATTGGCACAAGGTATTTTGTTGATGACGTAAGAAAGCACTCATCCGCTTCTTTTAACTCACTGCCCGTGAAATTTACCTCTTCAAATGGAATGCCTTGCTCACGAAGAATGCGAATAACATTTTCTCTTGTGATACCTTTTAGGAGTCCGGCCGCAATTGGTGGGGTTTTAAAAACTCCATCTTTTACAATCCAGATATTACTTGTCGTACACTCTGTAACGTTACCGTCTTGGTTGAGCATGATGGCGTCAAAGTATCCTGCTTCCTTGGCCTCATTATAGGCGAGGATATTATTAAGATAATTTCCTGACTTTATATTTGGGTCCATGGACTTAACTGGGTTTCTAAGAGTGGAAGCAATAATAACTTCGACACCATCGTCATACCAAGTCCTAGGATTCTCCGGAAGTTCTTTTCCGATAATGATAACATTTTGATTGCTGGCCGCTTGTGGGTCGAGGGTGATTTCTCCTTCTCCGCGCGTGACGACTAAGCGAATATAGCACCTGTCATGACCAGCTTCATGAAGCTTTGTTGCAACCTCAATAATACGTCTTTCATACTCGTTGAAACTTAATTGGAGGTGCATGTGCATCTTTAAAGCAGAGTTTTGAAGACGCTCCAGGTGTTCTTTTAAAAAGCCAACCTTTCCACTTCGAACTTCTGTTACTTCGTAAACAGAGTCTCCGTAGAGGAAGCCACGATCAAGCACTGAGATTTTTGCATCTCTTTCGTGATCGAGAATTTGGCCGTTAATGCTAATTACTTTCATGGGAGAATTGCTTTGTATCCTTCTGGGATAATATTCCAGGCATCATTTTCAAAACGAACCTCTTTTGTTTCTTTACCCATGAGATAGATCTTTTGGCCACATTGGAGCCAGTCAAGAATTCCACCAAATAGATTCGTAAACTTTGTATTTGGGTTTGTTTTTGAAAGCTCGAGAATTGCCTTCGTTGAACGGGTTCCAATAGTTGAATAAACGACGACTTCCTTACCTTGAAGCTGAGGATAGACTTCATGTAGTTTCGACAAAGGTATTGCTCGTTCAATATGAGAGACCTCGAATTGATAAATATCTCGTGCATCGACGACGACAAGGCGATTATCCTTAAGGCGAAGGCGTCTTTTTAGGTAGTCGCAATCCACATTTTCAACACTTGGGTACTTCTTCGATAGTGCCGTGGCCATACTGCCAATAACTTTTCTCTGATCCTTAATTCCATCCGTTCCAATACATGAACTTAGTAGAAGCATAGAGAGCACAATATATTTCATAATTTGATCCAAACCTTTGTCATTTAAACTACTTAACTATTTCAATTTATCATGCCAAATCTTTAATTATTTGACCATGAATAAAACTTAACCCATAATTTTACTATGCAGAAATTATTTAAAATCTTCATTTTTCTTTACCTTACTATCTCTAGTGCCTACGGTGCGTCTTTAAGCCTAGACGATAAGACAGAGCCTGTTTTTTACCTCAGAAATTCAACAGGTGAAAATTTAAATGAGCTCTTTTATAACCTTGGAGGAGATGGGTCAACAGCAGAAGCTGCAATTACTCTCTATGTTCCTCTAAGTCTTGGAACTAATGCACAAGATTTAGCCTATCATATTGCCGACTCAGGTGGAACATCGCCAAACTTGGCAGATGAAACCTCTGATCTAGGGGGGCTCTTTTTAAGAGACGTTGACTCTCTTGCTTATACTAATGAAGAGCTTTATGTCGCATTAAAAGACAATGACAATTCAAGTCCTGTATTTCGTATTATTTCTCGAATTCCAGATGCGCAAGTAGAGAACCCATTTGTAAGCTTTGCTGAAATTTGCTCATCAAGTGAGTTAAACTGTGCAGGAATCACAGATTCAATCGCTTCAATTAAAGATAGTGTTGAGTTGGTTTTATTCTTTATGCCTAAGGACACAGATTATAGCTCAAACGAAGAAGTGGAGATTCCCGATACTGTCGGTAGAGCAATTTTTTTCAAGCTCGTTATTAGTGCTGCTACAGTTGATATTCAAACACGATCAAGCTTAAGTATTATTTCGACGTATTCTGGAGATAGCTCAGCAGTTATAGAGTATGCAGGTGATCACGGTGGAAATGGGACTTATATCTCTCGAATGGCGCTCTACTTAAAAGACACTGCGGGAGCAGGTGTTGTAAGAACAGATTTTAGAGAAATATTAGAAGACCAAGGTAATGAAGGGAATGCAAAGGTTACTGGGCTTTCTAATAATAGTCAGTATCGAGCTTCCATAGCATATCTTGATCATTTTGGCTTTGTGAGTCCATTGGTTGAGACTGGCGAAGATATCAAGCCACAGCCAATCGAAAAGCTACTTGCGCAAAATCAGTGCTATCTTGTGACGGCGGGATTCCAAAGAGATCACTACGTCTTAGACTACTTTAGGATCATTAGAGATGACTATCTTATGAAGACGGCCCTTGGCGCTGCTTTTGTTGATTTTTACTATGGCACTGCGCCATTATTTGTGGAAACAATCTTGAATAATAAGGCCTTGGCCTCTATGATTAAGAGATATAGTTTCTCAATGTATTTTGTTTTACAAAATATCCTATTTATATTAGGATGCATGACTATAATTACGTTTTTAACGTTTAGAAGAGAATTTATCTATGCCTTACAAAGTTTTAATCGTCGATGACGAACCAGATATTCTAGAGTTACTGGCCGAAGAGCTTCAGTTTGAAGGCTATGAGACAGAGTGCGCAAACTCAGGAAATAGTGCTGTTAAGCTAATCAATAGTGGCCAAACTTTTGATGCCATTATTTCTGACTACAAGATGCCAGATGGAAATGGAAAGGTTGTTCTCGATTGCACAAATAGCAACGACAATCAGAAAGAGAAAGTTTTCTACTTTGTTTCAGGACAAGCTGATATTTCTCTGAAAGAGGCAATGAAGGAAGGAGTAACTCGTTTCTTTTACAAGCCTTTTGATCTAGATGAATTACTAACAAGTTTAAAAAAAGATCTACAATAAAAAAAAGGGACCGTATTGGGTCCCTTTTTTGTTTGGCTAGTTTAGGATTGTCGAATGCGTACCTCGTACGTATCGGTTTTTCCCTAGGTGATCTTCCTTACTTTCTTCAAGTAGGAGATCCCAAAAACCATCCATTTCATTATATTTGGCCAGTAACTCATATGTACGGCCAAGCCCCTGTCTCGAAAAGGCACTTCGTTGGAATTCAACATTCGTACGAAGTGACTCAAATTCACTTTTTAATTGATTAACTGTCTCCTGCGAAAGGTCACTGAACTCTTCTTGCATGAGTTCCAGGATTCTCCCGGCAAGTCTCTTCGGTCCAAAATATGACGAAATAAACTTCACAAAGACGCTGGCATTGATCTTTCTAAGGATTGGGTTGGCCTTATCATAGAAGGCCGCAAGAAAGCACTCATCAATTTGCTGGTGTCTTACTTCATCAAGCATATGATAGTAGTGGCACTGCCAGAAGTTCCAATCAACATCACCGGCCTTAAGGGCCTTATTATATTTCTTAGAGATATCTAATGTTCTCTCTTCAAAGAATAGGGCAATCCAAATCCACCACAGAAAGATATTTGGAAATGTTGTGACAACTTTCATGATGAAATTCTGCATAGGACTAAGTTTAAAAATACGCAGGGGATTCTCTTTCGAATAGTTTTCAGGCTCAGCCTTCATAAGCATTCTTAGAAAGATTTCACCGTGCTTATCTTCTTCTTCCATAAAGTGATCAATGGCCTCTGTCATTTGAGGGTTTAGCTTATAGATTCTTTTACAGCTTTTTAGGGCCGGATTTAGAAGAACGTTTTCAAACCAAATGAATTGCTCGCAAATTGAAAGTCCAATTAATTGGTTAAATCTAAGTTTTTGGGCCTCTGTAAGTAAGTCATAACTTGGTAGGTAAGAGATGGTTACCATTTCATCTGGTGTCCACTTAAGCTTCTTATCAATTGGTTTAGACCAATCGAGTGCATCAACAGTGAAGGCACGCTCGACAGATTGTTTATTAAGTTTTTCTAATTTGCTAATAAGTCTTGATTCCATCTTAGCTCCAATTATGAAAGTACTTGCTTAAGTTCTTCGTTATGATTTTTTTCTAAGTAATTAATTAAGTCTTGCGTTGTTTGGCATTGTAAGAAGATTGTGACAGGCAGTTCTTCGAAATCTTCTTTTAGACGCCCAATAAAAGACATGGCATCATATGAGTCAAGTCCAAGGGTTATAAAGCTTGTCTCAAGAGTCAGTGTGATCTCTCTCTCATCACTAACTTCAGCAATTGCTTCATTTAAATATTTTAAAATTTTCTCATTCATAGTGGTATCCAAGTTATCCCAATTTCTCTTTAACTAAGAAATTAAACTTAAATTTATTTTTTATGTATCGAGATACTATAAGATTAAATCGATAATTTTTCTCGATTCTTGTAATTTCTCCGGCCATGTATCTTTTTTGGGCATTTTGGCGTTTTACCTTCCCACTCGTCGTTTTCTTAAGGGTCAATTCTGGCACGATCGAGATATTATCTTCTGATAGAGCAATCTTTGACTTAAGTGCATTAGCGACGTCTTGTTTAACTCTCTTACGGGCCTCTTTTGACTTCTCATTAAGCTCAATGATGAGATGTGGTAGCTCGCTCTTATCCGTTTGGATAGAGAAGGCAACCATGCGCCCAAGCTTTACCGCTGGAACTTTGGCGGCCATAAATTCGAGGTCGTTGGCAAAGATATTAACACCGTTACAAATTAACAGGTCTTTGCTTCTTCCGGTTACGTAGAGTTTTCCTTCTTTATCGAGGAAGCCTAGGTCTCCTGTATTAAGCCAGCCATCTTCAAGATGTGACTCTCTACCAAAGTAGTTATTGGAAATCGACGGGCCTTTTATATAGATTTCTCCAACACCCTGGTCTTGATTTCTTATCTCTAGCTGAGTAGGTGAAAGGACCTTTCCACATGAAATAAATTCTTCGTTTTTAATTGTTAGGGCCTCAAACTTAGTTCCAACCTCATGAAATGTTACAGCAAGAGTTGCCTCCGCTAGCCCATAAACAGGCATAATAGCATTTGCACTGAAACCGTATTTCTCAAAGCGCTTACTGAATGCCTTTAAAACATTGGCCTTAATAGGCTCAGCTCCACATTGAGCGAAGCGAATATGTGAAAGATCGAGTCCTTCTAATTTCTTTTCAGGAATTTTGGTCGCACAAACATAGTAGGCCGAATTTGGAATACAAAGGGCACTACACTTCGTTTCTGATACGAGGTGAAGCCACTTATGAGGTGCAATGACGTAGTCTTGGGTACGAATAATATGACATTCTAAATTCTTTAACAGGGCCGTTAGAAGACTTCCAATTAATCCCATATCGTGGTGAAGTGGAAGCCAAGTACAAATTGAATCTGATTCGCTAAGTTTGATCCCTTGATTAATTTGATCATTATTTGCAAGAAGGTTGCTATGGCTGATAACAACACCCTTAGGAGACGAAGTTGAACCTGAAGAAAATTGGATAAAACAAGTTTCACCACTTTCTGGATTAGCAAATTGTGTTGCCATTTCGACGTCGTTAAATTTTGCAATATTTGTAAAGCCCTCTGGAGAGTTCTTTGCTGCGATATACTTCGTTTGTGCCGCTGAAGAGAATTGGGAAAGCAGTTCTTGGTAATCATCTTTTAGCATTAAGGCATTTGATGCCATTGGAACTGGCACATTTCCTGAAAGAATAATACCAAAGAAATAGGTCACAAAGTTTTCTTCATTTTCAAAAGAAAGAATTATATTACGGCCTGTGATTTCATTTGCTTTAATTTTTGAAGCAATTATGCGGGCCTTCTCCATAAGCTCATCGATAGAAAGAGAGCTAACAAGCTTAAAGTTCTTATAAAAGAAGAGAACCTTCTTTTCTAGATCTTTATTTGAAAGTAGCTTGTCAATTAGGTTACGCATTCAGTTGACCTTCTAAGTAAGCAATAATTTCAAGTGTCTTATTAAAGATATGTGGCATAAATTCGTATTCATTTACACTATGACCTACATAGTAGAATAGGACACGGTTAAGTAAGTACTCATTAGCACATGAAAGCATATTTTCTAGCTTCTCTTGCTTAGATAGCTCTAGGCCATCTTTAGCGAAGTAGTACTCGATATCACTTGCGATCTCACCACTTGGCGTAGTGAAACTCATGAATTCAACCAAGTCTCTATATGGAGAGTTAAAGCGTGATAATTCCCAGTCATAGAAGCATGGACGTCCATTCTTAAAACAAATATTTCTTGGGTTAAAGTCATTGTGAGTTAGCGTCTTTGGCCCCTCATTAATGATCTTTGCCCATTGTTCAACGTTATTTAGAACTTCTTCTAATTTCTCTTCTGTCTTTGCACTAATATAATTTTGTGCACGAATATAAGTGATAATCGACTTTGTTAAATCCTTATCAATATTAACTTTTCCAAGATTAAGTGATGACTCTGCTACCTCTTGTGAATTTGCAAAGCTCTTGTGTACTTTTGAAATTGCATCATAGATTAATTCACGCGTTGAACTAATCCAAAGCTCTAGGCTTCCTTGAGTGTTCATGAGTTCAATTTGTGAGAAATTTAAGTTTTCAAGAAGAAGTAGGTAAGCTTCTTTTTGAGCACTCACATATGTACCGTGAAGCTCTGGCATATAGCGAGCGAAGTCTTTTGAAACCATACGATATGCTTCAATTTCTCTAATATGACATTTCGTAAATTCATTATTATGAATTGTTTTGATAAACTTTCTTCTGATATCACTATCAGCAAAACCTGCAATAGCTGCAAAGCCTGCAATCACGTCAGTATCAAGAGGCTTTGACTTAAGGATGATTTTTTCTTCTTTATTCACTTCTAGTGAAGTAAAGCCAAGTGATTTATTAACCACTCGAGAAGTCGCTTCAGTGATAATCCCATTTTCAATATTGATCTTATGATCGTGCTCAATTGATTCACTTTCTTTTACAAGAGTCGACTGATCAGTAAATTTCTCATTGATAAATTCTTTTGTGATATCTTTTGTCTTAAGCTGATCTTTTGGATTATTTCTTCCTAGCTTGTCGTGAGCATAAGCAAATTGTCCACCACAGATGGCCGACATTGTTGAAAGCTCTAGTGAGAGGGCAGCACCAGCGATGATTTTTGCAAATCTTTCGACTTTCCCCGCTCCTGCACAACCAATCGACTTTAGGCAGTCTTTATAGTGTCCAAGCCCTGTTCCTCCACCAACAGTTCCAATAACAAGTGAAGGTAGCGTTAAGCTTACATATAAACCTTTTTCATGCTTTTCAAAATTTAGAACCGCAGTTGAAGACTCGTGAATACAAGCAAGATCCTGTCCTGTTGAAGCAAAAATGGCAGCTACAGCATTGGCAACGTTTACGTTATATCCAGTCATTCCTTCAAGGCGAGTGATAGGAAGAGATCTAAGGTATAGATTGATCAGGTCAGTACTCGATGTTTTTAAGATACGCTTTAAAACTTTTTCAGAAATTACACATTCTGCAGTTACATAAGTTCCACGAGTCTGCATGGCAGATCCAACTGAAACCTTCTTATCACTTGACCCATTTCCTTCAAGAAAGAATTCCACGAGTTTTATTTTCGATGTTAAAAGCTCTTCTTTGATCCAAAGACATGACTGCCATGTACAAACAGTTGTCATATTTTGACCAGAGGCATCCGCGCATTCATAGATAAATTTAGCATGAACGTTGCGGCCAATAAGAACTGGCTTAATCTTCTTAAGATCGGCAAAGTTTGAATACTTCTTAGTGATACTTTTAATTGTATCGAAATTATCTTCAAGCCATGAGACGAATTCATCAGCATGGTCAATATCATCAAATGTAAAAACTGGAGCGCGATACATGCGCTTTCTTAATACCTTGGCCTTAAATCCACCGCATAGTGAAACAGCAAGTGCGCCACGAGTGATGGAAGAAACAAGTGCTCCCTCAGATGTTGCAATCGGAATATAAAGATCTTCTTTTTCGCCTTTTTCATTTATTTTTAAAGGCCCACAAATTCCCATTGGAATGGAAATACTTCCTGCATAAGACTCGATATTACCCTTGAGGTTTAATCCATCTAAGTCAGTTGCTTGAATTGAATCGAGGTTTTCTCCGCACTGGGCCTCTAGAATCGCAATGCGATTTAGCCTTGCTGCCTCAGAGTAGTCAAAACGAGATGGAGCCGAAAGCTTCTGCTTTACGACTTTTGCTTCCTGCTCAGAAGCTGAATTTGTGTGTGTTTCATTGATCTTCATAGTTCAAATATAGCTTATAAAGATGAACGAGAACGTTTAATTGAAAATTGTACTATGGCCGTATACACAGTAGACGGCATACCTTTGCCTGTAAAATCAATTAGTTATAGCTTGAAAAGGTGATAGTAGCGAGTCTTCTGAGAAATATCTTTCGCAAATAGTGAAGGAAGGTTCCCATCTCGCATTAAACATAGGTAGGCCTGGTCATATTGAGATCTAACTTGAGGGATGATCTGTTTAAGTAGATAGATGAAGCTTAGGCCCATATGGCGATGATCTGGATGGACTCCCATGGTCTTAATAAGGAGCCTTTTTGTATTGAGTGCTGTGGGGTCCACAAAGTTTAAGATGATACCAACTATCGAGTTATCTTCTTTTGAAATTAGAGCACGAGAGGTGTGTGGGCAAATTAAAGCAGCGGCCTGGGCCCCATACTTAAGCTTGAATGTCTCAAATGAAATTGATGAGTAGGCGATATTCTCTCCAAAGACTTGATCGGCGCTTTGATAGAAACGTTCAAGGTTATCTAGCCAAAATTGGCCATCAATCACTTTGAGCTCATAATTTTGAGTCATTGGTGAGTCATCTATTTCATCAAATTGTTTAGACCACTTTAAGAGCTTATCAAAATCATTAATCTCATAAGTTACATAACTCTCAAAGACTTCACCGTTAGCATTTAGTAAATCGTAGAGGCCCTTGTCATAAGGAGGCTCCATTAAATGGTGGGGAAGGTCTTCGTTTTGTTTAAGTCGATAGGTGTTATAAGTTGAAAAATTCAGAGGCCCAATTATTTTGTCGATACCATGTCTTGCACGATATGCCTTTGCTGCAGTGATAAAGTTGTCTGATAAATTCCCTGAACAAAAGCCAAAGTAGGCTTCATTACCTATAAGAAAGAATATTGCCGAAGCAGTGCCATCGACAAATTGCTCAATACTTGAGATTGCTTCGTTATCTTTAAAAAGAAGAAATTCTTGTTTCTGTTCCTGTGCAAGTAGGTCTAAATTAATTTGCATAAACACCTACAATGAGAGCGATATAAAGTAGGAGAGCAAAGAGTCCGAATGACTTTTCATTCTTCTTGCGTCCTTCTAGACTTGGCTTTTTAAGGTATTTAAAAAGAGTTGATTGTGCCGCTGCAAACCCTGCTATTCCCATGGCCGCTAGGATTGAGCGTAAATTTGGCATAAGTGGAATAAGGTAGAGGAAGCACCCTAGAGTGACCATATTCATTAATGTGATAATTAGAACACTACCACCAGCTCCATAAATTTTTGTATATGAGTCAAGTGTTTCAGTTTCCTCTTCAGGCCCTCTCGTCTTTCTTGTGAATTCATATGAGAAGCCTGAAGCAAATGACATGGCAAGAATTAGATAAACGTAGAACTCAAATGTTGGAACTTGCCATTTTGCCGACATAATCCAAATAATGATAAGAGGAGAGACTAGCATGTGGCTAATCGAGTAGAGCGTTAAGCGCTTTTCTAGCCAAGGGCCAATAAAGAACTCCTTGGCCATAAGAACTGACCATAAGTAAACGGCCCCATAACAAATAAGAGTAAGATAGTTATTTGAGATTAAGAATGAATAAGTTAGTCCAATAATCGTAAAAATGGCCGCAATAATATCGAGGTGCCAAAGTTTTATGAGGCCTCTTTGGAGTGCTCGCTCTGGGTGATTAATACAGTCAACTTTAAAGTCCTTATGTTCATCGAACACTCTTAGAACAAAGTAGTGACCTACGACTGCAATGGCGCCAAGGATATCTAATGGAGTGAAGTCTAGTGTTTTATCTTGTAAGAAAAGCGCTAGGCGACTCATGACAAAGAAAGTAATGAGGCCAGAGATGACATTGGCCATTGGAAAGCGCTCGTTTGACCATGCTAAATATCTCTTAATAAATGAATCTTCCATTGTAATATGACTTATCTCTTTACTCATACATCCTCATCTGAATTTAATTTCTTTGTACCATTATATAATGAAAACAACTATAATTGTGACATGGCAAAATATTTTACTGACAAATTAAATTACTCACTAGCAAATGAAGATATTGAGATGGAGTCAAAAGTTTGTAGAAAACTTTCTCCAAAAAATATTGGCTCAATCTGTGGTGCCGGCCCAAGAGGCCTATATCTCGTAACACAAACTGATTCTAGGCTAGACCTCTTTGATGTTTCAGGGCTCCAAATAGAGTGGGCCAGAGCGTATGAGAAGGCGATTCTTGCCCTTGATGAAGTAGAGTTCCTAAGAGCGTATCACGATGATTCCGCAATCTTAAAGACAGTTGGAGCAAATGTCGGCCTTAATGAATACTTTGAGGCCAATGAAATAGCTGCCCTTGCTGGTTCATGGGAAAAGACGTTTATTACTTTCTCAAAGCTATGTCGCAAGATCCTTGGCCATCGAATTATAGATGCCCTTAAAAATTGTAATTCAATTCAAGAGCAACTCAATATTATGGATACAGTGAGCTTTAAGGTTAAGTGGACTGTCGTTCTATCAATTGTAGGAAATAAAGCGTTAATGAATTCTCTCTTGTATCGAGGGGACTTCATAAGAAAGAATATCCCTGAGAGCTATGTGAAGTTCTATCGTAATCGCTTTGCTCGTCTATTTAAGAATAACCTCATTAAGGATAATTTTTTCTTAAGTCTATGCTTTTTTGGAGAAGTTACTTTGACAAATACTCCACTTCGTTGTCGAAAGTTTTCTGAGCTTAAAGGCTGTATTGAAACAACTCAAGTCAATTATCATATTGGTGATGTTGTTGCAGAACTTGAGAGTGGGAAACATCAATTTGATTATTTCTCTTACTCAGATGTGCCGAGTTACTTTAATGATGAGCTAGGTCGAGATTTTCTTCAAAAGGCCAAGGCTTCGATTTCCATTGGTGGTGTGGTCTGTGTTCGCTATTACTTACGTGTTCATTCTCCAAAACTAGACGGTTATGAAGATATTACAGCTGACTTTACAGATCTTATTAAGAAAGAAAAAATTGGGGTTTACGATATAAGATTTTATAAAAGAGTTTCATAAAAAAAGGCTTCATTAAGAAGCCTTTTGTTATTCTTGGTTTTCTTGAAGTAGGTTAATCAGACCTTTTTCACAGTCCATCTCAATCTCTTGTCCATTTTCGACAATTTTCGTAATCCCTGGAACACCGACAATTGTTGGTATTTTAAGTTCTCTAGCAATAACGGCCGAGTGAGAAAGTGTTGATCCTTTTTCAACAAGTAGGCCTTTAATCGACGGGAATAATGGGGCCCATCCTGGATCAGTCCTTACCGTACAAAGGATCTTATCATTAACATCAATTCCATCGTCTGGTTTAAAGAGTAGGGCGACTTCTCCTGTGATATGCCCCGGGTAACATCCTATCCCTTTTAGTGCTCCATCATGATCGAGATTTGTATTACCTTCATAGATAAATTTATTTCCTGCATGAACAAAGCCAAAAGTCTTAAAATGATGGCCAGGCTCTTCATCTTCATATGATTCATACTCAGACTTTCTTAAGCTAATTAGCTCTTTTAGACTTGTCTGCACAATGCGCCCATCTTTTAATTCTTCGATCTCACTAAGTGTTAGAAAGAAGATATCTTCAGGTGCACTGATGAGGTTAAAGTTCGCCAATTGATTACCCATTTCGCGGTAAATTTGACGTGAAATTCCAAAAGACTTCGTTCGTAATAGTCTTGTGTTTTCTCTGTATCGAATGGCCTTTCTAAGTTTAGAAAGATCTTTATAAAAACGTTTTCTTGCAAATGACGAAAGCTTCTTTTTAACAATAGGAGCAATTTTAGCTTCTTCTGACTCCCTAAGTTCAAGCTCATTTGCAATAAAGCTCTCATAACTTAGACTTTCTTTAATGACGTAGTTTTTAAGAATATTTATCAGAAAGTCTGGGTTTTCACGTAGAGATAAACTTTCTAACTTAAGTTCACCAATAGTACGGTCACCATAGTTTTCAATATATTTCTGACATAGCTCAAAGATGGCCTTGTTGTTAATATAGAAGAAGTCCATGACTTTTGAATTTTCCAGTTTTAAGAATTGATCCTTAAAATCTTGATCACTCTTCTTTATTTCGTCACTTATTTTTAAAAGTTCTTTTGTTGGTTGAGTACTGGCAATATCATGCTCTCCAGATAATAAATTACCAAGGGTGATATCTGCATTTTCAACCGCAAGCTTCTCCATCCAGCGATACATCTTTCCATTCATCATCATAACGTAGAAGTCATTAATTAGGGGAGCATGCCACTTACTTGTAATTTTTTGATCAAGCTCTTCAGTTAGCTCATAGAGCTGTGTGAGGTTAAGCCTATTAAGTTTTGAAAAATCAATTTCATCATATACTTCATAAAAACCGGACATGAAGTCTGCAACAACTTTATCGATTTTAGAAAAATACCACAGGAGACTTCCAAAGGTTTTAATTAGGCCTGGAAGCATTTTTAATCTCTCACAAAATGGTAGGTCTTTATCTTCAATGAAGTCGACAGGATCTGTGATACCCATCATTTTCTCCATATCACCCTTTGATTGTTTAAAAGATGGAAGTAGCAGAAGTCCTTTATACCAAGACTGAATATTGTAGAAGACTCGTCCCTCGATAAGAGCAATCATATTCTTATGTCTCTTTTCGTGCTTCTTGAGTTCTTCTTCGCTTAGTCCTGTTAAACCCAGTAGTTGGTGATAAACCTTATAGTACATCTTTGAGGCATAAGAGAAAGTAAGGGGAGTCGTCACGCCATTAAATGATTCTTGAATATTTGAATTATCAAAGACATTGGCAAATTCTTCTCTCTTATCCATTGGAAGAGAGGTGATATCTCTTGTTTGGACAATATAGATTTCTCCATTTTGAAAACAAAACTCAATATCTTGAGGCTTCTTCTTTAGTGCGAGAATCTCAAGAGCGAGCTTATTTAACTCGATAATTTCAGCATGAGTCAAGACACTCGAGTTAATATCACTTCCAGTGACTTCGACTTTCTTAGTTGTTTTATTGTCGTAGTCAGCGATTATTTTAAAATCTTTTTCTCTAATTTCATCTTTTATAATGCCACGGTCATTGATCGTGTACTCGTCAGTGTTACACTCACCGCTAACGACACCTTCGCCTTGGCCATAATTTGCTGAAATAAGCATTTCATCTCTGTAGCCGTTAATTGGATTGGCCGTAAAGAGAACACCTGATTTTTCTGGATCAATCATTTCTTGTATGATGACGGCCATCTTAGGTGTTGATTGGTGAATTTGATTCTTAAAACGATAAGTAAGAGCGGTAAGAGAAAAATTACTCTTAAAGCAATTTCTTATGGCCGCTTCTATCCTTTCCTTTCCTTGTACGTAAAGAAATGATTCAAGCTGTCCTGCAAAAGAGAAGTGACTGCCATCTTCATCTGCAGCAGAACTTCTAATGGCATAATGAATATCAGGATTAATCCTTTCCATCACATCATCAATGATTGATATTTCACACTTATTTATTTCAGCGTGAATCTTTTCAATGAGAGCTTTTAGGTCATCGATAAACTCAAGTTGCGTATATTGAGCAATAAGGTTTTTTAATACCTCGTTTTGGTCAACTAATGTTTGAAAGTAATCACTAGTAATACAAAACCAGTCAGGTGTATTAACATGACATTTCTCGAGCTTTGCTAGGTTATAGGCCTTGCCGCCAACTTGTGTTTTTGTTGTAAGAAGAGAATCAAATTTACTTAATAGATACATTTACTACCTAATATTACAAATTATATTATTTTCATTTAATATTATCATATGAAAAAAATTGAAGATATAAGGCAAGAACTGGGTTATATCGGTGTGCCAATAAATGGCTGCCATTACCTTGACTCCCATTTTAGAAATAACTTAGAAAAGCGATGCTTAATATACCAAGATAAAGATCAGACTTACGGCGAATTTATGTCACAGGTAGGTGCGTGGATAAAGACCTTATCAGATGCTGGAATTAAGAAAGGGGATCGAGTTATTGTTCTTATTCCTCTTCGTCTTGAGCTTTATCAGATTATGGTTGCCTTGTTCTACATGGGTGCAGTTGTTGTTTCGATTGACTCGACGATGCCTAAGGATAAGCTTAAACAGGCCATTGAAGATGCAAATGCTCAGGGAATCATCTCTGTTAAAGAGCTTTTAAAGTGGACTCCATTAATTCCCACCCTTTGGAAAATGAAGCGTTTTACATATGACCAAAGTTGTTTCTTTGCTAAATCTTTAACTAGTATTAGAGCTGAAGATAATCTTAATTTTTCGCAAACACCAATTGAGCAAGATGCTCAAACTCTTATCTCTTTTACAACTGGCTCAACTGGCAGGCCAAAGGCCGCAAATAGAAGCCTTGATATCTTTTTAGCTCAGAAGATCGTTTCAGAATACTTCTGGTTACATCGTGATGATGAAGTAGATATGCCGTTTTTTCCAACTCTCGTTCTACAAAATTTGGGACTTGGGATTACGACAATCTTTCCAGATATCGACTATCGAAATTTATCTGAGTTTGATGCTGCAAAAGTAATTGATCAAATGAACAAATATGGTGTGACACGCTTTAGTGCCAATCCGATGATTATAAAGAGACTTGCAAATTACCTTGCTACAAATGATATCAAGATTCCAAGCCTGAGAAGCATCATTATTGGTGGTGCTGAAATTTCAACGAAGCATGCAAACTTTGTGAAGGAACAATTTGAAAAGGTAAATGACGATATTGAGATTCATATTATCTACGGATCAACGGAAGTCGAGCCTATTAGTTTTGTGCCAATTGATGAATATATCTCAAATAAAAAAACAGGACTTAAGCTAGGTCATGTCATTGAAGTCTTAGACGTAAAAATTGATAAAATTGCTAATGGTTTTGACTTTCAAGAAGGGCTTATCTGGGGAGAGATTTGTTTAAGTGGTCCTCATGTGATCAAGGAGTATATTGATAATCATCCGGCCAATGAGACCACTAAGAAGTGGGATGAGCAGGGAAGATTATGGCACTTAACTGGTGATGTTGGTTATATGAGTGGTGGACAGATTTTTCTTTTGGGTAGACTAAAGGATTGTTTAAGTGTTGATGGAAAGCTTGTGCCTACATTTCATTATGAAAATGAATTAGCACGAATTGAGGGGATTGAGCGAGCGGCCCTTGTCCAAGTTGGAGATAAGATCAAATGTCTTATTGAAGGCGAAGTAAAAATTAAAGATCATCTTAGTGAAATTTTAAGCGATTGGAATTTAGCAAATGCAATTATTGAGTTTGGGAGAGTTCCTGTTGATTCGAGACATTTTTCTCGTGTTGATCGCAATGCCATAAGAGAAGGAATCCAGCACAACTAAAGTGTGCTGGATGATATTATTTAGTTTTCGTAATTTTGACAAAGTATCGAAATTTTCTTTGTTAACTCTTTAGGTAGAGTCGAGAATAGGTTTGACCAGCTATTCACTTTATGTCCATAACATCTTTGCCAGTGTGGAGTATAAAGCTGACCTTTATCTCTTAATAGGTATTCTTCCATATAGCTTTTTAAATGTAGGTCTTGAAGATCTTTTGAATCAGATCTTTCTAATACTTTTCTCTGATAGAGTGTATCGGCAATTTCAAATGGTGTTACAAAACTTGCTTGACCTTTATAAAGCTTATTTGATTCATCAAAATTATATGCTGCTCTAATAAATGTGTGAAACTTGATACCTGGGTAAGTTTGTTTGATACCATTGTAGAAAGAGTTATCGTGCTCACCATTATCACCAACAAGGATAACAGTGTCTGGCCTGTGCTCAGAGATTAGCTCTTCAAGTCTTTGGGCCTTAAAGACCTTGCTTGAAACTTTAATCGGTCTAATTTCAAGGCTACCTTCTGGGAAATTTCCATTCTTAAGTAATTCAGTGTGTGACCATGCCATCACTTCTTCAGGCGCATTTGTCAGGTAGAATACATCTGCATCAAGGCGATTCTTTATAATGCGGTAAAGATCGGCCATACCAAGGAAGATATTATTTGTGCGGTAGGCGTTTGAAACAGCATCAATCTTTGATCTGATATGGCCGACCTTAATTGTGTCGTCGATATCAGAAATTAGAATCGTTTTTCCACTATCTTGAGTAAAAGCTAGTGTTGCTGATGCTAAAAGGTTTAACGTAAGTACTAGGATTACAGATTTGATGTTTCTTGTTTTCATGAAGAAATCATATTGAATGAATTCATAGATTTCACCATGTATCGCGTTAGTATGAACATTATACAGAGATTTCGTTAAAGTTTTCCATCCAAGTACTGAATTGTTGGCATTTTTGGACCTCTTTTGCCTTGAGAAGGTAGAGATTCTTGTGTGATCTAAAAGTTAGGATACTGCCCTTAACCTTGAGCTCCTTAAGTTTTTCGATCTCTTTATAGTGCTCAATATTGCGATAATCACAGGTGCTGATAGTTTCGGCCTCGATTTTCTGCTTTTGAGTGACCTCATTTTGAAGCTCTTTCATAAGATCAAGCTGTTCTTGTGAGAGTTCGTGACTAATTTCTCCTAATCTTGCTAGATAGCCTCTTGATTCATTTAAGCTTCTGGCCGCAAGATGGCCAAGCCCTTTTTTTGAAAAATTATTGAATTCTTCAATCTTTACTTGAGAGCGAAAGAGGTAATCATTGGCCTTTAGTCCAGCAGCGTGGACCGAATTTGAAAGCCAGTAGACTCCTAATAATATAAAGATAAAGTATCTCAGTTTCATATGCATTTTAAAGAGCAAGAAAAGTGCCAAGAAATAGGGCATGCTAATACGATCTTTCAGTAACTTGGAGTGTTTATGATATGGACAGTGTCTAAAAATATCGTTATTTAAGGTACTTACTGTTTAAAACATGGTATAAGGCAATTTATGTACTATTTTGATCACGCGGCCTCTACTAAGCTCTATCCTGAAGTTATTGAAGTTTTATCGAAAAGCTTCGAATTGGACTATCCTAATCCAGCTGCTAAGCATTTAGCAGGAAAGGAATGTGCCAAGAAGATTGAGGGCGCCAGAGCTAATATCTTAAAATTTATCGATGCCAAGAATTATGGCCTGATTTTCACTTCTTCTGCAACAGAAGCTAATAATCAAATTATTCGCTCAATTGAGGAAGGGATTATCTTCCTAAGTGGAGATCATCCTTCGGTTACAAAAGTTATTGATAACGGAGAAGGCTTTAAGAGTATTGAAGAGATTGTTGATGCAGTAACAAGTGAAACTCAACTTGTTTGTATCAGTCTTGTAAACTCTCAGTCTGGGCAATATTTTGAAGTTGAAAAAATCGCACAAGCTGTTAAGGCCAAGAATAGAAAATGTCTCGTTCATGTAGACGCGACTCAAGGTTTTGGGAAGGTTCCTTTTACTCTTAAAGATTCTGAAATTGACTTTGTTACTTTCGGCGCGCACAAAATGGGAGGGCCAAGAGGTATTGGCGGTCTTATTTTTAAAGAGAGTAAGGTGCATTTTCTCAAGCGCTATCTTAGAGGTGGAGCACATGAAAAAGGTCTTAGGGCCTCAACTCCTTCTACGTCACTAGTGCTCGCTCTGGCAAAAGCTTGTGAGCTCGCTTTCACAGACTTGGATGATTCATTTGAGAAAGCAAAGACATTAAAAGAAGAAATTAAAGCTGGGCTAAGTGGCCTTCATAAGAATATTAGTTATCCATTTGAGGATCAAAACACTTCACCATTTATTCTGTGTGTTCTCTTTGAAGGAATTGCGAGTGATATTATTATGAGACACCTTGAAACGAAGGGAATCATGATCTCATCATCAACTGCCTGTTCATCAAAGATTAAGGGATTAAATCCTCTTTTTGCCGGCCTTGGGATTGATGAGAAATTTCATAAGAATATTTTGAGAATCTCAATTGGAAAGTCTACGACACAAGAAGAAGTTCTGGGTATGTTGCAAGGCTTTAGTGAAGTAATCGAAGAAATTGGTTTTTTAATAAAATAGGAATAAGAAAGATGTATAAGAGTTTAATTTTAACTGTTGATGAATTATGGCTTAAAGGTAAGAACAGAAAGTCTTACTATAAGAAACTGCAAACAAACCTAAGTCGAATCTTTAGCAAGTATCATCATACATCTTGGAAGTTAAAAAATAATCAACAACGCTTAGTTGCTGAGAGTGAAGAAGAGTTTAGTGAAGAATTAATTCAAAGACTAACTTTTGTAGCAGGATTAAGCTCGGTAACTCCTATGAGATCATGTCCACTCGATCTTGATTATGTATGTGAACTTGCCGTTAAAGAATTAAGTCAATTAACGAATGTTAAGACTTTTAAAGTTCAGACAAAGAGAGCTCTTAAGCAATTTCCAAAAAATAGTGATGAAATCAATCGCTATATTGCGACAGCTATTCTTAAGAATACCGATCTTAAAGTTGATGTGAGAAATCCTGATCTTATGGTTGATGTTAAGGTTATGAATGAAGAGATCTACTTATCATGGGAAAAGATCCCATGTATTGGTGGACTTCCTGTTGGTACGAGTGGCCACGCAGTTACACTTCTTTCAGGTGGTATTGACTCACCAGTTGCTAGTTATCTTATGGCAAGAAGAGGAGTGAGACAGTCTTTTGCATTCTTCTATGCTTATCCATATGTTGGCGAAGAGGTTAAAGAGAAAATTTTAGAACTTGGAAAAATTCTATCTAAGTTTCAAGACAGCTTTAAATTATATGTTCTTCCTTATGGTGATATTCAAAATTATATCGCTAAGAATTGTAAGGAAGATTACCGCACGTTATTTTTTAGAAAGTATATGATGGACACTTCTGCATATCTTGCAAGAAGGGCCAAGGCCGGTGCACTAATTATGGGTGATGCTCTAGCTCAAGTTTCTAGTCAGACTCTTCAGAATATGAGTGTACTTGATCGTTCTTGTCCGATGCTTGTGATGAGACCGCTTATTGGGATGAATAAATTAGATATCATCACTGAGGCCAAGAAGATTGATACTTTTGAAACTTCTATTATTCCACATGATGATGCCTGTTCGATGTTTGCACCAAAGCATCCGGTAATTAAGGCCGACACAAAGTATTTTATGGAATTCTGTGAAGAGCATGATCTTTCAGAGTTAATTAAAGAATGCGTGAATAATGCTGAAGTATATCAGTATGATATTCAGGGCAATTTTGAGAAGAAAGAAAAAAGAAATAGTGAGCAGGAGTAGAGTTCTTTGTGCATCGCAAGTAATTTCTTCCTGAATAATTAATCTTTGATTAATGTTAAAGAGGCTTTAAAATATAATTTAGGAACTACCTAATATTATTAGAATTGGAGCTTCAATGCACAAGAAATTTCGAAAGTCGTTGGGACTATTTTTAGGTCTCATTCTTTTATCAACGCCATTTGTCTTAAGAGCTGAAAATGGAATTTTTAGCATCAATAAAGATCAAGTTTTAGGAAACTTATTAATCGAAGTACTCGAAAAACTTCATTATAAGAAATTAAAAATTAATGATGATCTTTCTAAGAATGCATTCAAAGAATTCGTTCAAAAAGTCGATTATTCAAAGCAATTTCTATATGACACAGACGTTAAGGAACTTAAGAAGTACGAGTCTTTAATGGATGATGAAATGCGATCGGGGAATTATAAACTTGTCCTTGATGCAATGAAGATTAAAACTCAAAGAATTCAAGAAGCGGATGCTCTGAGAAAGAAAATGTTCAAAGAGAAGTTTAACTTCTACGGAAATGAAGTTGTTGAGCTTGATCCTGAAAAGAGACACTTTGCTAAGAATAAGAGTGAGTTTGAAAAGAACTGGCGTCTAACTTATAAGCAATCTGTAATGGCCCGTTATATTTCGATGAAGGAAGATCAAGAAGATCTAAAGAATCCTAAAAAGAATAATAAGAAAAAGAATGGGAAAAAAGAGAAGAAGAATCTTAGCTCTGAAAAAATCCTAACTGAAAAAGAAATCGTTGCTAAGGCACATGAAGCGATTGATAAGAAGTATCGTTTATACTTTGAAAGACTTCTTAAAGATACTAGAGAAGACTATATGGAACTTTTCTATAATTCAGTTGGTGCTGTATTTGATCCGCACACAGCTTATCTTGCTCCAAAGAGAAAAGAAGATTTTGATATTGATATGTCTGGGCAACTAGAAGGTATTGGTGCCGTTTTATCTGAAGACGAGGGCTATATTAAAGTTGTTGAAATCGTTCCTGGTGGGGCCGCATGGAGACAAAAAGAACTTGAAGTTGATGATTTAATTCTTGCTGTTAGTGAAGGAAGCTCTGAGAAAGAACCAGTTGATCTTGTTGGAATGAGAGTTGATGATGCCGTTAGATATATTCGTGGTAAAAAAGGAACTGTTGTAAAACTTCACGTTAAGAAGGCCGATGGATCAAGAAAGACAATTGGTATTACAAGAGACGTTGTTAAGATTGGTGCTTCATTTGCAAAGTCATCTGTTCTTGAACTTAAGGGTGTAAAAGGGAAGTTTGGTTATATCAACGTTCCAAAATTTTACCGTGAGTTTAATGGAACAATTAACTGTACTGATGATGTTAGAGCAGAGCTTAAAAGATTAAAGAAGCAAAAAGTTAATGGCGTTATTCTCGACCTTAGAAATAATGGTGGTGGTGCTTTAACTGATGCACAACTTATGTCTGGGCTTTTCATTAAGGAAGGGCCAATTGTTCAAACTAGAAACTACTTAAACCAAGTTGAGACACTAGCTGATACTGATCCAGGTGTTGAATATAGTGGTCCACTAATTGTTATGGTAAACCGTTACTCGGCATCAGCTTCTGAAATTCTAGCTGCGGCAATGCAAGACTATAAGAGAGCTGTTATTGTTGGTGGTGCTGTTACTCACGGTAAGGGAACTGTTCAAGTTGTTTATAGCCTAGATCAAGGTTTAAATAAAATGATGGGACAAGAGTTTGGGGCGCTAAAGCTTACAATCCAAAAGTTCTACCGAGTAAATGGTGGTTCAACTCAGTATAAAGGTGTAACTCCTGATATTGTAATTCCTGATCCAATGTCATATGCTGAAAATCGTGAACAAGACTTAACTTATTCTCTTAAGTGGGATCAGATTAAGCCTAAGGAATTCCAAAAGTGGCCTGGTAAACAATACAATATGAAGAAGCTAATCAAAGCTTCTCAAAAACGTGTTACTAAAGATGAGCGTATGCAGAAGATTCAGGAAAGTGTAGCTTATCTAAAGAAGAGACGTAAAGAAACTGAGCTTAAACTTAATATTGACTCTTGGATGAAAGAAGAGGAAGCGAATAAGAAGAAGTTGGAAGATCTAAAACTAGATCAAGAAAATATGAATCTAAACGTAACTCATTTTGAAGAGTCTCTAAAGTCACATGAAACTGTAAAGAAAGGCGAAGAAAAGCAGTGGAAGGAAGACTTCAAACAACGTAAAGAAGAGTGGGTTTCTTCACTACGTAAAGATGCAGGTTTAGAAGAGGCAATCTATATTATGCGTGATATGATTGCTCAGCAAGCTAAGAAATAATAAGGATAAAAAATGGACTTAAATAAATTAATTGATAATTCAGATATTGATCGAGTGATGACAGTTCTTGAAGACATGGATGATGAGCAATTATCAGTTGAGTTACTTAGAAAATTTAATGATAGTACGAAAGCGTTAGGTGAATTACTTATGAATAAGGATCCTAACTTGGATCACGCTCATTGGAAAACTCAATGCGACGATGCTAAAAAGCTCGTCGATAAAGTCGTAACAGAAATTCTGTCACATCAAAAATAATTTTTTAAGGTAAAAAAGAGTAAAAGTTTCAACTTTTTTATATATTTAAAATTAAGTAAGGCCAAGTCATAAGTACTTGGCCTTTTACTTTTTATTGTCTGAAAATTGTTCCCCTTAATAAAAAGGGAAAAATGGCGAATAATAAATACCATGTAAGTCTTTTCTTACTATCCTCACATCAAGTTAGTCTAATTCGCGTTAGACGGATTGGCCCTGGCCCCCACCAGGGCCTTTTCTATTCTTGAGGCAGCATTCGAGATCACTACTTTGTCAGCATAAGTTTTCTCATGAAGTCACTTGCACTACGAACCTCTTTAGAAGCATCTTCTTCAGTAATATAATTACCTTCAAGGAGATTAAGAATTGCTTGATCGAAGCTTTGGCAAGGAATGTCTGCAGAGTTAGTTCCACCATTTTCAATAATAGGAATAATACGATCTAATGGCTCATCTCCACGGATACATTCTTTTACACCTGGACCTGTTACCATGATCTCTTGTGCAACACGAACTCCGTTAGATGATTTTTTTGAGCGAATCATACGCTGTGAAATTGTAGCATAGAGTGAGTCTGCAAGGCGTTTCCTCGCATCCGCTTGTTCTTCCCCTGGAAACATTGAAATAATACGACTAATAGTCGAGATGGCATCTGTTGTATGAATTGTTGCTAGGACGAGGTGTCCTGTTTCAGCTGCTTTTAGGGCAATTTCAATTGATTTTTGATCTCTAAGCTCTCCCAGTAAAATTATATCTGGGTCCTGTCTTAGTGCAAATTTAAGTGCGTCTTCAAAATTATCTGTATCAACTCCAAGCTCTCTTTGAGTAATACGAGATTTCTTTTGTTCATGGATAAATTCAATAGGGTCTTCAATTGTAATGATATGCTTTGCTCGGCGCTCATTGATATAATTAATCATACTGGCAAGGGTAGTGGATTTTCCAGATCCTGTTGCCCCAGTTACTAGAATAAGTCCACGTTTTGCGCGAATGATTTGCTTAAGAGAATCACTTAAACCTAGTTGCCTATAGCTTGGAATGTCTTTTTTAATGACTCGAAAAACGAGGCCATTTTTATTATTGAATTTAAAATAATTGAATCTTAGTCGGCACTTGTTTTCAAAATCAAATGATCCATCAAGGTCTTTAATTGCCTCTAGTTCTTGTTGATCTTTATCGCCGATAAGCAGACGAAGAATATCGTAGATACTTTCTTGTGTTAGTAGTTTGTTTGATTTAACAGCGACCATATCGCCGCTAATTCTAAAGCAAGGGGTTTCATCCGCCCTTATATGTATGTCACTGGCATTATTATCAATTGCGACATTGATTAGTGACTTGAAATGAGTATACTCAAACGCCATTTATGTCTTCCTTCATCGTATAGTTAGATACTTGTCGGAAGACCGTGTGAAAAAGTTTAGTATTATGTGTTTTTAATACCTTACTTAGCGTATCTCTTTCGCATCTCCCAAAGAAGATTGCTGATATATGGCCTTCTTGACTCCTTCGTTGTTAACATCAAAAGTTTTGTAATCTTAAGATTCTTAGGGTCTGAGTAGAGGAGAATAAGCATCTCACGAATGAAATTTGTTGAGAGAGTAATGTAATTATCTGTTCCAACTCCTAGTCTTACACCTTTTTTCTCCCACCAAGAAAATGGATGGTCCTTAAAGTCTGGAAAGACTCCAGTTAGCTTAAGGTTTGAAGAAGGAAGTGCTACTAGAGAAACACTTTTTTGAATAATACGATTAAGAATATCGTGTTGATAGTGCTCAACTTCACGGGCGTTGTGAAATTTTGTCTTTAAAAATAAAGTTACTTCATCAGCAGTTAGAGGCTCTCCTTTAAAAAGCTTCTTTTTCACACCAATAGCATATGACTCCCATTCCATTTCTTCTAGCTCATGGCCTTCTGTGGACTTCTTATCAATTGCTTGGTGTTTAGCATTTACCTCAACAATTCTTTGGAAAAGGCGGTGGTAGTAATAATTTGGATTGATACCAAGGCTTAGTCCGTGCTCAAGGGTATCGATATGCCAAATATTCATCGCATTATCTACTGATTGAATACCTTTCTTTAATGTAAGCCATGTTTCACCGTGGTGTGAGCGAATCTTTAATCCTCGATACTGAAGCTTACGCAGGCCACTTTTAAGCTCTTTAAAATGCGCCTTACGGTAAAGGGCCTTCTCGTCTCCAACTGTATCTACTTCAACGAGATTCTCTTTTAAGTATGGGTATTTCTCTAAGATCTCTAAGAGAGCATCTACTTGGTGTTCAAAATGTTCTTTTTTAGTTTCAAAATTTGTATCATCAAAGAAGTTCAATTCCTTTCTAAATGAAGGAGAGAGGATGAACTTGAAGCTTGGTACTTCTTTTTCAAACTTCTTAAAGCCTTCATAAAGACCTAGGACAACATCTTCTTCCGTCACTTCGCCGATACCTGGGATTTGTTCGGCATCCATCTTTGAAGCACGAGAAAGTGTAAACTTTAGTCTAATACTTCCAACGTTGTAATTTTCGTATAACTCTTTTGCCATATGATAGGCAGCGTCTTGGTGTGCCTTCTTTGAAGTCAGAATAAGTTTTGCTAAGAATAGAATACGAAGGTAAGTCGCAAATTGTTCACCTTCTTTAAGACGGATAAGGTTATCCACATCTTCGACACAAGTGATAGGAATGGCGTCCTCTCCGTATACTTCCGCAATCCTCTTCTCATAGATTTTCTTATTCTTGCCACTTAATAGCTTCTTAAGTCTTGGATAGATAAACTCTGCATTCAGAGAGCCTGTTAAGTGGATATGTTCTTCATAGTATGGAATTGGAAACTTTTGAAAGAAGTTAAAGACCGCATCTGAGACTGGGTGATTTAGGAGAGTTTCAATATCAACTTCATCAATTTGAAAAGAAGACAATAGCTTCATGAATTCAAGAACGGGCTTTTCTAGTAGTTGGTTGTCACGAATACTAGGAGAGTGAACGAGTAGCTCAAGAGTGTCATTTAAAGAGATACCATTGGTCTCACTGACAATTCTAATAAGCTCACATTCGATATTGTTGATGATTTGTTCTTTTCTTTTTTGCATCTTCTACTTCTCTCTAACTAAATTATTTGGTCTTGTTATAGATATTTTGTACTTTGTTAAAATTTTCATTTAAGCGATCATCAATGATCTTTGATTTAAATTTGGTGCTCCACTTATCAGGATGGTATGTTTGCACTAATTTCTTATACTTCTTTTTTCGGTCACTTTCTTCATTTAGTGAACTAAATTCGCCACTTAACTTACTTTCATTAATAGGGAAAATTGCGAAGAGTTCATCATATGAAGCATTTACTTTCTTAGTCATACTTTCAAACAGGGCCTCATTTCTTCTTGGCATTGAGATTTGCTCTTGATTTATAAAGCCCTCAATTATCTCCACTTGGTTTGCAGACTTTGCGGAGTAGGCAATTAGGAAAGTAAGGATATTCTTATCATAGCGCTTGTGTTCAACACGATCTAAGTTTTGAAATAAAAACACTGTTGTTGCATAAGAGATAAAAGCTTCTTTAGATAGTTTTGACTGATTAACTTTTCCAAGTTTCAGTAGCTCGTCTTTAGAGAAGAACTGCTTTATAAAGGGATTAATTAGCGCATTTAGTTCTTCTTTATCGAATTTATAGTCTTTTCGTAATCGATTTAAAATCTCTTCTCCTTCCTTGAAATCACCCCATTGGAGAGAGGAGAGAAGCCCTTGAAAGAATTTTAAATCTTCATCTGTTGCAAACATTTGTTTCTCTTCAAAGTAAGATAATAAAGTTCGTTGACCATTCTTTGTCGAATTAGACGTTTGGGACTCACTTGGGGCCGAGCTACCAGAGACTGACATTCTTTCAATCTTTCTTCTAACCATCTCATCAAACTCTTCTTTGGAGTGAGACTTATTGGTTTTCTTGTGAGGATTAAAAATTCCATCAAAGAATTCTTTGAAAAGAGGCGCAAGCATATAGGCCAAGACAATGGCAATAAATGCTAGTGTGATATTTGAAATTATTTTTGGTAACATAATTTAGTCTTTTTAATAATTATTTTAACGCTTTAAGGCATAATATGGAATGGGCAATAGATACACGACTAGTTAACTTAAATAAACCATGGAAGATTTCTGGAGCTGAGGTTTTGGCCAAGGAAATCATTTATGTAACACTCAAGAATGGTGATTACAAAGGTTATGGAGAGATTAGCTACGGCTCAAAAGAAGATATTAGCATTGAAGACTTAAAGCTAGAACTTGAGCGATTTGCATCAGATTATGAATCGGCAGGAATCGTTCAATATAATGAATTAACTCAGTACCTTGACCAATATGATTTTCATGTTCCTCGTCTAAGACTAGGAGTTGAAACGGCATTTCTTGATTATCTAGTTAGAGCAACTGAGCTAAGTCCTTGGAAAATTCTTGGAACTAATACTGTTAAGAGTGTTGAGTCTCTTGATTCATTTCCTGTCTTTGACTCTTTGGAAGAGGGAAGAAAGCTTCTTGAGGAGGCGGATACTAATGGTGTAATCAAGCTTAAGATTACTCACGAGACCTTCCCAGTTCAAGTTGAGCTGATTAACGAATCAAATCGTGTATTCGTTCTTGATGCTAATGAGTCTTATGCAAATAATCTGGATTTATTACTTGAGCACTTAGCTCTGATTGAAGATGAGAATGTTCTCTTTATTGAACAGCCTCTCTATCGTAATGAATTTGATCTATATAAAGAATTAAAAGAAAAATCACCGATTGATGTCTTTCTCGATGAAGGCATTGAAGATCACAGATTCCTCGATCCATTTAAAGACCTTTGTCATGGTGTTGTTCTAAAAACATCAAAGGCAAATGGGCTTATGAAGACCTTTGCTCAACTACAGCAGGCCAAGAAGCTTGGACTAAAGACAATGCTTGGCTGTATGGTTGAATCGACAGTAGGGATCGCGTCTCTTTTTAATATCGCATACGGTTTTGATTATTTTGATTTTGATGGTTTTACAAAGTTAAAAGATGATTCAGAACCTCACGTTATTTGGGAAAAAGGAAAAGTGATTTTGTCTAATATGAATTAAATTCCCCCCCTCGAAAAATTGTGGTGTTCATTTAAAATAGTAAGATATGTAAATTGGTAGAATTACAGTAAACCTGTATGGAAGCTTTTTGGGAGCCCAATGAAAAAAATCAATATCTTATTACCTTTATTTATTCTTGTATCATGTGCGAATGTTAAGCCTACTTATGTTGGTGAAGCACCCGGACAAAATCCAAAAGTGATTGTAAAGGAAGTCGTAAAGTATAAATCAAAAGATGTCGGGAGTGTAAAGGCCTATACCATTAATAATATGGATAAGCTTGAGCTTCACTATCATCAAAAGCACTTTGACTTTTGGGTAAAGTATTTTACTGAAAAAGAAAGGGACCTCTTTCTACGCTATGTTAATAATGGTGCCCGCTACCGTAATGTGATTGAAAAAATTATGCGTTCTCATGGGATTCCAGAGGATCTATTCTTCGTCGGCCTAATTGAATCAGGTTATAACACTTTTATTAAGTCTAAGGCCGCAGCAGTTGGCCCATGGCAGTTTATCAAGGCGACAGGTAAGAGATATAAGCTAAGAGTTGATAGTTATGTTGATGAAAGAACTCATATCATCAAATCAACAGAGGCCGCGGCCCAGTACTTCAAAGATCTTTATAATATCTTTGGTTCTTGGGAGCTTGCTCTTGTAGCGTATAACAAAGGTGAGTATGGAATTATCAGAGCAATCAGAAAAGGTAAGACTCGTGATTATATGAAGCTTGTCTCTCGTAAGCTTATTCCTACAGAAACAATTTACTATGTTCCAAAAGTTGCTGCTGTTCGTGAGATCTATAATAATGCAGCAAAATATGGGATGAAAATAACTGAATCAAAAGATAGTCCATTTGAAAAAGTTAAGCAGCTAAATGTTAGAGGATCTTTTGACTTATATAAATTAGCACGCGCTCAAGGTGTTGATGTTAAAACATTAAAAGTTCTAAACCCAGACTTAAAAAGAAAATGGGTGAAGGTAAAGAGAAGACATGCGCAAAGTATTTTCCTACCTTCTAAAGACTTTACGGACTATGATTCTTTAGCAGAGTACGAAACTCGCAAGTATATTAAAGTTGCAAGCTCTTCAAATGGTAAGAAGTCAAACGGTGTCTATAAAGTAAGACGTGGTGACAACCTATCAATTATTGCAAATCGTCTTGGTGTTAGAGTAACTGATCTAAAGAGAATTAATGGTATCAGAGGATCAAAGATTCTTGTGGGTCAAAGACTTAAGTATCATTCAAAAGGTGAGATTGTTACACATAAGGTTAGTCGAGGTGATAACCTTTCTGACATAGCTCGCAAATACGGTGTAAGTGTTTCGAAAATTAAATCTTTAAATAACCTTAGGTCTAGCCGTATCTTCATTGGGCAAAGATTAAAGATTTCGACAACGAGAGTACCATCAAGTGTAGCCTATAAGAGATACCGCGTTCGTCGTGGTGATAACTTAACTGCAATCGCTAGAAAATTTAAGACTTCAATCGGTACGATTAAAAAAGTAAATGATATCTCAGGATCTGCTTTATATGCGGGACAAGTGATAAAAGTTCCAAGTGAGGGATAGGCAAATAGTTGCCTTTCCCTTATACTAATCAAATGAAAATTGGATTTGATGCAAAGAGAGCATTTCATAACTTCAGAGGCCTTGGGAATTACTCAAGAGACCTCATTGCAAGTTTAAGTCGCTATCACACACAGAACTCATATTATCTTTTTACACCAGAATTTGATGACCCTAGGGCCATCCACTGGTTAGATCAATACGATAATTTAAATATTGTTAAGCCTAGTGATTTTTGGTCAAAGAAATTCCCAGCAGCATGGCGATCATTTAAGGTTGCAGATGAAGCAAAGAAATTAGAAATTGATATTTTCCATGGCCTATCACATGAGCTACCAAATGGAATTGAGAAGACTGGAATTAAGAGTGTCGTGACAATTCACGATCTTCTCTTTATGCGTTTTCCTGAAAATTTCAAGTGGCTTGATCGTCAGGTCTATCTTCGAAAAATTAAATATGCTACGGAAGTTGCAGATGTTGTTCTAGCAATTTGTGAGCAAACGAAGAGTGATTTAATAAATTATCTTGGTTGTGACCCAAATAAAATTAAAGTAGTTTATCAAACATGTAATCCACGTTTTTATTCTCCTATCCCTGTTGAGAAACAAGTTGCAACAGTTGAGCGCTATGGCGTTAATGACAAGTTCATTCTCTATGTTGGAGCAATCGAGCCAAATAAGAATGTTCTAACTCTCGTTAAGGCCTATGCTGATATTAAAAAATCAATTAATCATAAACTTGTTATTATTGGAAATGGTGGTAGCTATAAGAAAGAAATTGAAAGCTACATTCACTCAAAAGGCCTTGAAGATCGCATCATGATTTTGTCAAATGTGACTAACGATGACCTTCCGGCATTTTATCAGCGAAGCGACTTATTTGTTTTTCCTTCTTTCTTTGAAGGGTTTGGTATCCCAATCATTGAAGCTCTTTTTTCAAAGACTCCTGTCATCACTTCTAAGGGATCAGTATTCCCTGAAGCCGGTGGCCCAAATACTATTTATATCGATCCTAAAGATAAGCATGAGATGAGTGAGCAAATTGTTAATGTTCTTACGAATTCTGATCTTGCTTTTGAGATGGTAGAAGAGGGCCGTAACTTCGTTGAAAAATTTCATCGTCGTAAGACGGCCCAGAATTTAATTGATTTGTATTCTTCTATGTAAGGTTTTTCTAAATCTACTTTTCAGTAATTAATGAGAGGTTAGTTAAGCTGTATTTCTTTAGAACATCTAAAATACGCACTAGCCTCGAGTATTGAACTTCCTGATCAACTCTAAGATCAATCGGCTTATTCTTATCTTTAATGGCCGCAAGTTCTGTATCAAGCTGATCGACAGTGTACTTCTTACCAGCGATGGCAACTTCTTCTTTAGATAATTCAATTGTTAATACTTTAGAATCTGCAGATGCTTGTTCTCCTGATTCTGTTTTTGGTAGATTTAATAGAAGTGCAAGCTCAGACTTCTTAAATACAGTCGAAGTCATAAAGAAAATTAAAAGTAGAAAGACGACGTCAATTAATGGGGTGATGTCAGCATTTGCTTCTTGTCTTGTTCTTTTTGTGCGAGAACTCATAGAACTTTTTCCATAATTTCTTTTTCAAGCTTTGTCTCTAGTTTATCTACTGAACCCAGTAGGTAGTTGTGACCAACAAAGTGAGGGATTGCAACGATCATTCCACCAACAGTTGTAATAAGTGCCATTGAAATACCTTGAGCAAATGATGCTGGATTTGAAAGTCCCGTTTCAGACATTACATGGAAGGCCGTAAGTACACCAACAACTGTTCCAAGAAGTCCAAGAAGAGGTGAAATCGTAGCAATAATCTTAACTGTGTTTAGACCTTTTTCAACATTCATAATATGTCCGGCCAGATATTGCTTTGCAATCTCGATAGTTGATGAAGTATCCATGTGCTCACCATTATCTTTGATTTTCTTTTGAATATCATTTGATGTCTGTGCCGTCATTTTCATCTCTACTGAAAGAAAATAAGCTTTTGATAACATGATTGCCCATCCCACTACATTGATAAATAGTAGAATATACATAATTAGACCACCCTGTTGGATGTATTCATATAAGCGCATTGCGTCTCCTTTATTATAAAACATATTAATTTTATTATAAAAATGGGGCCATGAGAACACTAAAATATTTTGATCAGATATGCTCAATTCAAACAATTTATTACTTTTAGAGAATTTTACAGAAATCTAACATAGCTCAGATAATTAATTGTGCTGGCCTGATATTATATATCCATAGAGGAACACAGGAAAAAATTGGAGGTCCTATGAACTACGAACTAAGCTTTCATAACGTTGATCACTCAGCTGCTTTTGAGAATTATGTAGCTAAAAAGTTAAAGGGAATTTCAAACGACTTTAGGAATGTGGGTCATATTCAGTTCGTGGCCGATAAGAAAGGTCCAGAATATGTATTCTCGGCCAATGTGAACGGTCACAAGCATCAGTTCCACAAAAAGGCCAAAGGAGATAATGTATACCAAGCAGCTTCTGATGTCTTAGTTGCTTTTAAAAACTGGTATCGCGACCAAAAAATTGCAAGCTAGTTAAATAAGATACTAAAGTACTAGGTTAATTTAACTCTCAATTCAAACTAAACATGTGCCCAAAGTTTTTTACTCAGACGTATAAACTTTGGGCATTTTTTTCCGATAAATTTTAAGTAGTAGACTCTTTCATGGTGGAAAGGGATCTCAAAATTTAAAGGATAGTCTTCAGGGATGAGAGTAGGGACTAATGTCACATCACAGCTGGCGCAAAGGATGCTAAGTGAAGTGAACGATCACCAAACGAGTGAGGTTCGCAAACTAGCAGGTGCAAAGCGCATTTATCAGGCCGCAATTGATCCGGCCGGTGCAGCGATATCTCTTAAGATGACGGCCCAAAACCGTTCCAATCTCCAGGCCCAGCGAAATTCAAATGATAGCTTTTCAATGCTTGAAGTTGCAGATGCAACGATGGGGAGTATGCAAGATATCGCAATTCGCCTAAAAGAGCTTTCAATTCAAATGGCCACTGATACCTATAATGACAGTGACCGCATTAATACAAATCGTGAATTTAAACAGCTTGCTCGTGAAATCATTCGTATTCAAGAAAATGCAGAATACAATGGAACAAAGCTTTTAAATGGTGGCCGTGATTTAGAGATGCAAATTGGAATTCGTAACTCTGAAAAAAATGATCGTATTAAATATAATATCAGTGATGTCATGACTTCTAATCGCAAATTACTCAGTCAAAATGTTCTTACAAAAGAAGGGGCAAGGTCAGCGATGGGAGCGGCCGATGCTTTAATTGATAAGATCTCTCACTCTCGTGCCAAAGTAGGTTCAACAATGAAGAGGGTAGAGAGTACGACAGTTAATCTACAACACAATTATGAAAATTCAGAAGCGGCAAGATCAAAAATAGAAGATACAGATATTGCTAAGGCGACAGCGGCAAAGGCCCTGGATTCGATTAAGATGGAGTCTGCAACAGCATTCCTAGCGCAAGCAAACACTGCGCCAGGAGCAATTGCAAAGCTTATTGGTTAGTTAACACCTAGGGCTTTCTTTACTTTTCCAAGTGTAATGGTTTCACCAAGTTTAATTAATTCACCATTTTCATTGATAACAAAATAGGCCGGAACTCCAACCATTCCTTGCGACTCTAGCCACTTTCCAATGGCCTCATCTTTACGTGTCCAGTCACCAAGTAGAAGGTCGACTTGATTTTCAGCAACCATATCTTTGAATGAATCAGTATTGATGACAAGCTTTTCATTTACCTTACAAGTGATACACCAACGGGCAGTAAAGTCGATAAACGTAAGCTTCTTCTGATCAATGCGCTTATTCATTTCTTCTTGTGTCCACTTTGTCCAATTAAGGCCTTCTCTCTTCTTATCTTCAATAAGAGAGTTTCCATTTCCACCAGTATTTAGAGGTGTTGTAATCGCTGAGTAACCTAAGTAGAAAACAGGCACGATGATAAGTAACGTTGTGATTACTTTCTTCGTCATATGTTTTCTCATATAGAAAAGGAAGAAAGTAAAAACAAGGGCCGAATTAATGTACATCATAGCAACAGGAGAGCCTACAAGTGCTGAGTAGACATCAAGTAGCCAAACAACTGTAAGAATAAGAGTTAGCCCTAAAAGCTTCTTAACATGATCCATCCACATTCCTGGTCTTGGCAGAAAGCGAATAAGTGCCGGAAAGATACCTGTTAGGATAAATGGAGCACTTAAACCGAGTCCAATTGCTAAGAAGATCATTACGATATTTGTGCTAGACTCTGAAAAAGCAAAAGTCAGTGCTGTTCCAAGAAATGGAGCTGAGCACGGAGTTGAAAGAATTGTTGCTAGGACACCACTAATAAAGTCTCCGTAGAAAGTATTCCTAACTTCAACATTTCCAAGTTTTGTTCCCCCTGGAGTTTTAAATTCGAATAACCCAAAGAGATTAAGTGCCATTGTGAAAATGACAAAAACCATGATGGCAACAAACATCGGTGATTGAAGTTGGAAGCCCCAACCAATTTGTTCTCCAGATGACTTAAGCCCTACAACGGTAAGAGCAAGTGCCGCAAATGTTGCGAGAACACCTAGTGAGTAGAATAGGTTATGTTTTAATATTTTTGAACGGCTTTCATTTGAATGCTTTATAAGCCCAAATAGTTTTAAAGAAATAACAGGTAGTACACAAGGCATAATATTTAAGATCAAACCACCAATAAATGCCATTAGTAAAAAGTAAGGTAGGGAAGAAGAGCCTTCCTCGTTACTGACAATCTTTACGTCTTGAACAGCTTTGTCATTATTAACTTTAGTCAGACGCGAATAGAATGTTTTGAAAGATTCTTCGTTTGTGCCAAATGAATTAATATCGAAATCAACTCGGTATGTCTCACCAATAACAGGGTCATTAAAAACAAATTTAAAGGCCAGAGGTTCAACAAAACGTCCATCGGCCGGTAAAGGGTACTCAGGTTCTAGGTATTCACCATCCCAATCTAGTTGATAGAGGCCATAGTGATTTCCTTTTGTGTCTTTATAAAGAGCTTCTCTTTTAAAACTAATAGGATTTGTCGTATAAGGTGTTAAGACATTTTGTCCGGCACTAAGCTTTTGATTGTCTCCTGTAATATTGTAGACGAGAGCTAGTCCTCCTTCATACTTTGTTAGTTGAAGGTTTAGGTATGTCGGAGTTTCTCTTAGTGTTGGAAGATTATTAAATCTTTTTTCCATTTCTGAATTTGCTACCTGAATCTGATTATCTTTCGACTTAAAGATCCCGCCGTCAAAGTCACCCTTAATAATCTTTTCCTGTGGGATACAAATATCGTGGCAAATTAAATACTTTAAATGGACTTCAAAATTCTTTGCGTTATCAAATGAATTTCCTAAATAATAAAAGTAAGTATAGTCTCCTTTATGACCAAAGGTTTGAATATCACCTTTCTCAATAAATTTATGAGGTGTTGGCCATTCAACTAAATCAAGCACGATCTTATCGCCACCTTGTTTAAACTCAACTTCAGTTGCTAGTCCTGAATCACCTGGGTTTTGCCAGTACGTATGCCAACCATCTTTATTTCTTAAGTTGATTGTTAAGTACTTATTACTGTCCTTTTCAATTGTTGTTACCTGGGCCTTGAGTAGGTCTGAGTAATCTGTTTTATCGGCGTAGGCAAAGAGGGTGATGGCAAGGGCCAGTAGGATTCTGTACATTATTTTTTCCTTAAAATTTCTTAATTAATTTCATACCTTAGCGGTATTATACGCTAAAGCATGACGCTAAATCTAGGAATTGACAAAGATTTGACGATAAAAGCTGTTTCCTTAACATTGTGAAAAAATCTTAACATTCACATTGGTAAATCCTTGAAAATACGTAGTTGCAAATTTTGCTAAATATTTTAGTCCATTATCCGAAAAGATGAGCGAAGAGGTACTAATAACGAGGAAAAAAAAGTGAAAACCGTTAATTCTTTATTCTTTGGACTTGCATTGATGTCGCTAACATCGTGTAGCTATGTGGAGCATTTTGAAAAACGCGCCCAGGCCATTAACGAGTTAGAGGACAAGATTCTAGTTTTATCAAAAGAGAATCAAGAGATGAATAATAAGCTTATGCAAGCTAATTACAAAATCAAAACTCTTGAAAGCAAGAATTACTATCTCGAAACACAACTGAAAGATAAGGCTCCTAAGAAGGAGAGTTATACAAAGAGAACAATTGCAAGCGTTGCTCGAGTGGACAGTAATGATCTCGTTAAATATGACGTGTACAAGTGGGACGCTAAGGAAATGGTCTCAATTGCACAAAAAGAATTTGATTCAAAGAATTATGAAAAGAGTGCGCAATTCTTCAATGCATATACAAAGAACTTCCCAAATTCAAAAGAGCTTGATGCTGACTTCCTATTTCAGGCCGGTGTTGCAAGCTATGAGTCTGGAAAGCACTATGATTGGAGTGAGAAGTACTTCACGTATTTAACGAAGAAGTATCCTACTTCAAAATACTACCTAGGTGCAAAGCTATGGCTAGGTATGAGTTATTTAAAGCAAAATCGTAAAGACGAATTCTTCGCAGTAGTAGAAGAATTCAGAAAGAAATATAGAAACACTCCTGAATGGAATATCCTAAGTGGGCACTATGAGAAAATCGTACAGAAATATAAAAAGAACTAGTTTTCTAATCTTAGCATTTATTTCAAGTCTCGCTCTTGGTGCCGAAGCGGCAAAAACACCAAGGGCCGTCGTTGCGAGAGTGCAGGGAAATGTTTTTGTTACTAGTAATCAACAAACTAAGAAATTGGATGCAGGTAGCTTCATCTATGACTTTGATGATATTTTTACTGAGGTAGGTGCTGAACTTGTTTTTAGAGACTACTTTGATCACGAATATCATGTTTCAGGTTCAAGTTATATTTCAATGCTTAATAAAATTGTTGAGCTTAAATCTGGATATGTTTGGGTTAAGTCAATTGAAGAAACAGATGATAAATTTCAGCTTCAAACAGTAAATGCAACAATCTCTTATGATAGTGGAGAGTATATTGCTTCTTATGATCCAGAAAATGGAAAGACACAAATTCTAAGTATTACAGGAACTCATACAATTAATAATAATGTTTACGAATTTATGAAAGAGCAAGTTGGCCCAGGCCGTTTCTCTTTTGTTAAAGAAGATTATGAAAATGGAGCGCCAAGAGTTCCAACACCTATTTCTTCAAGTGCATATGAAGCGGTGACGTCTTTATTTCCTGCGGTTAAGCCGATGAATGAACGCACTCTAGTTGCAAGGGCACCAATACATAAGGATAACAAGATCTCACAAGAGCTTTATAATAAGACTCCTAAAAGATCGACAGCTTCAGTTACTCTTAGAGAAGATATGAGAGTTTCAAATAAACCTGGTGAAATTGTTGTTAGACAATCTCATACAGTAAAAACTCGTCGTGATATTGCTTCTGTTGGAGTTGAAGGTGGGGCGAGAGCAACTCGTCTTGAACAATTCTATGAAGAAAAACTTAAGGAGATGGCAAAAGAAGCTCCTAAGAAGAAAGTCGTAAAGAAATTTAAGCCAGACTATAAAACAAAATCTGATGTCGAAGTTAATGTTTATGGCCCTAACTCTAGGGTTCCTGCTTCACAAGAGAAGGCCCCTGCTCAAATGCAAAAAGAGCGTGAGTATGAGAGGGAAGCTCCTCAAGAAGGAGTACGTCCTGAACGTAAGTTTAGACCAGAGAAACCTCAATCATTACGTAATCCAGCATCGGTTCCATCTCCTGTTGATGAAGAGGTTAAGAATGATGTATTCGAGACTTCACTAAGAAGAGAGTATTTAAGTCAACAAAAGCACAGTGATGCTGTAAACAGCCTAATAAATGATCTTGAGAGTTATAGTCAGGATTATAAAGAAGCCTACTAAGAAAAAAATCCCGGTATGATAAAAAAATGATCTCAGTTAAAATATAAGCAATTATTTTGCTTATATTTTAACTATTTAGATGGGATCAGTCGTATGTCTATTTCACAAATTCCTCAGGCCCTCACTTATGATGATGTCTTAATTAAACCAGGCTATTCAGAAGTTTTGCCAGGAGATGTTTCACTAAAAACAAAATTTTCACGTAATATTGCTTTAAATATTCCAATCGTCTCAGCTGCTATGGATACAGTAACAGAATCCAAGACGGCAATCGTTATGGCCCAACAAGGTGGTATCGGTGTTATTCATAAGAATATGACACCAGAAGATCAAGCCTGGGAAGTTGAGAAGGTGAAGAAGTTTGAATCAGGTGTCGTTCTCAATCCAATTACAGTAAATCCTGAAATGCAATTGGAAGAAGTTATTAGACTTACCAGTAAGAATAAGATCACTGGTGTTTTAGTTGTTGATTCAGAGAACTACCTTGTTGGTATTCTTACAAGTCGTGATATTCGTTTTGAACAAAACTTAAATCAGAAAGTGAAAGATATCATGACACCTAAAGAGAAGCTGGTTTTTGCTCTTGAGGGAATTGAATTAGATGAGGCCCAAAAAATTCTTCATAAGAACAGAATTGAAAAGCTTCCAATTGTTTGTAAGAACGGAAAGCTTAAGGGTCTAATTACAATTAAAGATATTCTAAAACGTATTAATTTTCCAAATTCAAATAAAGATGCTCTTGGGCGACTAAGAGTTGCAGCGGCCATTGGAGTTGGCGACAAGGAAGTTGGGCGTGCGAAGCACCTTATTGCAGCAGGCGTTGACTGTATTATTATTGATACAGCTCATGGCCACTCAAAAGGTGTAATTGGAATGGTGAAAACTGTTCGTGGTCTAATCCCTAAAGATCAAAGTGTTGATATTATCGCAGGAAATATTGCTACACCTGAAGCTTGCTTAGCACTTATTGATGCTGGAGTTGATGGCGTAAAAGTAGGAATTGGGCCTGGTTCAATTTGTACAACTCGTGTTGTTGCAGGGATTGGTGTTCCTCAACTTTCTGCCGTTATGGATTGTGCTGATGTTTGTTTAAAAGCGGGGATTCCATTCATTGCAGACGGTGGGATCAAATACTCAGGTGATATCGTAAAAGCTCTTGCCGCTGGTGCAAGTTGTGTCATGTTAGGTTCTATGTTTGCTGGTTGTGATGAAACGCCTGGTGAGATGGTTCTTTATCAAGGTCGTACTTATAAGGTTTACCGTGGTATGGGCTCTCTTGGAGCAATGAAGCTTGGTTCAAAAGATCGTTATGGCCAAGGTGATGTTGATGATCAAAAACTTGTTCCAGAAGGAATTGAAGGGCAGGTGCCATATAGAGGAAGTCTCGCTTCAAATATCTATCAATTAAATGGTGGGATTAGAAGTGGTATGGGCTACGTTGGAGCTTCAACAATTGTTGAAATGCAAGAGAAGGCACAGTTTGTGAAAATCACGGCAGCGTCTCTTAAAGAAAGTCATCCACATGACATTATGATTACGAAAGAAGCGCCAAATTATCAAATTGAAAAATAGGAAATAAAAATATGAGTGCAAGACAAATTTGGATCGTGGACTTTGGTTCACAGTACACACAACTAATTACAAGAAAATCACGTGAGCTAGGTTACTCAAGTGAGATCATCACTGTGAAAAAGGCCCGTGAACTTTTCAGTGAAGGCAAGAAGCCAAATGCTCTTGTTCTTTCAGGTGGCCCTCAATCTGTTTTTGAAGATGAAACAAATTATGACTTTGTCTTTGAAGATGAAAATCTCCCAATCCTAGGTGTCTGCTACGGTATGCAGCTTATGGGTAAATACTTTGGTGGTGTCGTTGAGAAGGGAACAATCGGTGAGTATGGCCATGCGAAGATTCATTTAATTAATGGATTTAAAATGGATGGTGTTCCAGAAGAAGTTAATGTTTGGATGTCTCACTCTGATCATATTTCAAAACTACCTGAAAATTTCAACCTTGTGATGGAATCAGCAAATGGACTTGTTTCGGCGATTGAGCATACGACGCGCCCAATGATGGGACTACAATTTCACCCAGAAGTTGAACATAGCGAACACGGGAAGGATATCCTAAATCACTTCTTTAAAGATATCGCCAAGCTTGAAAAAGATTGGGATGCAACAGAGATGCTTGAAGAAGCTAAAGAGCTCGTACGTGGAATTGAAAAATCAAAAGTTCTATGCGCTTTCTCTGGTGGTGTTGACTCTCTTGTCGCAGCACAACTTTCACATGAAGTAATCGGAGATAATCTTTACTGCTTCTTCGTTGATCATGGACTTCTTCGTCCACAAGATTACCAGCATATTGAAACGCTAAAAGAAAAAACTCAACTTAATATTGAAGTGATCGATGTCAAGGCCGAGTTTATGGCAAACTTGGAAGGTAAGTCTGATCCTGAAGATAAGCGTAAGGCTATTGGTAAAACTTTTATTGATATCTTTGAGATGAAAGTAAAAGAATACCAAGAAAACCACGGAATTAATTTTGAATACCTTCTTCAAGGTACTTTATACCCAGACGTTATTGAATCAATTTCTCCACATGAAGAAGATGGAAAGTCAGTAACAATTAAATCTCACCACAATGTTGGTGGGCTACCTGAGAGAATGAATCTCAAACTTCTTGAACCACTTCGCTATCTTTTTAAAGATGAAGTTAGAAAGATGGGTGAGGAGTTAGGACTTGAGCATGGTTGGGTTCATCGCCATCCATTTCCTGGGCCAGGAATTGGTATTCGCGTTCTAGGTGAACTTACTGAAACTCGCATCGCTCAGGTTCAGCAAAGTGATCAAATCCTTTTTGAAGAGCTACATAAGAATAATCTTTACGAATCAACTTGGCAGGCACTAACTGTTTTACTTCCAGTAAAAACAGTTGGGGTAAAAGGTGATGGCCGTGCATATGAAGAAGTTATTTGTCTTCGTATGGTTAACTCAAGTGATGGGATGACTGCGACGTGGACTGATATGCCACACGCTTTCTTATCTCGTGTTTCAAATCGCATCACTAATGAGGTTAAGGGCATCACTCGTGTGGTTTATGACATCACGTCGAAACCTCCTGGTACCATTGAATGGGAGTAGATGCGTCATTGTTTGCCTGATGGCAAACTATTGGACGCATCTACAGCGCCCCTGTCTTGAATTTCAATACTTATTCAACAAGCCGACGTTTATGTCGGCTTTGTTGCCTCAGGCGCAATGGGAAAGCCTTCGCAATAAAGCCCCCTCAAACCTGCTATAATGTTAAAATTACTAGATCCTTGATAATCTTTATAGAAACTATCATATGAATCACTTTGTAATTTAAATATCTTATTCACCGTTTATTCATTTATTATGAATATACTGATATCTTTCAATAGACAGTCACTGATTCCGATAAGCTGTTCATGTTTAAGACGAAATACACTCCTAAATATACTTATCTATATGTAACACTAATTGTCTTACATATTTTATTATTTGATCAATTTACAAAGTTTATCGTAGCTAAAGATGCATCTTCTTTTAGAACAGTTATTAATTATAACTTTTTTGGAGGCCTAGACTTTTCAATTCCTCGGCCATTTAGAGTCACTATATTTTCTTGTCTAGTGGTTATCTTGTTTTTAATATGCTCTTTTATAACCAGTAGAATACAACGACATAAAGTTACGTTTCTATTCTATATCTGGGGTCTCTTTGGTTCAATCTTAAGTAACGTGTTTGATTTAGTTATCTTTGGATATGTCAGAGACTTTATTAATCTAGTTGGAGATTTCTATTTTAATATTGCAGATATCTATATAACTATTTGCACGTTCGGTTTACTATTCTACATTAACATATATAAGGATGAAATTTGGTATGTTTTAAATAAGCGAAAGAATCACTTATTGAAGTTTAAAGAAACAAGAAAAATTTTATCTAAAATGCTAGTTATCAATGTCTCTATTTCTTTATTGTTTATCATTTATGCGATTTCATTTTTTAATTATTTCAATCTTAATGAGTTCATCACTACATTTGTTTTAGGAATAGTAATCGTTTTATTAATTTTTAATATTGTAACAACTTATATTTGTCTACTGACTATAAATACCTTTGTCGGACCAGTTTATAGTATCAATAGGCTTTTGAAAAAATATGAAGACTTTAATGAAAAAGAGTTCAAATTGAGGGATAATGATGAATTTAAAGAGATTGAAAATTATGCAAGAAGGATTGAATCTTTATTGTCAAAAGCTAAAAAGAGATAGAAAGCCCTTATTAATTTCTCTTACTATTATTGGTTTGTTCTTGAGCTATAACAATTGTACCGGGAGCAATAGCACTAATGCGACAGATCCTGGAACTGAGACTGGTAATACATTTAAAAGTATTGAGAACAAATGTCGCTTTATAGATGGAAATTTTCGACTTTTTTGTAACTTAAAGAAAGGCATTGTTAACAGAGGTGACCAAGTCTCTATTTCTGGATATGAGTGTTCAAATTTTTTACCAGAAGGAGATGATCGATTTTATTGTGACTTTCCCGAAGAATCTTTATTGATGAACAAGCTTCATGAAGTTGTTGTGACTAAAAATAATGGCATAAAAATTATAGCCGATAGTATGTTCTCCGCTAGTGTTCCATGCCCAAATGAATATCTTAAGTATCAAGTAACTAATAGTAATTTTGAAGTGAATTTTACTAGTTTAGAGAGTTTTCATCTTCCTTATGCATGCGGTAATCTTCCTGTTAATTATAGTATTATTAGTGGTGAAGGTAGAATTGAGATGATTAATAATCAACTTTTTTATAAACCTTCAGATCTTGATATGGGTCGTGAGGTTGTAATTCATTATGTTGATTTTGAAAATAATGAAAAAGAGATTCTAGTTACTTATTCTGATTCAAGTCACGGTTGGGAGAACAACGGTAACACAGGAACAGGCGATGGTGGCTGGGACTGGGGTGACGGTAGTGGAGGCAGTGGAGATGATAGCGATATTGAACAAACTGATCCAGGTGATGGCTACGGTGATGGTAACGAAGAGGGGGATGCCGATGGTGGCCAAACTCAAAATTTCTACACTGTCGGAAGCATTATCCTACACGGAAATTCACGTGTTTCTTCAGGCTCCAATGTAAGATGGTCCACAACATCTCTAGGAACCGATCAAGCTATGCTTTATACTGATTCTCGTTTTAATATTCGCGTTCGTCCAAGAACAGCTCCTTCTCAAGGAACTTATGACGACAACGGCGTTAAATGTCATTACAATCCACAACAGTATAAGAAGCTAAAAATTAAGCTTTGTATTCGAGCGGAAGGACAATCTTGTAACTTAACAAGAACTGTAACTTTTGGTGATATTGCAAACGGAGAAGTTTCAAAAGTTAAGGAATTTTCTGGCTCAACACTACCGTCAACATATGGGCCAATGATCGTTGATATTCTTGATGTTCAATGGGATTGGTCATGCCAATACTACCTTAATCAAGGCTATAGCCAAAGTGATGCCGTGACAAATGGCTACTGTCCTATGGGTGCAGTTTGGCCTAACGACTGTGTTGCCTTTGACATTCAGTTTTCAACTGACTCGACAAAGGACTTCCCTGCTTCGGCCCCAAGAATGTAATTTCTTAAATAATTCGAGTGCGAGGTTTCTTTTCATAGCAGAAGAAACCTCCACTTAGTGCCTTGTATGATTCGCTAACTTATTTAAATCTCGAAAAGGTGGCGCGTACCTTACTTAGTACAAACCAGCTTATAAACAGTTGCACCATCAACGCTAACTAGCTCAAAGCGGCTGTTTTGGTCAAATGTTGCTGTTGAGACGATCCCTTGAGTGTAGTCGGGACCAAATGTGATTTTAGCGACAAATTGTTCTTCGTCGTACTTTGTGAAAACGAAGTATGCTTCGTCGATATCTGCGTGAATCTTTGCATCTGTATAATCAAATGCTCTTTCTAATTTCACTTCTTTAAGTTGAGATTGTCCTCTGTCATCTAAGTATCTCTTAGAACCGATACAATCCATAGATAAGGCCGAAGATGCTAAAAGTAATGTTAACGTAATTTTTGCGATCTTTTTCATTTGAACTCCTTACCCTGATTTGTGAGATAAGGAATTCTAGTGAAAAAGAAACATCAAAGCAAAAGATGAAGCTTAATAGTTAGAAAGTGTTAGATTTTTATCACTTTCTTTCTTTGTTTTTTGCACGTTGTTACCAACCAAATAATACGGTCTCATCTTCGTCACCACTTGCACTATTATTATTAGGTTGATACCAGGCCTGAAATTTGTCAGGGGACTCAAATACTGAGCCAGAGGCAATATTAGTGCTTAGATAGGCTCGGTAAGGCACGTCATCCTCGTCAGTTGTTCTTGTTAGGGTAATGGTCGAGCTCGATCCATCACTTCCATCTGTCACCGTGATAACAGCTGGAGAGAGGGAAGTGAAGGCCACAAAGTCAGCATTGGTATTAATTCCAAATGAGTTCTTCATTAATGCTGTTGGTACAAATGGTGCTGCACAGTATCCGTTTGAGTCAGCTGTTGAATTTCCAATCATTGGAATGGATACGTCTGAAATAATACGTGTTGCTTGTGTGTCATAGAGGTTTCGATTTCCACTTACTGTGTGTGCATAAGTTGTACCGGCCGTAAGTGTTGCAGTTTGAGTTATGGACTCTGAGTTGTAAATTGTCACACTATTGCTACTTGCCGCTGTTGTGATATTTCCAGTTGTTGAAGGAAAGCCAATAATATCAGTGGCCGTTGGGAGAAGAGGTTTTGGGTCCACGTGATCAGTACCAGTTCCTGCCATCATGTAGGCCAATATATATCCCGTTGAGTTGAGTTCATAAGAAGCATAAGTTGAAACAGTTAGTGTTGTTGAAGTTCCTGCTACTAAGCTCGCAGAAGTAACGACAGCACCATTTCTTGTGATTTCAATCTCAGAATCAGTGTAGGCATAAATTGAAATATTGCTGACACTTTGTCTTGTATGATTAAAGAGAAAGCTTTTTCCCACCCAACTTGTTGGGTTCCAAACGATATTCGCATTCTTACTTGCGGAAGTGCTATTGCTGTCACTTCTTCTTCCTGCAACAAAGAATTTCCCAGTTGCCTCAATAGTATCAAATTGAGCGCAAGTGAAACTATGAGTGTCTGTCTTGTTAAAAGTTCCAGCGATAGGTGTTCCGTTGTGTTCAAAAGAGTTTCCATCTTCAAGGGAAACGAGACGACAAGAAGTCGCGCCTCCTACATTGACGGCCATATAATTGGATTGAAATATTGGAATATCCGGAAGCGTTTCTGAAATTAGAATATTCGATGATTCAGAATTGTAGGCACCATTAGTTGCATAGACTCGGTAGCTATACTCTGTGTCTGGTGTAAGTCCCGTGTGCGTAAAGTCTGTTAGGGTATGAGTGGCCGTGATTGTTTGCCAATTTCCGACTCCTTCTTTGTAATCGATTTGATACGCGCTAATTGCTGGCCCATTAGGATCTGGAGTTGTCCAAGCAATTTTAATTGAATCAGTGGTTCTCTCTACTAGAGAAAGGTTATTAATCTTATTTGGTGGTGCTAAGACGTACCATGAAGAAGATGAGGTGATTGTTTCATTTCCTGCAGAGTCAATTGTTTTTAAGATGAGATAGTATTGTTCTCCTTCAGTTAGTGTGACACCAGTGTATTGATATGAAGCAGACATAAAGGGTGTATAACTTGCTCCAGGCAAAATATCTGCATCTGCTGGAGATGTTGAAATTGCCACTTCATAACCTGCAATTGAGCTTCCTGTTCCGTCAGCACTTGCTAGTGAAAATGAATCTGAGGCGCTTGTTGTTGCATCTGTATTTAGGCTTATCGTAGGTGGCGTTGGAGCGATATCATCGTGAATGATGTCGTCACTAAGGCAGTCTGACTCATAAAGCGTTACAGTTCTAAACTTAATATAGACATTGTTGACGCTATTTAATGAAGAAAGAGTCCAAGGAAGAGATGTTGCATAGGCTTGCCAGCTTCCTCCCGTCGAGCAACTCGCATCTGTTGTAATATACATTTCGTTCGCATTTGATGCTGTAATACTTAAAGTTGCACTTGTTTGATTTGTAGCACTTTCTCCGCTATTGATGGAAAAGCTTATGGTATGTGGAATATCATTTGTTACTTTGATTCCACTTGTATCACCAGGAGTTATGGCCAAGCTTGCATCATGGCCAGCGCCGTCTTTAATAGTTCCACTATTAAGTTCAATTGCAGATGAGAGAAGCACTCCATCTGTTGGGTCATTATCAGCACTTGTGATTGTATATTCAAAGTTAAGTGTGTTTGTTCCAGAACCACTTTTGTAATCAAGAAAGACATTACCACTATCTAGTTGTAGTTCAATTCTTGGACTTCCTGTTACCACAACACTTTCATCAAAGGTTACAGCAAAGTTTAAGATATCATCAATGATATAGCTGCCATCAGCTGGAAGTGTCATAGAAGAAAAGCTTGGTGCTTGGGTGTCCACAAAAACAGAAGGGAAGCTCTTATTTGTAAAAGTATCTGTTAATGCATTTGCTTGATCGTCTTCAATCGTCGCACTTGAAACATCCAAAGGAGAGATCGTAGAAATGCCATCACTATCATTATCTGTTGCGGCCACGATATATTCAAAAGTAAATTCATCAGTTCCACTTCCTGAGACATAGTCTGCAAAAACAGTTGTGGCACCAATTTCTAATTCGAGTCGGGGAGTGCCACTAATGACTGTTGCGGTCTTGTTAAAGTTAACCGAGATAGAAATCGTCTCTCCAAGTGTGTAGTAACCAGGTGTTAAGATCGTAATATTATCAATATAGAGTTCTCCCGGAGGAGTCTGCTCATTGCCAATACTTACTTTCTTTAGGGTTTCCTCATCAGCTCCTGCGGAACATGATGTTAATGTTATTAAGAGGAAAGCGACGGAAGTTATTAATATTACAAACTGTTTTATTTTGAACATGTTTGCATTATCGGATAAAGATAATAAATATTTATAAATAAAATAACTGACAAAAGTCAGTTTCTTTAGAAACTCGTGCTAAACCATTGTAAATAATAAATATTCACTTGCTTAAAATGAGAAAATAAATTTCTTTGAAAGATAGTTGATACTCATACTTGGTTTTTACTTTCGACAAGTTTAGTTGTCAGAAGTTCAGTTACTGAATGAGCTTCAAAAGATCCTTGCTAAATGCATTGGACATTAAGGCCGAGAATAAGAAGATGAAGAATGTTGCCATGACTTGTTTGATAAATTTCTTTTCCATGGTGAAATCTTACTAGATTTTAATAATTGAAAATACTTTTTTGATAATTGCCTAGGTAGTGTTCAGTTTTTTTAAAACTACTGTGCAAAAAGGTTAAGCTGGTCAAGGCGTGACTCGTGCTTAGAAAAGATTGTTTCGACTGAGTTTTCAAGAACTTCTCGTTTCTCAAATCCATTATCGTAAGTTTGAATAACAAAGAAAGACATACGTGGAAACTTTGCCTTTAGCTCTTTCATGGCATCAGTGATTAGATCAATATTACCAGCGTCATCATCGCTCATACCAAAACGATGATAATCAGAGTAACCATACTTTTGGATGGCCAGCTCAACAGACTCGATAATTGCCTTGTACTTAAGCTCTGGTACATTATAGTCTTCATCACGGCCACCAAGGCGTACACGTGTCTCAGGGTTTGAAACGGCGTAAACAGTGTGGAAGTTTGGCATATTAGGCAGGTGACCTTCGTTATAAATAACTTCAATTCCTTGCTTAATAGTGTCTTCTCTGTGACCACGAGCTGTAATGATAGAAACAGGTCTTTGATTATAAGTTGCATGGAAGAAGTGATTCCAGCTCGGAGCTTTCCAAGTCGAATCACTTCTTTCAAGTGCATCCTGGATATCTGTGATAAGTGATTGCTTTCTTCCGGTTAGTCGTTGAGTAAGCGAAAGATCTGAATCGCGGAAATTTCTGAAAGTTCCCGTCTCATCATCGAAATCCATGTGATAATTTGCGTATGGCCCTTCTTTTCCAATGATCTTGTTATGAGCAGCAAATTCGTGAGAAGAAAGAAGCTTCTCTTCGCCTGTCTCATTGTGAAAGATGATAATTGGAGTCGAAAGGAAAACGACATTGTCGTCAAAGTCGAAGAAATAGAAAGATTTTCCACCAAGGTGGAAGTTGCGATCATTTTCGCGAGGAAGCTCAAAGTTAAACTCAAGCTGCTCCTTATTCTTTGGTGTTTTTTTCTTACGAGTAAAAACCATGTTGTCTCTCTATAAACTTTTATGCCGTATATTCGCAGAAGTCATGGTCGCGTTCAAGAAAAGAGCTTAGTATCTGCAATATTTACAGATACTAAGTTATTGAAAATTAATAGCATTTACTATCGTTTAGTAGGGTGATCGTCGCCGATGTCATAATTTTAAGGTCATTGCTATCAAATACCAGTGAGCTATTTGATAGGGCCGAGAGACTTTGCTCAATTCCCGTACATATCATCCAATCTTCAGAGGCAAAGCTAATTGCACTTAAAAGATCATTCGTATAGTTTGAAATGATATAACTATTTTCTTTAGTCGGTTCATAATTAGTCATTCTAATTTTAAAGAAGAAGTCGCGTAGAAGGATAAGTGCTAGGCGATTTAATAAAGCATAGTTCGGATTGTTCTCAATTTGAGCAAAAGATAATTGGTCCACCATTGGGATGATATCTCTAAGAAGCTTATAATCTGCTCTTAGGTTCTTTAATCTATTTATATCACTCGTTTGTTCATACAACTCTTTTGATAGTCTCAGGTTTAGAGTAATAAGTGGTGCAAGATCGATAGTGTTATATCTGTCGAGGGAAAGGTTTCCTTGCTTAAAATACGTTAGCTCTTCTTGAATTGAGCGTGAATTAAATGAGCGCAGCTGAGTGTTTTCCACGATGTCGAAAGACTGCTTGGCCCATTTCATTTTAAAGTCCCCAATATTTAAGATATCTTGTTTAACTAATACCTTTGTCGAGTAGACATAATTATCATCATTAATTCCTTGGGCCCTTAGTAGTTCGTGCAAAACCATAATATTGGCTAGGCGAGAGTTCTTAAAAATACTATTCCAATGAAGTTCTGGAATAGCTTCACCAACATATAAAGTTATTTTCCCAGGCTCGCCAATAGCACTGACTGGATTTCCAAGGTTATCAATTAAGATTTCTTTAGAAGTACTAATCGTCTTGATATTTAAATGGGCCTTAAGAAATAGCGGTGAGACAAGTACATCACTTATCGATTTAAAACCTTCTTTATAATATTCAAGGATACCATTTCCTGTATTGATGAATCTAAGCCTTACAGTATCGCCACCATTACCAACACCTGAACCACCTTCTCGAAGAACAGGACGTTCTCCTGCATGAGTGAAAAGTGTCAAAAAAGATAGTGCTAAAATTAAAAGTACTTTCATTGGTCAACCTTATTTGAAATAGCAAAGAAGTTAATTGCTAAGTGATATAATTGATTTCCTTCAAAGTCCTTCTCGATAAATTTTTGAGAAAATTCCTCTCTGAATTTTCTTAATTCTTCCTTCGCTCTTGGAAGATTTTCGGCGCGAATTCCAAATGTAAAGCCAGAGAACTCTCTGTCTTGTACATCTTGTTTTGCAACGGCCTCTTTTGCAAGATCTGCAATATTCTTATGATATTCTTGCTTGGCAAGATTTGGGATGTCATTTGCTGTAAAGACTGTCCCGTGGGCCTTGCGGTAGCTCCCATCGATAAGAGTGAGCATTTCAAGCTTCGTTAATAATTCGACGCTTTTTCTAATCTCAGTAAGAGGGTAGTTATGAATTAATAACTTTTGAATCTTTATTGGCGTAAGGTCCGTATCAACCAAGCAAAATAATTCAAGGATAAAGAAGTTAAGAGGGTTTCTAATCAGCTCGTAACTGTCAACTTCATAAACTTCTAGCGTTTCATTATTTCTTTGAATTGATTTTAAATAGAATAGTTTCTCTTCTTCTGACTTAGCTGCTTGAAGTTTTACTAACTTTTCAAAGTAGTCAGCTTCATGCGGGCCAAGCTTTAAGTCTCTTGCAAGAGTCACAATATACTTACTTGGAAGGTTACGCTTTCCATTTAGAACCTGGTGGAGCTGAGAATGGGAAGTTATTCCAAGCTTTTGGGCCCAAGATCTAATGGAAAAGTTTGGGTTAAGCTCTTTCTTTTTTAACCAAGTATCTCTTAGATAAAGAGAAGCATTCACGTAGTTGTAAATATCTACGGAATGCTTTTCTGATAAATATGGGGAAGTTGTTTGGATATCCAATCTATTTTACTTTTAAATCAAGTCCGTAATCTAAATTCCAAGTACAAGTGTAATTATTTGTCCCTTTTGTTTTTTGGGTCATATTCTCAGGGATTGAAATATTCACTTTACCTTTTTGGTAAGTCAGAGTTCCGATATTAAGGTTTTGTAAATAGTCTTTTTTGTTACGATATAAGTCGTATCCTCCAAAGCCATCTTCTTCACCGATGAAACTCATTGCAAAACCTGCACATTTCTTTCTGTCCTGTGACTTTAATAGAACAGTGATTCTGCCTGTACTTGATTTTGTAATCTGAACGTCTAACTTAATATTTAGTGTCTTACTTTTTCCATAGTAGTCTTCGTAATCAAAACAAAGAAACTTGCCACAATCAATCTCAAAATAACCAGTGTAAGTTAAAGAGATCTTTTTCTTTCCACTATATTCGCCTTCAATTGATTTCTTTCCAAGTGCCTGAGTGCTTAATGAGAGTGTTAGTAGGGTAATTACTGTTATTAATCTTTTCATTTTTTATCCTTATAGTATTATTTCTTTAGGTTTACGTTTAATCCGTGCTTAAGATCCCATACGCAGTTGTGACCGTTGCGACCTTTTGTTAGCATTGATAACTCTTCTGAAATTGCAATATCTAATTCTTTTTGCGCATAAGTTGCAGTACCAAAGACCTCATTTTTTAAGTATGATTCTTTGTTTTTGAATAGATCATATCCTCCAAAACCATCGGGCTCACCGATTAGCTTGATTGAGAAACCCGCACACTTCTTCTTGTCTTGTGAAGAAATCATAAGAGTAATTCTTTCCGAACTTGTCTCAACAACTTTTGCTTCAAGTCTAACTTTGAAAATATTTTCGCGAACATAGCTATTGTTGAAGCATACAGATTGCTTGTAACTTTGAATCAGGATGAATGTTCCGATGATTCCAATTGGTCCAAGTGACCACGCTGCTCCAGCAGCACCTAGTGAAAGTGCATTGTAGCCAAGTCTTCCATCGAATGAGCATTTGTTAAGGAGTTTAACGCCATCGTAGTTTAAGGAAATGCTTTCTTTACCCTTGTACATTCCCGTGATGCCATTATCTTTACTACCAAAAAGTGCGTAAGTATTTGTACTTAAGATGACTGTACTAAATACTGCGATTAATACTTTTTTCATTTCTCTCTCCCTAGTTCTAACTTATTAGTTACAACCATTATTTCTCATAATTCTATATGCGCTTAAAACATTCTTTCTCTTAGTCACGACATCATTTGTGACTAGAACAAAAGTTAAGCTCTTTTTTGCACATTCATAACTTCTCGAAAATGTACTTTCTTCGATCAATTCAATGGCCAGACTTGCAACACGATTTAAAACTGCAATCTCTGTTTCATCATTCTTTGATCTTTCACCTTCAGTGATACCTCTGGAAAGAATATCTTGAACGTACTCTCTATGGTTTCCGTAGCACCAAAGACAAAGTCTTCTAGAAAGTCTGTCGTGAAATTTGTTAAGATCACCAATTGCATCTCTTAAGTGTCTTCTTAGAAAAAGAACCTTATGCTCTGGCGATTCATAAATTTCAGTACCTTCAATTGCACTTGCAAGAGTTGTGTAAAAGTAGAAGAAATTCTTTTTTGGAGTGCTCTCAAGAACAAAGTGTGAAGCAGATAAGAGGATTTCTAATTCCTCTTCATAAGTCACGCTTTCAAAACCTGATACAATTGCGTTCTCTAAAATAAAACTCGTATCTTTACACCACTTGCTAACTTCGGCGTTAGTTGTCAGTGCTAAAAATGTACAAATAAAAACTAGTAACTTTCTCATCAAATCCTCCCAGATCGTTTCCAATGGGGGTGTTGTATCGATTTAAAAGTCAAAGTTGAACGCATTTGTACACAAACTGTATCAAAAATGTAAACAGCTGGTTTGGATGTCAGTAAGATTTATGTAGTCTAGGGCTACCAGTTGGTTCCTTTCATATTGTGAATGACTTCAAAAACAGTCGTTCTTTCAATAATTCCAATAACTTTCTCGTTATCAACGACAGGAAAGGCATGGAAAGGATAGTGGAGAAAGAGTTCAACGATGAAGGTGAGGTTGGACTTTGAAGGAATGGTTACAACATTCTCGCTCATATAGTGTTCAACGAGTGAAGAACGGTGGTTGTAGTATTTCGCATCGAGACTGTATTTGAGGCAGTCTTTTTGTGAGAGGAATCCTACTATATTGTTAAGTTCATCGACGACAGGAAGTCCTGTAATATTATGCTTGATGAAATATTCTCCTGCTTCCTGCATATCCATTGTATTTTGTAAGGGTGCAAGGTCCTTGATGACACGATTAATGATATTGTAGCTGGAAGTGAAATGTTCATCTTTTTCTCTTTGTCTTGGCGCTTTATCTCTTTCGATAGGTGGAGTGTAGTTAACCATTATGCATCCCTTTTTTGTTTAAACCTATCTCAAATTGTATTGTTAAAACTTGAAAAGATTTTGATTAAATGTAGAGAAATCATCATAATAGCTCGTAATGGAATTTATTCATGAATATGGCATCGTAGGGCTCTTTTTTATAAGCTTTGCTGCCGCAACCATTCTTCCTTTTAGTTCAGAAGCATTTCTCTTTGGAGCTGTTAAGGCGGGGCTATCGAAGGCCGATATCTTTTGGTCTGCTAGTCTTGGAAATTTTCTGGGAGGGGTTAGTTGTTTCTATCTCGGTCACTTGGGAAAGCTAAGCTGGTGTGAAAAATATCTAAAGATTAGTAAAGATCAAATCAATCGCTGGCAGGATTTAATTCAAAGCTATGGTCCAGGACTGGCCATTTTGACATGGCTTCCCATTGTTGGGGATCCGTTAGCTGTCGCGCTGGGTTATTTTCGCTGTCACCCCAAATATGTTTTTGTGACAATGTATATTGGCAAAGCCCTGCGTTATGTCTTTGTAATTTGGTTGGCAAATAAGCTCTAAGAATATGACAAAACACCTTTAAAATGGGATAATTAAATAGCACGACACACTGATTAATTAAGACATTTTGAGGACTCCATGGAACAAGATAGTAACGTCGAATCTAATGAAACTAGCGAAACGAAACCACTAAAAGAAACTCACCCAGATAGCTTTGTACACCTTCACTTACATACACAGTACTCACTACTGGATGGTGCGATTCGTTTAAAAGATTTAATTCCACAAGCTAAGGAATTGGGTGTTCCAGCAATTGCACAAACTGACCATGGTAATATGTTTGGTGCCATTGATTTTTATACTCGCTGTAAAGATGCAGGTATTAAACCAATCCTTGGTTCAGAAATTTATTTTACTCCGGGTTCTCGCTTTGATCGTCGTGCCGCAAAGAAGTCTGCAAGTGTAAGCTCACAAGATGCAGAAGAATCTTCAAGACAAATTCACCACCTCATCTTACTTGCTAAGAATAATACAGGTTACCAAAACCTTTGTAAGCTTCTCTCAAAAGCTTATCTTGAAGGTTTCTACTATAAGCCACGTGCTGACGTCGAACTACTTCGCGAGTACTCGGAAGGTCTAATTTGTACGACTGCTTGTCTTAAGGGAGAGGTTGGCTACAATTTCTTTACTGGCCAAGACGATAAGGCCATTCGTGCTATTGAAAAGCTAAGAGATATTTTTGGCCCTGACGACTTCTACCTAGAGATCCAAGAAAATGGGATTCCAGAGCAAAGAATTGTTAACGAAAGAGTTATTGATTTTGCACGCAAGAATGACATTAAACTTGTTGCGACAAATGACTCTCACTATATGACACCTGAGGATGCGACTGCTCAGGAAGTTCTCCTGTGTATCCAAACAGGAAAGACCTACGCTGATGAAAATCGTATGCGTATGACGTCGCAAGAATTCTATTATAAGTCACCTGAAGAAATGAGAGCGGCTTTTCACTATGCACCTGATGCCTGTGATAACACGCTTGAGATTGCAGATAAGTGTAATGTTGAACTTTCTTGGGAAGATGAAAACGGTAATCAAATTTATCACTTACCAGATTATGAAATTGATACGGACGAAACTCTTGATGAGTACTTCGACCGCGTAACTAAAGAAGGTCTACAAGCTCGCTTTGATGGGCCTCAATTTAGAAATATTGTGAACCAACCAGATTGGGAAGAGCAGAAGCCAAGGTATTATGAGCGTCTGCAATATGAGATGGATCTTATTAAACAAATGGGATTCGTTGGATACTTCCTTATCGTTGCGGACTTCATTCAGTGGTCAAAGGATAACGGGATTCCTGTAGGTCCTGGGCGTGGTTCCGGAGCAGGTTCTCTTGTTGCCTACGCACTTACGATTACCAATATTAACCCGCTTCCATATAATCTACTTTTTGAGCGTTTCATTAACCCTGAACGTATTTCGATGCCTGACTTTGACGTCGATTTCTGCCAGGCGGGACGTCAGCGAGTTATTGAATACGTAACGCAGAAGTACGGGGAAGATAAAGTAGGTCAGATTATTACTTTTGGTAAGCTTCAGGCCAAGGCCGTTGTAAAAGACGTTGCCCGTGTTTACGACTTAACATTTGCTGAAGCCAATATGATCTCAAAACTAATCCCTGATGAAATCGGGATTACACTTGATAAAGCAATTGAGATGGAACCGAAACTTCAGGAGCTCATTGAAACAGATCCTAAGATTCGCCAAATCTTTACGATTTCAAAAAGACTTGAAGGACTATATCGTCACGCTGGTATTCACGCGGCCGGAGTTATCATTACCTCTGAACCTCTAGTGAATTACTGTCCACTTTTTAAAGGTGCTAAGGGTGAAAAGGTTGTTCAATTTGATAAGGACTTTTCGGAGTTAATTGGACTTGTAAAATTTGACTTCCTTGGACTTAAGACTCTAACGGTAATTGATTACGCTTCTGACTTTATTAAGCGTGACTATGATCCAGACTTTGATATTGAAGCTATTGATTACGAAGATAAGAAAGTTTATGACCTTGTTTCTGAAGGGGACACGATTGGAGTTTTCCAGCTAGAGTCTTCAGGGATGCAGGATTTATGTCGTCGTATTTCTCCGGATACACTTGATGATATTACGGCCATCAACGCCCTTTATCGTCCAGGTCCAATGGGATCGGGAATGCACGATGAATTCGTTGAAATCAAGCACGGGCGTAAAGAAGAAACTTATCCATTTGAAGATCTAAAGCCAATCCTAAACGATACTTACGGGATCATTATCTACCAAGAGCAGGTTATGAATATCGCTCGTAAGGTTGCAGGATACTCTCTTGGTCAAGCGGATATGCTTCGTAAGGCGATGGGGAAAAAGAAACTTAAGGAGATGGAGCGCCATAAGCAAATCTTCTTAGATGGTGCAAAAGAGAGAGACTACGATCTTAAGATTGCTGAAACTCTCTATGACCAGATGGCGAAATTTGCGGAGTACGGTTTCAATAAATCTCACGCCGTTGCCTATTCATATATTGCTTATCAAACAGCTTTCTTAAAAACTTATTACCCACCAGAGTTTTACGCTGGTCTATTAAGTACGGAACTTTCTAATACAGATAAGATCACGACAATTATTAACGATGCAAGAAATCACGATATTGAAGTTCTTGCTCCATGTGTGAATGAATCTCTTTGGTTATTTAACGTTGTTGATGGAAACCTTCGTTTTGGAATGGGTGCTATTAAGGGTGTTGGTGAAGGTGCAGTTGAAGAGATTGTACGTGAGCGTACAGAAAATGGGCCATTTGTGGGCTTTATTGATTTCTGTGAGCGAGTAAATCTTAGACAAGTTAATAAGAGAACAGTTGAAGCATTAATTCGCGTAGGTGGATTCGACGGTTGTGAAAAAGAGCTAAACCGTCGCACGATGCTTGAAAATATGGAAATGGTTGTTGCTTACGCAAGTAAGCGCCAAAAAGAAAAAGAGATGGGACAGACTAATCTCTTTGATATGGCAGAAGGATCTGAAGATACTGGTGCTAACAAACTTGATCTTGAACACACGGCCGACTGGGATGATAGAGAGAAACTTCTTTATGAAGCTGAGTTAATTGGTGTTTATGTTTCAGGTCACCCTCTTGATCGCTACCAAGGTGTTATTGAGCAGATGGCCTCAATGCCTATTGGGCAAATTCAAGATATTGATGGAACATCAAAAAGAGATATGGTTCTTGCAGGGATGATCGTTGAGAGAAAGCCAATCATGACAAAGAAAGGGGATCGCATGTGCTTTGCTACCCTAGAGGACTTGTCAGGTAAGATTGAGTGTATTGTCTTCCCAAAAACATTTGTTCAATATGAAGAGATTCTATTAAGTGATGATCCAATCATTATGACTGGACAGGTAAATTTGGCCGAGGAACCGCGAAAATTCTTCCCGTCAAAGATTCAAAAGCTTAAAGAACAGGCCGAAGAAAGAGTATCATCTGTTCGTCTTAACGTTCCAATGACTTCTTTAAATGAAGGGCGTCTAAACCGTCTTAAGCAGACGATTTTAGGTCACCGAGGAACTGTTCCACTGCATATTATTTTTGAACACGATTCGGGAAGAGCGAGAATGCCGCTCGGAAGCGACTATCTGGTAAACCCAACACCACAAATGGCGGCAAAAATTAATGAGATTTTTGATGCTGATGCGGTGAAGTTTATTATTGATGGAAAAATCAGCGATGTAGGGTAAAATACTTAAAGATATATTTAAATCTAGGGATGGATAATGAAGAAACTAATATTATTGCTACTTTTAGCAACAAATACTCTTGCAGCATCAGTGAGTGCAAGAGGTCAGTTCACATCACAAACAGGTGACTCTTTATCTTTTATTAAAGAGCAACTTTATGCCAACGCTGTTAGAAATGTTCTCGATTCAGAGCTTGAAAAACTAGGTCTAGACACTAAGACATTCTGGCAGAATTATGAAACACAATTTGAAGAATATTTTGCGCCGATCAAGGAGACATATGACCGCCAAACAGGTGCAGTGGATGAAGAAGGTAATCCTGTCGTTCTAACAGGCAGTGCTCTGGAAAGATATGAAAGAGGCCTAAGAAGTAAGAGACTAAAGGCCCGTGCTTCATTTGGTGGGTTTAATTCAATCATCTCTTCTTATACTGTTAAGAAAATGTCTAAGTCACTATCTCGTGCCGATACTCACTACTACAATATTGATGCAAAAGTTGATCGCAAACTTGTTTCTGAGATTTACTACCGCTATATCGGGCAAGGTAAGACAAGAAATTTTACAAAGCTATACCTAAATATCAATTACAAGCTTAAAGACCTTACTTGGGAAGAAGTGGGAGTTAGTTCTCAGTCCAAATTTACTGATGTTGTTGAAGACCACTGGATTAAGGAATTAACTGGAAGTGTTGGTGGTGTCTTTTTAGAGGGGATTGAAATTGTTAATCCTTCGACGAGACAAGAGATCTTTGAACATCTAAAGAAGCCTCTTTCTGCACTACGCTCAAGTGAAGGTGAGATCCTAGGGACTCGTCAGGAAGAGTTAAGAAATTCACTTATGCTAACTCTTGATATTGTTCTTGAAAAAGAATTTAAAGATGAAAAGCAAAAACAAATTAATATTCAAACATATGGTGGAATTGTTTTAACGGATTTACGTGACGGCACAATTGTAAACTTTAAAGATTTTGAGGCCAAAGGACAGCAGTACTCAACAGTTGATCCACATAAGCAAAGTTCAGATATTGCTAGCTTTGTTTATCAACTACCAATTTCTGAAATGAAGGGCCTCAAGAGAACGATCAAGGAGAAGGTCTCTGTAAAGAATTCTTTTGATATCGTTCTAAGAAATACACACAATATTAACGAAGCTTTTGACTTTGCAAGTATGCTTAAGGAAGAGGGCGTTGTTTACTTCTTTGACCCACAAATTACTTCGACTCTTCAAAATGTCGTAAGTATTAGTATCACATTCTCTGGTGATAAAGATAAGGCAATGGATGTTTTAAAGAAGTTCTCAAACACAAAGCTATCAGATCAAGCTTCAATTAAAAGAGATGAGAATTTACCATTTGTCTTCAATATTATTCATGCTGGAGAGAATGGAAAAGTTATTAAAGAAGATAAGGAAGCCACGAAGGCCAAGAACCTATGATTAAGTATTTATTACCAATTTTACTGATTATAACAACATCGTGTTCTCTTTTAGCTCCTCCGCAAAGAAGAGATTATCACGGAAGAAAAGAAAGAACGACTCAGCGTCAACACTTTACAGGTGTTAAGAAGAAAGTTGCACTACTAACTTTCTTTAATGAATCTCCATTTGGAGGACAAGACCTAGGTGTTGTTGCGACAGAAGAATTACGCCGTGAACTTCAAAAGACGGGACAATTTATCGTTGATCCTATGTCTGCAAGGTTATTTGGTTCATCTAAACAAGTTTATTCTCAAGGTGGCTCTAAGCTTGTTCAGATGACAAGAAAGGCCAAGGGTGAGGGTGTAAACTTTGTTGTTTTCGGACGAATTATTGAGGCCAGAGTTAGAGAGAAGTCTGATGAGGTTGGATTTGTTAGAAGCACAAAGAGCTACAGTGAAGCAAAAGTTGAAATTAGAATTTATGATGTAAATTCAAATAAAGAAATCTATACGGATACCCTTGATGGTTATGCTGATGATAATAGCTACCGTTTCTTTAAGTCTGATCGTGACTCTCAGACGAAGTATCGCCAAGACCTTCTTCGTTATGTAACAAAGGTATCAGTTAGAAAATCTATCCCAAGAATTCTTGATACGGCCCAAAAGCTAGAGTGGATAGGCCGTGTTGCAAAGATCATTGGAAATAATATCTATATTAATGCTGGACGCGATTCTGGGCTTAATATTGGTGACGTTTTAAAAGTTGTAACTGAAGGTGTTGATATTTATGATCCTGAAACTGGGGCACTAATTGGTGTTTCTAAAGGGGAGATTAAAGGAACAATTGAGGTTGTCGACTTTATCGGTGCAGACGCTTCAATTGGAATTCTACATTCTGGAGGCTCTGTTCACGAAGGTGACTTTGTTAAGTTGTACTAATGATTTATTCTCTTGCGCGCAATTTCTTATTTAAACTCGATGCTGAAGATGCTCACGATCTAACGATTGATTTAATGGAAAAGTTTCCCGTTATGTCTGAAATCTTTCCAAGCTATCGTCGTGATAATTTAAAATTAAAAGTTGGAAATAATATCTGGGCAACTCCCATTGGACTTGCTGCAGGTCTTGATAAGAACTGTCGAGGCTACCAATTTCTTTCACACCTTGGTTTTGGTGCAATTGAAGTTGGAACAGTTACTCCTAGGCCTCAGGCCGGAAACCCAAGGCCAAGACTCTTTCGCTATATTGAAGAAGAGTCGATTCGCAATTGTATGGGTTTTAATAATGAAGGTGGAGAGTTTCTTAAGAATCAGGTTCGCTTGGCCCAACGTTCAATTCCGCTAGGAGTGAATATTGGTAAGAATAAGGATACGCCAGATGAGCTTGCTTATGAAGACTACGCTTCTTTGTATCAAGACTTTAAAGAATTAGCTGATTATATTGTCATCAATGTCTCTTCGCCAAATACACCAGGACTTCGCTCTCATCAAACTCGTGAATCACTAGAGAAGATTTTTGCGGCCCTTGAGCGTAAAGAAGGTGAGGTGGACCTCTATCTAAAGATCTCTCCTGATATCGAAGAAGATGAGATTGATAGCATTATCAAAGTTGCAAGTGACTATAAGCTTACAGGTATTATTGCAACTAATACGACGATTATGCAGGAGCGTGGTGTCGGTGGTGTATCTGGAAAGCTTCTATTAAAAAAGGCCCGTGGAATTCGTAAGGCCTGTCTTGATAAAATGAAAGAATTTCCTAATCTCGAATTCATTGGTGTAGGTGGATTTTCATCATATGAAGATGTCGTTGATTACTGGCGTGATGGGGGAAGGTGCTTACAAGTATATTCTGCATTTGTTTTTCAAGGGCCAAAGCTTTTACAAAACCTTAATAAGGCCATCTTAAATGATATGGAACTAAAGGGTTTTAATTGTGTTGAGCAACTAATTGAGCATTATCATCATTTAAATTCATTGTAAGTTATTAGATTTTCATATGAACTAAAACTTAAACTTAATTTTTTCCTAAAATTAACCGAAACGAGTAAAAAGGTTGGTTAAACATTTAAGGAAAGAAATGATTAAAGGCTTAGTTCATACTGTCGTTATTGCATCATTAAGTGCATTTGTATTTTTCACTAGTAGTGATATTGAAAGTACTCTTAAGCAAGAGCTTGGCAGTGGTGCGAATCCTTATAAACATGTAGATCGCTCTCCTGATTTTGTAAAACGATCAATTGCATCCTTGTCTGATGACGTTACGGCCCGCGCTCTTAAGAAGAGAAGGGTTGAGGATATGCATATGTATAAGTCCTATGAAGAGTCCTTATCTAAGCTTAAGGGTTGTATGCGAACTATTTGTCAGGAATACTTCACAAGTGAAGAGGTTTCTGAAAATTATGATAAGTATGGGGATTTTGTCACAGCTAAGATTAACGAAAATATTAATCAGCTTTATAATTTCACATTAAAAAGAGGCTTTCGTTCTCATTCAATTATCACAACAGCTTTAGACTTTATTGACCTTGGTAATGAAGATTTAAAGAAGAATCTCGTTTTACTATTAAGTACACAAAGAAGTGATCTAAGATCATTGAATGCACTTATTCAATTATCACAAGGTGTGTACGGAAAAGATCTTCATTCACTCATTATTTTAGAGTTAGAGAAGTATGCAGCATCTAAAGAATTTAAAGATAAGGTAAGTGATCAAATTGTAACGGTTTTAGCTTCTAGTCGTAGCAATGAGAACTCTCTCATTACAAAAGAGCTTTACCGCTTTATTAATAAAGATAACCTACAGAAGTTTAATCATCTTCTAACAAAGATACCAAACGAGAGTCGTGTTTACTCTCAGCTCGCAAATCATATTGAGAAATTTGAGTCCACTAATTTATAGAACGACTTTCAATTTCTTTGCAATTGCTATTTCATTTTCATTTAAACTAAGTTGGTAGGCGAGTATCTGTACTCCAACTTCTTTGGCCTTAATTAGTAGTCTCTTGTATTCCTTATCGATATCACTAACATTGAAGCTTTTCACATCTTCACGTGAAATAATATAGAGCATTGTGGCCTCATGGCCTTGTTCTTTTAATGCCATAAGTTCTTCGAGGTGTTTTTGTCCACGAGTTGAGACTGCATCTGGAAATTGAGCTTGCTCACCAACTTTTAAAGTAACATTCTTTACTTCAACAAAATTATACTTAAAGCTTGCATCTTCAAGTTGCAGATCTTTCTTATCAATCTCTTTATTACTTAAGATAAAATCAATTCTACTTTTTCCTATTTTTACTTCACTCTTAAAGTATTCATAATCTTTAAGCTCTTTGAATTTTCCAAGCTCAAGTCCTTCTTGAACGATTTTATTTGTTAGTCCAGTATTAACCATAATCCAAGAGTCACCGTTAGATATCATTTGAGCAGAGAATTTTAGTTTTCTTTTTGGATCATCCGAGTGAGTCATGAGAACTTTCCAATCTGGTTCCCAACAGGTTCTCATACTTCCTGTGTTAGCGAGGTGGGCCGTTAGGACATCCTTAGACTTATACTCTTTAAAGTTCTTATCCAATTTAAAGTCTAATAAAAATCGTTTATAGCGTTCAATAATTGTTCCTAAAACCAATTCATTTTCTTTAAATTGCATATTTTTCCTTGTGTGCAAGTTGCTAAGCATCTGTAATTATATGTTACAATTAGCAATACGATATCATTTTAAGAGGACTTTGTGAAAACCGCTTTAGTTATTTGTGACAATGAAGTTTTAAATTCAATTTATAGTGTAAATCTCAAAACTTATACAGAGTTGAATTTAATTTTTACGTCATCATTAGATGAGGCGCTTATTCATATTGAAAATACCGATATCCCAATTGATTTACTCGTGACGATGGCATCCATTGGAGATGAGGATACGGCCCTTTTGGCCTTTCATAATCTTATTGAAAATGATCGCGACATCCCTTCAATTGTTATTGGAGAAGGGGATCTTGTTCCAGATGAGAATTATGTCGTAAAGAATCAATTTGATATTCCTGGAATTTTACAAAATATTTTTGAATGCTTAAAAATTACACCAAGAGAAGTTTTGGCCGTTGTAACTGAAGAGTTATATGAAATGCCAATCCGTCTCTTCTTTCCATTTAATAAAGCATTCTGTGACACATACTATATGCTTGAAAATGATGGTGTTAAAACTCCGGCCAAGATCTATGATACAGACAGTGATGTTTGGCCCAAGGTAAGAGAGTTCTTGGATCAGAATGTTTCTCATCTTCTTATTCCTGCAAGAGAGCGTTTTGCTTTTACGAAAAGAGTGACAGAGCTACTTATCGAAAGTATGGAAAAAGTAACACCAGAGACACCACAGCAAGAATCTTTAGATTTTGTCGAACAGAGTATTGATGCGATTGCTGAGCAATTATTTGAAGATGAAGGCGTGACTAAAGAAGTCGTCCAGTTATCACAAATGTGTATGGATACAATGGAAGAAGTTATCGATAGCGTGCCAGATCTTAAGTCAATTTTAAAAGACCTCGCTGCTCTTAAATCGGGCTTTCTTTATAGTCACTCGATTATTGCTGGTTATGTTTCTTCTCACATTCTTGAGAATGTTGAGTGGGGTGGCCCAGCTCACAAAGAAAAGCTTAAATTTGTTCTCTATTTTCATGATATGTACCTTGTTCAGGTGTATAAGAAATATCCTGATCTTATGTATGAAGATAAGATTATCTTTGATCCTCAAGTTTCTGAAGAGGATAAGGAAATCATTATTAACCACGCTGCCGAGGCCGCAGACGCAATTAGGCGCTATCCTGCCTGTCCACTGGGTGCCGATGTTATTATTATGCAACACCATGGTACATCAAACGGACTTGGCTTTGCCACAAGTTTCAAAGATGATATTTCACCACTTGCAAAAGTTCTGATTATTGCTGAAGCGTTCACTGAAGAGATTTATCAACGAATTGAAGATCGCCAGAAGATCAATGTTGAAGATGTGATCACTAAGTTACGTGAACGATTCACTAAGCACACATATAAGAAAATTATTGAAACGCTGGCAACGATTAAAATTTAACTTATATCAATTAGTAAAAGTAGTTTAATCCGGCCACAGCTCTCTGATAAATACTATCGTAGTACTCATAAGCAATCTTAAGGCCCACATTCTTAGTGAAGTGAAATCTTGCCTCAGTATTCCATTCATGAAACTTATTTAAGCTACTATGGTTTCTAAAAGCATACTGGTAGCTTCCTTGCCATGATAGGTACTTTCCTGAATAGATAAGTCTTAGCTTAGGCCCATATGTTAGAGAGTAGTCATAGTCAGATTCGTAGATATATGAGTTTTGAGTAGCGATAAATGCTGCTACTGCGAATGCTTCATCACCAAGAGTGTAGCCAAGATCAAAGTCCAGGTATGGATTTAGCGTTCGGCTTTGATATGTAAAGCTCTCAGCAAAACCAAAACCAAATTGCCAGCTAAGTTTTTTTGCAAAGACACTAACAGGCCTAAGGGCCTCGATACGGGCAAGCTTTGCATCAACTAATCTAAGGCGATCTTCTTGATAGCGATTGTAATCAAATTTTAAGTTCACTAATTCTGTCGTGGACATTGGTAGATAGCCATCTTGGCGATCGAGTGCATTGTGAAGGGCACCACGAAATTCGAAGTTTAGGTATTCTCCATGTGTATCAAAGCTAGAACCTAGAGTGATCTGATTTGTGTAGTGGCCCTTATCAGGGGACTTTGGCATAAGAAATTCATAGTTAATATCTTGTGACTTTGATGCAAGTTTTGCACGCTTACTATTGATACGAAACTTCTTTGTTCGATACTCTTTTTTCTCTTTATTCTTTAAAGACTTTGTTGCATCAACATCAGCATTTTTAAAATCGACATAGAGGTTATAAGTATCCAGAACAAAGAGCTCTTTTGGGTTATCCTTGATATTGCTAATATTTTTTGAATTCTTTACAAGCTCTTTAAAAAGTTCAACTTGTTCCGGGGCCATCTCATTATATCTTGCTTTCAATTTTGTATAAGAAGCAGGCCTAACTTTAATATTCTTTACGATATTATCTTGCTTGAAGAGAGCATAGATCGTATCAACAGGTGGAACTGTAGTATCAATATTATCGATTAATTTCCAGTCTGTTCTTATCGCATCCACGAAGGCCAAAATATGATAAGAGCAATTCTTCGTAAAGTAGAGGTAATCAAAATAGGCCCTATTCATCTCAAATAGGTGGGCCTGAAAATAAATGAGATCTTCCTTATCTAGGTTTAATTCATAATCCCATAGATCTCTTGATTCCATATTATTATATTCTTTAACTTTCACATAGTATGGCATCATGGCATACATGCCCTTAAACCCACCAAAGATCCCTTTGTAGCCATAGACAAGAGGATTGATGGTATCAACCTTAGCACTAAAGTCGACTCCATAATCTAAGAGGTCATTATCTTGGTTTTCCGAAGACTTTGATCGAACACGAAAGAAGGTGTGGCCAAAAGTTGATGCCGGCTTTTCAATAAAGTAAGAAGAAAAAATGATTGATACAGATGAGATATCGATTTTTTCAATATAAGCTTGGTAAGCAGGACAGTCTTTTAAATTAAGAGACTGATTAATTAATTTATGTTCTTTTAAAAGCATAAATCTTGCAGGGAAAAGACATTTTGGATGATTATTCATGTCTTTGATTGCAGCAGATTCAATGCCTGAAATTGACTTCTTTAATTCTTGGAGAGGAGAAGTCTTTCCCTCTTTTGAGAGGAAGTATTCGTCAGCTTTCACAAGGGATTCATAACCGAACAGTCCCTTTTCATAACGGATTAGCTTTAACCACTTTTGTGATTTTGAAAAAGAATCTAGGTTAGATGGTGCCCACGTTGCATAAGACGTTTGTCCAAAGACAAAGGCGAGTAGTGTTGCAGTAAAAAGTAATTTCATTCTTTAATCAACTTTGGCGTATTAAAAATGGCCTACAGCTTTCACCGTAGGCCACCATATTACATCGCTAATACAGATTGGATGTTATTGTGGATTGTTTGAGCGTCAGCATTTTCAGCAAAGATCATATCAAAGTTTTGCTTAAGGCTAGCTTTGTTAGCTGCTGGAGCATCTACTAGTGCAAGGTATGCATTTAGGCTTTCACCTTCACCACGAGCAATATCACTTGAAAGTGCGATCATGTTGTTTTCTACAAATGATACAGCTGCAACACGTGCAGTTTTCGCATCTTCACAACCAAGAGTACCTGTTGACATTGCAAATGTCTGGTTACCAAAGATACCGTTTGTCGTTGCTGCTAATACGTTAAGAGCAAGTCCTGACTTACCTTCGAAAATTACCGAACCAAGACCACAACCAGCTGGCCCGTGAGCTGCCATTGCAGAAGAAGTAACAACTGTAAAAAGAGCTGCGCATAATAGTTTTTTCATCAATAAACTCCTTAATATTGAGATGTTTGTAAAACAATACAAAGAGTTTAACTCAACTAAGAAAAATGTAAATTAAAAATCCCTCGTTTTTAATAGAGTAAAGGACTCCATCTTTTAAGAAATCTTTAATTTACAGAATCGTCCTTTGTAGAGCGTTAAGCGGGTCTTTAAAGTTACCTTGATTGTAAACTTCCTTAATCTCTCGGAAGATATTTAATAAGTTCTTTTTGCCGCCAGTACTCGTACATAACTTTAAAATGTAGTTATTTGCTAGGATAAATGCGCATGAGTGGGCCGTCAGTTTATTTGTACTTAATTTATGAGGAAAGCCATCTCCTTTAGGTCTTTCATGGTGTTGGGCCACGACAAAGTCTGCCTCTGGATAGCCTGTGAAGTATTGTGCAATCTCGGCCGCCTTAAGAGGGTGGACGCGATAATTTTCCTGCTCACTTTCTTTGAACATTTTAAGCTGTGGATCTTCTAGCGACTGAATCGAAGCAAGGTCTTCATTATCAAGCATTGAATCATACAGAAGTGAAGCAAGTCCAAGTTTCTTTTTAGAAGTTTCAGAGGCCCAACCTAGTGCCTGAAGAATAAAGTGAGATAAGTAAAGAGTCATAATCGATTGTGTTGCAACATCAAATGGCCCTTTTGGAAATAATGAAAGAACATTACGATACTTCTTATTCTCAAGAATAATGTCGCGACTGCAAAGAATAACTTCATCACATAATTTGATGACGTTCTCAGATACACCAACTGTTTTTACATATTGATGAATAAGAAGAACCGCCTTAATTTGGTTCTCAATAACTTCTGAGTCTTGTAGCTTCTTTCTACTTTCAAATGTTTTTAGAAGGTTCTCGATTCCTTCTTCTAGAAATTTTAAATAATCGTTCTTCTTTAAATAGAGAACCTTGATATTCTTTCTTGCATAAGAGTGGATCGTTGAATGAGAGTACTTCTTATTTGCTGAAATAATCTTTGTATACTTTGTTTGTGTTAGCTCTAAGTAGACATCATAGGCGATAGTATCAAATAAGTAGAAGCCACGAATTTTCATTGGTAGTAAATCTTCGTCTTCGAATTCTTCGATGCTTGAGCCGAAGTCTTCACTTTTTACCCAAGCGAGGGCCTTATTTACTGCGGCCATAAAATCTTCTTCTTCAATAGGGCGCATAAGGGCAGAGCTTGATTCACTTCGTGCATACAGAGCATCTGGAATTCTCTGCTTAATCATGGCCTCCATACCAATAAAGATAAATGGCCTTTGACCAGTAATGGAAAGTATTTTTCCTGCTAGTTGAGAAGGGTCTTCGTTTTTAAGAGAAACTTCTATAATGATCATGGCAAATGGACCTTCAAAACTTAATAGGTCAATTGCATCATCACCACTAATTGCGCAATGAAGTTGGATATTTGGAAAACAATTAGAAAATGAATCCCTAATATATCCCCATTCATCCTTCTCATCACAAATATATAATGCTTTCAAAAACGTACTCCTTTAATCAACTAAATAATCAATTCTTTTAAATATATCCTCTACATCGGTAAGTTATTGAAATAATAAAATTTAGTTAGTAAAAAAAATAAACAAACAATTGGTAATTATACAAGAATTCGACTTTTTAAGATGGATAAATTTGTTTAAACTATTTTAAAGGGGTTAGCATGACAGAAAAGACAGTCGCTCTTGTAAAAGAGATGATAAAATTTGGCTTAATTAAAATTTCTCCACAAAATCCATTTAAATACGCTTCTGGTAAAACAGGGCCTATTTATTGCGACAACCGTCTTATGTCTTCAGATCCAAAAATGTGGAAGCTTGCTATTGAATTAATGTGTGAGCAAATTGATGAAAATCAACTTTCTTATGACTTTATCACTGGTGTTGCAACTGCTGGAATATCTCACGCAGCAGCATTAGCATATCATCGTGGTGAGCCAATGAATTACGTTCGCTCAAAGCCGAAGGCCCATGGCACTGGTAAAGTAGTGGAAGGAAAAGTTGGCGAAAATAGTAAACTACTTTTAGTGGAAGACCTCGTTAATCAAGGCTCAAGTATTGAAAAAGTCATTAAGCTTATTCGCGAGCAGGGCCATGTGGTAGACTCTGTGCTGTGTTTGGTTGACTACCAAACCCCTAATGCCAAAAGAGTTGCCAAAGAGCTAGGAATTGATATTTTTTCTTTAATAAATCTGAATCAATTAGCCGATATTTGTTTGTCGCAAAAATTGATCGAAGAAAGAGGCCACGCCCTTCTTATGAAATGGCAGCAAGACCCAGATAATTGGGAAAATTAATGCAACGCTGTGCATTTTAGACGCAAGACGTGTCGACAGATTTAGCAAAAAAAGATATGTATCTACTTAATTTAATTCGTATTTTTTAACGTATTTAAGTTATATCCAACTTAAATTTTGGAGGAATAAAATGGCCGATAGTGCAAAAATTGAAATCAATGGTCAAACTATTGAAGTTCCTGTGATCAAAGGAACTGAAAACGAAGTCGCTTTAGACATCTCAAAGCTAAGAGCACAAACAGGTGCAATTACTTTAGATATTGGTTTTGTTAACACAGGATCATGTACGTCAAAGATTACTTTCTTAGACGGAGAAAAGGGTATTCTAAGATACCGTGGTTACCCAATTGAACAACTTGCTGAATCTTCAAACTTTTCTGAAGTTTCATACCTTCTTTACAATGGAAAACTTCCAACTGTTAAAGAACTAGATGCGTTCAATAAAGAAATTTCTGCTAATAGCAAGCTGCCAGGTGGTGTTGAGAAAATTATCGACCAATTCCCTGGTTCTGCTCACCCAATGGGTGTTCTAGCTGCTGCGATTTCATCTCTAAGTGGTTTCTACCCAGAGTTCCTAGATCCAGAAGCAACAGAAGAAATCAAGAACAAGGCAATTGTTCAACTTATGGGACAAGTAAAAGTAATGATGGCGCAATTCTATCGCAAGACGATGGGTAAAAGCCCACTTACTTCAAATGCAAAACTTGATTACTCAGCAGATTTCTTAAATCTAATGTTTGATGGTGAAGTTGACCAAGACGTTGCTGACGCTCTTGATACTCTTCTTATCCTTCACGCAGATCACGAGCAAAACTGTTCTGCTTCAACTGTAAGAGTTGTAGGTTCTTCACACGCTAACGTATTTGCTTCAATTGCAGCTGGTGTAACAGCTCTTTGGGGACAACTACATGGTGGTGCAAACCAAGCAGTTCTTGAAATGCTTGAAGAAATTAAGAAAGATGGTGGTGATTACCAAAAATTCATCGAGAAAGCGAAAGACAAAGAAGATCCATTCCGTCTTATGGGATTTGGTCACCGTGTTTATAAGAACTTTGACCCACGTGCAAAGATCATTAAGAAAGCATGTGACACAATTCTTACTAAGCTTAAAATCGAAGATCCACTTCTTGATATCGCTAAAGGTCTTGAAGAAGTTGCTCTTAAAGATGAGTACTTCGTTAAGCGTAACCTATATCCAAACGTAGACTTCTACTCTGGTATTATCTACAAGGCACTTGGAATCCCAACTAATATGTTTACAGCAATGTTCGTATTAGGACGTCTTCCAGGTTGGCTATCTCAGTGGAAAGAGCTAAGAGAAGATGGAGCACGTATTTCACGTCCTCGCCAAGTTTATATTGGTGAAAACGAAAGAGATTACGTAGCGCCAGAAAAAAGATAGTATAATCTTTTAAAGCATATTTAATTTGGGCCCAAGGACTTCTTGGGCCCTTTTTTTTAGGAAGTAGGAATGTTTGAATACGATAAAATTTTAAAGAGTCTTTTAAATCCAAATCTTAATAAGCAACAACTTGCAAAACTTATTGGGACTCAATCAACTCAATTTACAAGTGAGCGTACTAAGCTTAAGAATAATTACTCTGATGAAGATTTAATCAGCGCTTATACATCATTTTACTTTCCTACAAACGCTCTAAAACTTGAATTCTTAGTTGAGCATTTAAGTGAGCAAATGAAGGCAGAAATATCTAAAACTCATATCTTAGATATTGGAACTGGGCCTGGAACATATGCCTTTGCGGCCAGTGAGTTATTTTCAGATGCTCTCTCATTTACGGGAGTTGATGAATCGAAGCTTATGATTGACCAGGCCAATAAGCTAAACGATGAGTACTTTCAAAACTCTAAAATTAGTTTTTCACAGACTCTTCCAAATGTTGATGATGCCCCACGAACTCTTATCTTTGGAAACTCGATTAATGAGATGGGAATGCCGGCGGCCTTTAAAATCATTAAACGTTATAATCCTAAGTTCATTATCTGTATTGAGCCAGGAACAAAGGATGTTTTTAAGGACCTGCTAGCGCTTCGAAAAAAACTTCTTCTTATTGATTATAAAATTCAATATCCTTGCATGGGACAGGGGACTTGTCCTCTTGAAGGAATCGATGACTGGTGCCACCAGTCGATCAAAACATCCCTAGACTTCGAACTTGAGTCTCTCTCACAAGTTGCTAAATTAGACCGCAAGGTCATGCCTGCAACAATTCACTTCTATGCTCTTGAGCATGTTGAAGACAAGGCCGGACAAGCTAGAATCATTCGTCTTAAAAAGAATGTTAAACATGCATTCCTTTGGGATGTTTGTGATGAAAATAATAAGTCCGTTACTCTTGAAGTTCCTAAGAAGCTTTTTAAAAAGAAAGTTGTCAAACAACTAGAAGAGATCTCTTCAGGAATTAGTGTGCGCTATACAATCGATAAGGAACTCGAAAACTCTACTGTGCGAGTTAAGAGTATTGTCGTTGAAGGGATTGAATAGGGGGGCGACACTTAGCTAGGCTACCCCACTATTTACTTTTTAACTCTTTGACTTCGTAGATAATTTTTTCTTTATCCATTTTGAAGTGTGGCATCGTTAAAACTTTAGAGAGAACATCTTTAGCTAGTTTTCTCATCTCTTTTGTTTCGAGAATGGCCATAAGTCGATTTACTTCTTCTTCAGTGTAATTGGCCTTTATACGCTTTTTGATTTCTTCTTTGATATCAACGAAGCTTGTATTGTCATCAATAATTTTTTCGAGTTTCTTATTATCTAAACTCTTTGCAGACTTTTCTATCAATTGTCTCTTAACAAAATCCGCACGCTCTTTTGAGTCGTTGATTAAGTATTGTTCTTTGATAAGAATGTCGGCGATATAATTGATCTTATTATCAAGGTTTGCCAATGCCGAATTTGATAGTAGAAAAAATGAGAGAAATAAAATCTTACGCATAGAAGTCCTGTCTTTATATTTTTAAATTTTAACATGGAATAAATTTTTAACCATAAGTGTAACCAAAGTTTTTTTGTAGATGATTCCTTAAGCTTTGTTACGCAATCACTCAATTTTATATTATCTCCACTTAGATATGTTTAGTAATATCAGTATGTTATGAATTTTTCTTCTCATCTTTTTATTTAGTCACGCCGAATAGTATTTGAGTGATTAACTAAGACAAAGGAGAGAGCGCCTTGAAGAAAATTATCATGTTACTTTTTATGCTAGCTACTATGACTAGTTGTGTATCTGAGGATGATTTAGATTCTGTTTTTGGCCACTGTCCTTCAAGTGAAGATATTTCGGGGCCAGGTTATTCTGTGGATTTAACATCTGGCCAGCGAGTCGCGCAAGAGCTATGGATGAATGGAATTATTGGTGCAACTATTTATATGGACCGAATCAGGCTCTTTATGTCTTCCGAGAATTTAACTTCAATTACAGTAAGTGTATATAGAGACCTTGAAGAAGCACACTTGCACACCCCTGATGATGGCGTCTTAGTAGGAAGTGCAACTTTAACTAGTGGGCTGGGGAGTGCTGATCCTGCAACAGAGCATGACCTTTACTTTTCTTCCCCTGTTCCTTTTCAAGTTGGGAAAACTTACTATCTTGTTGTTGATACTGCAGGAGGTGACTTTTCGATGTCTATTACTTCTCCTGGGTATTTGTCTTATACAGGAGTTAGAGTCTATAACGGTTCAAGTTGGAATACTCCATACGGTTACGATACAAATATTTCATTTGATACGTACTACTCACACTGTACAGGTATCTAAAAAAAAAGCCTCGCAATGCGAGGCTTCTTTTATATTCGAAAAATTTAATTCGATAATTACTTTTTCTTCCCAAGTGAAGCGTAAGAAGTACCAAATTTCTTTCTGAACTTGTCAATACGACCTTCAGTATCAAGAACTTTAGTTTTCCCAGTATAGAATGGGTGAGAAAGACTTGAGATATCAAGCTTTACGTATGGGTAAGTTTTCCCATCAAACTCTTCTTCTGAATCAGCTTTGATTGTTGATTTTACTACAAATTTAGTGTCTGCAGAGATGTCATGGAAAAGAACTTCTCTGTACTCTGGGTGAATACCTTTTTTCATTTTAAACCTCGTTATCTTTTGCATTGCTTGGTACAATGCTGATTTAGTATTAATTAGAGATTTGAGCAATTTCGCCCATATAGGACCATTTGTCAAGATCTAATGTAGTGCTTCCAGTACTTCCTAGTGAGCGCTACAAGAACCACAGCCTCCGCCAGACTTATCGGTAGGATCATTGAATTGCCAATGTCCATATTTTTCATTGATAAAGTCAATAGCGCTCTTTAAAGAGCTGAAATCTCGTTGGAATACTTCCATATCTTCACCGTCAACAACAGTAACTGAATAGAGGATGAGCTCTTTTATTTGCCCATCTACTTCCTGGACATCTCCAGTCATGCCAATGAATGACTTAAAGTGCTCGCTATTGAAGTGAGCAAAGTTCCAGTTCTTTAGATTTACAAGATTTTGTGTTTCCATGCTGTATTTTTAGCAGTTGGCCCTTGCCATGACAATGTATTTCTAGTAAGTTTCTAACCTACGAATTGTAATTTGTATCAATTAGAGAAAACAATTTTAAGGTTTTATATATTTTAGGAGGCAGTTATGGCAAAGGGGCCAAGAGTTATCATTACACTTGAGTGTACAGAAGCGAGAAAGAATGGACAAACTCCATCTCGTTACACAACGACTAAAAACAAAAAGACTCACCCAGAGAGACTTGAAGTTAAGAAGTACAATCCTTTCTTAAGAAAGCATACACTTCACAAAGAAATTAAGTAATTTGATCTTTCAAATTTACATATAAAAAAAGCCTCGCATTGCGAGGCTTTTTTTTGCTTATTATTCAAACTGACATTCGTATTCGGCCGTTTCCAGTGACTTCTTTGAAAAGAATTTCTTTTTAAAGACATGGGCCTTCATTGAAGAAGGGTTATCAAGATTGAAGTCAACTTCTGTTGTGTAACCACGACTAGGATCTCTGAAAGAGAGGTGTGTCTCGCCATTGTCACTTACTAAAACCTTCGCTTTCTCAAACATTCTACCGTTTTCAAGAATTGTTGGGATAATACTTAGTCCCTCATAATTCTTTTCAGTATTCCAAAAAGACACTTTATAAGTTGTATTCTTATAGTCTGAGTATTGATTCTTTATAATTCCAAAACAAGCGACTTCACCAAGGAGCATATTCTCTTCAAGAACGTACGACTTTGCTTTCACGCGATTACACTTAATTACATTTGAAATTTTGTTCTCTGGCCAGCTTGGGTCAAAGAGTGTCTCATTGGCACAGAAATTTGCAAATACAGAAGATGTTAGTGCTAGTAAAATAATTGCTTTCATATACTTATCCTTTTTCTTAAAGAGCTTTCTTTAGGTATTTAACAACTTGATTTTGTGAAGGGGCCTTTACCGCCTTACGCTTTCTATTATCGTTACGATGTCCACCAGTCATTGTGTAGAAAATAGATCCATCACAAAGAGCACCAGTCTCATTAAGTATCATCAGCTCATTAATAATTTCTTCTGTTGATACTTCAACACCTTTCTTTGCAAGCTTTGTTTGCAATTGTGCTGCTTGCTCTTGTTGAGATTCCGCACTATTAAAGAACTGAACATAACCTTTAAGCTTTTTCTGTTGTGATGTTAGGGCCAGTCCTACTATTGGAAGGGCAAAGTATGCAGGAAATGCAGGAACACCAACCATGTATAGACCTATTGCTGTTACCGCATGGTAGGCCGACGTATTCTTTCTAAGTGATTTGATTAGCTTGTTATTATTATATGCAGTGATATCTGCTTGATATTGCTCAGAGCAAGTTGATGCTGCAGCTGTTGAGCATATTGTTGCAATAATTAGTACTTTTGCGATGATTTTCTTCATCTGATCTCTCCTTCAAAATTTTTGTTTGAAGGCTTATATCAATTTTTGAGAGTAAATAAAAATAAGTTGAAAGAATTACAAAGAAGGCCCTCCAAAGGCCTACATGTGGAGGGCATAACATATCTATTTTTCAATAACTTCGTGGCAGAAGACATCTCTACTGTCGATGTGACGACACTCTGGAATTTTGCTCTTACAATGCTCTACTGCAAGAGGGCAGCGAGTATGGAAGTTACAGCCGGTCGGTGGATCAAGAGGTGAGGGAAGTTCCACATTCTTAAGTGGAGGGAATGTCTTAATCACTTCGTTTTCAACAGCATGAGCTGATTTTAAAAGTGTTTTCGTGTATGGGTGCTGAGGAGTATTAAAAATAACGTCACTCTTTCCATACTCACAAACTTTTCCAAGGTACATGACAAGAACCTTATTTGCGATATAACGAACAACTGAAAGATCATGTGAAATAAAAATATAAGTGAGGTTAAACTCCTCTTGAAGATCTTTTAAGAGATTTAGAACTTGTGCCTGAACTGAAACATCAAGTGCCGATACTGGCTCATCAAGAATTAGAACTTTTGGTTTTAAGATAAGTGCTCTGGCTATTCCAATTCTTTGGCGCTGTCCTCCACTAAACATATGAGGGTACTTGTGAGCATGAGCTCGACGAAGGCCTACCGTTTCCATTAGTTCACAGGCGCGCTCAAAAGCTTCTTTCTTCGTTACCTTTTCATTAATAAGGAGTGGGTCTGCAATAATCTCCCAGGCCTTCTTTCTTGGATTAAGTGATTCAAGAGGGTTTTGAAAAACCATTTGGATGGACTTATATAATTCTTTTGATGAAAGGGTTGAAAAATCTTTTCCACCAATTGTAATACTCCCATCCGTTAACTGTTCAAGGGCCATGAGACATTTTGCAAGAGTTGATTTACCACAACCTGATTCTCCAACAATTCCAAGTGTCGTTCTTTCTTGTAGTGTGAAGCTAAGTCCATCAATGGCCTTGACGAATTTATCTCCAACTGGATAGTGCTTCTTTAAATTATTTACTGTAATCGTATTGATCATATTTTATACCTAATTCTTAATTTAATGGGTGAATACAACGAAGAGAACGATCACCGTGGATCACAAGCTTTGGTAATGTTTCACATTGTTCTGTCGCATACTCACATCGCTTTCTAAATTGGCAACCAGTTGGGCGGTCTCCTAAGTCTGGAACCATTCCTTTAATTGAGTAAAGAGGAGCGTTGATATCATTTGTAAATGATGGAATTGATTTTAAAAGCCCTGATGTATAAGGATGGCGAGGAGAGTTGATCACGGCCATGGTAGGGCCTCTTTCAATTACTTCTCCTGCATACATTACCTGTAAATTTTGTGTGAAGTCTTTAACAACTGCAAGGTCGTGGGAGATAAAGATAACGGCCATACCAGTTTCTTTTTGAATCTCATCTAAGAGTTCGAGGATTTGTTGTTGAACAGTAACATCAAGGGCCGTCGTTGGCTCATCCGCAATTAAAAGCTTTGGGCTTGAGGCGATGGCCATGGCAATCATTACTCTTTGGGCCATTCCTCCAGAAAGCTCATGTGGGTAGGCCTTCATACGCTCTTTTGGTGCAGGAATTCCAACTTGGATGAGTAGTCTTTCAACACGATCTTTTCGTTCTTGTTTTGAAAGCTTTGGTTCGTGAATCAGTAGAACTTCTTCAATTTGATTCTCAACCGTATAGCATGGGTTTAGACTACTCATGGCATCTTGGAAAATCATACTGATGTCACCACCGCGAATTTGTTGCCATGATTTCTCGTTAAGCTTTTGCAGGTCAACTCCGTTAAAGCTTAACTCATCAGCTGTTACAATGGCGTTATCATCAAGAAGACCCATGATGGCCATATTCGTGATACTCTTTCCACAGCCTGATTCACCAACAATTCCTAGTGTCTCACTTGCTTCAACTTCAAATGAAACATTACGGACAGCATGAATGAGTCCTTTTTTGGTTTTAAATTGTATATTTAGATTTTTTACTTTTAATAAGCTCATATATTATTTCTTTATCGTTTAAGTTTAGGGTCGAGGGCGTCTCTTAGTCCGTCTCCAAAAAGATTAAGACCTAGAACAACTGCTAGAATACAAAGACCAGGTAGTGTCACAAGCCAAGGAGCACTTTGAATATAAGGCCTTGCATCACTTAGCATAATTCCCCATTCTGGGGTAGGAGCCTGGACACCAAGTCCTAGGAAGCCTAGGGCCGCAGTAGAGAGAATCCCTTCTGATAGGCCAAGTGTTACTTGAACAATTAATGTCGCCATACAATTTGGTAAAATCTCTTTGAGCATGATGCGAATAGGAGAGGCTCCAAATGTTTTCGCAGCTTGCACATACTGAAGATTTTTAATCTCCAAAACATTTGCACGAATAAGGCGTGTAAATGAAGGAATACTTACAAGAGCAACTGCAAAGACTGCATTCATAAGTCCTGGCCCAATAACTGAAACGACAATGATGGCAAGTAAGATACTTGGATAGGCCATAAGGATATCAATGAATCTCATAATGACTGCATCCGTTTTGCCACCAAAGTATCCTGCAATAAGGCCAAGCATTGTACCAACTAATGTTGAGATCAGAACAATTGAGATTCCAACAAAGAGGGAGATTTGAGCACCATAGATTAGACGGCTAAGAACATCTCGTCCTAGGTCATCTGTTCCTAAGATGAACTGGAATGACCCACCTTCTGCCCAAAATGGTGGCAGGCGCAATTGACCTGGAAAGATTTCACTTGCTCCATGTGGTGCAATTAGAGGTGCTAGAAGTGCGATAATAATAAAGCCTAGAACAAGTGCGAGACCAAAGACCGCTCCTTTATTATCGCTGAAGTGATCAATAAATTCTTTGAGAATTTGAATATTTGTTACATTTGAGTTTTGAGTGTTTTGCGCTTCCATTATTTAGAACCTGAAATTTTTGGATTAACAATTGAGTAGATAATATCCACACACATATTGATGAAAATAACCATCAGAGCAATAAAGAGAATTCCTCCTTGGATGACTGGATAGTCGCGGGCGTGAATACTTGCCACAAGCCAACGTCCAATTCCTGGCCAAGAAAAGATTGTCTCCGTTAGGATCGCCCCAGTGATGATACTCCCAAAAAGAAGGCCAATTACTGTTACAATTGGAATAAGGGCATTACGTACAGCATGCTTCCAAACAATCTTTTGATAGCTTTGCCCCTTGGCCTTGGCCGTTTGGATATAAGGTGCCTTTAATACTTCAAGAACACTTGATCTCGTCATACGAGAAATAACGGCAAGAGGAATTGTCCCCATAGCAATGGTCGGAAGTATGAGGTGTTTTAGCGCGGAGGTAAAAGGCGCAAATCCATCAAAGGAAATTACTTCTGGATTTAGTGTGTCGATTAACATCAGGCCTGTCACTCTTGGGACATCAAAGAGAACATCCATTCTTCCGGATACTGGTGTGATTTCCATATTAACTGAAAAGATAATGATAAGAATTAATCCCCACCAAAAAATTGGCATTGAATAACCAACAAGTGAGGTTCCCATCAGGAGGTAGTCCATAAAGGAGTTACGCTTTAAGGCCGCATAAACTCCGGCCGGTATTCCTATTAAGATGGCAAAGATCATGGCACAAATTCCAAGCTCCAAGGTGGCAGGAAAACGTGAGAAGAATTCATTAATAACAGTTTGTTTGGTGACAATGGAGATTCCAAAATCACCAGTGAAAATATTCTTCATATAAATGAAGTATTGCTCTAGGATTGGCCGATCTAGTCCTAAGGTTTTTTGCATGGCCGCATAGACTTTTGGATCTGCTCCACGTTCACCTAATAAAAGTAGAACTGGGTCACCGGGGACTAAGCGAACAACGATAAAGGAAAATAAGCTAATCCCAATGAGTGTTGGGATTAGCTGTAAAAAGCGTTTCTTTAAAAAATTTTTCATATTACTTTTAGTTACTCGAGTGAAACTTTATCGAAGATATCGTTTCCTAGAGGGTGAATCTTATATCCTTTCACGTTACTTCTCATTGCACGGTGTACAGTTGAGTGGAATAAAGTGATCCAAGGAACTTCTTTTTTGAATACTTCTTGGGCCTTCATATAGTGGGCCGCTCTCTCTTTCTTATCACTTAGGCGCTTGGCCGCAATAACTTCGCGGTCATAATCTTTATTACACCAGTTCGCATAATTTGATCCTGCCTTCGCACCTTCACAACTTAGAAGCATATAGAGAAAGTTATCAGGGTCTCCATTATCACCAGTCCAACCCATCTGTAGCATCGCATGTTCGCCTGCATGGGCCTTCTTTAGGTAAGTTGGCCAGTCGTAAGTAACTAGCTCTACTTTGATACCAATCTTAGCAAGGTCTTCTTGCATAAGTTCACCCATCTTCTTTCCATTTGGGTTATATGGGCGTGAAACAGGTAGTGTCCAAAGAGTTGTGCTAAAGCCATCAGGAAGTCCTGCTTTCTTTAATTCTTCTTTGGCCATCTCAATATTGAAGTCATAATCTTTGACGTCGCCATTATATCCCCAAATCGTCGGTGGCATTGGGTTCTTTGCAACTGTTGCATAACCAAGATAAATTGGCTCAATATATGTCTTGCGATTAAGTGCATAATTAATGGCACGTCTTACATGAATATTATCAAACGGCTTCTTTTGTGTATTTAGAGCAAGATAACCAACATTTAGCCCTGGGCCTGAAAGAACAGTAATGTCTTTATTGGCATCAAGTGCAGCAATATCAGTTGGTGCTGGTTGAGTAGCTAGGTGACATTCTCCGGCCACAAGTTTTTGCGTTCGAACTGAGGCATCAGGTGTGATTGAAAAAACCATACGCTTAATTTTTGGAACACCATTAAAGTATTCTTCATTTGCCACATAGCGGATCATTGTATCCTTCTGGTAAGACTTAAAGATAAATGGCCCTGTTCCAACAGGTTTACGATCCACAACTTCAGGAGTTTTGGCCGCTAACATCTTTTCACCGTATTCACGAGATAAAATACTCGTGAAGGCCATGGCAAAATTTGCAAGTAGGGGAGCTTCTGGATGGTGTAATGAAATTTGGAGTTGATGCTTATCTGTTTGCTCAATACTCTTGATGATATTACTCATTCCCATTCCATCCCAATACTCATAGATTCCTCCACTTACTTTGTGGTATGGGTGATCTTTCTTGAACATGCGATTAAATGACCAAACGATATCGCTCGCATCTAGATTACGAGTTGGCTTGAATTCTTTTGTTGTGTGAAATTTTATATCTTTACGAATATTGAAAGTATAAGTTAGCTGGTCATCAGAAATCGTCCAGCTCTCTGCAATTGAGGGGATGATATTTGTCGATCCAGTTTCAAATTTAACAAGACGATTATAAAGAGGGTAGACTGCAGCATTATGTGACGGGCCATCTGTTAAAAACTGTGGGTTAAAGCCAGAAGGAGAGCCCTCTGAACAATAAACAAAAGTTGATTTATTGGCGCCGCCTTTTCCTGAACATGAGACAACAAGTGTGGCCATCATTAATATGGCCATTAAGCTTTTAAGCATTCTTCTCTCCCTTACTTAAAATAAATTAAATTAAATTTTGTTTAATCAAAATGATACGTAGCATTTTAAGCCTCGTAAACAACGCCTGGCGACAATTTGATTAAATATAACTTCTTTTTACTAGATTATTGTGAGGAGAAAATAATAGAAGAACCCTCTACGTGGTAGTAGAGGGTTCTTTATTATAAGTGGCCTTCATCAATTCCCTAATATTGAAGAAGGCCCTTATTTTAAATAAGGGCCAATTTATTAAAACTTAGCTTTTGTATTTAATGTGTGTGTTACTGACTTTAGTTCTTGCCCAGGTACTTTTGATACTAGTGGAAAGAATGTAAGTGTAACCTTAAGCTCACGTGCCTTTTCAAATGGGCCGAGAGGAAATTTCTTAATCTTTTCAAACCCATGCTTCTTTAACTCTTCTTTGAATAGAATATTTCCATTATCAAGTAGAGACTTATTGAAAGTTAGAAGATCAATTGTTTTCTTAAAGTGAATCTTCTTCTTTTCTTTGTCGTAAACAACGATTTCTGCTCTTAGTTGCTCCATTCCTTCTGTGAAGTTAGAAAGCTCTAATTCAAATTGACCTTTGATCCCAACTTTCACATTTTCTGGATTTACTAGAATCGGTGCTTTGGCCTCATCAAGGTCGAAGAACTCTACTTTAAGTGTTGACTCATAATTGTAGTCAGAAGCTCTTGTGAAGTCTGATACCTGGAAATTAATTTGAGTCGCATCTTTATTTAAGTTTTGTACAAGAGTATCAAAGCTCTTAAGTTCATTGCTAAATTCAAGTGTGAAGTTTGCATCAGCTTTATCAATTGCACCAAGGTATTGTACTTTTACTTTGTGAGTTACATTTTCCATTTCTTTATAAGCAACTGTACGAGTCTTTGTACATGAGTATGGCTCTGAACGGTACTTTGTTACATCACGACATACATATTTTTGGTAAGGAACATTGTCACATACATTGCGTCCTGGACGAGTGTGACATCTTCTAACTGGTACATTACGACAAACACGATCTTGGTATGGAACTGAACGACAAATTTCGCGTCCTGGTTTTGTCTCGCAAACACGACGGCTATCACGTTGACGACACTCTTGTCTGCCATTTACTGTACGGCAAACTCTCTGACCTGGAACTGTACGACATTCTTGTCTTGAAGGCCCTCTTGTACATTCGCGACGATATTTTGTTTCATAACGACATTGGTAATCGTAATCTGTTTCACAAATTTGACGACTTGGTTCCCAACGACATTCTCTACGATAGTCTGTTTCGTATCCACACTCTGTGTCTTGGTATGGAATTTGGCGGTAACATGTCCCTTCGTATGGCTCTTCTTTGTACTTAGTAACTTCAACTTCTTTAGCTAGTACTTGTACATCATTATCACCACCATTGAATGAGAAGTTTAATTGATGATCGCTTGCATTCGCAGCGAGTGTGTAACATGCGAGCATAAGCCCGATTATAATTTTTGACATTTCTCCCCCTTAAAAAATAACAGTTGAGAGTTTTTATCGAGATTTAAGTGAAATTGAAAAAAATACGGTGGTAAATTTTAAATTAACCTCAAAATGTAAGATATTTTGAGAAAAATGACAGTTATTTAGTGTGGATATTTAGGGGCCAAACGATTTTTGGTAAGAAAATGGCCCCAGGTCGGGGCCAATATTTTAAATCTTAGTTTAGATTAAGTGGAGTGTACTCAAGGTTTAGATCTTCAGCGACTTGCTTGTACACAAGCTTACCTTTATAGATATTGATCCCTTTCTTGAATGCGTCGTCCATCATTGCAGACTCTTCAACACCGTACTTAGCAATCATACGAGCATACTTAAGAGTTACGTTTGTCAGTGCATAAGTAGAAGTTTGAGCTACCGCACCTGGCATATTTGCAACACAATAGTGGACTACACCATCAACTAGGAAAGTTGGATTCTGGTGAGTTGTTGGCTTACAAGTCTCAATACATCCACCTTGGTCAACAGCAATATCAACAACTACTGAACCTTTTTCCATCTTAGAGATCATCTCTCTTGTTACAAGCTTCGGTGCCTTTGCTCCAGGAACAAGAACTGCACCAATAACAAGATCTGACTCTTGTACTGCTTTTTCAATATTATCGATATTAGAGAATAGAGTCGTGATTCTGTTATCAAATAGATCATCAAGTTCAGCAAGACGCTTAGTTGATAGATCGATAGCAGTAACATCTGCACCCATACCCATTGCCATCTTAATTGCGTTAGTTCCCGCAACACCACAACCGATAACAGTTACTTTTGCTCTTCTTGTACCAGGTACACCACCTAGAAGAACACCTTTTCCACCGTGGTCAATTTGTAGGTAAGCAGCACCAATTTGAGTTGCCATTCTTCCTGCAACTTCTGACATAGGAGTTAGAAGTGGAAGTGAACCATCTGCTGGTTGGATCGTTTCGTATGCAATACAAGTTGATCCTGATTCCATAAGACCTTTTGTTTGTGGCTCATCTGCCGCAAGGTGAAGGTATGTGTAAAGAATATGGTGAGGTTTTAAAAGAGCAATCTCTCTTGCTTGAGGCTCTTTAACCTTGATGATCATTGTTGATTTTTCAAATACTTCTTCAAGTGATGGAAGAATTTTTGCACCAGCTTGAATATATGCTTCGTCAGAAATTCCAATTCCAACACCAGCATTAGTTTCTACGTAAACTTCGTGACCATCGTGGATAAGTTGTCTTACACCACCTGGAACTAGACCTACGCGATTTTCGTTATTTTTAATTTCCTTAGGAACACCAATAATCATAAAAACTCCATTGAATTGAAGGCGTTAAAATACTCATAAAATTTATGAGGCAAATATAATTGTTTTCATTTGCTATTACAATATATTAAACCTCGAATTTTAACCCGTCATAGGCAACTTTGACACTTCCATCTGGAAAGTGATGGTCACACTCTTTTTGCAAGCTGTCGTGATCCAGTTCATGGCCCATATGAGTAAGATAATTATGCTTAGCACCTATTTTTCTGATGTATTCAAAGCTTCGCTCCACGTAGAGATGGGCAGGGTGTGGCTTGTGTCGCACACAGTCAATGATTAGGGAGTCTAATTCATATGAACGCAGTTTATCGATCTCGGCCTGTGGAATCTCATGACAGTCTGAAATAATGGCCAGCTTTCCAATAATGAGGCCAAGTGTTATGCCATTTCCATGTGGGAGGTTTATGAATTCACAATCTAAATCACAAATCTTACTTACTGTATTCGGTTCAATTTCATTGAGTAAAAGCCTCGGACTTGAGCCAATGTGGCCAGGGTTATTTCCAAAAATATAACCAAATCTTATATTGATAATATCGGCACTATTTTGATCAGTGTAGAGGTTGATAGGGTGCTTAAATGTGAATGGCCTTATATCGTCGATGCCGTTCAAGTGGTCTGCATGGGCATGTGAAATAATCACCGCACTAACGTCCTTAACTCCCTCGCGCAATAATTGCGTGCGAAGATCTGGCCCCGTATCAAAGAGAATTGTGGTATCATCATGTTGGATTAAAAATGATGTTCGCATACGTTTATTGTGTTTATTAGAGCTCGTGCAAACTGGACAGCTGCAGCCTAACATTGGAATACCTGTACTTGTTCCGGTTCCTAGGAACGTAACTAATAAATTCATAACTTTATATTGCCAAGAAAATCATAAGTTTTTAAGCTATTTATATTAACTTTTATTGGAGATTTGATGTTTAAAGCAATTAATTTATTTGCCTTTATTACTGCAGCTCTTATTCTAAACTCATCATGTTCATCAACTAATGAAGCTAAGCATTCTGGCGACACTGATCTAGGGTCACTCGAGCTTAATATTGATGTTCAAAAGCACACTTTAGATAATGGCCTGCGCTTACTACTTGTTCGCGACTCGAAGTTACCGATTGCCTCAATTTACACTTTCTATGATGTTGGTGGCCGTTACGAAAGAAAGGGCACGACTGGAGCAACTCACTTTCTTGAGCACATGATGTTTAAGAAGACGAAGAATTTCCCAGCAGAGTATTTCTCTGACTATATTGAAACATATGGTGGGAATTCAAATGCCTACACAACATTTGATAACACGGTCTACTACGAGAATATTGCAGCTCCAACAGTTGAGAAAATGATTGAGCTTGAAGCTGAAAGAATGGCAAATCTCATGCTTGAAGAAGTACCTTTTGAAAAAGAAAGACAAGTTGTTCTTGAAGAAAGAAAGATGCGCTATGAAAATAGGCCAAGTGGAAAGATTCATCTTGCGATGATGAAAGCAATGTTTAAAGGAACTCCTTATGGAGGATCTGTAATAGGGGACGCAAAGGACGTTAAGGATTTAGATCGCAAGCAAATGCTTGAGTTCTACCATGACTTCTATGCTCCAAATAATGCCATCATGGTTATTGTTGGAGATATCAATCCTTCTTCAACACTTTCTAAGGTTAAAGAGACAATTGGAAAAATTCCAATGAATAAGAATCTTGTCGCTAAGAAGGCAAAACTTGATGATGCTGGAAGATACAAGAGACAGGCAAAACTTCCTTATGTGAGAAGCCTTAAGGGACAATCTAAGAACCCAATGTTTAGACTAGCTTTTCCTGCTGTATCAGTTACTCATGAAGACTCATACGCTCTGGACTTCTTATCTGATATTTTAGGAACTGGAACAAGCTCTTACCTTGTTAAGAATTATGTTGTTTCAAAGTCACCAAGACTATCAAAGGTATACTCGTATAATTATGGCCTTAAAAATGGTGGGATCTTCGTCATTGGAGGAGAGCTTCTTCCAAAGAAAGGGATCAAGGATACTCGTCGTAGACTACTAAGATCACTTAAGCAGTCTTGTTCTAAAGCAATCACTCCACGTGCAGTTCAAAAAACTAAGAATATGCTTCTTAAGCAATACTACGAAGCAATTTCAACAAATGATGGTTTAGCAAGTTTTCTAGGTTCATCAGAGTTCTTCAATGGTGACTATAAAGAATATAAAAAACAACTAAAGAGTTATAGTGAAATGACTGTTGATCAGGTACGTGATGTTTGTCATCGTTACATTTCTGGTAACGATTATGTTTTCTTATCAATTTGGGATCGTAACTAGAATGAAAGGATTAGTAGCTATGAATAAAATTTTAAAATCATTAATCATTGCATCCACATTCGTAAGTGTTGGTGCCAATGAACTTGTCGATAAAATTGAAAAATTTAAGTGGGATAATATTGATGTCACTTATATTCAAGATGATAAATTTCCAACTTATAATGTCACGATCTTCTTTGCTGACGGTGCCATTAAAGATGGACGCACTAAAGGTGTAACTAAGATGATGTTTGATCTACTGGAGAGTGGGACAAATCGTTTTAGCTTAAATGAAATTGCGGACAACTTAGAGTTCTATGGTGTTTCAACTTCTTCAAATGTAACACATGAATTCTCAAGCTATACTTATAGTGGACTTGCAAAAGATGTGATTCCAACGACAAAGAAAATTTGTCATATCTTTAGAGATGCTGTTTATCCAAATCAAGAATTATCTAAGGCAAAGAAATCTCTTATTGCACAAAGACAAAATCTTGTTTCAAATCATGGTGAACTTGCTTCAACGGCGTTTCGTTCAATTAGTTTAAAAGGAACTCCATATGTTTCAGATGTAAGAGGTAGGCTTCATGATATTAAGCGTATTAAGAGAAGCTACCTTCAAAGTCGCCTGAAGTATTTTAGAGATGATGTGAAGAAGAAAGTTTATATCACAGGGCCTCGCTCACTTCTTAAAGTAAAAAATATCATTACTGACGAATGTGGCTTCAATGCTAAGGCAAGCTTCATTAGAAGATTGGACACTGAGGTTAAAGAGATAAAGAAATTTAACCCTGAAAAACCTCTTATTCATTTTGTTGAAGTCCCTAAGGCAAACCAAGCACAAGTGAGAGCAGGGGTTTACATTGCAAAGAAACAGGACCCTGGTTTTGAAAATCTTGAATTTATGTCTCAATACTTAGGTGGTGGATTCACATCGATTCTTGTTAAAGAATTAAGAACAAAAAGAGGTCTAACATATTCAGCGTGGGCAACAGCTGGTATGCAAAAAGATTACGGACGCTCGATCCTTTCAACTTTTACAAAGGAAGAAACAGTTGGGCAGATGGTTCAAGAAGTTGTGAAGATTTTAAAAGACAACTCTGAGGCCACAAATATCTCAATGGAAGAAATTGAAAAAGTTAGAAAGGCCGTTAAGGGTGGATTTGCCTTTCAATTTCAAAAGCCTTCAAGCTTTATGAGACAGCTTGTAAGTCTTGATAACTCTCAAGTTGATATCAAACGATTCCTTGAGTACACAGAGTCTGTTGATAAGATTTCACAAGAGAATGTTGCAAAGACTGTTTATGCGGCCTTCCCATATGACAAGGTACAAATCGTTGTTCTTGGCGATAAGTCCATGAAAAAGGCCTTAAGCAAGATCGGAAAGATTAAAACGTATTCTTATAAGAATTTTCTCTAATCAATACTCTGGGACAACCAGAACATGGGTAGGGCCGGAAAGGCCTTGCCCAATTGTCCTTACCAAAGAATAATCACTAATATCAATTTCCACTAAGTGATTATACGAATAATCAGAAACAATAATATTTCCACTATGCAGTTGTGCAACACCTCTTGGATTTGCAAGGTATGTCGTATTGCTATAACTCGCTCCTGTTGCGTTTAGAGTACTGTCATATTCGACAACTTGGTCGGTAGTTCCACTCCAAATTCCGACAATATCTCCATTATCTAACTCGATAGCAAAGTAGCCATCATTTGCACCAGCAGGACTTCCCACACTATTTTGTTGAACACCATCTTCATCATAAGTCCTAATCTGATCAGAGCCACGAGAGCTTATTAGAAATCCTCCATCAGCTAGTGGTGCCATACCTTGTCCAGTATTAATAATATTTGTAATAGGAAAACCTGAGGTCTCTCTTTGATGTCCATCTCCCAAAGGCGTAAATAGCTCCAGATTATTAGATTCAAGAACGGCGATATTTCCATTTGCTAATTCTGTCACACCTCTAAGGGCTCCGTTTAGGCCAGAGTGAACAATCACGTCAGAAACCTTTCCGGTATAGGCATTTACTCCTAGAACTCGGTCATTACCATCAGTTGTAAAAAGAAGCTGATTATTCTCCTTTGACCAGCCCAGGGCCAAAAGAAGAACACTATTACCAGTTGCTTGATAGATCGTTCTTTTAAAAACGCCATCACTATCAAGTTGGACAATTGAGTCGGCCGTATAATTCATAACAATGATATCTCCTGGCTCAAGATAATTCCCACTAGGTGCCGGCAAAGGCTCTGCTTTGATGACTGACTCGACTTCCTTACAAGAATTAAGGCCAAGAATTAAGGTGATAAAAAATATTAGCTGTCTTATTTTTAACTTTCTCATGCCTAAAGAATCGGGCCAGACCTAAGATAAAGTTAGTTGTCGTCTTAAATAGATTAGATTGAGAAAAAACTTCCGCCTATCTTCTTTCAGGAAATTTTATTTTCTTTTTGTTACAATAGGTTAGAGGTGGTTAATTGAGCTTAGCTAAATATTTAAAACTATTCACTTTACTTCTTCTTTGCCTAGAAGCGGGTGCGGACTTTTCTTTTCTAAAATTTGAAGGCGTCTTCGGAATTGGGACCAACGATAAAATGGACCAATATGATACGGCAACTACTGGTATTGGCTACAATCTTTCCTATGGAGTGAGAAATCGTATAACTGGAATCGAGGCATTCTATACAAGAATCGATCTAAGTGGAGATATCAGGCATAGTGGAGTTGATCGTGTCGCAGTACAATCACTTGCCATCTATGGGCTTGAACTTCATTTTTACCCAATTCAAAGACTTGCTATAAAGTTAGGATATGCCCTTGTTTCATTTAATGACTTTATTGAAGGCAACTCTGATGAGAATATCTTCGCTGGAGCGGCCAATACCTATGGACTAAAAAAGGATACAATTTTAGGGGGATTAAGAGTAGGTATCGGTTATGACTTTTTTCGCATAACTAGAAAAATCCATTTTCACACAAGCTATATTTATCAAGAAAACGGCGACGGACATGAAAACCTAATATCATTAGGACTCGTCTTTAAATTTGAGCGCGGAATAACTGATCGATTTTTACGCTAGTTTGGAAAAAAGGTTTCTATAATTCTTATGACTCTAGTGTATGCCCTTGCATATTAACCTTTGCTCCTGGAGCAATATTAATATTCTTAGCAACAATTTGACCTTTAACGGTTCCAGTAGGGAAGACCTTAACCTTTCCTTGTGCCGTAATATCCCCACAAACAACGCCGTAGATATTTAAGTCACCACAGCGAATACGTCCTTTAACATTTCCTTGTGGTTCAATTGTGAGTTGATGTTTCTCATCAATTTGAATATCGCCTTCGATTGTTGAGCAAATATGTGAAGGTCCTGCTAGAACAATATCACCTTTTATCACTGAGCCAATACCAACAAATGTAAAATTTTGATCTCTTAAATCCATAATTGGCCCTTACTTAATCTCTTCTCTAAAAAGTTGTTGATGAACAATATCACCAAGACGATTAAAGATTAGAATTTTAAACATAACAGTTTTGTTCTTTGGCATATCAAATTTAGCTGTTACTGGACGAAAGCGTGATGTCGCAAATGATTCACCCTTTGTGTAGTTAAGAGAGAAGTTTCTAATTGAGTCTCCACCTTCAGGATAGTGAAAGTAGTTATTTCCATCAAATAAGAAGATATGAATATAACCTGAAACCTTATTATTATCTTTTGTAATATTGATAATATTAAAGTTTAGCTCGGCCTTATCATCTTTCTTTGTGACCTTTAGATCTTCGATATTAATACTAGCTGGACTTGTTAGATCTTTCTGTCCCTTAACAGGAGCAATAATATTAAGTGAACTAGCACTAACTGCACTGATCGTCTCATTAGCAAGACGATTTGTTAGATCAAGATTAAGAGTTGTTAGTTCTGTATTCTTTTGTGCCAGAGTCGAGTTCTCGTCTCTTAAATTTTTGATAATAAGAGGTTCTTTGGCCTTAATCAGTTTTTCGATATTCTTCGTATAGAAGTATGAGCCAGCTAGGGCAAAGATCGAAAAGACTGTTAGGACAACTGGTACATAAAGAATTGCTTTATACTCACGTGGAGAAAGCTGTAAGTATCTTGGTACTTTATTATTTTCATAAAGAATGAAAGACAAATTATTCTTTGCCTTTGAACTACTTGATGGTGTGGACATCCCGTTCCCTTTTAATTTTCGCTATATGGTCTCGTTAAAGTGAGATTCAATGTGAAAATTTGTTTTGGGTCTTGCGAAGTAAAGAACCTCTGTGATGGTTCGAAACTTAAGTGCTCCCTCTCGTTTGTAATATCCATTGGAATACGCTGCCATCTCTCTGCTACAATTTTCCATTTGTAGTAAGCATCACGTTTTAAATAGAGTGTTTTCTTTCCAATGTCATTAATTGTATTACTAGTGTAGTCTTGCTTAAACGTTACGACAACATAGTCATCAGCTTTTAGGACAGTAAGGTCCTTTAGTTGAATTGACGGTGTCCCTGGGTTTGCAAATACGGCCCTTTTATATTGAGCAAACGAATTATAGCTTCCACGTGTTGGGTCAACAAAGTCTGTGCGTGAGTAGAAATTTAAGTAGTCTTTGATATTCTCTGTTGACCAAGCTGTTAGCCAACCATTAACAGTATCAAGAACTTCATTCTTTTCTTTTAACCATGTTTCTTTGTTAAAGAATTTCAGGTTGTGAACAACAACAATATTGGTCTTATTAATTTCAATAAACTTTGAAATATCAATGAGGTTGATATTGTGAGCAACTAGACATCCTTTTGAATCAAGGCCTTTATCAATTCGTGGCTCGTTATCTGTTGAGTGAAGCCAGATTCCGCCACCTGTTTTTCCTTGGGCCTTGTCAATTGGGTTAGGGTAGTTAAGAACAAATGCTCCAACTCCATATTGCGCACCAAGTTCTCCATGTCTTTTAATGAGATCCTTGTGGTCGATAAATTGATTGAAGAAGTAAACACCTTCTGGAGTTCTGCGGTCTCCTTGGAATGATTTATTTCCAACCTTCTGACCTGTGGCCATTTGATAAGTTTTAATTAATCGTGGTAGGCCATCGTTATTTTCATATAGGTAGAGAGTGTGAGTTGATTTCTCTGCAACGATCACATGGTGAGCGAAGTAATCATTTAATAAAAGCAGATTTGATGGATAGAATTCCTGAGCGACACTACTCATAGAAAAAATAGTCGATGTAATAATAGTCGATAAAAATAATAGTTTTTTAATCATGAAAAGCCTTTATATTTGATAACTACCTAATATTGTAGAACATTTTTTTACCACTACTCAAGTATTTATCCCCCAAAAAGCAAAATAACTTTCGACAAAATAACTTTACGAGTCGTAAATACTTAACTTTTTTCAAAAAAAGGCGAAAAGTAGAGGGTAAGGATTTAAGAAAAGGCCATATTTAAATAAATTTCATACGTTTTGCATGGCCGCGATGGGGAAAAATATGTCAGCAGAAAAGAAGCAACAAGAAGAGTTACTCGCTGAAAGTGAGAAAATTCAAAATGCAGTTGATGAAGTTCTTGGAAGCGATACTGAGGCAAACAGTGACGCACAGGAGAAAACTTCTTTAACGCTTGTTGACACAAATATTGACTTTTCTCAGCTAAACAATGAGGCCAGCTCCCCACTGGACGAAGGTATTGAGCTTAACTTTGATGATGTAAGTGCCATTGATCTTTGTGCTGAAGGGGATATTATTGAAAATGCCCCTGCCAATGCAGATTCTCCAAATGATCTCGATATGGACTTTTCATCAAGTATTAAGATCAATCTTACTCAGGAAGGGGATACCATTCCTAATGCATCAATTGATGCTGTTCGTGAGGATGATCTCGACCTTGATAACAATCCAATTATTGTTGAAGATAAAGTTGAGGAAGCACCTGAGGCCCAAGTAGAAGATGTTGAAGAGGCCGAAGAAATTGAAGCACATGCTTCTGAGGACGACTTCGAGGTGAGCCTAGGCGAGTTAGATAATCTGGATAATCTGGATGACGAACTAAGCGAAATGGAGATGTCATTAGGTGATGACCTAGATGACGATCTTGATGGTGAGCTTGGGGACTTAGGTGATCTTGATGACCTAGGGGATTTCGGGGATGTCGATGATGATTTAGGTGACCTCGACGACGTCGATGATGACTTAGACGCAGACCTTGATATGTCTCTTGATGCTATTGAAGCGGAGGATATGACAGACGAAGTTGAAACTCCAGTGATGCAAGCTCCTCTTGAAGCTGAAGACACGATGGCACAACTTGATGGCATGGTTGAGACAAACCAAGAACACCATGAGACGCCAGCAGTTTCATCAGAAGAAACATTAACTGTGACGGCAGTATCACCAACAGAAGTAACTTCTAATTTTGATATGAATGACTATGAAGCTGTGGAGACACCTGCTGCAGAAACTCCACAAGACTTTGCTTCTTCTGAGCATGGGATAACTCAAGCCTATGCCAGTGCAAATATTAATTTTCATCCTGGGCATATTTTAAGCTCCCTGAGTGAAGACCAGCTTCTTGATCTAAGAGTTACTGTTACTGAATTGAAAGAAGATCGAATCAATCTTCTGTCTGAGTTAAACGAACTTAAGACCATGGTTGAACTCCTAAAAAGAGAATCACTTAACTTAAGAACTGAAGTTGATGAAAAAAATATTGAGCTATCAATTGCTAAAAAACGACATGCTATCGAAGTAGAGGAGACTAAGTCTCAGCTTGATAAGTATAAGCATGGCCTCGAGTTAAGTGAGGCGAAGAATAAGGCCATGAAGGAAGAAATGGCCGAAATTGGCACGCGCCTAAAGATTGACCATACAAGCATTAGAGCACGTGAACAGGAACTGGAAAGTCAATTAGAGCTAATGGCCATTGACAGTGATAATAAGATTAAAGCAAGAGATGAAAAGATCTTGGAGCTTAAGCGTAAAATAGATACTCTTGAGTTTAATATGGAAAATGTTGCAATCAACGAGAGACAAGCAAAGAAAGAAAGAATGCTAGCACAGCAAAAACTTGAACGCCTTATTACAAACTTAAGGGGATCTTTGAATGTAGTTGCTGATACATTAGAATTAGATGATGATTTAGGATTGGATGATTAATAATTAATATGCTGGAAAAACAATATAAAGCACTTTTAGATTTTATCTGTCAAAATGTTGAAGAACATAACTTCAATATCGTTTTGAAGTCCTTTCGTGACTTTATTAAGACAGAGTTTGATTCAAAAACGCCACTTGTTTTTGCAACACTTGATAATGATTCGGCAAATCCCATTATTCGTGACTTCTACAATAATAAAGTTATTGAAGAGTATCCAAGTAAGGTCTATCAAGAACTTATGGGGGCCTTAAAAACGCAGAAGCTTCACGTTGATATCGAAGGTGATAAGTACCGCTTTGTGGAAGTCGGCTTTAATGGTAGCCAAAGCTTATACCTAGTACTCAATGGAGAGTATTCGACAGATATATTTAAGCAAATAGAAAATTATATTCAATCGAAATTTAGAAGCCTTTTACAAGTCAAAGAGCTACAGCGCCTTCAGGCCTTAGCACATGTTGATGATGTCACAGGCCTATATAATCAAAGAAAGTTTAAAAGTGATATTGACGCTGCTATTAGAGAGTTTGAAGCATTAGAGCGCTCATTCTCTTTAATCTTCATTGATATTGATTATTTTAAAAGTATCAACGACGGCCATGGCCACTTAATTGGAACAAGTTTACTTCAACAGGTTGCTGAGACTATTCGCGCAACAGTGAGAGAGGATGATCTTTGTTATCGTTATGGGGGAGATGAATTTGTCGTCCTTGCTCCATACTCTTCACTAGAAGACGCTAAGATGATTGGTCAACGAATCCTTAATCGAGTTAAGTCGACTGTCTATAAGATTGAAGCTGATTTAGAAATCAATACTCACGAGGATGAAGATGTCCAGCTGAGTGTCTCAATTGGTGTTGCCAATTACCCAACTAACGCTTCTGGACGTAATGAAATCATCGGAATGGCCGATAGAATGATGTATGAAGCAAAAAAGTCTGGACGTGGCAAAGTCTGTGTAGCAGACTCATAAATATGAAGTATCTAATCTTATCTGATCTCCATTTAGGCAAAGGTAGTTACCTGCAAAACGGTGAATTTAATATCTTAGAAGATTTCTTCGAAGATAATCGTTTCTATGAATTCTGTGACTACTTCTCAACGAATGAATATTATTCAAAACCCGTCACAATCATTATGAATGGGGATATTCTAAATCTCATTCAAATTGATTCAGATGGTGTCTTTACTCATGTTGTTGATGAAGCAATGACAATCAAACAAATTGAAGACATTGCAAAAGGGCACCCTCGCTTCTTTGCCGGACTTAAAAAGTTTCTAAGGGCACCTCATAAACGTGTCGTCTATGTTGTTGGTAATCACGATGTAGGAATGCTTTTTAAAGGTGCACAAGAGAAGTTTTCTAAAATTTGTGGTGATAATATTTTCTTTACTGAAACCTTCTTAGAAAACGGTCTTCATGTGGAACACGGCCATCGTTTTGAGGCGGTCAACACTGTTCCAAAGGCCAAGCAATTCATTCGTGGACCTGGAGGAAAAGAGATTCTTAACTTTCCGTGGGGGTCTCTGTTTTGCATCAATGTCCTACCAAAGCTTAAAAAAGAGCGTCCTTATATTGATAAGGTTAGGCCTATGTCTTCATATGTGAAGTGGTGTCTTTTTAATGACACGAGGTTTTTTTGGCGACTCTTTATGACTTGTATTAATTACGTCATCAAGACTCATTCAAATTATTACACACGTCAAAATTCAAATTTTAAAACCAATATCAAAATTCTCCAACAGATCACGATCTACCCACGTTATGAGCGCATGGCCAGGCGAATCCTAGATCGCGATAGCTCGATTCATACCGTTGTTATGGGACACACTCATCTTCAGGAGTGGAGACGTTTTCCAGAAGGACGCTACTATTTTAATACTGGTACTTGGAATAATATCCCTTCTATTGATGCAGGAAAGCACCAGGATACGTTAAGTCTTACTTATTGCAGTGTTATTGTACATCCCGAGAGTAACTCATTAGTTAATGCGTCAATGAATCAGTGGATGGGGCAGTGGAAGCCTTATATCGAAGAGATTAGAACTAGTTAAAAATGTAATTGAAAGATAAAATGAAGTGATTTGTGGTAAAAAAAAAACGACGTTCCTAAAAAGTCCTTTCCCGAAACGCCGAAGTGTCTTTAATTTTTTGTCTCTGCTTATTAATAAGTTTATTCGATTTTACAGAAACCACAAGAGATTTTTTCTTACAGTAACTCGCACTAGAGATTAACTTAGTCCATTATTCTTATGCCCCTGCTATAAGGTATTTACACACTCTATAAAATATGTTTTTCTGTTTTCTGACATCACAAAAATTTGTTACTTTTGATTTCATATTTTGATGAAGAAGTGAAACGAAATTTAGATGCTCAAATGCTGGCCTGTGCTGACTTTTTCGAAAAGTTTTGGTAGAAATATGTGATATTTAATTAGGTAGAAGAAGTGAAAAAATACGAATCAATTAGAATATTTAAAAACCCTATTCTTGAGTCATTTACCCATGTCCATCCAATTGTTCCTTTGGTTTTATGGGCACCATTTATAGGCTTTCTAATTTATCGTTCATATTTTGAACTTGGTTATACTCATCTACAGATGCTTCTATGTGCAGTGAGTGGTCTCATCATCTGGACACTTACAGAGTACCTTCTACACCGCTTTGTTTTCCATTTAAGGCCGATTGGTCCTCTTACTGAGCGATTTGTCTTCCTATTTCATGGACTTCATCACGATGACCCAAATGACCCGACAAGGCTTGTTATGCCTCCTGTGCCGGCCATTCTTATTATGGCCTTGATTTGGTTATTCTTTTCACTATTTATCCCTGCTTTTTACATGCCAGGATTTATGGCCTTCTTCACGGTAGGCTATCTTTGCTATGACTATATTCACTATGCGACTCATCATTTTAAAATGACTGGAAGAGTTGGACGCTATTTAAAAAAGTTTCACCTTCAACACCACTTTAGACACGAAAAAGCGAAGTACGGTGTAAGTTCACCGCTATGGGATTATGTGTTTAGAACAGTGACAGGGCCAAAGGAAGACTAGACTAGAGCCAATTGCGCTCTTGGTAATCCTTAGCTGTCATTTCAATCGTATCTTTTAGGTTGTAATTTGGAATAAAGCCAAGTGCCTTAATCTTTGAGTTGCTACAAAGCCAAGCATCTTGTTCTAATTCATTAATCTTATCTCCCGTAAGAGGTAAGTGAATTGGGAGAGTATAGATAATTCCCGCTACGATCCTAAGAAACCAGATAGGCAGCGCCATGAACATGACCTTCTTAACACCAAGAGCTCCTGAGATCTCATTGATTAATTCTTCAAAAGTTACTTCATCAACTGAAGTCACAAAGTAAGTTTCCTTCTTTGCTTGTTCTTGAGAAGCACAAAGGATAATGGCATCCACTAGATCAAAAACATTAACGACGCTATATCTTTTCTTTTTAAAATTAAGTCCAGGGCCAGTGACAATTCGACCTTTAACCATTTTAAAGACATCAAGAACTGCACTGTCACGCGGGCCAATAACCATTGGAGGGCGGATAATTGTCGTATTCCAACTCTCTGGTGCAAGCTCATTTACTGCATATTCTGCTGCTAGTTTTGAATGGCCATATGCTGAAACAGGAAGGCACTCAATACTTTCATCAACAAGTTGTGATGAAGGGCCAGCGGCCGCTTGAGAAGAGATAAGCATAAAGTGAAGATTTTCATATTTATCTTTTAAGGCCTTAATTAAAATTTCAGTTGCGAGATGATTTGTTTTAGCAAAGGTTAGGGAATGTTTTGCAGAAACAACTCCGGCCGTATGAATAACACAGTCGATGTCTTGTGGAAGTTTTCTTACCCAAGACTTAATTGATTCTTCTTCAAGATTGCCTTTGATATATTCACCAGGGAGCTCTAAAGACTCAGCCTTTTGAGGGCTTCTTACAAGAGCAAAAACCTCATGACCTTGTTGAGTTAATTTATCACATAGATGTGAGCCGACAAAACCTGTTGCACCAGTAACTAAAACTTTCATTATAACTCTTTTTGAAAAATTCGATATGTGCGATATGGAATCGCATTCATGCGAATGAGTGGTTTATTCATATTGAGATTATCTTCTAGAATCCAACTCATCTCTACATTCTTATATTTTTTATATTGCTTTATATTCTCATGGCATCTGTAATACAGAATTGATTCAAGTCCGTATAAACGGTATTTCTTTTTCACACCCATTGTAATGACACGAACACCGTCGATAAGTTTTGGCGCGCGTAGGACTTGAAAGATTCCCTTTGGAAATAACTTTCCATCTGGAATTTTGTGTAGGACTTGGTTGAAGTCGGGGAGGCATACGATAAAACCGGCGACTTCGCCGTTAACTAGAGCAAAGAGAACGAGTTTTTCATCAGCAACAGTTTTAAGGTCTGCGGCCATGGCATAGAACTCATCTTTGGTCATTGGAACAAATCCCCAATTCTGTTCCCACGCATCGTTGTAGATGCTGTACATAAGATCAATTTCTTTCGTCCAATTCTTCTTTGAAACTGTTCGATAAGTAATATTGGCCTTCTCTTCAGCTCTTAGTGCGATTTTCTTGATTACCTCAGGCATCTCAAAATCACTCTTCATATGATAGGCCAAAAGATCTTTCGCTTTTGAGAACCCAAGCTCATTTAAGTATTGGTGATAGTACTCATAATTGTACATCATCATAAGGACTGGAATTTCATTATGTCCTTTAATCAGTGTTCCACACTCATAATTTGTCGATGGATTAAATGGCCCAACAAACTTTGCTAGACCTAGTGACTTTGTCCACTCCATTGCTGAATTAAAGAGGGCCTTAAAGACTTCGATATCCTCGATGGCCTCAAAAAAGCCCCAGTGGCCTTCTAGCGTCTTATGGAATTGATTATAATTGTGGTTATTGATGGCCATAATTCGGCCAACATCTTTTCCATCCTTAATTGCAATATAGAAAGCACATTGTGCTGTTTGGTAGAATGGATGCTTATGAGTAAAGAGCTTATTGAGTTCCATACGAAGTTGTGGAACCCAATACTTATCGTCTTTGTAGATATTAAATTGGACATCAATAAATCTTTTACGGGCCTTTTTATCGTTTAAGATATCAACTTTTTCGATATAAATGGCCATAGACTTATCTCCTTAAAATTTAACTATTGTCCCATTGTTGAAGGGATATCAAATTCTTTCTTTGCTCTTGCAAATACTTCTAGAACTTTTGTTAACTCACTCTTGTTATGAGTGGCCATATAGCTTGTTCTAATTAATGCTTCTCCCTTAGGAACTGCAGGTGGCACAACAGGAGTTGCAAAGACACCATTTTCACTTAGGAATTTTGTCACAAGCATTGATTTAACATCATCACCAATGAAGATCGGGATGATTGGAGTTTGTGAATTATAAGTATAGAAACCAATTTCTTGAAAACCGTTTCTCATAAATTTAACGTTATCCCAAAGACGCTCATGGATTGTGTCATCAGAATTGATAACATCAATACAGGCAGAAACAGTTGCGACTGCAGAAGGTGCCATTGAAGCAGAGAACATGAATGATCTTGCTAGGTGCTTCACATAGTTAATTGTTTCAGCATCACCTGAAAGAACTCCACCAATAGATGCGAATGACTTCGAGAAAGTACCCATATTTAAATGTACTTTATCAGTTACCCCAAAGTGGTTCATTGTTCCCGCGCCTTTATCTCCCATAACACCGATACCGTGAGCATCGTCGACGTAGATATAAGCACCATATTTTTCAGCAAGTCTAACCATCTCTGGGAGATTTGCGATATCACCAGTCATCGAGAAGACACCGTCAGCTACGATAATAACTTTTTGAAAGCGGTCGATATTTGCTTCTAGCTGTTCTTCTAAAGACTCCATATCGTTGTGACGATATTTGAAAGTCGTCCCCATCGCTAGGCGAGAGGCATCGATGATTGATGCATGATTTTCTGAATCAAAGAGCATACAGTCTCTTGGACCGCATACAGCTGAAAGAGCACCAAGGTTTGTTTGCATACCTGTAGAGAAGATAAGGGCCTTCTCATGTCCGAGATAGCGTGCAAGCTTCTCTTCAAGTTCTTCGTGTATCGTTAGGTTACCATTTAGAAATCGTGATCCTGTACAACCTGTTCCGTATTTTTCGATGGCCTTGATGGCCGCTTCTTTTACGTGTGGGTGATGTGTAAGGCCTAGGTAGTTATTTGAGCCGATCATGATTTGATCTTTTCCATCAATCTTTACTACTGTTCCTTCTGAGTCACCAATTTGGCGGAAGAAAGGGTAAAGATCTTTTGATTTTAGCATCGCTGCTTTGTCCATTAAACGGTCAGCTGCGCTAGAGAATTTAAGTGCCATATTTCACATCTCATTCGAATTGTATTAATAATAGAGGTAGGGTTGAATTTAGCCAGTATAGATTGACAAGTCAACAAATTATGCGCACAGTGACAGCACCTATGGTACTTAAATTATTCACTTTGAAAACATGCATCATGTTCATTCTGTTAACAATTAATGTCTCGTGTCAGAGCGAGGTTGATCAGAATGAAGGAACACAAGTTGAAGTTTCCGACTGGAAACCTCCGTGTGATTTGAACTCTCTATGTGGCCGAAAAGAAATTTTAAGTTCTTTAAATGGGCCAATAGAGTATCGTCAATCACTTGTAAGTATTCTAAATCGTTCAAAAGACGAGTTTCAAAAATACCAGGCACACTACGCAGATGATATCTTCTACATTTGTGGCAAGTTAATTTCGGTAGGCGGCTGTTCGTATCTTTCACTAAAAGAAGAGGATATGAATTCGACTCAAATTGAGCTCTACCTAAGTGCAATGGCCAATTGTCATCACTATAAGTGCTATGATTACTTTCAAAACCTAAGGGCCGACTTTCTTAAATTGGCCAATGCCTCCCAGTCTGATAAGGCCAAGAAGTCTTTCTATTTAATGGCCATTAAGCTTCCTAGGCCATGGTTTGAAAAATCTGGCGACTTAAGAATGTATATTCATTTACTTGAAAAGAATGAAAAGAGCATTGCCTATAAAGACCTTGGGGCCTTAATTAGCGCAATTCCTAACCATGAGGACTTAAAGGACTTTGTGGCAAAAAACTTCTTTAAAATTGATTCACATAAGTCAGGAGTCGCAGTTTATCTTGCACGCTACCTAGAGGGTTGGCATGATCGCAATTACAAAAGATTTCTAGTGAAAGATGTGAAGGTAGAAGATATCAATGCATTTATTCTTAGCATGCCGATTGGTTGTCCAAAACTTGAGACAATTTTAGCTTTTAAGGATCACTTCTCGAAGGACAATGAGAGGGTATTAAAAGATATTCTTAAGCAAGACGAGCTTAATACCTATTTTAAGGATTTAAAGCTTAAAGAGAATGAAGGCTCTAAGTGCCTTTCTTCATTGCCGCCTGCTTCCTAAGCTCTTCGCCACGTGCCTCTGAATTAATTGAAAGAACGAGATCTTCTTCAACTTCCTTATCCATATTCATAAAGGCGATTCCAATACCCATTGGCGTCTCTTCATTATTTTCAATAGGCCATGTTGCTGCAATTTTAACTTGTGGAATTTCAAATCTCTTTGAAGCAAGTCTTACGGTTGCATTGTCAAAGATTAATTCTTTCTTGAATTTATCAGCGAAATCTTTTGGACAATTAAAGCTAATTCCACCGGCAGAGATATCGTTGCAATCAAAGACATCTTCTTCGATTTTAATCTGAATAGGGATGTAAGCATTCGCATGCAAACGATAGTTAGATCTTTGCTGACTCTTATAAACTGGACGGTCAACTTTGAGCTTATAGACTTCTTCTGCTGGAAGAAAGCTTAAGAATGAACTTGAAAATAAAATAACTGACTTAAACTTAATTTTTAGAAGAACCTCGCTATCCTTGTTCTTTGAACCGGCCAGCTTGGCAATGAGACTTGCGTCAAAGTCGAGAGTGAATTCGAGTTCACTTTCATCAAAAGATTTGATTTTGAAGCTTTCTACTTTGTCTTTTTCTTGTCCTTTGCGCCAGATTTCAATGATTAATCCATCGCTTAGGGCCCTTTTTAGAAAACTTATCTTCTCTTCAAAGGGAATTTCTGAGAAATAAAATTTCTTATTCGCATCCATCAAGTTCTCACTTTAATAATATCTAAATTAATTTAAGTGTTTAATATTAAATATATTCTAATCAAAGTTTTCATTCAGTTCAAATTGTGGCAAATTCTACAAATAAATACTCAAAATTATAGGAAATAACGAGGTATATATGAAAAGCGAAACTCCTGTGGTCAAGTATTTGGCGGACTATAAAGCGCCAACTCACAAAATCGAAACTGTGGAACTAGAATTTCACTTAGACGATACAAAAACTCAAGTATATTCAAAGATGGAAGTTGTGCCAGTAAATGGTCAAACTCTTGAACTTAATGGTGAAGAATTAATTCTGAAGTCAGTTAAAGTTAACGGTGAAGAATTTAAAAACTTCAACGAAGAAAAAGAGATTCTAACTCTTTCAGCTCTTCCAACAGAAAAGTTTACTTTAGAAATTCACAATGAAATTAATCCAAAGGCCAACACTGCACTTGATGGTTTATATAAATCAGGTGGAATGTTTTGTACGCAAAACGAGCCAGAAGGTTTTAGAAGAATTACTTACTTTATCGATCGTCCAGATAACCTAAGTATTTTTACAACGAAGATCGTAGCAGATAAGAAAGACTATCCATTCCTTCTTTCTAACGGGAACTTAATTGAAAAAGGTGATCTTGATGGTGGAAAGCATTTTGCGATTTGGAATGATCCATTTGCAAAACCTGCATACCTCTATGCACTAGTGGCAGGGGATCTTGCACTAATCGAAGATACATTCAAAACAAAATCAGGTCGCGATGTTAAGCTTCAGGTATTTGTTGATAAAGGGAATGAAGATAAGTCTCACCACGCAATGGAATCTCTTAAGAAATCAATGAAGTGGGACGAAGACAGATTTAGACTTGAGTACGATCTTGATATCTACATGATCGTAGCAGTTGACTCATTCAATATGGGGGCAATGGAAAACAAAGGTTTAAATATCTTTAACTCTGCTTACGTTCTTGCTTCTAAAGAGACAGCAGAAGATCATAACTTCTTTGGTATTGAATCAGTTGTAGGACACGAGTACTTCCACAACTGGACAGGAAACCGTGTTACTTGTCGTGACTGGTTCCAACTTACTCTTAAAGAAGGTCTTACAGTATTTAGAGATCAAGAATTCTCTGCGGACTTAAATTCGAGATCAGTATGTCGTATTAATGACGTTATTAATCTTAGAGCAGCTCAGTTTCCAGAAGATGCAGGGCCTCAATCACACCCAATTCAGCCAAAGTCATATATTGAAATGAATAACTTCTATACAATGACAATTTATGAAAAAGGTTCTGAAGTTATTCGTATGTATCACACACTACTTGGTGAAGAAGGTTTCCAACGTGGTATGGATAAGTACTTTGAGCTTTATGATGGTCAGGCCGTAACAACAGCAGACTTCACAAATGCAATGAGTGTTGCAAACGATAACTACGACTTCTCACAATTTAGAAGATGGTATGACCAAGCAGGAACTCCAGTTCTTGATGTAACAACTAATTACGATGAAGAGGCAAAAGAGTTTACTCTAACGGTAAATCAATCAACACCTGCAACTCCTGGACAGCCAACAAAAGAGCCATTCCATATGCCATTTGTTATTGGACTACTTGATAGCAAAGGTGCTGATATGAAGCTTGCTCTTAAGAATAGAGACGATCAAGCTGATCTTAATAGAGGACTTTTACATATCAAAGCTGATACAGAAGTTTTTGTTTTTGAAGGTGTTTCTGAGAGACCTGTTGCTTCACTAAATAGAAACTTTAGTGCTCCAGTTGTTCTACGTTCAGATCTAACTGACAATGATTTCATTTTCTTAATGGCAAATGATAATGATGATTTTAATCGCTACGAAGCTGGACAAGCTCTAGCTCTTAAAAATATCCACGCTCTTCTTAAAGATGAGAATTTCCAAGTTGATGAGAAATTTATTCAAGCTTGGGGAGCGATCCTTAAAGATCAAAATATTGATGAAGAATTTAAGGCCGTATGTCTTGGGCTTCCATCGATGACAGATGTCGCTTCAACTATCGATATTCCAAATTACCGTGCAATTGATGAAGTAAAAGAGAAGCTATATAAACTTCTAGCAAGTACTTTTGAACAAGAGCTTGTTGCAATTTATAATGATCTAAGCACTGAAAGAGATTTCAAGGTTGATGCAAAGGCAATGGGTGAGAGAAGACTAAGAGGATTTACTCTTGGTTGTCTGGCAAAAATTGATGGGCATCAAGAACTTGCTCGCAAGTGTTTTGAAGCTGCGACAAATATGACAGATATGATGAACTCTCTATCAGTTATGGTTCATGAAATGCTTCCTGGTGCAGATGAGTCTCTAAAAGAATTCTACGCACGCTTTAAGGATCAAACTCTTGTTATGCAAAAGTGGCTAAGTGTTCAAGCAAGCTCATGTGATGATACAACTTTTGATCGTGTTGGGGAGCTTATGAAAGATGAAGTCTTTGATATGAATGTTCCTAATCTTGTGTCTTCACTAATTGGAACCTTTGCACGCAATAAAGTTCAGTTCAATCACGAGAGTGGACGTGGGCTTAAGTTCATCGCAGAAATGATTAGAAAGGTTGATGCAATTAATCCTCAGTCAGGATCAAGGCTTGCTGGTGCATTTAATGACTACCGTAAGATGCCAGCTGACTTAAAAGAAATTGCTCGTGTTGAACTAGAAGCAATCGTTAATGACGAGAAGACTTCTAAGAACGTTTTTGAAAAACTTTCTAAAACATTAAATTCATAAAATACGGAGACTGGCGTGAGTGACAATATTTTTACAGAAGAACTTGAATTAAATTATACAGAGGTTGCTCCGGAAATTGATTTTAAGGAATTTGAAAAGGTTGTTACTTCACGCCGTTCTGTTCGTGTCTTCGGTGATGAAGAAGTACCAGATGAAGTTGTCCAAAAGGCAATAGAACATGGTCTTCTTGCACCTAATTCTTCAAACCTTCAGCCCTGGGAATTTCATTGGGTAAAGTCTGAAGACAAAAGAAGTGCTCTCGCCAAAATGTGCTTTGGCCAAAATGGTGCAAAGACAGCAAAGCACTTAATCGTTTGTGTCGCAAAGACTGGAACTTGGAAGAAGAGTTGTGAGCGCATGCTTGCTTCACTTGAGGCCGCTTCAAAGAAAGATGGTATTGAAGTGCCTAAGGCCGTAAAGGCATATTACGGAAAAATCGCTCCGATGGCCTATGGTTATATGGGACCATTTGGAATTCTTTCTCCTCTTAAGTGGGCCTTCTATAATACTATTGGCCTATTTCAAGTGATCTTTCGTGAACCAATGTTTCCATCTCAGCTTAAGACTTGGGCCCATAAGACAACGGCCCTTGCTTGTGAAAATATAATGCTCTCTATTCGCGCTCAAGGTTATGACACTCTTCCAATGGAAGGCTTTGATGCTAAGAGAGTTAAAAAGCTCTTAGGACTTGGATGTAAGGATCACGTTACAATGATTCTTGGAGTTGGGAAGAGATCAGCTAAGGGTGTGTATGGCCCGCAATTTCGTTTTCCAAAAGAAGACTTTATTATTAAGCACTAAATTCACTAAGCAACCATGTAGCGTGGAATAAACGGAAAGTAGTACAAGCTTCTTCTTGTATGAAGTCGAATACGCGAGATTGAATCCGTTTGCTCTTGATTGTGCTTGATTTGATTTTCTTTTTGCCTATGTGTTTCATTACCGACATTGATCATAGATAAAGTTAGAGCAATGGTTAGAATTGAAAAATGTTTCATATACACATCCTTTGTATGTATTCATTCTATCTAGAGCGAATTTGAACGAGGTCAGGGCCTTGTAAACTTTTTGTTATTTATTCCTATAAAATTGGGATCAAATTTAAGGTTACCTCCGTATCGAGACATTTATTGCCACAAATGCCATTCTCAAGTTTGAAAATAAGAGTATCTCCATTAAATAATTCGACGGATAAATTTGGCGCTAGATTGGTATCAAGACTTGAGCTACAAGAATTAATGATATCTGTTGTTGAATGAATTAAGTTATAGATTAGTGATACTTGATTTATATTTTTAGAGTCACCCATATAGCAAAAGCGTATATTATCGATTTCAAGTTGTAGCCAGCCTTGGCCAGCATTTCCAACCGCTGCCGTAATCATTGCCGGAATGGTATAGGTGGCCTGTTCATCCACGAGATAGGAATCTTCAGTAATAGTATTTGTGTTGTAGTCGATTGAAGATGTCAAAATGATCTCTGGAGGATTTGAAGGCACTCCATTAGGTGGCGTGTTTGTCGACTGTACCGTAAGGAACTCAGGGGCGAGGGTCTTCTGATGACAAGAGGAGAAGACAAGCACGAATAGTGAAAGAATAGTCAACTTAAGCATAGTTGTATTTTAGTCGGATGAACCTTGTATTGTTTATAATTAATTCTTAAATTAATTTGCTAATGTAAGTTTTCATCATTTGCTCATAATTTGATTGTCACTTAAAATAGTTACTTAGAATCAATTACGAAAAGGATTTTCAAATGAAGTACTTACTAAGCTTACTCGTTGCTGCAAACTTATTTGCCATCACGCCACAGGATCTTTACGGGTGTTTTGAAACAATTGAACATAATCAGCAGTCGGTTCCTCATGGCCCAGATTACGAGAGAAATCTTTCAACTTATGAAGATTATAGCTTCTCTCGAACTTATAAGAATGTTGAGACAAATCGCGTAGAGCCAATAAATGTTTTCAACTTCTTTACTGGTGTGAGAGATGATGTTTACTACTCATATTCTCCAATTATTCTTTTTCAAGACCTAGGTGAATATAAGTGGGACGATAATTCTTTAAGCTATGAAATCGATGAAGATATTTATATGTACCGCTCTCAAAAAGAGATGTATGAGAAAGTTGATCATCGTCTAAAACTTTCAATTGAAAAAGTTGGAGTATACTTTGAGGGAAGTGTTGAGCTTAAATCTTATGCTCGACGTATCAATCGCTCTTTTACTTTCAAGCTTAAGAAAGTTTCTTGTCCTACATCGTACTAATATCGTAAATAGACTTAAATAAAAGGCCTACAAGAACAACATTAAATGCTGTTGTGACTGTGGCCTTATTTCCATTGATAACCTGACTTGATCCAAGATAATTTCCTAGAAGTCCCGCAGGTAGTGCAATAGCAACAACCTTCCACATGATGGCACCCTTTATTAGGAAAGTTATAAAGGCGGCAATATTGCTAACGTAATTCATAAAGGCCGCATGAGGTGAGGCCTCAAGAATATCAAAATGAAGAAAGAACATCATTGAGATAATAAGAAATGTTCCCGTTCCTGGCCCAAAGAAGCCATCGTATCCACCAATAATAAGTCCAATAAGAACGGAGCGAAAGAGGACTTGCATCTTTTCAAGAGGCGAGTGATCCATTAACTCTCTTTTCTTCTTTAGGTGATTCATAAAGAAGATGATTGGAATGATGAGAATAAGAATATAGACCATATGCTTTGATTCAAGAATAGTACTAAGCTGAGCGCCAATTAATGATGCACTAAATGTTGCGATCGTTGGTGGCAGGATAAATTTAAAATCGATCTTACCTCGCTTTACATAGCGAAAGATCGAAAGTGACTTAGAAATGCAAGAAACGCATTTATTTGTTCCAAGAAGTAGGTGAGCTGGAACTCCCGTTGCAATATATGTCGGGATCGTGATGAGTCCACCACCTCCGGCCATGGAGTCAATAAAACCTGCAAATGTTATGAGAGTAAAAATAGTGACAGCTTGAACTAATGTGAAATCTTCCATGAAGAGATTATCACTCTTTTTGAAATAGAAAGATAGTGGAGGATGAAATTTATTCGCTATGGTTTTTTAAGGTGTCTCTAAGAGCTGCCTCAAGAAAATTAAATGAGTACTCAAAGCCACAGGCCTTAGTCTCTTCACAAGATACTTTCTGACTTGCCAGCATGATTTGAGACATCTCACCAAAAATTGTTTTTGCTGCAAACTCAGGTAGTGGGATGAAAGTAGGGCGATGAAGGACTCTTCCCAGGGTTTGCGTGAAATCAATATTTTCAATTGGGTTAGGTGCTACACCATTGATGACTTGCTTTTCAGTATCGTGTTCAATGAGAAAGCGGTAGAGATCACAAAGGTCTCTTATGTGAATCCAACTCATATACTGATGTCCTGTTCCAATTCGTCCAGCAAGCCCAAGGTTAAAGGCCGGTAACATTTTTGCGAGAGCACCACCATCACTTGAGAGAACAATTCCGACACGAAGAATCTTCACATCAATATCTAAGTTTTGAATTCTAAGGGCACTTGACTCCCAGTGTTCACACACTTCTGCCAAGAAGTCTCCACTAATACTACTGTCACTTGTAAGCTCTTCATCGGAGCGATCACCGTAAATTCCAATGGCCGAAGTGCTGACAAATTTTTTCGGAAGAGGAAGACCTCTTGTTCCAAGCTCTTTCAATTTATCGTGGAGTAAGTTTGTTGCATTGATACGTGAGTTATAGATTTTATCTTTTTTCTCTTCACTCCAGCGAGAGTCTGCGATATTTTCTCCCGCGAGGTTAATAATAGCATCCACGCCCATCAGGGCGGCCATATCCATTTCGCCATTTTCCACATCCCACCTGAAGTACTTAACTTGCTCATTGCCTTGCTTGTTAGAAGTATCGCGAGTGAGAATGCGCACTTCCTCGTGGCCGTGTTCAAGCAAAGATTGTGTTAAATTTGTGCCAATAAAGCCTGAACCACCACTAATTAATACTTTCATGGTTTTAGTATATGGATGAATTGTGAAGAATTTATTAATGAAGTATGAGTAGGTACCACGAGTTTCGTGATACCCACTCTTTAGAATATTTTAATTAAAGATTGATCGACTTTCCGTCTGACTTTAGATCGCGACAAGCTTGTGCAATACGTTCAGTCATTGCGTTCTCAGCTTTCTTCATCCACGCTCTTGGATCGTATTGTTTCTTATTCCCAACTTCTCCCTCGATCTTAAGCATTTCATCATAGTGCTTGAACATGTGATCAACAACTGGGCGAGAGTAAGCATACTGAGTATCAGTATCGATATTCATTTTGATAACACCGTAGTTAAGTGTTTCATGAATTTCTGAAAGCTCACTTCCTGATCCACCGTGGAATACTAGCCAGTTTTCAGCATCTGCTCCAAGCTCAGCAGTAACTGCGGCCTGTCCGTCCTTAAGTACTTGTGGACGTAGCTTTACATTACCTGGCTTATAGACACCGTGAACATTTCCAAAAGTTGCAGCATACATGAACTTTCCAAGTGGACGAAGTGCCTTTGTTACTTCAACCATTTCTTCTGGAGTTGTATAAAGTTTGTCAGCTGGTGTATCTTCGTTATTAACACCATCTTCTTCACCACCAACAACACCTGTTTCAATTTCAAGAATGATTTCACTCTTAGCACATCTCTCTAAAAGCTTCTTACTCATTTCAATATTTTCTTTCGTAGGTAAAACTGAACCATCAAACATGTGAGAATGGAATAGGTTCGGCTGACCAGCGGCTCTTCTTTTTTCCGTTTCTTCAATGAGTGGAATTAAAAAGCTATCAACTTTTTCAGGATGACAGTGGTCAGTGTGTAGAGCAATAAGGACATCGTACTTGGCCGCAACGAGGTGAACGTGTTGAGCTAGAGAGATTGCACCTAAGACTTCATCTTTTAGGGCCTGACCTGAAGCAAATGAACCACCACCAGTTGAAACCTGGATAATTCCATCAGACTTCATATCAGCGAAGGCCTTAATGGCAGCATTTGCTGTAGAAGTAGAAGTTACGTTAATGGCCGGATAAGCGTATCCGCCTTTTTTCGCGCTATCTAACATATCGCAGTATTGTTCATAAGTAGCTATTGGCATCCAGTGCTCCTTTTAGTTATAGTAGGATTATTAGGTTCCAGCAGACTTTTACGTAAGCAAAGCATCATTCTTAGATACTGCACTGCTTACGTAAAAGTCTGCTGGAACCCTTAACATTATAGAGGTCAAAGATGTCACTTGCAAATAAGGAAACACAAAAATTATCACCAAAAGAACTTAGGGAAGTTTTAAAAACGGCTCGCGGTGATGGTGAGATTGATTTACTTATTAAGAATGTAAAGATTCTCGACCTTGTTAATGGGGAAGTTGTTGAGAGCTCAATTGCTATTTCTGGTAAAACAATTGCGGGAATTGGAAAAGAATACGATGACCAACCTGCTAAACGTATTTACGATGCACAGGGCGCAACTGCTGTACCGGGCTTCATCGACGGCCACTTACATGTTGAATCTTCAATGATGCATCCATTTGAATTTGAAAGACTAACTCTACCTCTTGGAACAACGACGGCCATTTGTGACCCGCATGAAATTACAAATGTTATGGGAGACCGTGGTTTTTCTTGGTTTCTAAGATGTAGTGAGCTTATGGATCAGAACCTCTTTGTTCAGGTGAGCTCTTGTATTCCTGCGCTACCTGGTTTTGAAACAAATGGTGGGCAATTTGATATTATCGATATGAAAAAATACAAAGAGCATCCACGTGTTCTTGGCCTTGCTGAAATGATGAATTTCCCAGGTGTCATTAATGGTGTCGAAGGTGTTCTTGAAAAGGTCGAAGAGTTTGCGGAGTTAAACCTTGATGGCCACTCACCAATGCTTCGTGGAAAACAACTGAATGCCTATATCGCAGCAGGAATTCAAAATTGTCACGAGACAATCTTTGCAGATGAAGCAAAAGAAAAGCTCCAGAAGGGAATGGGGCTAATCATTCGTGAAGGTTCAGTTGCTAAGAACTTAAAGACCCTTGCTCCTGTTGTTAATGAATTTAACTCTTGTCAGTGCCTCTTATGTACAGACGATAGAAATCCATATGAAATTTTCAACGAAGGTCATATTAATTATATGATAAGAAAAATGATCAATGAACTAGGGACTCCAGCTCACATTGCTTATAGACTTTCTAGCTTTTCTGCAGCGAAACACTTTGGCCTAAAGAAGTTGGGATTAATCGCTCCAGGTAAACAAGCTGATATCGTGCTTGTTGGGAAGCTTGAAGATGTTGATGTGAAAGAAGTTTTCAAGAAAGGAAGACTTGTAAGTGAATTAGACCTTCCTTCTAAAGTGGAGGCAAAACTAGATGAGTCTCAGCCTCCAAAAGAAAATACAATTAAAAGAAACTTCTTAGCACCAACTGATTTTAATTATGATCTGACTGCTGGGACGTATAATGTGATGGAAATTGTAAAAGATGAAATCATCACAAATCACCTTAAAGTAAAATTTGATGGTGAAGATTTTGAACAGGACGATATTTCATATATCACTGTTATTGAAAGATACGGACAAAATCGCAAACCAAGCCTTGGACTTGTTAAAGGGATGGGCCTTACTCGTGGAGCGATTGCTTCGAGTGTTGCTCACGATTCTCACAATATTGTTGTCATCGGTAAAGCTCCGCAGGACATCGCTACAGCTGCAAATGAAATCATTGAGAATGCTGGTGGTTTCTGTGTTGTGGATAGAGGGAGAGTAACTGCGTCTTTATCTCTGCCAATTGCAGGGCTTCTAAGCTTAGAGTCTGCTGAAACAATTAATGAGGGAATCATTCAGTTAAAAGCTGCTTGTAAAGAAATTGAAGTGGCCGTAAGTGAACCTTTCATTCAAATGGCATTCTTAGCTCTTCCTGTAATTCCTACTCTTAAGATTACGGATATGGGACTTGTGGATGTTACAAAATTTGAATTTATCGATCTAAAATGTGAAGAAGCTTAGTCAAATTATTGAAGCTATACCTGGGTGGCTATTTCTCACAATTTTCGTTGGAGTTGTGGCCGCCTTTCTTGATCCAATTATGGTGCTTTTACAAAAAAGAGTCGCTCAAGTTGAACGGGATAAGATAAGAGGTGAGGCCCATACTCTATGTTTTCGTGACGATTTTTCACGTGGGCGTCAACTTCAGGCCTGTCTCGATGGTAGAAAACTGGCGAAGACAGACAATAAAAAACAGCTAGAATTAAAATATTTAGAGAGGCTTTGTGCCATTGAAGACGCCTCATCTTGCTATGAGTTAAGTCAAGTCAATGCACAACTCTTGTCACCTTACGAGTATAAAAGCCTTTTAAATAAGGCCTGCAGGCAAGGTCGCGGTGGTAATATGCTGGCCTGTGGAAAGCTTGGAGAATTGATTAAATCTGATTCTCCTGCACTTTCAATAAAATACCAAGAATACGCTTGCGCGAGTGGTCATAAAAAGTATTGTCTTTAGTTACGACAGCGCCACTATTTCTTTCCAATTCCGTTAAATTATGGTTAAATTCCGTTTCACTTAAGATTTATAACTAGATGAAAATACGAGGTTGATAATGGCAACTGTTCTTAAGCCTAAGAAAAAGTACACTTGGAAAAACACAGATAAAGCAACACTTAAGCAGTGGTATGAACTACTGACACTTGGACGTATGTTAGATGATCGTGCGCCAAACTATCTTAAACAAGCTATCGGTTGGTCTTACCACGCTCCATATGCTGGACACGATGGTATCCAACTAGCAATTGGTCAAACTTTCGAACTTGGAAAAGACCACTTATTCCCATACTACCGTGATATGTTAACGGCATTCTCAGCGGGACTTTCTGCAGAAGAGATCCTTCTAAATGGTATTTCTAAAGCAACTGACCTTGCTTCAGGTGGACGTCACATGTCTAACCACTTTGCAAAGCCAGAGTGGAATATTCATAACGTATCTTCTTGTACAGGTAACCACACGCTACACGCTGTAGGGACTGCAAGAGCATTTAATCGTTATAAGCACGATGGTGTTGTTTATTCTTCACAAGGTGAGTCTTCTGTTTCTGAAGGTTACTGTTATGAAGCGATCAACGGTGCTTCTCGTGAGAAACTTCCAGTTGTCTTCGTATTCCAAGATAATGGTTACGGTATTTCTGTTCCTAAATGTGATCAAACAGCTAACGAGTACGTTGCTGATAACTTCACAGGTTTCCTAAACCTTCACATTATTCACTGTGATGGAAAAGATATCTTTGATTCAATGAACGCTATGGCGACAGCTAGAGAGATTGCGGCAACTCAACAAGAGCCAGTAATCGTTCACGCTCGTTGTGTACGTATTCACTCTCACTCTAACTCTGATAAGCACGAGCTTTACCGTTCAGAAGAAGAAAGAGCAGAAGCGGCAGCACAAGATCCATTAGTAGCGTTTAGAAAAGAGCTAGTAACTAATAAAATCTTTACTGAAGCTGAGCTTGATGAGATGGATGCAATTGCAAAAGCTGAGCTACTTGAAGCTCATAAGAAAGCAATGAAAGCACCAAACCCAACTCCAGAGTCTATCTTTGACTTTGTACTTCCTGAGCCACATAAGCCAGAAAAATATGTTGATGGTACTCATAACGAGTCTGGTGAAGAGACGAAGTTCATTGATGCAATCAACGGACAACTAAAGAAAGAATTCAGACATAACCCAAATACTTTCATTTGGGGACAAGATATGGCCAACAAAGATAAGGGTGGTATCTTCAACGTATCTAAAGGGATGCAACAAGAGTTCGGTAAGGAGCGTGTATTTAACGGTCCAATCGCTGAAGACTATATCCTTGGTACAGCAAATGGTTTCTCACGTTTCAACAAAGACATTAGAGTTGTTGTTGAAGGTGCAGAATTCGCTGATTACTTCTGGCCAGCAATGGAACAATACGTAGAGTGTTCACATGACTACTGGAGATCAAATGGTGCATTCGCTCCAAATATTCTAATCAGACTTGCTTCTGGTGGATATATTGGTGGGGGACTTTACCACTCTCAAAACCTTGAAGGTAACCTAGCAGGTATCCCTGGTGTACGTATTGTATGCCCAGCTTTCGCTGACGATGCTGCTGGTCTTCTAAGAACTGCAATGAGAAGTGAAGGGCCAACTCTATACTTAGAGCCAAAATCTCTATACAACGCTAAACAAGCAATGACTGTTGTACCAGAGGACTTTGAAGTTCCTTTCGGTAAATGTCGTGTAAGACGTGAAGGGACTGATCTTTCAATTATTACTTACGGAAACACAGTTCACCACTCACTTGAAGCAGCAGAAAAGCTTTCTGCTCAAGGTTACAGTGTTGAAGTTGTTGACCTTAGATCAATTGCTCCTCTAGATGAAGAAGGTGTTCTTGCTTCAATCAAGAAGACAAATAGAGCACTAGTTGTTCACGAAGATAAGGTATTTGGTGGATTCGGTGGTGAAGTAGCTGCCATGATCAATGATAAAGGATTTGAGCTTCTTGATGCTCCAGTTCAACGTGTTGGTTCGACTTTCACACCTGTTGGTTTCAACAGAATCCTTGAAAAAGCTGTTCTTCCTAACACTGACCGTGTTGTAGAAGCTGCTCTTAAAGTTCTTAATTACTAAGCATCCGCGAAATTGTTTGCCCAAAGGCAAACTATGGTTCGCGGTGCTAGGCCACTTTGAAATGAAATGAAATAATATATTCAACAAGCCGGGTTCAAGCCCGGCTTTGTTGTCTCAAGGCTATCCGCGAAATTGTTTGCCCAAAGGCAAACTATGGTTCGCGGTGCTAGGCCACTTTGAAATGAAATGAAATAATATATT